>NZ_JBBKZS010000003.1:0-600031 GCF_037889955.1 Variovorax robiniae
CTCGCCGACGCGGTGCATGGGCCAGCCGCACTCAGGGTTCTGGCAGGTGGTGTCCTGAGGTTCGTGGCGATGCTCGACGCGCTCCAGATGCTCGGGCAGCGCCTGGCGGCGCGGCTTACGAGGGGGTGCCTTCGGCGTCTTGGGCGCCTCGGGCAGGCCGCGCTGCAATGCGGCGAGTTGCGCCTGCAGGCTGGCCTCGTCCTCTGCCAGCGCATCGTGGAACAGGGTGCGCTGCTGAGCCGTCATAGCCTCGGTCTTGGCACCGAACTTCCAGCGCTTGAGACGGGCAAGCTCGAAGTTGATCTTCTCGAGTTTGGCGTCGCGCCAGGCGATCTCCCGCGCCTGGGCCTGCACCTTCTGATGCAACCCAGTGATCAGCGCCACCGCCTCTGGCGGCAGTTGCGCCATGTCGATCCGGGGGGAAGCGGTGTCGCCGAGCATGCTCGGTATGTTGCACGAGTGGGGACGTGCTGCGCATCCGCAGATGCGATGTCAACGGCGGCACTGGGCTGTCAGCGCCCAGCACTCAGGTTCGACTGATGACGCTGAGCTCGCCCAAGCGTTGCCAGGGCAGACCCACCGCCAGGGCTTCGAACTGCTGCGCGGTCAACTGCAGCGTTGGAGCCTGCCCTGGCGCACGCTCCAACCAGACGAAGCGACCCGCGTGCAGGCGGCGCGTGGCGCACCACACACCGAACCCGTCGTGCACGAGCAGCTTGATGCGCGTGGCGCGCAAGTTGGCAAACAGGTAGCCGTGGTGCGCGTGCGCCGAGCCGACGGTGTTGACGACGATGTTGAGCAACCGGTCGGCGCCGGCACGCATGTCCTGCGGCTGGGTGCACAGCCACAGCGAATCAATGCGGATCAACGGGCAGGCTCCTTAGACGGCGCACAGCGCTTCGGCTAAGGCGCGCAATTGCGCGGCATACAGCGCGCCTGCGCTGGCAGCGCACTCAAGCTTCACGTGTAGGCCGCCGCGCTGGAGCTCGATGCGGATCTCGGACTGGGATGTTGGGGTGGCGACCACGCACTCAGACCGTGGCAACTCCACAGGGACGAACTGCAGAGCGGGCGCGGCGCCACTGGCCGCCGGCGCAGCGACGCTCATGCGCTTGAGACCGCGGCCCGTGAGCCACTTGCGCACGACGTTGGCATTCAAGCCATGTGCGATGGCCACGGCTGAGACCGACGTGCCGGGCTGCCGGCACTCGGCCAAGACCCGCGCCTTGAACTCGGCACTGTGGACCCGGCGATTGGAGCTATTGGGATGCATAGGTGTCCGCCAAAAATAGGTGGACGCCATCCTCTAAGGGTGCCGCGGAAGGCGCAAGGTGGGACCGCCGGACGCTCACGATCCACAGGCGACCGCGACGGTCGCATCGGCCGTCATTCAGCCGCGTGCCATTGCCGGCGGGTTCCACGTCGACGATGTGCTCCAGCGACGTGTTGGCAGGTTCGAAGCGGTGCAGGCTGTTGTCGAGCGCCACGACGAATCCGCCCCGGCGGTGCAAGGCCAGGCTTCCCAGGAAGGTGCTGTTGTCGAAGCGGTGGATGTCGTGCTGGCCGGTGCTTTCGTCGAAGGACTGCAGCCTGCGACGCTCGATGTCTATCCACCAGATTTTTTCTGTGCGCGGGCACCACAGGGGCGTTTCGCCCAACTGGTCACGGGCCTGGACGACGACGCGGACCGCGGGCCCGCTCTTCCCCCCGAGCGCAGTTCCATGCTCACTCCACCGTGACGCTCTTGGCCAGGTTGCGCGGCTTGTCCACATCCGTGCCACGCGCACACGCCGTGTGATACGCGAGCAACTGCAGCGACACCACATGCAGCAGCGGCGACAGCACGCCGTAGTGCTCCGGCATGCGAATCACATGCACGCCTTCGCTGCTCTCGATCTTCGTGTCGCCATCGGCCAGCACATACAACACGCCGCCGCGCGCCCGCACTTCCTGCAGGTTGCTCTTGAGCTTCTCCAGCAGCGCATCGTTGGGCGCCACGGTCACGACCGGCATCTCGCTGGTCACCAGCGCCAGCGGGCCGTGCTTCAGTTCGCCCGCGGCGTAGGCCTCGGCATGGATATAGGTCACTTCCTTGAGCTTGAGCGCACCTTCCAGCGCAATCGGATAGTGCAGCCCGCGGCCGAGGAACAGCGCGTTTTCCTTGCGCGCGAAGTCTTCCGACCAGCTGATGAGTTGCGGCTCCAGCGCCAGCACGGATTGCAACGCGACCGGCAGGTGCCGCATCTCCTGCAGGTACTGCGCTTCATCCGCATCGCTCAGCCGGCCCTTGGCCTGCGCCAACGCCAGCGTCAGCAGGAACAGGCCTGCCAACTGCGTCGTGAAGGCCTTGGTCGAGGCCACGCCGATCTCGACGCCGGCACGCGTGATGTAGGCCAGCTTGCATTCGCGCACCATCGCGCTGGTGGCCACGTTGCAGATCGTCAGCGTCTGCTCCATGCCCAGGCTGCGCGCATGCTTCAGCGCCGCCAGCGTGTCGGCGGTCTCGCCAGATTGGGTGATCGTGACGACCAGCGTCTTGGGGTCGGGCACCGAATCGCGGTAGCGGTATTCGCTCGCGATCTCGACCTGCGTCGGGATCTTCGCGATGCTTTCCAGCCAGTACTTGGCCGTGCAGCCGCTGTAGTAGCTGGTCCCGCAGGCCAGGATCAGGACCTTGTCGATCTCCTTGAACACGCGGTGCGCGCTGGCGCCGGTGCTGCCATCGTGCGTCACGCCATCGAACAGTTCCGGCGCGATGCCCACCACGCCTTCGAGCGTGTCGGCGATGGCGCGCGGCTGCTCGAAGATTTCCTTCTGCATGTAGTGGCGGTACGGGCCGAGCTCGGCCGCGCCGCTGTGCGCCTGCACGGTGCGCACGGTGCGCGTCACCGGCTTGTGCGCGCGGTCGACGATCCAGTACTTGCCCGGCTGCAGGTCAATCACGTCGCCTTCCTCGAGGTAGACGATCTGGTCGGTCACGCCGGCCAGCGCCATCGCGTCGCTGGCCAGGAAGTTCTCGGTGCCGTCCTTGCCCACGCCCAGGATCAGCGGCGAGCCGGCGCGCGCGCCGATGACGCGCTGCGGCTCGTCGCGGCAGATCACGGCGATCGCGTAGGCGCCATGCAGTTGCAGCACCGCGGCCTTGACCGCCTCGAACAGGTCGCCGTCGTAGAGGCTGTCGATCAGGTGGGCGATGACCTCGGTGTCGGTCTGGCTGTGGAAGACGTAGCCCTTCGCCTGCAGCGCGGCACGCAGCGGCTCATGGTTCTCGATGATGCCGTTGTGGACCATCGCGATGCGGGCCGGGCGGGCCTTTTCCGCGCCCTCGCCGGCGCCGTGGCTGAAATGCGGGTGCGCGTTGTGCACCGCCGGCGCGCCGTGCGTGGCCCAGCGGGTGTGGGCGATGCCAGTGAGGCCTTCAATCTTGTCGTCATGCACCTGGGTCAGCAGGTCGGCCACGCGCGAGGTGGTACGCGCCCGCGTCAGGCCGCCCGCATGGACGGCCACGCCGCAGGAGTCATAACCGCGGTATTCAAGCCGCTGGAGGCCCTGGACCAGGACCGGGACGATGTTGCGATGGGATGCTGCGCCGACGATGCCGCACATAGGAAGTTGCCTTGAAGGATTGCCAAGGTGCGAATGGTAGGCGCCTCGCGTCAAATAATGATTTCAATAGTCTCTAATATTTGAATTATTTTGCCATGTATCCCAGTTTATGGATATTTATTTCAAAAACTCAACAAATACGGAATAATCATCCAAACACTAGCGCAGAGCTAGTGAAAAGGTCCGCCTAAGCGGACCAAGTTCACATCGGCAGCGGGAAGAAGAGGTGAAGCTTTCGTAGCGAGGGCGCCGAGGTCGGGTCTGCGGCGCGGAACTGCACTCACGTGCAGTGAGCACCGCAGGCCCGAGATCGGCGTCCGCAGTAGAAAGCTTCACCCCTTCTCAGTACTTGTAGCCGAAGCCCACCGTGAGCAGTGCATCAGTGGTCTTGCGGCCCAGCGGCACCTTGGAGGCGTGGCGAATGGTCACGCCGGTATTGAGCGTCCAGGTGCCGGAGATGGCAGTGGCCAATCCGGCGTCGAAGGTGGTCAAGGCGCCCAGGTCCCCAGTGCCCGGGCGGAACTCCAGGCGTTGCTTGAAGGTCGTGGTCGAACTCAGCCGGTGCGACGACTGCTCGCCAAACAACAGTTCCGCGCCGCTGGCCGACCGGCCATCCGTGTAGCGGACGTTTGCCGCACCGACACCAGCGTAGACGTCGAAAGTGGTGTCCGGCGTCTGGAGGAGGTGATAGCCCGCGCCCACGTCGGCGCCAATGCGCGAACGCAGTCCGGCGACCTTGTTGGTCTCACCCTCGCCCGTGCCGAAGGCAAACACGCTCTGCGTCAGGTTGTAGTCGTAGCGGCCGCCCAGGCGCAGGCTGTCGTTGTTGGTCGTCTTCACGCCATTGTTCTTGCTGCTGCCATAGTTCGCGATGCCCCACAGCGAGATCTTGTCCTTCGCGGTCGCCTTGACGCCGTCGGCCGCAGCCGTCAGCACGAGGGTCGAGGCATTGCCCGACGCGGCCGCCCCGCCGATCGAGATGCCGCCATGCCACTGGTTGTCCAGCGGCGTGACAGGCGCCGTGGCGGGCGCCGGAGCGGCCACCGGAGGCGGCTGCTTCACCGTTTGCGCCTGCGCCGTGGCGGCAGCACCAAGTGCGGCAATGCAGGCCGCTGTCGCGCGGGTGATGTGTGACAGTTTGGAAGAAGTACGGTTCATGGGTCCCTGAAATTGAAGTTTTATGTGTGCTTGAAACGCGTGGGAGGGAGAGGAATCAAGGATTCATAGGCACGGAGGGGGTTGTAGGCACTGGCCCGGAACGCCTTTTTTAAGGGCGAAGTTGACCCGGTTGCACCGCGATGACGTCCAAAAGAGGAACTTTCGAACTACCAATGGGCTTTCCGTGAAATAAGTCAAATCCGGCGCGCGCCATTCGTCCTATTCGACTTCCGGCTTGCAACTTTGCGGCACGAAGACGAGTCGAGCGCGCGCTTTGCACTCGCTCGCATTCCAATACCCGTCGATCCATGAAATCGGATGCCATCCACGCCGGGCGCCGGAGTTTTCCTCCAGAATCTCGCCGATCATGGAATCAATCTCGCTGGACCCCATCGACCTGCGCCTGCTCGACGCCCTGCAGCGCGATGCCTCGCGGACCAACCAGCAACTGGCAGCCGACCTCCACCTCTCGCCGCCCACCTGCCTGCGCCGCGTGCAGCGCCTGCGCGCCGCCGGCTTGGTCGAGCGCGACATCGCCTTGCTCTCGCCCGACAAGCTCGCGCCCCTGCTGGGCCATGGGTTGCAGGCGGTGGTGGAGATCTCGCTGGACCGCCAGGGCAGCGAGGCGCTGGACGCCTTCGAGGCGCGCGTCGCGCCCGACGACGCCGTGCAGCAGTGCTACCGCGTGTCGCCCGGGCCTGACTTCGTGCTGATCGTCGCGACGCGCGACATGCCCGACTACCTGGCGCTGCAACAGCGCCTGTTCACGGCGGATGCCAACGTGCGCAACGTCAAGGCGTACTTCAGCCTGAAACGCTCGAAGTTCGCACCCCTCGTCCCCATGGACGCGTTAGAAAAAAGATAGCAGGAACCCGAAGTGCATCTCGTGGGCACCCGCGGAACGATTCGGGGGTGGGTCACGCCTTCGGCTTCTTCACAGGCCGCTTCCAGTCCGCGAAGCTCACCTGCTTGGAGCGCCCGATCGTGAGCGCGCCCGGGTCGGTCGACTTGGTCACCGTCGAGCCGCCGCCCACCGTGCCGCCGGCGCCGATGGTCAGCGGCGCCACCAGCACGCAGTTGCTGCCCACGTGCACGTCGTCGCCGATGATGGTGCGGTGCTTGTTGGCGCCGTCGTAGTTGGCCGTGATGCTGCCGGCGCCGTAGTTCACGCGCGCACCCACCGTGGCATCGCCCAGGTAGGCCAGGTGGTTGGCCTTGGCCCCCGCGTCCAGCGTGGAATTCTTGACCTCGACGAAGTTGCCGATGTGCACCTCGGCGCCCAGGCGCGCGCCCGGACGCAGCCGCGCGAACGGCCCGATGCGCGATCCCTCGCCAACCGTCACGCCAACCTTCTCGCCATCGATGTGGGTGAACGGATGGATCACCGCGCCGGTCTCGATGCGCGCGTTGGCAATCACGCAATTGGCGCCGATCGTCACGCCCGCGCCCAATGACACCGCACCTTCGAAGACGCAGTTGACGTCGATCTCCACGTCCGCCTCGCACACCAGCGTGCCGCGCACGTCGAAGCGCGCCGGATCGGCCAGCCGCACGCCCTGCGCCATCAGCGCATCGGCCAGCCGGCGCTGCCAGGCGCGCTCCAGGCCCGCCAGCTGGGCCGGATCGTTCACACCCGTGACCTGCAGGTGATCGTCGGTGCGGTGCGCCACCACCGGCACGCCATCGAGGGTGGCCATGCGCACGATGTCGGTCAGGTAGAACTCGCCCTGGGCGTTGCGGTTGTCCAGCCGCGCCAACCAGGGCTTGAGCAGCCGCGCGGGCACCGCCATCACACCACTGTAGACCTCCTTGATCGCGCGCTGTTCTTCGGTCGCGTCCTTCTGTTCGACGATGGCCTGCACCGCCTCGCCGTCGCGCAGGATGCGGCCATAGCCGGTCGGATTCTCGAAGTCGATGGTCAGCAGCGCCAGCCGGCGGCCGGCGCAGGCCGCGATCAAGGCGCGCAGGGTGTCATCGCGGATCAGCGGCACGTCGCCCGACAGCACCACCACGATGCCGTCATCCGGCAGCAGCGGCGCCGCCTGCTGTACCGCATGGCCGGTGCCGAGTTGCGGCATCTGGCGCGCGAAGACCGGAGCGCAGGGCGCATCGGCCAGCGCGGCCTCGACCTCGTTGGCGCCGTGGCCGGTCACCACCACCACGCAGCGCGCGTGCAGTCGCGCCGCGGTGTCCAGCACGTGCAGCGCCAATGCGCGGCCCGCCAAACGATGCAACACTTTGGGCCAGCTGCTCTTCATGCGCGTGCCCTTGCCGGCCGCCATGACGACGATGTCGACCGGCTCTTCGTTGTTGTGGGAAAAATCTGTCATGCGTACCTGCTCGCTCGATCAATGCTGGAAGTTGGCGCGGATTATCGTCGGCGCCCTCGGGTGCGCGCTGCTGGTCGCCTGCAGCTCGGTCAAGCTGGCCTACAACAACCTGCCGACCGTGACATGGTGGTGGCTCGACGGCTACGTCGACCTCGACGCCACCCAGTCACCGCGCGTACGCGAGGCGCTCGCGCAACTGCTGGACTGGCACCGCCGCAATGAGTTGCCCCGCTTCATCCCCCTGCTGCAGAAAGCGCAGTCGCTGGCACCGGACACGCTCACGGCGGAGCAAGTGTGCGCCCTCAGCGACGAGATCCGTGATCGCCTGCTGGCCTTTGCGGTGCAGGCCGAGGCGCCAGGCGCGGAACTGGTGCTCAGTCTTGGCGATGCCCAGCTTCAACATCTGCAGCGCAAGTACGCCAAGGTCAACGAGAGCTACCGCAAGGACTGGCTCGTTCTCGATGCGAACAAGCGTCAGGACAAACGCTTCGATCAACTCCTCGACCGCTACGAGGACTTCTACGGGCCGCTCGACAAATCGCAGCGCGAACTGCTGCGGCAACTTGTCGCGCAATCCGTCTTCAGTGCCGAGCGGTTCGATGCACAGCGACGGACGCGACAACAGGAAGCACTGGCCTTGCTGCGCGGACTGCGTGCGGGCTCGCCCTCCCCGGCCGAGGCCCCGGGCACCCAGGACATGCAGGCGGCCCAGGCCGCGCTGAATGGGTATGTGCAGCGCACCGCCCACCCACCGCCCGGCCCCTGGCGCGACTACCAGCAAGCCCTGTCGATGGAGGGCTGCCGCAACCTCGCCGCCCTGCACAACACCACCACCCCCGCCCAGCGCGAGCGCGCGGCACGGCGGCTGCGCGACTACGAGAACGACGTGCGTCAGCTGGCGGCGTCCTGATCCTTGTGCAGGTGCGACATCCGCGCGCCGAGCAGCGCATACTGAGCGACGAAATTGGCCAGACTGGTGGCAATGCCGAAGCCAAGCACCGACACCAGGTCTGAAATGCCGAACAGCCAGAAGTAGAGGACCTGCACGCTGATGATCACCGGCACGGTGTAGTGCTGCTTGGCCGTGAGTCCGCGCACGGCCAGCGTGCGGAAGGCGAAGCCGGAGGCGTTGATCAGGATGGCCGAGAGAATCACCATCCACACATGCGATTCCAGGTTGGCGTACTTCGCGCCGAGCAGCATCACCCAGAAGTGCCCGCCAAACACGGCGCTGAGGAACACCAGCGCCATCGCTGCCATATAGGCCGCGTGCACGCGCAGCACGATCTTCCCGAGCCGCGGCCCCGTAGGCGTACGCGCCAGCACCGGAAACAGCAGCACGCTGGTCACACGATCCACCACCGTCAACACGATTGCCAGCCGGCCGAACGCACCCACCTCGGCCAGCAGGTCGGTGGACCCAAACAACGACGCAAGGAAGATGGTGGCTACGCCCTGCACCTGCAGGAAGATCCCGGCCGGCAACAAGGGCAGCGTGATCTTCAGCGCCTGCTTGTCGACCTTCTTTCGATCCGCAGCGTCCAGCGTGAAGTCGGGCACCTCCAGCTTGCGCAAAGCGATGCGATACATCTCCACTGCCACCATGCCCGCCGCCGCCGTGGCGCCGAGGATGCCGGTGACCGACCAGTCCGTGACCGGCAGCAACAGCACCGCGCCGATCAACACGAGGCGGGTCGTCAACGCCACCGCGGCGATCCGGTTGGTGGTGGAGATATGGCCCAGGACAACTGCCACAGAGTTGTAGTAGTGCTCCCGAAGCTGCAGCAGCACGATGGTGAAGTACAACACCGTGCCAACCAGGTAAGCTGGCTCGATCCAGCCCCGACCGCTGGAATTGAAGTACCAGTAAGGCCCCACCACCAGCAGTCCCCCCGTCAGCATCACCCACCGCCAACTGAAGACCTGCCTGGAGACGCCGACCACCCACGTCTTCTCGCCGGCACGCGTGCCGATGATCGGCAACACGCAATGCGCAAGGCCGAGATCGCTGATACCCAGCATCAGGTTCGAAGCGGCGACAAGAAAGGTGTACTGCGCGTACTGTTCCTTGGGCAACACATTGACGATGAGCAGTCCGGCAATGCCTGCGAAGACCACCCCGAGCGTTTCGATACCGCCAACTGCCAGTATCTGGCGCAAACGGGCTTTGAGATTCATGGAGATCGGGAACGCTTTCAGATCAGTGGTGTCGGCCGCAGGGGCCGTTCGAAATAGTCGCCGAGGGCTTCGAGCGCCTTCGGATCGAGGATGCGCAGCCAGCCATTGTCGAACTCGTGCAGGCCGAGTTGCTGTAGCCGCCGCAAGGTCTTGTTGGTGTGAACGAGGGACAGGCCGATCGCATCGGCGATGTGCTGCTGGTTGAACGGGAACTCGACCCAGCCGTCGCGCTCCAGTCCTGCGCGCCTTGCGCGGCGATACAGGTGCATGAGCAGCATCGCCACGCGCTCGGTCGCATTGCGCCGACCCGCGGTCACCAGATTGTCGTCGACCATCTTTTCTTCACGCGCGGCCAGCCAGGTGATGTCATAGCCGAGCCGCGGCTGGCTGTTGAACAGGGGCCAGAGCTTGTCGCGCGGGAACACGCACAGCGTGACCACCGTGGCCGCCTCCACACCGTGCGTCTGGCCATCCGCGAACTCGTCCTGCACGCCGATGAAATCGCCCGGCAGCAGGAAACTGAGGATCTGGCGCCGGCCGTCGCTCAGCGTCTTGAAGCGAAACGCCCAACCTGAATAGAGCGTGAACAGTTGCGGGCTTGCACGGGACTCCTCGATGACCGCACGACCCGCCTCCACTACTCGCTCGCCGTGGCGAAAAGATTGAATTGCCAGGAGTTCCTCGACCGATACCGGCGTGAAGGCGGGACTGGCACGCAGTCCGCACGCCTCGCACGGATGGGTGCAATGCGGGGGATAGACAGGTGCGGCGTAGTCCTCGAGTTTCACCGGCGCACTATAGGCTGCGAACCCTGACTCGGGCGCCACACTGTGTCTTTTCACATTTTCGGATTGTGAATTGCTCCCTAGACTCGCCGGCCTGATGTCCCCAGCGAACCAAGCCCTTCATGAGATTCTTTATTGCAGCAAGCTCACCACCGGAGTATCACCGGCCGTGGTGGGCGCAATAGTTGCTCACGCACGCGTGCGCAACGCACAGAGCGGCGTCACAGGTCTACTGGTCTTCGATGGCGATCGCTTCTGCCAGCACTTCGAGGGACCGCGCGACGCCATAGTGCGCCTGATGGACCGCATCGGCGATGACCCGCGCCACACTGATGTTCGCGTGGTCTATGAAGGCCCGCTTGGCCAGCGCCGCTATCCGCGCTTCGAGATGGGTCTGGTCGATGCGGAGAAGGACTTCCCGGACCTCGACCGGCTCGACGGGGAGGAAGCGCTCGCGCGCTTCCTCGAACTGCGACCCGGCTACGACGTTTCGTAGACGTTCAGGCAACGTCCCACGTGTAGGTCGCGCCGTAGCCATCCCACGGCTCCATCACGAGCCGTTCGCCGGCAGCGACCTTCAGCGACTCGCCGGGGGCGAGCACGATGTCTTCGCTGCCATGCGCGCGGTTGGCATCGAGCGTGACCCAGACGCGACCCTGACGAATCCGCATGATGCTGTTCGATGACGCCTTCAGGCTGATCGCCTGGCCGGCGCAAATCTGCCACGCGCCGCGACGCGTCGCGGCCGGCACGGTGGCCGGACGTGCGGGCAGCGATGCGGACGAGGACGGGGCGTAGACGGCGGTGGACATGATGAACTCCTGTGTGGTTCCGAAATTCGCAAAATCGCGATTCGGGAATGAATGATCGGTCTTGCCCCGTTGGCAGTCCAATGAATACGAGATAGGCTACTGATTCCGTTTCCGCATCAATCACCGTGCAGTATTCCCAGACCCACCTGCGTTCCCGGCCCATCTCGGCGGGCCACCTGCGTGCGTTCGAGGCCGTCGCCCGGCACCTCAACTTCCGGGCCGCCGCAGAAGAGATGGCGCTGACCCAGTCGGCCGTGAGCCGGCAGATCCAGTCGCTGGAGGAGGAGGTCGGCGTCGCGCTCTTCCTTCGCCATACGCGCGCGGTCGAGCTCACCAGCGCGGGCTCGCAACTATTGCTCGCCGTGCAGCAGTCGCTGCCGCGCATCGACGGCGCGGTGCGGCAGATCCGCCAGAGCGCGGGACGCAAGAGCGTGTCGCTCACCACCTTCGCATCCTTTGCATCGATGTGGTTGATCCCGCGGCTCGAAGCCTTCCAGCGCGACAACCCCGACATCGACATTCGCATCGACGCCAGCGACACCGCCGTGGACCTCGACGTTGCCGATGTCGATCTGGCGCTGCGTTACGCCCCGCCGAGTTCGATGCCGCCAGGATCGCTGCGACTGTTTGGCGAAACCCTGACGCCGGTGGCCAGCCCCTGGCTCATCAAGAGCAGCCCGCCGATCAGGACGCCCGCCGACATCGCGCAATTCACGCTGATCGAGGCTGGCGATGCACACCGCACCCACCTTGAATGGCTGACCTGGCGCCGCTGGTTCGAGATCAACGGCCAGGCCCGTGCGCAGCCGCGACGCTGGCTGTACTTCAGCTATGCCTACCAGATGGCGCAGGCGGCGTTGACCGGCCAGGGCCTGGTACTGGCGCGAAGTTCGCTCATTGCCGAGAGCCTGGCGAACGGCGACCTCGTCCAAGTGCTGCCGCAGCACCGACTGGATTCACCGATGGCCTACTGGCTGATGATCTCCCCCCGCAGCGCACAGCGCCCGGAGATCAAGGCCTTCTGCGACTGGTTGCAAGCGCAGGCCGCCATCACGCGCCAGACCATTGGCGAGGTGCCCGACCCGGATACGGTGGATTTCATCGAATGACCCTCCCTGGCGCGGGTTGTCTGTAGGCGCGCGCAGCCAGACAATCGGCCGACAAATCAAGGAGGAGACATGACTCGTTCGAACCCACCGTCGGCGCCCACGCGCCGTCATTGCCTCGCCCTCGCGGCCGGCGCCGCGGCCACGCTGCTGCTGCCCACGGCTCATGCCCAGGCCTGGCCATCCAGGCCCATCCGCATCGTGGTGCCCTACCCGCCCGGCGGCGCGACCGACAACCTCGCCCGCATCATCGGGGACAAGCTCTCAGCGCGCCTCGGGCAGCCCGCGATCATCGACAACAAGGGCGGCGCCGGCGGCATCGTGGGCACCGATGCGGTGGCCAAGGCCGCGCCCGACGGCTACACCCTGCTGGTCGCCCTCACCACCTCGATGCTGACCAACCAGTTCCTCTACGAAAGCCTGCCCTACAACCCGCAGCGCGACCTGGCGCTCGTCTCGCAGATCGTGGTGGCGCCGGTGACGCTGGCGGTGCATCCCTCGATTGCCGCCAGCACCATGCCGGAGTTGATGAAGTACATCGCGGCCAACAAGGGCAAGCTGTCCTACGGCTCCTGGGGCAACGGCTCGTACGCGCACATGGCGGGCGCGCACATGAGCCAGGTGGCGGACGGCGACATGGCGCATGCCGCCTACAAGGGCGAGGCGGCCATGATCCAGGACCTGATCGGCGGCCAGATCCAGATGGCCTTCGCCAGCGCGCTCAACTCCAAGCCGCATGCGGACACGGCCAAGCTCAAGCTGATCGGCGTGACCGGCACCAAACGCATGCCGATCCTACCGAACACGCCGACCATCCTGGAGCAGGGCCTGAATGACGAGGTCTATCAGATCGTGGGCTTCATCGGCATGGGCGCGCCTGCGAAGACGCCGCGCGAGATCGTGCAGCGTCTCTCCAGCGAGGTGCAGACGATATTCGAGGCGCCCGACATCGCGCAGCGCGTGGCCAACATGGGTTTCACGGTCACGGCCGGCACGCCCGAGGCCTTTGCCGCGACCTACAAGCGCGACCTGCCGGTGTGGCAGCGCATGGTCAAGGCGTCCGGGGCGAAACTTGACTGACACCCCCAAGCGCCTACGGCGCTCCCCCTCGAGAGGGCGCACCCAACGGCCCGGCAGAGCCGGTTCCGTGGGTGCCCACGAACAAGCCTCGTCGTGATGCCCCTCAACTCTGCGAGGATGGCGTGCACTGCATGCGGCGCGTCACCCAATCGGCCAGACCACCCCGTTGTCATTGAGGATGGCGTCCAGCGGCACATCGTGCGGCTCGGGCTCGAAGTCGTCCAGGAAGCCTTGCGTGAAGCCGAGGCCCACGGTGAACGGCTTGGGTTGCAGCGTCGCCAGCGTGCGGTCATAGAAGCCGCCGCCGTATCCCAGTCGGTAGCCGCCCGCGCTGTAGCCCAGGCAGGGCACGAACAGCAGCGTGGGCACGATCAGCATCGTGTCCTTGGGCTTGGGAATATCGAAGGCATCGTGCTCCATCGGGCAGCCGGGATACCAGGAATGGAAGGTCAGCGTCTTGTGCTGGCGGTTCATCACCGGCAGGCCGATCTGCCGCGGCTGCGGCGCGCCCTGCAGCTCGCCGTCCTCTTTCCAGCGATGCAGCGCCGGCAGCGGGTCGAACTCGCCCTTGATGGGCCAGTAGGCGCCGATCACCGTATCGGGCCGGCCGACCAGCCAGATGCGCATCACGCGCTGCAGCAGGTCGGCGCGCACTTCCCGGTCGGGCATCGATAGACGCTGCTCGATCAGTGCATTACGTAGCTGACGCTTCAGAAAAGTGGCGGTGGCCGAGGTGTCGGCGTCGTTTGACTTGTCCATAATCCCCCGATGCAGTTCCGAAGCATTTTGGCACCCACGAGAACCTTTCTCTCCATTCTTGTTCTGGCTGCAACGACCTTGTCGCAGCCAACCAGCGCGCAAAGCAACCAGAACGACGACATCCTGCTGCAGATGAAGCAGGCGTCGCAGCGCGGCGACAAGGCCCGGCTCTCCGCCCTGCTGCCGCAGGCGCGCGGCCACATCCTCGAGCCCTGGGCCGCCTACTGGGAACTGAAGGCTCGCCTGCAGGAAGCCAACCCGCAGGAAGTGCAGGACTTTTTAACGCGCTACGCCGGCACTTATCAAGAGGATCGCCTGCGCAACGACTGGCTGCTGCTGCTCGGCCAGCGCCGCGACTGGGATGCCTTCGCGACGATGCACGACGCCTACCGCATGCGCGACGACGGGCAGGTGCGTTGCTATGCCGTGCTGGTCGACATGCTGCGCGCCGGAGGCTTGCCCACCGCGGCGCAGGCGGACGAAGTTCGACGCACCTGGTACGCGCAGCGCGAAAACGATGACGGCTGCGCGACCGCTGCCGACCGCCTCGTGTCGGCGCGCATGATGTCGCCGAACGACGCGTGGAAGAGAGCCCGGTTGTCGGTCGAGGCCAATCGTCCGGGGGCAGCGCGTGGCGCCGTGCTGATTGCCTCGCCTGACGCCGTGCCACAGTTCGACGAGATGAACGCCGGCGCGGCCAAGTACCTGATCAAGAGCGGCCCGGTCGCGGGCAAGGCGCGCCGCGAGATCGTGGTGCTGGCGCTCATCCGCATCGCGGTGGCGGACCCGGACCAGGCTGCCTCTATGCTGCAGGACCGCTGGAGCACGATGCTCTCGCCGGAGGAACGCAACTGGATCTGGGGCGTCATCGGCAAGCAGGCCGCGAGCAAGCTCTCGCCAGGAGCGATGGGCTACTTCGACAACGTCACGAAGAACGGCGACCTGAGCGACGACATGCTCGGCTGGAAGACCCGCGCCGCGCTGCGCATGGGCAACTGGAAGGAAGTCCAGGCCGCCACCGCCGCCATGAGCCCCGAGGGGCAGCAGGACCCGACCTGGGTCTACTGGCGCGCGCGTTCGCTGCAGGCCATCGGCGGCGACGATCGCCGTGCCGAGGCTCGCCGCCTCTACGAGACCATCGCCGGTACGCGCGGCTTCTACGAGATGCTGGCGCTGGAGGAAATTGGCCAGCGCGCCAGCATGCCGACCCGGCCGGCGCCCCTCACCGCCGAGGAAAAGCGCGCCGCCGCCAACAACCCTTCGCTGGTCCGCGGGCTCTATGCCATCTCGATGGGCCTGCGCGCCGAAGGCACGCGCGAATGGAACTACGCCACCAACCTGCACGACAAGGGCGGCATGGACGACCGCGCGCTGCTGGCCGCGGCCGACTACGCCTGCCAGCGCGAGGTGTGGGACCGCTGCATCAATACCAGCGAGCGCACCAAGGGCGTGATCGATGCCGAGCAGCGCTTCCCGATGCCCTTCCACGACACGGTGCTGCGCAAGAGCGCCGACATCGGGCTCGACCCGGCCTACGTCTACGGGCTGATCCGGCAGGAGAGCCGCTTCATCATGGATGCGCGCTCGGGCGTCGGCGCCTCGGGCCTGATGCAGGTGATGCCGGCCACCGCCAAGTGGACCGCCAACAAGATCGGCATGGCCGGCTTCACGCCCAGCCAGATCAACGACCGGGAGACCAACATCGTCATCGGCACCAGCTACCTCAAGCTGGCGCTGGACGACTTCGACGGCTCGATGCCGCTGGCCGCCGCCGCCTACAACGCCGGCCCCGGTCGTCCGCGCAGCTGGCGCAACGGGCCGGTGATGGAAGCGGCGATCTGGGCCGAGAACGTGCCCTTTGCCGAGACGCGCGACTACGTGAAGAAGGTGCTGGCCAACACCACCAACTACGCGGCCATCATCACGGGCAAGCCGCAATCGCTGAAGGCGCGGCTGGGACGCATCGGGCCGCGCGATGCTGCGATGCCCGAGCCCAACAAGGATCTGCCATAAGCTTGGCCGCGCGGGGCAACTGAAACGCCTCGCTCCTACAGCCAGCGCGCGCTTCGCTGGCTAGAGTGGTGAGGCCATGGCCTCATCCCACTGGACCACCACCATCTCCGACACCGTCGCGGCCGAGTTCTCGGACGTGCCGGATCTCGCGCAACTGACGCGCATCGCGGTGCGGCTGACGCTGGCCGCGTTGCTCGGCTTCGTGCTGGGTTTCGAGCGCGAGGAGAAAGGAAAGGCAGCGGGTGTTCGCACGCACATGCTGGTGGCGATCGGCTCGGCGATGTTCGTGCTGATTCCGCTGCAGACCGGCATGGACCCCTCCGACATCAGCCGCGTGATCCAGGGACTGGTGGCCGGTGTCGGCTTTCTCTGCGCGGGCACCATCCTCAAGCAGGGCAAGGACGAGCAGCAGGTGCAGGGCCTGACCACCGCCGCCGGGCTCTGGATGACGGCGGCCATCGGCATGGCCTGCGGGCTCGGCCGGGAGACGACCGCGGTGGCGAGCACGTTGCTGGCACTGGCCGTGCTGGCGCTGGTGCCGCACGTCGTCAGCGTGATCGAGCGCATGTGGGGCGCGCCGCGCGACAAGGGCGATGACGCGCACGAACGCCCACAAGACACGCGCGACTCCTGAACCGCGGCGCATCAATCCAGCCGCTTTTCAGCATCAACCGGCGTGCGCCAAGGCGCTAGCATCGCGGCTCTGAAAAACTCCAAAGGGCCGAGCCATGCGCCAGCTGTACGTGGGCAACAAGAACTATTCGTCGTGGTCGATGCGGCCGTGGGTGCTGATGAAGCAGGCGGGCATCGCGTTCGAGGAGGTCATGGTGAAGTTCGACTCCTTCGGCGAGGACTCGGTCTTCAAGCGCACCATGCTCCCGATCAATCCGAACGGCACGGTGCCGGTGCTGGTCGATGACGGCCTGGCCATCTGGGACACGCTGGCCATTGCCGAATACCTGGCCGAGACCTGCACCGAGGCGCAGCTATGGCCCGCGGACCGCAAACAACGCGCCCGCGCGCGCAGCATCTGCGCCGAGATGCATGCCGGTTTCGGCGCGCTGCGTTCGGCCTGCGTGATGAACATCGAGGCCGACATGGCAGAGCAAGGCGCCATCATCTGGCGCGACAACGCCGGCGTGCGCGCCAACGTGGCGCGCATCGTTTCGATGTGGAGTGAATTGCTCGCCGACCACGCGGCCAGCCATGCCGACGGCATGCTGTTCGGCCGCTTCAGCATCGCCGACGCGTACTACGCGCCGGTGGTGATGCGGCTCACGCGCTATGCCCTGCCGGTGCCGGCGGACATCGCGGCCTACCTGAAGCGCGTGGAGGCGCTGCCGGGCGTGAAGGCGTGGATCGACGCGGCGCTGGTCGAGCACGACTTCGTGGCGTTCGACGAGCCGTACAGGCTCAAGCGCTGACTGATCGTCAAAACTTGTAGGTGACAGCCACGTAGGGGACGATCGGGTTGAGCGTCAGCTTCGTCTGGCTCGTGGCCACCGGGAAGCCGGCAACGGTCGTGGTCGTGAGCTTGGCGGTGGTCTTCATCGGGATGTAGGAGACCGATGCCGACAGGCCCCAGTGCGGGTCGAACTGCCAGGCCATGCCGACATTCGCCACCGGTGCGAAGGTGCCGTCGAGCTTGGCCGTGGTCACCGTGGCACCGGCCGGCGCGTGCAGCAGCTTGCCCATCGCGCCCTGGAGGCTCGGCGTGAGGTTCACGTCGGAGTACCAGACGTAGGTCGCGCCCAGGCCGACGTACGGACGGAACTTCGCATCGCCGTCGTTGAAGTAGTACTTGCCGAGTACCGTCGGGCTCCACTGGCGGGCTTCGCCGATCTCGCCGACAGATTCCAGGCTGCCGGTGCCGTAGAGCTTGAACTTGGGCGGCACGCCGAGCACGCCTTCGACGGCCCAGTGGCTGTCGATGAAATACATCGCCGTCAGGCCCAGCGTGTCGGAATTGCTCACGCGTGCGCCGGAGCCGGGCACCACGGTCGCCACGGGCGAGGTCAGTGCCAAGGGCTGGCTCGAATCCTGGGGCGCCAAGTGCATCCAGCCGGCGCCGACGACCCAGTCGCCAGCCTTTTGCGCCATGGCGCTGCCCGACGCGAGGGCGGCCAATACGGCGAGCGCGCGCAATGCTTGTTTCTTCATGGGGAATCCTTTTTCGAGATATCGGTTGGTTGCGCGCCCGAGGCCTGGCGGTGCCGGGCAAGCTCCCCGAGGGGGAGTGCGTCGAGGTGGCCAAGCCACCACGACCAGAGAGCGCTGAAAAGACTTGCACCACAGTGGCGCCGGGAAAACCCTAATTGTCTCAAATTGCAAACAACCCACTCCTACACTCGGTCGGATGACATCTGGTATGAGGACCTATCTCGTGGGCGGCGCCTTGCGCGACCGGCTGCTCGGCCTGCCGGTGAGCGACCGCGACTGGCTCGTGGTCGGCGCCACGCCCGAGCAGATGGTGGCGCGCGGCTACCTGCCGGTGGGCCGCGATTTCCCGGTGTTCCTGCATCCGAAGACGCGCGAGGAACATGCGCTGGCCCGCACCGAGCGCAAGAGCGCGCCGGGCTACCGCGGCTTCACCATCCATGCCTCGCCCGAGGTGACGATCGAGGAAGACCTGGCGCGGCGCGACCTCACCATCAATGCGATCGCACTCCCGGCCGAGCTGGCCGATGCGGCGACGACCGATGCGAACGCCCTGGTCGACCCGTTCCACGGCCAGCGCGACCTGCGCGACAAGGTGCTGCGCCATGTGACCCACGCCTTTCGCGAGGATCCGGTGCGCATCCTGCGCGTGGCGCGCTTTTCGGCGCGCTTCCATGACTTCAGCATCGCACCGGAGACGATGGCGCTGATGCGCGGCATGGTCGAGGCCGGCGAGGTCGATGCGCTGGTGCCCGAGCGCGTGTGGCAGGAACTGGCACGCGGGTTGATGGAAGCCATGCCGTCGCGGATGTTCGACGTGCTGCAGGCATGCGGCGCGCTGCAACGGTTGCTGCCCGGGGTCGAGGCCCATGCCTACCGTCTTCGATCCATCGACAGAACTGCACGGCTCGGTGCGCCGTTGCCGGTTCGCTTCGGTTGCCTCACATGGGGCCTGGCGACGCCGACGCTGCTCGCCGTTTGCGATCGCTTGCGGGCGCCAACGGACGAGCGCGACCTCGCGCTGCTGTTGGCGCGCGAAGGCCAGTCCGTGGGGGCGAGCACGACGCTGGGCGCCGCCGACATCGTCGCGCTGCTCGAGCGCTGCGATGCCATCCGCAAGCCGGCGCGTTTCGGGCAACTGCTGCAGGCCTGCGAATGCTGCGAGGTCGGCGACGCCACCCGGGCCGGCCAGCGCCTGGGCGCGGCGTTGTCGGCCGTTCAGGCTGTCGCCACCAACGTCATCGCGCGCGAGGCCCAGTCGGCAGGGGAATCGGGTCCGAAGATCGGCGACGCGATCCGACGCGCGCGAATCGAGGCAGTCGCCCGCGCGTTCGACTGACCTGGGCGTGTGCCGCTTGGCTCAAGCGGGGGGCCGTGCCAAACTCGACCTGCGTCGCGGCCCAAGCGCGGCGCGCCATGCACAACATTCAGGGAGACACGCATGAAATTTCGACTCTGGGTCGCGGCGTCCGCCGTGGCCCTGTCCGCCTGCGGCGGCGGTGGTGGCCACGGATATTCCGGCCTGCCGATCACGCCCCCCACCGGCTCAACCCCCACGACGCCTGCGGATCCGGTGGCGGTGACACCGACCACCCCCACCACACCCACGACGCCGACAACACCAGCGATCAACACGGTGATCTACGAATCACTGACCTGGCCGGACACCACCGACGAACGACTGGCGCAACTCAACGCACAGGGCGCGCGCGGATACCGCGAGCTCCTGGGTCAAGGGCTCTACATCAAGGACGCCGAAGCCACTTACGTCTACGAGACCCTGCCCAAGGCGCACGGCATCGGCGACTTCCAGGAACAGCTCAACACCCAGGGCGCGCGAGGCTACGAGTGGCTGGCCGACTACCAATACGACTACGACGTCGCCTACTACCGGAAAACCACCGGATCCGCGTCGACATTCACGTACAAGCTCGTGGAACCGCCACTCACGCCCAACAGTTCCCAGCCCAGTGTGTCCGGCATGGTGGAGCAGGCCAATGCCTTGGGGGCCGATGGCTACTACGGCGTCCAATTCAGCAGGGCCTCTGGCTCCCTCAGCGTCTATCGCAAGGACTCGCTGAGCACCGCCACCTACGGCTATGAGTTCAATTCCGGACTGGGCAACGCGCTGAAGCAGTTCAACGATTACGGTGCCCGCGGCTATCGCTTCCGGGGGGTGTGGGGACTCGAATTGGGCTCGTTCCACAACGGGCTCATCTTCGTCAGGGACCTGTCCCAATCGGCCACCTTCAGCTTCACGGCCTTGCCCGATCCGCCCGTCAGCGGGACCTTCCTGGACCAGGCGAACGCCGAGGGCGCCAAGGGAAATGTGTATTTCTTCAGGTCGCCCCGCACACTTCCCAGCGCGCAGAACCCTACGCCCGAGTCGTTCAACTACTACATGACGCCGGCGGCATGTACGGGGTTCACCTGCACGTCACACTCGGCGTACTGAATCCACGGCTTTTCCATTCGCGGCATTGACCGACGCACGAAACCGCCCCGCGCTGTTATCGTGCCCGGTTGATGACCGCGCCCCCCCAACTCACTCCTGACGCCGCCCTCTTCCTCGACTTCGACGGCACGCTCGTCGCGCTGGCCGAAACGCCCGAGGCGATCGAGGTGCCGCCTCAACTGGTCGCGCTGCTGGGCGACCTGAGCAAGCTCTTCGGCGGCGCGCTGGCGGTGGTGTCGGGCCGGCAGATCGACGCGCTCGACCGCTTCCTGGCGCCGCTGCGCCTGCCGTCCGCGGGCGAGCACGGTGTGCAGCGGCGCAATGCGGCGGGCCACATGCAGGAGCAGAAGCCGCCCGACCTGGACGCGGTGCTCGACGTGGCCAACAAGCTCGCCGGCGCACATCCCGGCCTGCTTGTCGAGCGCAAGCATGCGGCCGTCGCGCTGCATTACCGCATGGCGCCCGATCTCGAGGCCGTCTGCCGCGATGCGATGTGGGCCATCATCGCGCACCAGCCGCAACTGGAACTGCTGCATGGCAAGTTCGTGTTCGAGGTGAAGCCGGCCGGCATCAACAAGGGCGTGGCCATCGATGCCTTCATGCGGGAGCCGCCCTTTGCCGGCCGCGTACCGGTGTTCGCCGGCGACGACACCACCGACGAGACCGGCTTTGCCGTGGTGCAGCCGCGCGGCGGCATTGCGATCAAGGTGGGCAGCGGGCCCAGCCTGGCGATGCACCGGCTCGAATCGCCGCGCGCGGTGTTCGAGTGGCTGCTGCAGGCGCGCGACCTTCTCACGCAAGCGCCTCGACAGGCGAGCGCTGCGGATGAAGGCCGCAACACATGAGCCGCCTCGTCGTCATCTCCAACCGCGTGGCCGACCCCCGCAAGCCGGCGGCCGGCGGACTGGCCGTCGCGCTGGGCGAGTCGCTGCAGCAAAGCGGTGGCCTCTGGTTCGGCTGGAGCGGCACGGTCGTCGAAGGCGGGCCCTCGGGCGAGGGCGAACTGCATCGGCAGCAGGCCGGCAAGGTCACGCTGGCCACCATCGACCTGAGCCGCGAGGACCACGACAGCTACTACCTCGGCTACAGCAACGACGTGCTCTGGCCGGTGTTCCACAACCGGCTCGACCTGGCGCATTTCGACGCCGGCTTCATCGGCGGCTACCGGCGCGTGAACCAGCTGTTCGCGCGCAAGTTGCTGCCGCTGCTCAAGCCCGACGACGTCATCTGGGTGCACGACTACCACCTCATCCCGCTGGCCGCGGAGCTGCGCGCCATGGGTTGCCGCCAGCGCATCGGCTTCTTCCTGCACATCCCGCTGCCGCCGCAAATCATCATGGCGGCGATTCCGCAGCACGAGTGGCTCGTGCGCTCGCTGTTCGCCTACGACCTGATCGGGCTGCAATCGCACCAGGACCGGGAGCACTTCGACCGCTATGTGGTGGACGAGGCCCACGGCACGGCGCAGGCCGGGGACATGTACCAGGCCTACGGCCAATCGGTGCGCTGCAGCGCCTTCCCGATCGGCATCGACGTGGACGAGTTCATGGAGCTCACGCATGCCAAGGAGGCACAGGAGATGTGCCAGACGATGCGGCGCGAGTATTCGCAGCGGCGCCTGATGATCGGCATCGACCGGCTCGACTATTCCAAGGGCATCCCGCACCGGGTCCGCGCCTTTCGCGAACTGCTGGCGCACTACCCGGAGAACCGGCGCAGCGCCACGCTGATCCAGATCGCCTCGCCCACGCGCGAGACGGTCGACGCCTACGGCGACATCCGGCGCGAACTGGAGTCCCTGTGCGGTGCCATCAACGGCGACTACGGCGAGCTCGACTGGATGCCGGTGCGCTACATCCACCGCATGGTGGCGCGCAAGCGCGTGCCGGGGCTGTGCCGCGCAGCGGCGGTGGGCCTGGTGACGCCGCTGCGCGACGGCATGAACCTGGTGGCCAAGGAATACGTGGCCGCGCAAGACCCGGCCGACCCGGGCGTTTTGGTGCTGTCGCGCTTCGCGGGCGCGGCCGAGCAGTTGAAGGAAGCCTTGCTGGTCAATCCCTACGACACGCACGGCACGGCCGAGGTCATGCAGCAGGCGCTGCAGATGCCGCTGGAAGAAAGGCGGCATCGGCACCAGAAGCTGCTGCAGCGCATCCGGGAGCATGACGTGCACTGGTGGCGCAGCGCCTTTCTGGCTGCACTGGCGGAGACGGTACAGGTCACGGATTGAGCGCTCTCCTTGCGCCCTTGCATTCGAGCGCAGAACCAGGCGGGGCGCCGCAACGTGGTGCAGCACCGGCAAGGTGCTCCAACGCAATCATGCGTTCCAAGGCAGATCCGGATCGAGGTGCGGCGTCAGCACCTCGCCCAACCAGTCCATCAACGCCTGCACCCGCTTCGAAAGATTGCGCCGGTTCGGATAGACCAGCGACACCGGCATCGGCTGCGCCGTGAACCCCGGCATCACCTCCACGAGCAATCCCGCGGCCAACGCGGCCACGGCGCCCGTGCGCGGCGCCTGGATCAGGCCCAGCCCGGCGAGACAGGCGGCCTGGTACGCATCGGTGTGGTTGACGGTGATCACGCCCGGCATCTCCAGCAGGCGATAGCGCTCGCCATCGTGGTATTCCCAGCCGGCCGCGCCGCCGCCCAGTGTCGGCGCCCACCGCACCAGGCGGTGGTGGGCCAGGTCTTCCAGCGTCTGCGGCGTGCCGAACTGCGCGAGATAGGCGGGGCTTGCGCAATTGATCTGCGCAAGCTGGCCGAGCCGCCGCGCGACCAGCCCCGAATCCTGCAGTTGGCCGATGCGCAGCACGCAGTCGAAGCCTTCGTTCACCAGGTCCACGCGCCGGTCGGTCGTGCTCAATTCGATCTCCAGCAGCGGATGCGCGGCCAGGAATTCCCACAGGCGCGGGATCACCACGCTGCGCGCCAGCCCGGTCGGCAAATCGACGCGCACGCGGCCACGCAGGCTGCTGGGCGCTTGCTGGAACAGCGTGCGCAGTTCTTCCGCATCGGCCAGCAGCGCCTGGGCCCGCTCGAGGAACTGCTCGCCGTCGGGCGTGATGCGCACGGTGCGGGTGGTCCGGTGCAAGAGGCGCGTGCCCAGTTGCGCTTCGAGTTGCTGGACGCTGGCGGAGACGCGCGACTTCGGCAGCCCAAGTTGCTCGGCGGCACGGGTGAAGCCGCCGAGCTCGGCCACCTTCACGAAGGTTTGCAACAGGGCGAGGTCCATCTATTGTTCGTTTCAAGAGAACGATGAAGTCAGGATACGCTGGTTTATCGCGAGATTGTTCGAACCTAAAGTTCAGTCCATCCAAACTGATCTTCCAAGGAAACGGACATGAGCACCCCCATCGCACTCGTCACCGGCGCCAGCCGCGGTCTCGGCAAGAACACCGCCCTGCACCTTGCACGCCAAGGCAGCGACCTGATCCTCACCTACCGCAGCGGCGCCGCGGAAGCGCAAGACCTCGTGAAGCAGATCGAGGCGCTGGGTCGCCGCGCCGTCGCCTTGCCGCTGGACGCGGCCGACAGCGCCAGCTTCGCGGCCTTCGCCGCCTCGGTCGCGGCGGCGCTGCGCACGACCTGGCAGCGCGACCGCTTCGACCACCTGGTCAACAACGCGGGCACCGGCCTGGACGCCAGCTTCGCGGACACGACCGAGGCGCAGTTCGACGCGATGATGAACATCCACCTGAAGGGTCCGTTCTTCCTCACGCAGGCCTTGCTGCCGCTGCTCGCCGACGGTGGGCGCATCGTCAACATCTCCACTGGTCTCGCGCGCTTCACGCGTCCCGGCAAGGCAGCCTACGCATCGATGAAGGGCGGCATCGAGGTGCTGACGCGCTACCTCGCGAAGGAACTGGGCCCGCGCGGCATCGCGGTGAACGTGGTCGCGCCGGGCGCGATCGAGACCGACTTCGGTGGTGGCGTGGTGCGCGACAACCCGCAAGTGAACAAGATGGTCGCCTCCCAGACCGCGATGGGCCGCGTGGGCCTGCCGGATGACATCGGGGGCGCGATCTCGATGCTGCTGCAGCCGGGCAACCGGTGGATCACCGGGCAGCGCATCGAGGCATCGGGTGGAATGTTTCTCTGAGGCGCCTTCTCAATCGAGCAAGGCAAGGGCTGCGTAGTCGCCCACCTTTTCGGCCAGCCCCGCCGGTACCAAGGTGACGCCTTCCGTCAGCGATGGCAGCCTGCCTTTCACTTCAGCCTCCAGCCGCGGCAGCAGCAAGGCCCGGTTGTTTCCGAACACGCTGCCGCCCAGGCTGATGCGTTGGAGGTCGAGCGTGGCGATCAGGTTGTAGAGCATGCGGCCCATGACGCGACACAGGCTGTCGACGCGGGCCAGGGCCGCTGCGTCGCCGGCGCTCGCGGCGGCGAACAATTGCTCCGCCGGCTGGCCGTAGCGGCGCGCCACGGCGTTGCCCGCGACCAATCCTTCGACATCGCCGACGTTGCCGCAGCCGCACAGGGCATTCGTGTCATCGTCCACCACGAAGGTATGGCCGGCATGGCCGGCGTTGCCGTTCTTGCCGCGCAGCACATGGCCGTCAACGCAGAGGCCCACGCCGATGCCGGTGCTCCAGGTGACGTAGGCGCAGTGGTCGGCGCCCTTGAGCGCACCCCAGCGCCGCTCCGCCTCCAGCGCGCCGACCGCGTCGTTCTCCACGCGCACCACGTCGAAGCGCTGGCGCAGCGGCCCCTCGATGGGCGCCGTCATCCAGTCGTTGGGCAAGCCCCGCGCCGGTCCGGCGATGCCGCCGCAGATGTTGGGCGTGGCCAGCGAAATGCCGCTGGCGTCGATCACGAAGGGGCCGGCGGACGACACGCCGGCGCGCCGCACCGCATCGGGCGTGATGCCCTGCTCGGCACAGACCTCGTCCACCATGCGCAGGATCTGGCGCGACACGGCCAGGTTGTCGCCGGTCTTGGCGGTGGGTTCGCTGCGGCGCCCCAGCAGGGGGCGCGGGCTGCCGTCCAAACCTTCGCCGTCGGCGGCCAGGCTGACGGCAATCTTGGTGCCGCCGATGTCTACACAGGCTCTCATGAAGTCTCGGTCCTTGTGGTCATATCCAGCGCGCGATCAGCGCGGCAATCATGCTGAGCACCACGGTGCTCCCGATGGGCAACTGCCAGTGTCGCCCCAATGCCTTGAACTCGAAGTCGCCAGGCAGCCGCCCGAAACCGTGACGGCGCAGCCATTCGGTCAGCCCGCTCATCAGCAGCAGGGCCAGCACGACGACGATGAGCCAGCGGATCATTTTTGGTTCAGGAGTGCAAGCGCAGCGCGGTGCAATTCAGGCGTGGCCGCGGCGATCACGCGGCCGTCGGATTTCAGGCCCAGGCGCTGGCCGCTCCAGTCTGTGATGACGCCGCCCGCGGCCTCGATCAGGCCCGCCGGGCCAAGGTAGTCATAGGGTTGCAGGCCGGCCTCGACCACCAGGTCGATGGTGCCGCCTGCCAACTGCGCATAGCCGTAGCAGTCGCCGCCGAAACGCCGCATCGCGCAAGCGCGGCTGAGGCGGTCGAAGGCCTGCCAGTCGGCCGGGCCGAAGATATCGGGCGAGGTGGTGACGATGCGGGCCTTGCCCACTTCGCTGACGTTGCTCGCGCGCACGTACTCCCCGTTGCGCGTGGCGCCCCCGCCGGCCTGGCCGATCCAGCGCTCCTTGAGCACCGGCATGTCGATCATGCCGAGCGTGAGGCGCCCACCCTCCAGCAGCCCGATCAGCGTGCCCCACAGCGGCGAGCCGGTGATGAAGCTGCGCGTGCCGTCGATGGGGTCGAGCACCCAGACGCTGTCGGCGTCGAGGCGTTCCAGGCCGTGTTCCTCGCCGTAGATGCCATCAGCGGGGCGCTGCGCTCCGAGGATCTCTCGCATGGCGATCTCGGCTGCGCGGTCGGCCAGCGTGACCGGGCTTTCATCGGCCTTGGTGATGACGTCGAGCGGCGTGCGGAACCACTTCATCGACTCGGCCGCCGCCGCATCGGCAAGCAACTGCGCGACACGCAAGTATTCCTCGGGGGATCTGGAACTCATGATTTCTCGATAACTGGAGAAGGCGAGATTAGAACCGAGCCGCCCTGAATTGACAGCGCCCGATGGCGCCGCCTAGCATGCGACGCACTCGCCCAGCGCCCGCCATGAGGCCCGAGGCACGCCTGGAGTCGGCATGAGACTGATCCTTCGCAACGACCTGCGCAAGCTGATGTTTGCGCTGTTGCTGCTGGCTGCCAGCTTCGGGCACGCCGGCGCCACGCCGCCACCCAAGGAAGACCAGATCATCCTGGCCCTGATCCAGCGCGTGGAAGCGCGAACCGACCTCGTGTTCGTGCGCAACGGCAGCGACCACAACGCGACCGAGGCGGCCAAGCACCTGCGCAGCAAGTACAAGTACTTCAAGGTCGAACTCATCGATGCGGAAGACTTCATCGAGCGCTGCGGCTCGCGCTCCGAACTGACGCGCAAGCCCTACCAAGTAAGGACGGCGGGCGGCGCCGTGCGCGACGCGGGGGACTTCCTGCGGGAAGAACTGCGCGCCCTGCGCGCGAACTAGGCTCCTTCTGTGAGCGGCGCGGTCGGCTCCCTCATGCTCCGCCAAAAACGCGAGCGGGAAAAGCGCTGAGTGCGTGAAGAAACAGTGTGGAATACGCTTCGGTCGCGTCGGGCCAGATTCGATGCGCGAGAAGCCACGCCCACAACAAGCACAACGCGGCCAACAAGAGTTGTACTGGGGCAGTCCCATACCAAAGGGCGCGGGAATCTCCGAACGGCGCGGGCCACCTGTTTTCGTGTGCAAAGCGCTGAACGTCCTGCGCATACTGCCTGCCCAGATACTTGAGTTGCGAAATGGCACCGCGAATCCCGAGCCACCCGGACAGGGTGATGCCCAAGCCCGCAAGCGGGAGTGCCCCGAGAAGAAAATGCACGAGCCAAGGGACCATGACTTCGACGTTCCGACCGTCGCCCGCAGGCGAAGATTTCAAGAATGCCAACGCCACGAACAGAAGCCCATTGAAATGCAGCAGCCAGGTCATTCGACTGTGGATCTGTCCCTCCGCGCGCGAGACCTGCGCTGAGAGATAGTCGTATCGCTGCTTGAATGCGGCGGCTTCCGCCCTGCTGCCCGAGGCGGAACTCGTCTTCACCTCTTCTTCAAGACGCATGCTGATCGCATTGGTGAGCCGGATGATCGAGGCGGCCACGCCGGGGCCGGCAACGTTCAGCGTGACCGCGGCATCGCGGCCGTCCGCTGAATCAGCGTGGCCAGCGACGCCCTGTGTCGTCGTCGCCGGCTCGTCCTTGCTTCCAACTGTCGCCATCGTCACCTCCGATCTGACCGCAATGGTCCAATTTGCCGTCTGGCAACGACCGGGACAATGCCGTCTGTCGCTCCGTGCCCGTTCGCTCGATCGCGAACGTCTGCACGTTGAAACGCGGCCCTGCCGTGCGCGCGGAGGCAGGGACAGCCGCCGCAGGTAGCCCAAGGCCGAGTGCGGCCTGCGAGGATTCCTCAAAGCGTATGCGAGCGGTCCCCCTCCGCGAACCCGATGGCCTCCCACGGCTCACCCGCGGCAAAGCCGATCACTTTGAACAGCTCGCCCATCTCATGCTCGTGGATCAGCCGCGCAGCCAGCGTGCGCTGCGCCAGCGGGGCCTGTTCCATCTTCGACGCCAAGCCGCAGTTGATGAGGAAGCGCGCCTGGTTGCAGTACCCGAGCACATGCAGCCCGGCGTCCTGGCCCGCGAGCGCGATGCCGGTGAAGTTGACGTGTGCGGTGATGTCCTTCGCGCCCAGGTCGGCCAGCGGATCAGGGTCGGCCTGGTGCGCCTTGTGGCACATCACCGTGCCCATGTGGCGCTGCGGGTGGTAGTACTCGGCCTCCGGAAAGCCGTAGTCGAGGAAGAAGGCCGCGCCCTGCGTCAGGCGGTCGGCCAGGGTCCGGATGAAGGCCTCGGCCTGCGGATGGATCTCGGTCAGGTAGTCCTGCGGGCCTTCGGGCTCGACGGGGGGACGCAGTTCGGTCGGGCGGTCTTCCCAGGCCCAGCCGTCGCCGTGCGCCACCACGCCGCGCTCGAACCACCGGCCCTTCACGCGCACCAGCAGTTGTACCGGCATCGCATCCAGCACCTCGTTACCGACGACGACGCCCTGCATCGCATCAGGCAAGGCGCTCAGCCATTCGACGCGGTCGCCGAAGCGGTCCAGCGTGAGCCGCTGCCGCGCGCGCAGGCTGCCGGACAGGTCGACGATGCGGTAGCGCTTCACGCGCCGGCCCATCGCGTCGAGCGCATCGAGCAATTGCGAAGCCAGCGCGCCTGAGCCTGCGCCGAATTCCCAGACCACGTCGGTACCGGTCTTCTCCAGCGCCTCGGCCACCTGCACGGCCAGCGCCTGGCCGAACAGCGGCGTCATCTCGGGCGCGGTGACGAAGTCGCTGCCGGTGTCCGGCATCTGGCCGAACTTGCGGCTGTCGTTGGCGTAGTAGCCGAGGCCGGGCGCGTACAGGGCCAGCGCCATGAACCGGTCGAAGGGCAGCCAGCCGCCCGAGCGGGCGAGCGTGGCGTCGATAATCCGGGTCAACGGATGGGCGCGTTCCGCGCCGGGCTCCAATTTCATGGAACGGGAATCTATCAGCATGGCAACAACGGCTTCGGGCGTGCTCGTGACAGGCGGCGGACAGCGGCTCGGCGCCGCCGTCTGCACGGCCTTCGCGCAGGCCGGCTGGCGCGTGTGGTGCCACTACCGCGCCTCGCGCAACGCCGCCGAGGCGCTGTGCGCGCGTCTGCGCGATGAAGGCCACGCGGCCGAGGCCATCGAGGCCGACATCACGAGCGAACCGGCACGCGAGGCGCTGGTCGCGCATATCTCGGCCACCGGCCCGCTGCACTGCATCGTCAACAACGCCTCTGCCTTCGACCCCGACACCGCCCTCGACTTCGACCCCGATGCCGCGATGAAGCAATGGGGCGTGAACCTGGTCGCGCCGTTGTCCTTCGCCCGCCTGCTGGCCCGGCAACCCGCCGACGGCGCCGACCGCTGCGCCATCCACATCCTCGACCAGAAGGTGTTCAACCTGAACCCCGACTACTTCTCCTACACCGTGTCCAAGCTCGCGCTGGAACGCGCCGTGGCCCTGCAGGCGCAGGCGCTGGCGCCCGCCGTGCGCGTCTGCGGCGTCGCGCCGGGCATCCTGTTCACCAGCGGCCCGCAGAACACCACCAACTTCGAGAAGGCGTCGCGCGCCAACCTGCTGCGTCGCCCGATCGACCCCGCCGACGTGGCCCGGACCTGCGTCTTCCTCGCCGGCACGCCCAGCGTGACCGGCACCACCCTCTGCGTCGACAACGGCCAGCACCTGGTGCCGACCGAGCGCGACATCATGTTCGTGGTCGACGACCTCCTGAAAGCCACCCCGTGACCTTTGCCGCCCTCGATCCCCTGTTGCTGTCGTGCCGGCGCGTGTTCCTGCGCGACTACGAGGTGTGGATCAACATCGGCGTGCACGATTTCGAGAAGACGGCCGAGCAGCGCGTCATCATCAACGTCGACCTGTACGTGCCGCTGGAACTTTCCACGCCGAAGTCGGACGAACTGGACGAAGTGGTCGACTACGACTTCATCCGCCGCACCATCGCCGCGCGCGTGAGCAAGGGCCACGTGCAACTGCAGGAGACGCTTTGCGACGACCTGCTCGCGGCCATGCTGGCCCATCCCAAGGTGCACGCCGCCCGCGTGTCCACCGCCAAACCCGATGTGTACCCAGACTGCGACGCGGTCGGGGTCGAAGTTTTCCGGAGCAAATGACATGAGCGCCATCTGGATCGACGAGGTCGCACCCGCGAACTCCCTCAAGATCGAACGAGAAACCCACAAGCTGGAGAAGCGCCTGTGCCGCCAGGTCGGCCAGGCGATCGTCGACTACAACATGATCGAGGACGGTGACAAGGTCATGGTCTGCGTCTCGGGCGGCAAGGACAGCTACGCGATGCTGGACATCCTGCTCAAGCTCAAGGCCCGTGCGCCGATCCACTTCGACCTGGTCGCGGTCAATCTCGACCAGAAGCAGCCCGGTTTCCCGGAAGAGGTGCTGCCGAAATACCTCAGCGAACTCGGCGTGGCCTTCCACATCGAGAACCAGGACACCTACAGCATCGTCAAGCGCGTCATTCCCGAGGGCAAGACCACCTGCGGCCTGTGCAGCCGGCTGCGGCGCGGCATCCTGTACCGCGTGGGGGACGAACTGGGCGCCACCAAGGTCGCGCTCGGCCACCACCGCGACGACATGCTGCAGACCTTCTTCCTCAACATGTTCTTCGCCGGCAAGCTCAAGAGCATGCCGCCCAAGCTGGTGAGCGACGACGGCAAGCACATCGTGATCCGCCCGCTCGCCTACGTGAACGAGAAGGACCTGGTCCGCTGGGCGCAGCACCGCGAATTCCCGATCATCCCGTGCACCTTGTGCGGCAGCCAGGAGAACCTGCAGCGCAAGCAGGTCGGCGAGATGTTGCGCGAGTGGGACAGGAAGTACCCCGGCCGCGTGGAGAACATGTTCACCTCGCTGCAGAACGTGGTGCCCTCCCACCTGCTCGACGGAACGCTGCACGACTTCAAGGGTCTCAAGGCGACGGGCGTGGCCGACGAGGACGGCGACAGGGCCTTCGACCCGCCCGAGCTTCCGGCCCCAGGCATCGGGGTCCTGCGGATGGTCTAGGAGATCTCCATGCGACGCCTGCTGGCCGCCCTCTTCGTGATTGCAAGCCTTGCCGGCTGCGCATCCACCTGGGTGGTCGACAGCAACGTCCGGAGTTTCTCCAAGCTGGATGCCGTGCCCGCGGGCACCACCTATCGCTTCGAACGCCTGCCGTCGCAGCAGGTGGCCGAGCCGCAGCAATCGCAACTGGAGGGCATGGCCGGCGCTGCGCTGGCGCGTGTCGGGTTGCAGCGGGACGACGACCGGGCGGTCTACAGCGCGCAGGTCACGGCGCGCGTGGCCGCGACGCTGTCGCCCTGGGCCGATCCGTGGCTCTATGGGCCAGGCTGGGGTCCCGGGTGGGGGCCGGGCTACGGTTATGGCTACTACGGCCCGCGCTACGGTCGCGGCTGGTATGGCGGCGGGTGGTACGGGGGTGGCTGGTACGGGGCCCCGTTCTACACGCCGGCGGCCAACCCGTGGTACGAGCGTGAAGTGGGCCTCGTGCTGCGTGACCTGAAGTCCGGCCAGGTGGTCTACGAGACACGGGCCCGCAACGACGGCCCGTACAGCTCAAGCGGCGTGATCCTCGCCGTCATGTTCGATGCGGCCCTGCAAGGCTTCCCGAATCCGCCGCCGGGCGAGCGGCGAGTCGACATTCCGCTCCAGCCCCGGCCCTGAACAAACTCGCTCCGATGGACGTCACCCGCCTCATTGCCGTTCGCCACGGGGAAACCACCTGGAACGTCGACGCCCGGCTGCAGGGCCAACTCGACATTCCCCTGAACGCCACCGGCGCCTGGCAGGCCGCGCGCCTGGGCGACGCCCTGGCCGGCGAGCCCATCGCCGCGGTCTATGCCAGCGACCTGAGCCGCGCCTGGCAAACCGCGGAAGCGATCGCGGCGCCGCATGGCATCGACATCGTCAGCGACGTCGGCCTGCGGGAGCGTGGCTTCGGCCACTTCGAGGGCAAGACCTTCGCCTGGATCGAGGCCGAGATGCCCGAGCAGGCACGCCTCTGGCGCACCCGGGACACGGCCTACGCGCCGGAGGGCGGCGAGTCGCTCCTGGTCTTCCGCGACCGCGTGATCGCCACCGCCACGGCCATCGCGGCACGCCACACGGGTGAACTCATCGTCCTGGTGGCCCACGGCGGCGTCATGGACGTGCTCTACCGCGCCGCCACGCGCCAGGAACTCCAGGCGCCCCGCACGTGGCAATTGGGCAACGCCGCCGTCAACCGCCTGCTCTGGACGCCGGAGGGTTTCTCGCTGGTGGGATGGAGCGACACCACCCATCTGGCGGGGGATGCGCTGGACGAGAACGCGCCCTGAAAATCCGCAATTTCGCAGCTTTGCGTAACTTTTAGGGCGGTAGCCGTCACTCACAGGCGGCATTTCGTATTCAAACTACGGCATCGGGCGCAGAATGGTTTGCGAGTGTGAAGTTTTTCCGTTGTCAACCTCTGAATCGCAACCGATTGCATACGGCTTGACACAGATTGTGCAGCGCAATAGGCCTTTCGGTCAGCCCATTTGGTGAATGTGCCCGACGGCTTATAGAGGGCAATATCGGGACCAGACACGCCATGAACTCTTTTGCATTACTTTCTACCTTCGGAAACATCATGTTTCCTCTCTTGCAGCAGGTGGCTCCAAGTTCACCGCTCAAATGTTAATCAACTGATACCCGACTGAACCGAACGCCCATGGCCATGCAACAGGAACCCGTGACTTCCGCGCAGACCGGCGGTTCTCTGCTCGGCTTGTTCCCACCAGTCGCCGGATCCGCAGCCGGCCAAACGGCCCCTTTCGAGATTGAGCACGCCTTCGGTAGCGGTTTGGCCGAGCGACTCGAGACCGTCTCTCCCAGGATGGGTTGGCTGCCAGATACGCCCCACATCGCTGCGTGGTTCCTGTTGCGCCAGCGCTGGCTCGACGCCGCGCCTGCCGCACGCACCGGGACTTGCGGCGAATGGATCGCCAGCGTCGAGGCCGTGCGGCGGGATGGCAGCCTGGACGATGCGGCCATCGACTGGATGCGCTCCACCACGGCTGCGGCGGAGCAACTGCGGCTGGCCGGTGATCAACGTGCGCTGCGCTTGGTGGCGCCCGCCGGCCAGATCGACTCGGTAACTGCTTCCCAACTTCTTGAAACACTGGCGGCAACGATGATCGCGTTGCTGGCCGATCTGGATGCGCCGCTGGCCCAGGTGCCCGACGTGAAGCCGGCCGACCAGCAACGCATGCTGCGCGAATGGAACGCGCCGGTTTCCGCCTACGACCCGGCGCGCACGGTGCATGGCTCGTTCGCGGCGCAAGCCGTCGCAATGGCCGACCGCACGGCAGTGGTGGGCGTGGGCCAGTCGATGCGCTATGCCGAACTGGACCAGCGCGCTGAGTGGATTGCCCGCCGGCTGCAATCGCAAGGCGTGCGTCCGGGCGATGCCGTCAGCGTGATGTTGAGCCGCTCGCCTGACGCCATCGCCGCCTTGCTCGGCATCCTCAAGGCCGGTGCGGCGTACGTGCCGCTGCAGCCCGATTTCCCGGCCGAGCGCATCGCCTTCATGCTGGGCGATGCCGGCGTGAAAGTGCTGGTCAGCGAACAGGCACACGCCGCGACCGTGCCGGCCGGATTGACCGTGCTGTGGCTTGACGATGCGCAGGCTGACGCTGCCACGCTGGCACCGCTGCAAACCGTCGCGGTCGATGGCGACGCGCGTGCCTATGTCATGTACACCTCCGGCTCGACCGGCGTGCCCAAGGGCATCGAGATCTGCCATCGCTCAATCCTGCGGCTGGTGATCGACGCGCGCTACGTGGACCTGCGCGCCGACGAGCCCATGCTGCACGCCGCGCCGCTCGGCTTCGACGCCTCGACGCTCGAAATCTGGGGCCCCCTGCTCAACGGCGGCTGCTGCGTCGTGCACGACGAGGACATGCCCACCGGCGCTGGTCTCGCCCGCACCATCGGCCAGCACGGCGTCAAGACCGCCTGGCTCACGGCCGCGCTGTTCAATGCCGTGGTCGACGACAACCCGGCCCACCTTTCCGGCCTGCGCCAGTTGCTGGCCGGCGGCGAGGCACTGTCGGTGGCCCATGTGCGCCGTGCGATGGCCGCCCTGCCCGGCCTGACGCTCATCAACGGCTATGGCCCGACCGAGTGCACCACCTTCGCCGCGACGCACCGCATCCCGCACGACCTGCCGGCCGATGCCCGCTCGGTGCCGATCGGCAAGCCGATCACCGACACGACGCTGCACGTCCTCTCGCCCACGCTGGGCCTGTTGCCGGCCGGCTTTGTCGGTGAACTCTGCATCGGCGGCCGCGGCCTGGCCCGCGGGTACCTGCAACGCCCCGAACTGACGGCCGAACGCTTCGTGCCCGATCCCTTCGGCGCACCCGGCGAGCGGCTCTACCGCACCGGCGACCAGGCCCGCTGGCTGCCTGACGGCACCATCGAATTCCTCGGCCGCGCCGACGGCCAGGTCAAGATCCGCGGCCATCGCATCGAAACCGGCGAAATCGAGACCGCGCTCAACACCCATCCCGGCGTGCGCACCAGTGCCGTGGTGCCGCGGCCGGACGCCGCTGGCGAAACCCGTCTCGTGGCCTACCTGGTGGCCAGCGACAAGCCGGTGCCATGGAGCGAACTGCGCGCCCACATCGCGGCCCATCTGCCCGAAGTCATGGTGCCTGCCGCGCAGGTCTGGCTGGACCGCCTGCCCGTCACGACGAATGGCAAGCTCGACCGCCGCGCCCTGCCGGAGCCGACCCGCCAGCGCCCCGAACTGGCCCAACCCTACGAAGCGCCGCGCAGCGAAGCCGAGCGCCAGGTCTGCGCTGCCTTCGCCAGCGCGCTGGGGCTGGAGCCGATCGGCCGCCGCGACAACTTCTTCGACCTGGGCGGCAACTCGCTGCTGGTACTCAAGGTGCTGGCCCAACTGCAACGCAACAGCGCACGCACGCTGTCGGCGAACCTTTTCTTCACCGACCCGACGCCGCTCGCAATCGCAGCCGAGATGGGCGATGCACCCGTGGTCGCGCAACAAGCCGTGGCCCCTGCGACGCAACGCGAGGCAGAAGAACCCATCGCCGTGATCGGCATGGCCTGCCGCGTCCCCGGCGCCGCCGATGTCGAGCAGTTCTGGACCAACCTCGTCGAAGGCCGCGAAAGCATCAGCTTCTTCGACGATGCCACGCTCGACGCCGGCGTCAGTGCCGCGTTGCGTGCCGACCCGTCGTATGTGCGGGCGCGCGGCGTGATCGACGACATCGAGATGTTCGACGCCGCCTTCTTCGGCATCAACCCGAAGGAAGCCGAACTCACCGATCCGCAGCACCGCGTGTTCCTCGAACTCTGCTGGGAAGCCCTCGAACGCGCTGGCCATGCGCCGGACCAATGCACCGATCCGGTCGGCGTCTATGCCGGCATGTACAACGCGACCTACTTCCAGCGCCACGTCAGCACGCGGCCGGACCTGGTCGAGGCGGTGGGCGACTTCCAGGTGATGCTGGCCAACGAGAAGGACTACATCACCACCCGCGTGGCGAACAAGCTCAACCTCACCGGCCCGGCGGTCGCGGTGCACACCGCCTGCTCGACCTCGCTGGTGGCTGTGGCCCAGGCCTTCCATGCGCTGCGCAATGGCCAATGCCGAATGGCGCTGGCCGGCGGCGCGTCCGTCACCTGCCCGCCCCGCAGCGGCTACCTCTACAACGAGGGCTCGATGCTCTCGCCCGACGGCCACACGCGCAGCTTCAGCGCGCAGGCCCGCGGCACCGTGTTCAGCGATGGCGCAGCGGTCGTGCTGCTCAAGCGCCTGTCCGACGCGATCGCGGATGGCGACACCGTCCATGCGGTGCTGCGCGGCGTGGCCGTCAACAACGACGGCGGCGCCAAGGCCAGCTTCACCGCGCCGAGCGTCAAGGGTCAGGCGGCGGTCGTCTCCGCGGCGCTGGCCTCGGCCGGTGTCGACGCACGCAGCATCTCGTATGTGGAAGCGCACGGCACGGCCACGCCGATGGGCGACCCGGTCGAAGTCGAAGGCCTGCGCCAGGCCTACGCCCGCCACACCCCCGACCTCGGCTTCAGCGCCATCGGCTCGCTCAAGAGCAATGTCGGCCACATGGTGACGGCAGCCGGTGCCGGCGGCCTGATCAAGACCGTGCTGGCGCTGGAAAACGAAACCCTGCCGGCCTCGCTGCACTACGACGCCCCGAACCCGGCGATCGACTTCGCCGCCACACCCTTCAAGGTGCAGCATGAACGCGCCGCCTGGCCGCGTACGGCGCAACCGCGCCGCGCCGGCGTCAGCGCCTTCGGAGTGGGCGGCACCAACGCACATGTGATCGTCGAGGAAGCCCCGCTGCAGGCGCCTTCCGATGCATCGTCGCTGCCGCAGTTGCTGCAGGTCTCCGCCCGCACACCCACCGCGCTGGCGACGGCGATCCAGCGCCTGGCCGACCACCTCGAATCGCACCCCGACGTGTCGCTGCCCGACGTGGCCCACACCCTGCGCGTCGGCCGCAAGGCTTTCGCGCAACGCGCCGTGGTCGTCGCCGACGATGTGGCCCAGGCCGTGGCCACGCTGCGCAAGGCCGACTCGCCGATGCGCGCGAGCGCCACCGTCGCAGCCTCCGTGCCGCAACCCGTGTTGATGTTCCCGGGCCAGGGCGCGCAGTACGCGCGCATGGGCCAGGGCCTGTACGAAGGCGACGCCGTGTTCCGCGCCGCCTTCGATGATTGCCTGCGCGCCTTCGAGGGCGTGCCCGGTTTCGATATGCGCGAGCGCATGTGTTCAGCGGACCCGGCTGCGTTGTCACCGACGTCAGTGACCCAGCCAGCCACGTTCACGCTGGAATATGCACTTGCGCGCCAATTGCTGTCACTCGGCCTGAAGCCGGCGGCGCTCATCGGCCACAGCGTCGGTGAGTTCGCCGCTGCGGTCCTGGCCGGCGTGATGTCGCTGGAAGACGCAGCCCGTCTGGTGGCCCGCCGCGGCGCACTGATGCAGGCGCTTCCGGCCGGCGCGATGCTCAGTGTGCGCCTGCCCGCGGCCGACCTGGAAGCCCGCCTGCCGACCGCGATTTCGCTCGCCGCCGAGAACGGCCCGACCGCCTGCGTCGCCGCCGGCCCCTTCGAAGCCATCGAGACGCTGCGCGCCACGCTCGAAGCCGAAGGCGTCGCGGTGCGCCTGCTGCAGACATCGCATGCGTTCCACTCGTCCATGATGGACGCCGCCGTGGCGCCCTTCGAAGCGCTGGTGCGCGACGTGAAGCTCTCCGCCCCCACGCTGCCGATCTACTCGACGCTGACCGGCCACCTGCTCACCGACGCCGAGGCCACCGACCCGCGCTACTGGGCCCGCCACCTGCGCGAAGCGGTGCGCTTCTCGCCGGCCGTGCGCAGCGTGATGGCAGAGGTGCCGCATGCGTACTTCATCGAAGTCGGCCCGCGCAACACGCTCGCCACGCTGGTCCGCCAGCACGCAACCAAGTCCTTCCCCGCGCCCGCCATCGCGCTGCTGGCTGACCAGCCGGCGGCCGAATGCGGCGCATGGCGGCTGGGTGCCGGCCGGCTCTGGGCCACCGGTGTCGAGATCGATCTCCTGAAACTCGACGAACGCACGCGCAAGCTGCGCCTTCGCCTCCCGACCTACCCCTTCGAGCGCAAGCGCTTCTGGGTCGACATCGCTGCAGCGACACCTGTGTCGACTGCCGCCATCGCATCGCCTGTCACACCCTCCGCCGCACTTGCTGTCACCCCTGCCGTCGCAATTGCCGTCCCCAACCTCGCCGCCCCACTTTCACAGCCCCTCCCGGAGCCGACCATGACCGCCGTACTCCCCGCCTCCACCGCCGCTCCCGCGCGCCGCGCCGCCCTGACCGCGCGCCTGCGCGAACTGTTCGAAGAGATTTCCGGTATCGAGATGGGCGGTGCCGACGGCGGCGCGCCCTTCGTCGAAATGGGCCTGGACTCGCTCACCCTCACGCAGGCCGCCACGCAGGTCAAGAAGCACTTCAAGGTCAACCTGAGCTTCCGCCAGTTGATGGAGAGCTATAGCAGCTTCGATGCGCTGGGCGAGTTCCTCGACGTGACGCTGCCGCCAGATGCGGCGCCTGCAACGGCACCCGCCGTCGCTGCCACGCCCATGGCGGCCCAACCGACCGCCGCCGCAGCACAAGTCCAGCCGCAGGCCGCGATGCCGTTGCAGGCGATGCCTGTGCAAGCGCTGGCGATGCCGGCTGCAGGCGGCAGCTTGATGCAGCAGGTCATCGCGCAGCAGATGCAACTCATGCAGCAGCAATTGATGCTGCTGTCCGGCGCACCGCAGCAGGCCGCCGCCATGGTGGTGCCCGCGGTCGCGGCCGCCGTGCCGGTCGCACCAGCTACGCCCGCCACGCCTGTCGCCGCCCCGGCCACAGCTGCCACTGCACCGACCGCCGCCGCAAGCGACGCCGCTGACGGCGAGCCCCAAGGCCCGATCAAGTACGACGTCAAGAAGGCCTTCGGCGCCATCGCCCGCATCCACACGCAGAGCAAGGACCCGACCGAGCGCCAGCGCGCACGGCTGGCCGCCTTCATGCGCCGCTACACCGACCGCACCGCCAAGAGCAAGGCCTTCACCCAGGACAACCGCTCGCACATGGCCGACCCGCGCGTGGTCAACGGCTTCCGCCCGGCCACCAAGGAGATCACCTACCAGGTCGTGGTCGAGCGCTCCAAGGGCTCGCGCCTGTGGGACATCGACGGCAACGAATACGTCGACGTGCTGAACGGCTTCGGCATGAACATGTTCGGCTGGCAGCCCGAGTTCGTGCAGGACGCGGTCAAGAAGCAACTCGACCTCGGCTACGAGATCGGTCCGCAGCATCCGCTCGCCGCCGAGGTCACGCAACTGATCTGCGAGCTCACCGGCTTCGACCGCGCCGCGCTGTGCAACACCGGCTCCGAATCGGTGATGGCCGCGATCCGCATCGCGCGCACCGTCACGGGCCGCAGCACCATCGTGCTGTTCAGCGGCTCCTACCACGGCACCTTCGACGAAGTGCTGGTGCGCGCCGGCAAGAACGGCAAGGGCATGTCGGCCGCGCCCGGCGTGATGCAGGGCATGTTCGGCGACGTGCGCGTGCTCGATTACGGCACGCCCGAAGCGCTCGAATTCATCCGTGCCAACGCCGATGACCTGGCCTGCGTGGTCTGCGAGGCGGTGCAGAGCCGCCGCCCCGACTTCCAGCCGCGCGAATTCCTGCGTGAGGTCCGCGCCATCACCGAGAAATCGGAAACCTGCCTGATCTTCGACGAGGTCATCACCGGCTTCCGCTCGAATCTCGGCGGCGCGCAGGCCGTCTTCGGCATCCGTGCCGACCTGGCCTGCTACGGCAAGGTCATCGGCGGCGGCTTCCCGGTCGGCGTGGTGGCCGGCAAGCGCGAGTTCATGGACGCGCTCGACGGCGGCGGCTGGCAATACGGCGACGCCTCGGTGCCGACGGTGGGCGTGACCTACTTCGCCGGCACCTTCGTCCGGCATCCGCTGGCACTCGCCGCCTGCAAGGCCTCGCTGCTGCACCTGAAGGAAGCCGGCAACGCATTGCAGACGCAGCTCAACCTGCACACGGCCGCCATGGCCGACGAACTCACGGCCTTCTGCCGCGAAGTCGGCGCGCCGCTTGAGATCCGCTACTTCGCCTCGCTGTGGCGCGTGAGCTGGCTCGAAGACCACCCGCTGCAGGACCTGCTGTTCGCGATGATGCGCAGCCGCGGCGTGCACATCCTGGACAACTTCCCCTGCTTCATGACGACCGCGCACACGCAGCAGGACATCGCCACCATCAAGTCGGCCTTCAAGGAATCGATTGCCGAAATGCAGGAAGCCGAATTCCTGCCCCGCCGCGCCGCCGCCGTGCAGAAGTTCGACGCCGCGCACCCGCCTGTTCCCAACGCTCGCCTGGGCCGTGACAAGGACGGCCAGCCTGCCTGGTTCATTCCCGATCCCGCCGCACAGGGCAAGTTCATCAAGATCCAACCATGAGTGAATCCAGCATGGCATTTGAAGCCGACGACGCAGTTGCATTCGATCCCTTTGCGTCGGGCCAGATCGAGCAGATCGTTCCGAGCACCGAAGCCCAGCGCGAAGTCTGGCTCGGCGACCAGCTCAGCGCGGAAGCTTCACTCGCCTACAACGAATCCATGGTGTTCCGCCTGCGCGGTGCACTGCAAGTCGAGGCGCTGTCGCTGGCCCTCAACCAGCTGGTGCAACGGCACCAGTCGCTGCGCGCCACCTTCTCGGCCGACGGCACGCAACTCGTGATCGGCGAGGCCGCGCCGCTCGCCCTGGCACAGCATGACCTGAGCGCGAGCGAGGCGTCGGTTCGCCAGCAAGCCCTGGCTGACGCGCATGCCGCGGCCATGCACCAGCCCTTTCCGCTGACGCAAGGCCCGCTGCTGCGCGCCGCGCTCTACAAGCTGGGCGCCGCCGAACACGAACTCGTGATGACGGCGCACCATGCGATCTGCGACGGCTGGTCGTGGGGCGTCATCGCCGAGGAACTGCCGCAGCTCTATGCCGAGCAGACCGGCGAGGGCCCTGCCCTCGACCCGGCCGTCGGCTACAGCGACTACGCCGCCTGGGAGGCCGTCGAAGCCGCCAACCCGGCCATGCAGGAGCACGTGAACTACTGGCTGGGCCGCTTCGGCGGCGGCAACCTGCCGGTGCTGGAGCTGCCGCTCGATCACCCGCGCCCCGCGGTCCGCACCTTCAACTCGCGCCGTGTCGACCACCTGCTCGACCCGGCCCTGCTCGGCGACCTGCGCCGCGTCGGTTCCAGCACGGGCGTCAGCCTGTTCGCCACGCTGTTCAGCGGCTTCGGCGCGCTCCTGCACCGGCTGACGGGCCAGGACGACCTGGTGATCGGCATCGCCGCCGCCGGCCAGCTGGCCAGCGACATGCCCAAGCTCGTCGGCCATTGCGTCAACACGCTGCCGCTGCGCCTCTCGGTCGATCCGAAGGCGCCCTTCGCCGACTTCGCCCGCGCATCGTCGAGCGTGCTGATGGACGGCTTCGAGCACCAGACCCTGACCTACGGCTCGCTGCTTACCAAGCTGGCCGTGCGCCGCGACCCGAGCCGCCTGCCGCTGGTGAGCGTGCTGTTCAACGTCGACGGCGACGCCACGCCGAGCGCCGGTTTCCCTGGCCTTGAAGTCGAGCAGCGCAGCATCCCGCGCGCCTTCGAGAACTTCGAGATGTTCGTCAACCTGAGCCCGGTCGCGGGTGGCATGCGCATCGAGGCGCAATACAACAGCGACCTGTTCGACGAAGCGACGATCGTCCACTGGCTCTCGATCTACGAGACCCTGCTGCGCTCGATCGCGCTGGACCCGAAGCAGGACCTGGCGCACATCAACCTGGTGTCGCCGGTCGAGTCGCAGGCGCTGGCCGAGATGCAACCGGCGCCCACCGCATTGCCGGCTCCGGCGCTGATGCACACCGGCTTCACAGACATGGCTGCGCTGCAACCGGAGCGCCGCGCGATCCGCTTCGGTGCGCGCACCATGGGCTATCGCGAGCTGGACGAGCAATCCAACAAGCTCGCGCATGCCCTGCGTGCGCGCGGCGTCGGCCGCGGCCAGTTGGTCGGCCTCTGCATCGAGCGCGGCTTCGACATGATGATCGGGCTGATCGGCATCCTGAAGGCCGGTGCCGCGTACGTTCCGCTCGACCCGACCTTCCCCAAGGCCCGGCTCGACTACTACGCCGAGGACGCGCGCCTGAGCCTGCTCGTCACCTCCGCCCTGCTGTCCGGCGCGCCGCGCAGCTGGTGCGCCGATGCGGCCCAGCGCGTGTTCGAGATCGATGCCGACAACGAATGGAAGTCCGGCAGCGCCGCCGCCCCGGCGCCGAGCGCGCTCGATGCGCAGGAAGAAGACCCGGCCTACGTCATCTACACCTCCGGCTCGACCGGCAAGCCCAAGGGCGTGGTCGTGCCGCACCGCGCCGTGGCCAACCTGATCCGGAGCATGCAGCGCGCCCCCGGCATCGGCCCGCGCGACCGCCTGGCCGCCGTGACCACCTTGTCCTTCGACATCGCCGTGGCCGAACTCCTGCTGCCGCTCACCGCCGGCGCCGAGGTCATCATGGTCCCGCGCGAAGTGTCGATGGACGGCAACCAGTTGCGCGCGCTGCTCGAATCCGAGAACGTCTCCGTGCTGCAAGCCACGCCCGGCATGTGGCGCCTGCTGCTCGATGCCCAATGGACCGGCGGCCCGCAGATCTGTGGCTGGATCGGCGGCGAAAGCGTGCCGGCCGACCTGGCCCTGGCCCTGCTCGACAACTGCGCCGAAGTCTGGAACGTCTACGGCCCGACAGAAACCACCGTCTGGTCCACCGTCTGGAAGATGGACCGCGAACAGATCAGGAAGAGCGGCGTGTCGATCGGCCAGCCCATCGACAACACCGGCATCTGGATCCTCGACAGCGCATTGCAGGCCTGCCCGGTCGGCGTGCCCGGCGAGATCTGCATCAGCGGCACCGGCGTCACGCTGGGCTATTTCGACCGCCCCGAACTCACGGCCGAGAAGTTCGTCACCACCCTCATCGACGGCCAGGAAACCTTGATCTACCGCACCGGCGACAAGGGCCGCTGGCGCAACGACGGCCTGCTGGAGCACATGGGCCGCTTCGACTTCCAGGTGAAGGTGCGCGGCTACCGCATCGAGCTGGGCGAGATCGAATCGCGCGCCAACGAGGCCCCCGGCGTGGCGCGCAGCGTGGTCATCACCCGCGAGGACCGTCCCGGCGACGTGCGCCTGGTCGCCTACCTCGCGCTGACCCCTGGCGCGACTTTCGACGCCGCCGCCTTCGACCGCCACCTGCGCGCCCACCTGCCGCAGTACATGCTGCCGCAGCACGTGGTCACGCTGGATGCGCTGCCGCAGTTGCCCAACGGCAAGATCGATCGCAAGTCGCTGCCCGCACCGCAGGCCGCAGCCGTCGATTCGGCCGAACGCGTCATGCCGCGCAACGAGCGCGAGCAGACCGTGCTGAAGGCCATGGAAACGGTGCTGAACCTGCCTGGCCTGGGCATTCGCGACGACTTCTTCGCGCTCGGCGGCCACTCGCTGCTGGCCGCGCGCCTCACCACCCAGCTGGGCCGCACCTTCGGCATCACGGTGCCGCTGCGCACGCTGTTCGAGGCGCCGACCACCGAGCAGCTGGCCCTGGTCATCGCCGAGATGCTCGACGCCGGCGCGACCGTGACCTCGATCCCGCATCAGGCCGGCCGCACCACCGCACCGCTCACGCCGATGCAGGAGCGCATCCGCTTCCTGGAAGAGCTGCATCCGGGCCGCTCGGTCTACAACGAGCCCTCGGCGCACCGCTTCAGCGGGCCGCTCAATGCCGTCAAGTTCGCCGCCGCGCTCAAGGAAATCATCCGCCGCCAGCCCGCCATGCGCACCTGCATCGGCGTGGATCCCGCGACGCGTGAAGCGGTGCAGCGCATCGAGCCTTCGATCGCCTACGAGCTGCCGATCATCGACCTGCAATCCGTGCCGGCCGACCAGCGCGAAGCCGAACTCGGCGAGCGCATGCAGACCCTGGCCGACCAGCCCATCGACATCCACCGCGCGCCGCTGTTCCATGCCGCGCTGTTCCGAATGGCGCCGGACGACCATGCCTTCGTCTACGTGCCGCACCACCTGATCTGGGATGGCTGGTCCTTCGACCTGCTGCAGAGCGAACTCGCCACCATCTACAGCGCCATGGTCAAGGGCGAGCCGCACGGCCTGCCGGAGCTCACGGTCGATGCCGGCGACTTCGCCGCCTGGTACAGCAACTGGCTGAAGCAACCCGAATTCGAGGAGCAACTGCGCTACTGGAAGGCCCGCTTCGCCAACGCGCCGACGCCGAGCGCGCTGAAGACCGACATGCCGCGCAAGGCCGGCATGAGCGGCCAGGGCGGCACGCAGTGGATCAGCGTCGACAAGACCTTGGCCGACCGCCTGCGCCAGGTCGCGCTGGAACACGGCGTGACGCTCAACATGCTGACGATGGCCCTCTACCTCGCGATGCTCGGCCGCGTGACCGAAGGCGATGCCGTCACCATCGCGATGCCGGTGCGCGGCCGCGAACAGCCCGAGCTGGAAAGCGTGATGGGCTTTTTCAACAACGTGCTGCCGCTGGCCTTCGAGGTCAAGCAACACCAGCGCCTCGGCGACTTCCTGCAGTACGTCAAGCGCGAGTTGCTGGGCGTCATGGGCCACCAGCAGGTGCCGTTCGAACGCCTTGTGGCCGAGCCGGAGTTCTCGGCGCGCGTCAAGGGCGGCGGCCTGTACCAGTCGCTGTTCTCGTTCCAGGACACTCGCGAGCGTCCGCGCGACCTCGGCGGCCTGCAGGACAAGCAGATGCACCTGTTGCAACGCGGTGCAACCGACGACCTCGGTGTCTGGCTGATGGAAAAGGCCCAAGGCCTGGAAGGTGCCGTGGTCTACAACGCCGACATCTATCGCCGCGACACCGCCGCCGCCTTCCGCGACCGCTACATCGAAGTTCTGCGCGCCGCCGCCGCGCAACCCGATGGCCTGCTCGAAGTCATCACCGCGCCCGGCGATTCGGCTGCGGCGGCGCATCTGCAACGCCTCGGCAAGGGCGCGGCGGAGGCCAAGGCCGCAGTGACGCCGGCGCCCGCCTCCGCCCCGAACAACGTGCAGCCGCTGCTGCTGCCCGAGCAAGCGCAGTTGGCCCAGCTCTGGGCCAGCACGCTGGGCATCGACGTGAACGACATCCGCAGCACCGACAACTTCTTCGACCTCGGCGGCGAATCGATGCAGGCGATGCGCATCGTGCAGCAGGCCGAACAGGTGCTCGGCTTCCGCGTCGAGCCTCGCCGCTACGTGTTCGAGAACCTCGGCCAGCTCGCGACGGCCGAACTGGGCACGCCCATCGACCCGGCCGCTGCGCCAAATGACACAGAACGCGCACCTGTGAAGCGGGGATTGCTCGGCCGCGTGCTCGGCTGGGGCCGCAAGAACTAGGATTGGGCACCATGTCCATCACGGCACTCCCCTCGGCACTGGCTTGCGCGCTCTGGCGCGTCGACCTGGACACGCCGCCCGCACCCGACGCGCTGCGCGGTCTGTCGCAGGCCGAGGCCGACCGGGCCCGCCGTTTCGTCTTTGCCCGCGACCGCAGCCGCTACCAGGCCGCCCACGTCGCACTGCGCCAGACCCTGGCCGGCCCGGCGCGCCGTCATGCGGCCCAGTTGCGCTTCACCGCCGGCCGCTTCGGCAAGCCCAGGCTGGAGGCCACGACCGGCGTGCATTTCAACCTGAGCCACAGCCAGGGCGTGGGCCTGATCGCGCTGAGCGACCATGCCGAGATCGGCGTCGACATCGAGCTCGTGCGCCCCATGCCCGATGCGGCTGAACTCGCCGCCAACTACTTCGACGAGGCCGAGCAGGCCGCGCTCGCGGCCGTCGAACCCGGCCCGGCGCATGACCTCGCCTTCTTCCGCTGCTGGACGCGCAAGGAGGCCTGCCTCAAAGCCGTCGGCGTCGGCCTCGGGCTCGACACCCGCTCCTTCCACGTCGGCATCCGGCCGGTGGCCAGCCGCGTGGTGATGCCGCTGGAATCCGGTCCGATGCAGCTGGCGCTGGTCTCCACCGACGGTGGCGACGGCGCCGTGGCGGCCCTGGCCATGGTGCTGACCGTGAAGGCCGGCACGCCTGAAGAATGTGAGGCACGCCCATGACCCCACTCATGTTCGGTCCTTCGTCGCGCCAGTTGTTCGGGCTGTTCCATCCCGCCGAGCGCGTGAGCGGAACGGCGGTGCTGATCTGCCCACCCTTCGGCCAGGAAGCCATCCGCGCCCATCGCCTCATTCGCGTGCTGGCGGACCGGCTGGCCCGCTCCGGCGTCTCGGTGCTGCGCTTCGATTACTACGGCAGCGGCGATTCGCCCGGCGACGAATCGGAGGCCGAGCTCGAAGGCTGGCGCCGCGATGTCTGCGTGGCCCACGAAGAACTGGTGCGCCTCACCGACGCGCCCAACGTGGTCTGGCTCGGCGCCCGGCTCGGCGCGGCGGTGGCGGTCATGGCCGCGCACAGCGGGCGCTGCGATCCCGCGCGACTGCTGCTGTGGGACCCGATCGTCGACGGCAAGGCCTACCTGGCGCAATTGCGCGAGCGGCACGTCGACGCGCTGGAGCGCTCCTTCGTCGTGCCCAAGGCCGAGTGGCGCCGGCAGTTGTCGCAGCCGCCGGAGACCTTTACCGGCGAACTGCTTGGCTTCGAGATCTCGCCCGTGCTGCACGGCCAGCTTCGCACGCTCGACGCGGCCTCGCTGCCGCTCACAGCGCTCTATGAAACGACAGTTCTCGCAAGCGAAGACGACACCGTGACCCGCCATTGGGCCGAGCGCGAGCAGGCGCGGCACATGCCGCTGCGCCTGCTGCCCTTCAAGCACCTGATGGAGTGGCTCTCCGATCCGCATCCCCACAATGCCCTGGTGCCGGCCGAAGCTGTGCAGCGCCTCCTGGCGGAAGTAGGAAAGTGACATGAAAGAAACACCCGTTCTCTTTGGCGGCGACAGTTCCCTGGTCGGCCTCGTCACGACGCCGAGCGAGGAGGGCCGCATGGCGCCCGTCGCCTGTCTCATGCTCAACATGGGCGCCACGCACCGCGTCGGCCCGCACCGCGCGAACGTCAAGCTGGCGCGGCACATGTCGACGGAGTACGGCATCAGCAGCATCCGCTTCGACCTGGCCGGGCTCGGCGACAGCGGCGCGCCGGCCAACGCCAACCACTACATGACGCAGGTGGTGTTCGACATGCAGGCCGCGATGAACCTCATCGAGACCATGCTGGGCATCCGCCGCTTCATCGTGATCGGCCTGTGCTCGGGCTCGACCAACGGCATGGCCGCCGCGATGGTGGACCCGCGCATCGTCGGCATCCTGATGTTCGACAGCTACGCCTTTCCGACCCGGCGCGCGCAGCTGGAACTCACCCTGCGTCGCGCCCTCGCGGCGCCGACGAACCCGGCCGTGATCGCCAAGTCCATCCGCTGGCTGCACCGCAAGTTCTCGGCCAAGGCCGCGGCGGCGGCAGCACCGGTCAACTTCCTGCGCGCCGTTTCGCGCGAGGAAACGGAGGAGACTTTCCACCGCTCGATGACCGAACTGGTGGGCCGCGGCGTGGCGCTGTTCTTCCTCTACACCGGGACGAAGCACGTGCGCGACCGCGGCCGCGACCAGCTCGGGCGCTTCGCCTCGGAGCCGTATGCCCAGCACATCGACTACCAGTTCATCGCCGAGATCGACCACAGCATCACCACGCTGGCCTCGCAGCACACCTTCCAGGCGGTGGTGAGCGAATGGGTGCTGCGGGTGGTGGCCGGCCGCACGCCGGCGCAGCAGAACCGGGCGGCGGGCAGCAAGCCAATCACGGTGAATGCGCCGCTGACGGCGAGCGTGACGTCACGGCAACTGGGGCCGATAGGCTCGCACTGAGCCTGCGCCCGGAGCGCGGGGAATCGCGCTCGGCGCACGCCAACTGAGCTATTGCTGGGGCACAGCCCCGCCTTGTCCCGTCGCGTCGGCAGCGCCGGCCGGCCGCTCGCCCGGCAAGCTCAGCAATGGCCCGGTGCCGCTGTAGCGGTCCAGCGCGAGGTAGATCGCCGGCGTGATGTAGAGCGTGATCACCTGCGAGAAGATCAGCCCGCCCACCACGGCCACGCCCAGCGGCTGCCTGAGTTCGGCGCCCGCGCCCAGGCCGAGCGCCAGCGGCAGCGCGCCCATGAGCGCGGCCAGCGTGGTCATCAGGATCGGGCGGAAACGCAGACGGCAAGCTTCGCGGATCGCATCGACCGGCCGCATGCCTTCGGTGCGCTGCGCGTCGAGCGCGAAGTCGATCAGCATGATCGCGTTCTTCTTGACGATGCCGATCAGCAGCAGGATGCCGATGGTCGCGATCAGCGTCAGGTCGAAGCCGAACAGCTTCAGTGACAGCAACGCCCCCACCGCCGCCGAGGGCAGACCCGCCAGAATCGTGAGCGGGTGGATGTAGCTCTCGTACAGCACGCCCAGCAGCACGTAGATCACCAGCACCGCCAGGATCAGCAGCACCGCCTGGCTGCCCTGCGAGCTCTGGAACACCGCCGCATCGCCGCCGTAGCTGGTGATGATCGACTCGGGCATCTTGATCTCCTGCTTGAAGCGGTCGATCTTGGCGGTCGCGTTGCCCAGCGGCACGTCGGGCCCCAGGTTGAAGGACAGCGTGATCGCCTGCAGCTGGCCCTGGTGGTTGACCGCCGTCGGGCCGATCGTGCGCCGCACGGTGGTGAACGCGGTCAATGGCACCAGTTGGCCCGCCTTGTTGCGGACGGACAGCCGCGACATGTCCTGCTCGAACTGGCGGTCGTTGTCGGAGGCCGACAAGATCACCTGGTAGGTGTTGCTGGCGCCGTAGATGCTGCCGATCTGTCGATCGCCATACGCGTTGTAGAGCGCGGTGCGCAGGTCGCCGACCTGCACACCGAGCACGCCGGCCTTGTCGCGGTCGATGTCGAGCGTGGCCTGCAGGCCGCGGTTCTGCGAGTCGCTGGTGACGTCGCGGAAGTCCGGGTCGGCGCGCATGCGCTCCATCATCTTGCCGGCCCATTCGCCCATCGCGCCGGCATTCACGCTCTGCAGCGTGTACTGGTAGCGCGCCTTGCTCTGGCGGCCACCGAGGCGCAGGTTCTGCACCGGCTGCATGTAGACGGCAATGCCCGGGATCTCGCGGAAGCGCTTGCGCAGCGATTCCAGCACCTGCGGCATCTTCATGCGCTCGGCACGCGGCTTGAGCACGGCGAACAGGCGGCCCGCGTTCTGCGTCGCGGTCGGTCCGCCGGCGCCGACGAAGGAGGTCACGTAGGCCACGTTCGGATCGGCCTGCAGCGCGTCGGACACGCGCCCCTGCAAGGTCTTCATCGCGGTGAAGGAGATGTCTTCCGAAGCCTCGGTCGTGATCTGGATCTGGCCGATGTCTTCCTCGGGGAAGAAGCCCTTGGGGATGGTGACGAACAACCAGGCGGTGACGACAAAGGTCAGGCCGGCGAGGCCCAGCATGACCGGGCGGTGCATGAGCGTCCAGTCCAGCGAGCGCATGTAGCCGCCGTGCGTGGCCTGGTAGAGGCGCTCGAAGGCGCGGCCGATGGCGGTGCCGGGCTCGGGATGCACCTCTTCATGGTCCAGCTTGCCGGGCGCATGGTCAACCTGCTTCAGCAGGCGGCTCGCCAGCATCGGCACCAGCGTCAGCGACACGATCGCCGACACCAGCACCGCCAGCGCCACCACCACAGCGAACTCGTGGAACAGCAGGCCGATGACGCCCGGCATGAAGAAGATCGGGATGAACACCGCGACCAGCGAAATCGAGATCGACACGATGGTGAAGCCCACCTCGCGCGCGCCGCGCAGCGCGGCGGCCATCGGCGGCATGCCCTTCTCCACGTAGCGCATGATGTTCTCGAGCACCACGATCGCGTCGTCCACCACCAGCCCCACGGCCAGCGTGATGCCCAGCAGCGACACGTTGTCCAGGCTGTAGCCGAAGGCGTAGAGCAGCGCCACCGCGCCGATCAGCGAGATCGGAATGGTGGCCGCCGGGATCAGCGTGGCCACCAGCCGGTGCAGGAACAGGAAGATCACCAGCACCACCAGCAGGATGGTGCCGATCAGCGTGATCTGCACGTCGTGGACCGCCTCGCGGATCGACAGCGAACGGTCGTTGACCATGTCGATCTGCACCGACTGCGGCAGCTCCGCCTTGAAGCGCGGCAGCAGCGCACGCACCGCGTCCACCACCTGCACGGTGTTGGCATTGGGCTGGCGCTGCACGGCCAGCGTGATCGAGTCCTTGCCGTTGTAGGCGCTCGCCGTCTTCACCGACTCGAAGCTGTCCTCCACGGTCGCCACCTCGTCGAGCCGCACCGGCGCGCCGTTGCGCTGGCCGACGATGACGCGGGCGAAGTCGGCGGCCTTCAGCATCTGCTCGTTGGCCTGGATGGTCAGCGTCTGGCGCGGCCCGTCGAGCACGCCCACCGGCGTGTTGGCATTGGCCAGCCGCACCGCGTTGGCCAATTCGTCAAGCGTGATGTTGCGGGCGTTGAGCAGGTTGGCGTCGGCCTTGATGCGCACCGCGAAGGCCTTGCGACCGTACACCGCCACCTGGGCCACGCCGTCGATGGTCGAGAGCGTGGGCGAGATCAGGTTCTCCGCATAGTCGTTGAGCTCGGTCGGGTTCATCGAGTCCGACTGCAGCGAGATGAACAGCACCGGCGCGTCGGCCGGGTTGACCTTGCGGTACGAGGGCATCTGCGTCAGTTCGGCCGGGAGTTGGCGCTGGGCACGCAGCAAGGCGGCCTGCACGTCGACCGCGGCGGCATCGATGTCACGCGTGCTCACGAATTCCAGCGTCAGGGAGGTCACGCCCTGCGTGTTGGTCGAGCTGATGGTTTGCAGGCCGGGAATGGTCGAGAACTGCTTTTCCAGCGGCAGCGCGACCGACGAGGCCATCGTGTCCGGACTCGCGCCCGGCAGTTGCGCATTGACGTTGATGACCGGCGTGTTGTAGCTCGGCAGTGCCGCCACCGGGATGCTGAAGTAGGCAAAGATGCCGATCACCACCACCGCGGCGGACAGCAGCACCGTCATCGCCGGACGGCGGATGCAGAGCTCGGAGATGTTCATGACTTCACCTGCCGCGGAGTGCGGTCCACCTGGGCCGGCGAAAGCGACGCGGGCGACACGGCCGACGAAGGCTCGCCCGGCGCCGCCTTGGGCGCGGCCGGCTTCTCGACGCGCACCTTGCCGCCGGGCCGCACGTTCTGCTTGCCCTCGATCACCACCTGCTCTCCAGGTTCGATCCCTGTCACCACCACCTGCGTGCCGAAGGTGTACTGCGTCTTGACGGGGCGCCGCGCAGCCTTCTGCTCGGCGTCGACGACGTAGACCGACACGCCATCGCCCAGCATCATCAGTGCGGCGGCGGGCACCACGGTGGCGTCGCGCAGCGTGCGGACCGTGACGCGCGTGGCGACGAACTGGCCCGGCCACAGCGCCTGGTCCTCGTTGGCGAACACGGCCTTGGCGCGCACCGTGCCGACCTGCGGATCGACCGTGTTGTCGACGAAGTTCAGCACACCCATCAGCGGCTTCTTGCGGCCGTTGATCACGGCCTCCACCGGTGTCTGCGCACGCGCCGCGGCCAGCAGGTCCTGCAGTTGCCCCTCCGGCACCGGAAAGCTCACCGCGATCGGATCGAGCTGGGTGATGGTGACCATCGGCACCGTGGGCTGTGCCAGGCTGCCGGGGTAGATGGTGACCGCGCCGATGCGCCCGGCGATCGGTGCGCGCAGCGTGGCATAGCCCAGCGCCACCTGCGCGGCCTGCACGGCGGCGCGGTCCGCGGCGATGGCGGCCTTCTGCGCTTCGAGCTGCGAGAGGATCGTATCGACCGCGCTCTTGGCGATGAAGCCCTGCCCGACCATCTCCTGGCCGCGCCGGTACTGGCGTTCGTAGTCAGCCAGCGTCGCCTCGTCCTTCTGCTGCTGCGCCCGCGCCTTGGCCAGGTTGGCCTGGTCGGGCCGGTCATCGAGCGTGAACAGCAACTGGCCGGCCTTCACGAACTGGCCCTCCTTCACATGCACCTCGCGCACGGTGTTCGTGACCTGCGGGCGCAGGTCGACGCTGTTGAGCGACACCACGCTGCCGTTGACTTCCACCGTGACCGGCACCGTCTGCTTCTGTGCGGCGGCCAGCGTCACCAGGGCCGGCGCGGCGACTTGCACCCCATTGCCTTCCGACTTGGCCGTGGCCTGCTGCCTGTGGCCCGACCACCACCAGCCACCCGCCGCGGCAACGGCCAGCACGCCGGCAAGGGTGACAACGATTTTTTTCTTCATGGAACGACTTGCAAGGTACTGCCAGCATCGAGTAAAAAACGCCAGCTTGTTTACGAATAGTCACCATTGGACCAGCGGTCGAGGGGTGGCGTCCACAACCCGCACAAAGATTGATCCGCCGCGCCCGCGAAGGATCGCTTTCCCACCCTCGGGGAATTCCCTGAGGCCCCTCGGTAGAATCGCCGCTTCACAGCCTCTGGATATACCCCATGAATCGCTGCAAAACATCCCCCACTGCACATTTCCTGATAGCGCTTTCCCTTGCCCTGGGCAGCCTGGTCGCGACCACGGCACAGGCCCAGGTCTCGCCCGAGGCCGCCGTCGGTGGCCGCAACTTCCCGACCGGGACTCTGCGCGGCAAGCTGGTCATCCTCAATGCCCCCGAGGTCGTCCTCGACGGCCAGCCTGACCGCCTCTCGCCCGGCGCCCGCATCCGCAGCCCCCAGAACATGCTGGTCATGGTGGGTGCCATCCAGGGGCAGAAGTTCCTCGTCAACTACACGCGCGACCCGGCCGGACTGGTGTCGCAGGTCTGGATCCTGACGCCCGAGGAAGCCTCCATCGAGCGTGAAACGGCCGAGCGGCCCTTCCTCAACTTCTGGCCCTTCGTGTCTGCCAAGGGACCGACGGACGACGGCAAGACGCCCTTCGACCAGTTGCCGAAGTACGGCCAGTAGGGCTCCGATCCGGGAACCCTTGATCGCAGAGGGCGCAAGGGTTTCACAGCGGTCGCGAAGGCGCAACAGCCAGACCCGGCTGACGCATCGCCTTCCGCCCCCGTTGCCCTCCGTAATTTTTTTCGTCCGTGGCGCGCCACCGAGCCTGCCACGCACATCGCTTCCAGGGAAACAACATGTCCAAGAAAGTTTTCATCAAGACCTTCGGCTGCCAGATGAACGAGTACGACTCGGACAAGATGGCCGACGTCCTCAACGCCGCCCAAGGCTACGAGCCCACGCAGAACGTCGACGAGGCCGACCTCATCCTCTTCAACACCTGCTCGGTGCGCGAGAAGGCACAGGAGAAGGTGTTCAGCGACCTCGGCCGCGTCAAGCACCTGAAGGCCAAGGGCGTGAAGATCGGCGTCGGCGGTTGCGTCGCCAGCCAGGAGGGTGACGCGATCATCGCCCGCGCGCCGTACGTCGACATCGTGTTCGGCCCGCAGACGCTGCACCGCCTGCCCGAGATGCTGGCCGAGCGCGAACGGCTGGACCGCCCGCAGGTCGACATCAGCTTTCCGGAGATCGAGAAGTTCGACCACCTGCCCCCTGCCCGTGTCGACGGCGCGACCGCCTTCGTGTCGATCATGGAAGGCTGCTCCAAGTACTGCAGCTACTGCGTGGTGCCCTACACCCGCGGCGAGGAAGTGAATCGCCCGCTCGACGACGTGCTGGTCGAGGTGGCGGGCCTGGCCGACCAGGGCGTGCGCGAGATCACGTTGCTGGGCCAGAACGTGAACGCCTACCGCGGCAGGATGGGCGACACCGCCGAGATTGCAGACTTCGCGCTGCTCATCGAATACATCGCCGAGATCCCCGGCATCGAGCGCATCCGCTACACGACGAGCCATCCGAACGAATTCACGCCGCGGCTGATCGAGGCCTACGCCAAGGTGCCTCAATTGGTGTCACACCTGCACCTGCCCGTGCAGCACGGCAGCGACCGCATCCTCATGGCGATGAAGCGCGGCTACACGGCGATGGAATACAAGAGCACGGTGCGCAAGCTGCGCGCGATCCGCCCGGAACTGGCCTTGAGCAGCGACTTCATCGTCGGCTTCCCCGGCGAGACCGACGAGGACTTCGCGAAGATGATGAAGTTGATCCATGACTGCGACTTCGACGCCAGCTTCAGCTTCATCTTCAGCCCGCGCCCCGGCACGCCGGCCGCCGCGCTGCACGACGACACGCCGCACGAGGTCAAGCTCAAGCGCCTGCACGAGTTGCAAGCCGTGATCGACCTCAACGTCAAGCGCTTCGGCCAGGCCCTGGTCGGCCAGACAAGGCGCGTGCTGGTCGAAGGCGCCTCGCGCAAGGACGCGACCGAACTCATGGGCCGCACCGAGTGCAATCGCGTCGTCAACTTCGCCGGCGACCCGCGCCTGGTCGGGCAGATGATCGACCTGCGCATCACGAAATCGCTGGCCTACACGCTGCGCGGCGAGGTGCCGATCCGCGACGAAGGCGCGGTGCCTGCCGCGGTGCTCAGCGCTTGATGCCGAATTCCAAATCCTCCCTCGGCTCGTTCCAGCAACTGCTGCTGTTCGCCTTCCTCGTCATCACCGCATTGCTGGTGGGCGTGGCCCTGCGCTCGCTGTTCCAGTACGAGACCCTGATGACCGAGAGCCGCAATGCGGCGGCGCGTGCCCTCGCACTGTCCGGCGGCGCGCAGTCGCTGGCCGAGCGCAGCGCTGCGATGGAACGCGCGGGCCGGCAGTCGCTGGTGCTCAACGACGCGATGTTGCGACGTCGTTTCAACGATGCGGTGAAGGATGCCACCGCCGTCGTCGGCAAGCTGGTCGACAACGGTCTCTCCGCCGAATCGGTGGTCGGCTGGCGCGCACAACTCGCCGCCATCGAAGACCTCATGGACGGCCCTACCGACACGGCGCTGTCCCGGGAAAACGCCGTGGCCTTGCAGTTCCGCGAACTGGACGGCTTCAACACCGCCATCGCGCAACAGGCGCAGAACCTCATCGAGACGCAGAACAAGGCCCTGGCCGAGCGCATCGAGAACGCTGGCGACCGGCTGATGCGCCAGGTGCTGGCGGCCAGCGCGCTGGCGGTGTCGCTGGCGCTGGCCTTCGGCGTGTGGCTGGCGCGGCCCTTCAAGCGCATCGAGCGCGCCATCGTCGGACTCGGGCAGAACCGCCTGGACGAGCCGATCAACGTCCGCGGCCCGGCCGACGTGCGGCGCGTGTCGCAGCAGCTCGAATGGCTGCGCCTGCGCCTGACCGAACTCGACGCCGACAAGGCGCGCTTCTTGCGACATGTCTCGCATGAACTCAAGACCCCGCTTGCTGCATTGCGCGAAGGCGTTTCCCTGCTGGAGGACGGCGTGACCGGCGCGCTCAACCCGGCCCAGCGCGAGGTCGCGCAGATCCTGCAGCAGAACACGCTGTCCTTGCAGAGCCAGATCGAGGCGCTGCTGCGCTTCAACGCCGCCGCCTTCGAGGCGCGCGAACTGCGGCGCGAGCGCACCGCGCTGCTGCCGCTGATCGAGGAACAGATCGACGCGCAGCGCCTGCAGTGGCAGGCCCAGGGCCTCAAGGTCCGTGCGGAAGGCGAGCCGGTCACGGCCACGGTCGACCCGGTCAAGCTGGGCACCGCCATTGCCAATCTGCTGTCGAATGCGATCCGTTTCTCGACGCGCGGCGGCACCATCACCATCGCCGTCTCGAACGAGCCCGGCGTGGCCCGCATCGACATCAGCGACGCCGGCCCGGGCATCGCGCCAGCCGACCGCGACCGCGTCTTCGAGCCCTTTTTCCGGGGCGAACGCCAGCCGGAGCATGCGGTCAAAGGCACAGGGATCGGTCTTTCGATCGTGCAGGAGTACATTGCTGCACATGGTGGCAATATCACTCTGCTGCCCGACGGCCCCGGCGCACGTTTTCGCATCGAGCTACCCCGCGCCGCCTGAGCCCGATTTCCCTTTTTCCCTGTCCATGTTGTTCCAACTCGTTCGCAGAACCTCGCGGGTGACCGCGTTAGCTTTGCCCCTGCTTCTGGCCGGCTGCACCTTGCCGCCGGTGCTGAAGCCCGCCGTCCCCGCGCCGCCGCCGCCACCCCCGATGCCGCGCGTGACGCCGGTGGAGGTCGACCCGGCAGCGCCCGCCACTCGCCTGTTGCCGCCGCCTGTCGACGCGCCGGCGCCCAGCGCCGTGGTGCTGGCCTATGCCGACCGCATCCGTGCGCTCGGCGGCAATGACCTGGGCAACGAGATCGCGCGCCTCGGCGACCCCTCCGATTCCCCGCAGACCCAGATGCAATTGGCGATCGCGCTTGCGCAGACACGCAACCCGCCGGACCTGGTACGCGCCATCAGCCTCATGCAACGCGTGATCGGCAATCCCTCGCCCGAGGCCCAACCGCTGCAGCCCTTGGCCCGGGCACTGGTCCAGCGCTACAACGAGCAACGCCGCGTCGAAGACGATCGCGACCGCCAGGCGCAGCAAGTGAAGGAAAGCCAGCGCCGCATCGACCAGCTGAACGACCGCATGGAAGCGCTGCGCGCCATCGAGCGCAGCTTTGCGCGCCCCAGCAACAGCGCGATCCCGCCGCCCACGGCGCCCACCACCCGGCCCACACCATGAGCGATACCGCAACACCCGGCGCACGCCTGCTGGTGGTCGATGACGACCCCGACATGCTGCGGCTGCTCTCGATGCGGCTCAACTCGGCCGGCTACCAGGTGACGGCCGTGACCTCGGCCGAATCGGCGCTCACGCAACTGGAAATCGAGCATCCGCAACTGGTGTTGAGCGACGTGCGCCTGCCCGGCAAGGACGGCCTCGCGCTGTTCGACGAGATCCGCAAGCGCCACCCCTCCCTGCCGGTGATCCTGCTGACCGCCCACGGCACCATCCCCGACGCGGTCGAGGCCACCGCCCGCGGCGTCTTCACCTACCTCACCAAGCCCTACGAAGCCCGCGAGCTGCTCGAGAAGATCAGCCAGGCGCTGGCCCTCGGCGCCCCGGTGCACCTGCCCAGCAAGGGCAGCGACGAAAGCTGGCGGGCCGAAATCGTGAGCCGCAGCAACCGCATGGCCGAGGTGCTGGCCGAGGCCCGCATGATCGCCAAGTCGGACGCCAGCGTGCTCCTGCGCGGCGACAGCGGCGCCGGCAAGGAACTGCTGGCCCGCGCCATCCACCGCGCCAGCGCGCGCGCCGAGAAGCCCTTCGTCGCCGTCAACTGCGGCGCCATCCCCGAGGCGCTGCTCGAATCCGAACTGTTCGGCCACATGAAGGGCGCCTTCACCGACGCCGTGGCCAACCACAAGGGCCTGTTCCAGCAGGCCGACGGCGGCACCCTGCTGCTCGACGAGATCGGCGACATGCCGCCCGCCCTGCAGGTCAAGCTGCTGCGCGTGCTGCAGGAACGCGCAGTGCGGCCGCTGGGCGGCAGCCAGTCGATCGCGGTCGACGTGCGGATCATCTCGGCCACCCACCGCGACCTCGACGCGGCGATGGAAGCCGGCCAGTTCCGCGAAGACCTCTACTACCGTCTCAACGTCGTGACACTCACGCTGCCGCCCCTGAGCGCCCGGCGCGAGGACATTCCGTTGCTCGCGAACCACTTCCTCAACCGCCTGTCGGCCAAATACGGCAAGCGGCTGTCGGGATTCGCGCCCGAGGCGCTCAAGGCGCTGACCACCTCCGCCTGGCCCGGCAACGTGCGCCAGCTCTTCAACGTGGTGGAACAGGTCTGCGCCCTGTCGACCTCCCCGCTGATCCCGCTGGCGCTGGTGCAACGTGCGTTGCGCGTGCCGACGGTAGAGGTGCAGACCTATGCCGAAGCCAAGCAGCGCTTCGAGCGCGACTACCTGGTCGGGCTGCTGAAACTGACCGACGGCAACGTGGCCGATGCGGCCCGCATGGCCGACCGCAACCGGACCGAGTTCTACCGCCTGTTGCAGAAGCACGAGCTGACGCCCGGCCTATTCAAGTCGGATGCAACAGGAGGCTCCGGAGAGCCTGTCGCCGAGGAGCGACGCCCCTAAGTCGTTGATTTCATTCGGTTTACAAAGTTGACCGGCGGAGCTTGTCGCCGCGTGGCGACAAAAACGATGGTTTTCACCCCTCCGGGGGCCTAAATCTCGGGTAAACCCCATGTAAACCTGCGCAAGTCGTTGATGCGCAAGAGGATTTGCAGCCTGGCACAGGGCTTGCCCCTGTACTGGCATGACTGCACATACCAGCCCCCTCTTCGCACTGCGTTCGCAGCGCGACGGCCTCCGTCAAAAGCGCGTTTCGCTCTCGCGTCCCCGTAGCGCGGGCCTTCCGCACGCGGCGCACGATGCGACCAGCGGCGCGGCGCCTGACTGTGTGTTCAAGCGCTTTCCGGCGATCGGCGACACGCCCGGCTCTGCCAAGCAACACTGGTAAGCCGCCGCATGAAGCCAAGCAACTACTCACAGCTGAGCACGCTTCAGGCGCTGGTTGAAAGCGCCCCGGCGCGCAGCCCGCTGCGCGAAGAGCGCCATCCGAACTCCGTCACGGCCCCGCCGGTGAACCGCGGCTCCATGGCGCCCCGGCCGTGGCGAGGCTTCTGGAACAGCATCGGTACCGCCGCGCTCGTGCGCCTCGGCGCCGGCGGTGCGCGCCGTTCGACGACCGCCGTCGCACCGAAGAAGGAAGCGTGGCAACGCGCCGCCGAACAACGCCGCCTCGCCTTCATGGCGCTGACCCTGCTCAGCACCGTGATCGCCGCGACGCTGTTCGCCAGCATCCAGCCGGACTACGACAACGTCTGGCTCGAATACGGCCAGATCGGCCTTTATGCGCTGCTGTCGGGCTGGGTCGTGACCGGCTTCGTGACCGCGCTCATGGGCTTCTATGTTTCCGTGCGCGGCGACAAGCATGCGCTGTCGGTCAAGCAGGTGGCGGGCCATGCGATGAACCCGGAAGCCCGCACCGCGATCATCATGCCGATCTGCAACGAGGACGTGGCCACGGTGTTCGCCGGCTTGCGCGCGACCTGCGAATCGGTCGCCTCCACCGGCAACGCGAAGCACTTCGACGTGTTCGTGCTGTCCGACACCTACAACCCCGAGACCGCCGCCGCCGAGCGCGCCGCCTGGGAAGACCTGCGCGCCGCCCTGGCCGCCAGCCCGAACCAGCCGCAGGTCGAGGTCTACTACCGCCTGCGCACCCGCCGCACGCACCGCAAGGCCGGCAACGTCGCCGACTTCTGCCGCCGCTGGGGCAAGGACTACCGCTACATGGTCGTGCTCGACGCCGACTCGGTGATGAGCGGCGACTGCCTGAGCTCGATGGTCAAGCTGATGGAAGCGAATCCGACGGCCGGCATCATCCAGACCGCGACGCAGGCCATCGGCCACGTCACGCTGCACGCCCGCGCCCAGCAGTTCGCTTCCCGCGTGACGGGTCGCCTGTTCACGCTCGGCATGCAGTTCTGGCAGCTCGGCGAATCCCACTACTGGGGCCACAACGCGATCATCCGCGTCAAGCCCTTCATGGACCATTGCGCGCTGGCCCCGATCAAGGGCACCGGCGGCATGTCGGGCGGCATCATGTCGCACGACTTCGTCGAAGCCGCGCTGATGCGCCGCGCCGGCTATCACGTGTGGCTGGTGTCCGACCTGGTCGGCAGCTACGAGCAGCAACCGCCGGACCTCTTGGCCGAACTGACCCGCGATCGCCGCTGGTGCCAGGGCAACCTGCAGAACGCCCGCCTGATGGCCGAACCCGGCATCCACCCGGTGCACCGCGCGATGTTCGTGACCGGCACCATGGCTTATGTCTCGGCACCGCTGTGGCTCGCCTTCCTGACGCTGGGCACCGCGCTCTGGCTGAGCGGCACCAGCCTGCTGGGCCAGTGGGACGTGCTGCCGGCGGAACTCGCCGGCCTGTGGATCTGGACGCTGTGCCTGCTGTTCCTGCCCCGCGTCCTCGGCATCGCCGCCGTGATGATGCGCGGCGAGCAGAACCAGTACGGCGGCCTGTGGGGCCTGGTCAAGAGCGCGATGCTCGAAAGCGCACTCGCCATCGTGCAGGCTCCGGTCCGCATGATCGCCCACTCGCTGTTCGTGGTGGTCGCCCTCACCGGCCTCAAGCTCGACTGGAAGTCGCCCCCGCGTGAAGCCGCCGCCGTGCCATGGCGCGATGCGGCCTCGACGCTGGCGCCGATGAGCCTGGTCGTGGGCGCGCTGGCCTTGGGCATTGCGCTGATCGATCCGAGCGCGCTGATCTGGCTGATGCCTGTGGGCCTGCCACTGCTGCTGGCGATTCCGCTGACGGTGCTGACCAGCCAGATCGGCCTGGGCACCAGTTTGCGTGAGCGAGGCTTCCTGCTGATTCCGGAAGAGTCGCGTTCGCCTGCGGTGCTGCGCCGGGCGTGGATGCATGCGGTGCGCTTGGCGCGTCCTGCGGCGCTGACGGCCTGAGACTGCTTCACCCGATGAGCGCCCCCACGGGGGCGCTTTTTGTTGGGCGGCTACTTGTGAGGATGAGCGCGCCGGCGGCGCACAGTTGGTCTGCTCAGGCCATCAAATCCCGATCACCAACCGCCCCAGCGGCACCGTCTCCGGAATCCCGAACTTCAGCGCCGCCGAGTCCACCGCCTTTGGGCTCCTGTAAGTGCCGAACATCCTGTCCCACACCGACAGCAGCACGCCGAAGTTGCTGTTGTAGTGCGCCGGGTTGTCGCTGTGATGGATCTCATGCGTTCGGGGCGTGACCAGCAGCCAATCCAGCCAGCCCAGCTTCCAGCGCACGTTCATGTGCATCCACGCATTGGTCAGCGCATTGAGAATGAACAGGGCGCTGACCATCCACCACGGAGACGTGCTGATCAGCGGACCGGCCAGGATGTAAGGCACGTTGAACAGCGCCTGTTGCAGGATCGAACCCCGGTTCCCCGCCAGCCAGTACATGTGCGTCGGCGAATGGTGCCAGCGGTGCACGCGCCACAGCACACCGATGTGCACGAGCCGATGCATCCAGTAGGCCCCGAAATCCGCGACCATCAGGTAGAGCAGCAGCCGAACCGGGAAGGGCCAGGCCTCGATGGCTTCAGGCCATGGGGCGCCCTGCACATGGAGCCACAGGTTCAGGTGGAACGCCGCCTTGGCCACCACGAACGCGCCGAACACCTGGGCCACCAGGTCGCGAACCAGCACCTTGCGCCATTCGATCTGCCGCGCGGCCCAGAGCCATTCGAGCAGTCCGAAGAGCATCACCAGGAGCAGGAACAGGGAGATCTTGAAGGCGAGGGGATGGGACAGCAGGGCCGACACTGGAATTCAAAGGCGACGAGGTTCGCCCCGGAGTGTCCATGCAGCGACGGCGCCCCGAAGAACTCGAGGCCCGGATTCGTCCATTTGCAACACACGATCCGTGAATTCCGCCACGTCGTGAACATCAGATACCGATCGCCATCCGCCCGATTGGCACCGTCTCCGGAATGCCGAACTTCAGCGCACCTGAATCAACATCCTTCGGACTCCTGTAGGTGCCGAAGATCCGGTCCCACACCGAAAACAGCACGCCGAAATTGCTGTTGTAGTGCGCCGGGTTGTCGCTGTGGTGGATCTCATGCGTGCGCGGCGTGACCAGGATCCAGTCGAGCCAGCCCAGCTTCCAACTCACGTTCATGTGCATCCACGCATTGGTCACCGCGTAGAGGACGAACAGGCCGCTGGCCAGCCACCATGGCGAGACGTTGATCAGCGGGCTCGCGAAGATGTAGGGCAGGTTGAACAGCACCTGTTGCAGGATCGAGCCCCTGCTGCCCGCCAGCCAGTACATGTGCTTGGGCGAGTGGTGCCAGCGATGTGCGTGCCAGAGCACGCCGACATGCACGAGCCGATGCATCCAGTAGGCGCCGAAATCCGCGACGAGCAGGTAGATCAGCAGTCGCACCGGAAAGGGCCAGGCGCCGATGGCCTCCGGCCAGGGCCCGCGCCAGTAGATCCACAGGTTCAGGAAGAAGGCCGCCTTGACCACCACGAAGGCATAGAAGGCCTGGGCCACCAGGTCGCGCCACAACACCCGACGCCATTCGATCTGCCGGGCGCCCCAGCGCCACTCGAGCAGCCCGAAGAGCGCCACCATGAACAGGAAGACGGAGATCTTCAGAGCGAGCGGATTCGTCAGGAGGTTGGACACGGAATTTCAACGGCGAATGGGTTGGCTTCGGAGTGTCCGCGCAGCAGCGGCGCCCCGGCACGCCGCCGGTCGGATTCGGTGTCTTGTGACCGGCGATCCGTGGAATGTGCCACGTGTCCCGGATCGATGCAGATCTCAAGTCGATGTGGCTTTGCCATCTCGGCTGGTCCCCCGCGGGAGGGCGGGCCGGGCTTGCCCCGGCCCTGGGGGCTCAAAACCGCGGCATGCCGCCGCCACCGCCCATGCCCGGCGGCATGCCCTTCATGCCGCCCATGCGCTTCATCATCTTCATGAGGCCGCCGCCCTTCATCTTCTTCATCATCCCCTGCATCTGCTCGAACTCGTTGAGCAGCCGGTTCACTTCCTGGACCTGCACACCGGCGCCGGCCGCGATGCGGCGCTTGCGCGTGGCCTTCAGCAGCTCAGGCTTGCGCCGCTCCAGCGGGGTCATGCTGTTGATGATGCCTTCCTTGCGGCGGATGTCGCGCTCGGCGCGGGTGAGGTCGGCCTCGGTCGCCTTGGCGGCCATCTGCGAGGGCAGCTTGTCCATGATGCTGGAGAGCCCACCCATCTGCTTCATCTGCTGCAACTGGCCGAGGAAGTCGTCCAGGTCGAAGCCGCCGCCGCTCTTGACCTTGTTGGCCAGCTTCTGCGCCGCCGCGACATCGACGCCGGCCGTGACCTGCTCGACCAGCGCGACGATGTCGCCCATGCCGAGGATGCGGCCCGCATGACGTTCGGCATCGAACACTTCCAGGCCGTCGATCTTCTCGCTGGTGCCGGCGAACTTGATCGGCACGCCCGTCACCTGCCGCACCGACAGGGCCGCGCCGCCGCGCGAGTCGCCATCGGTCTTGGTCAGGATGATGCCGGTCAGGGGCAGCGCGTCCTTGAAGGCCTTGGCGGTATTGACCGCGTCCTGGCCCTGCATCGCATCAACGACAAACAGCGTCTCGACCGGGTTCAGCGCCGCATGCAGCTGCTTGATCTCGGTCATCAGCACTTCGTCGATCGCGAGGCGGCCGGCCGTGTCGACCAGCAGCACGTCGAAGAAGTGGCGGCGCGCATGGTCGATCGCGGCGCGGGCGATGTCGAGCGGCTTCTGGTCGGGGGTGCTCGGGAACCATTCGGCGCCGGCCTGCTTCGTCACCGTCTTCAACTGCTCGATGGCGGCCGGGCGGTACACGTCGCCCGACACGGTCAGCACCTTCTTCTTGCGCTTCTCGATCAGGTGCTTGGCCAGCTTGGCGGTGGTCGTGGTCTTGCCCGCGCCCTGCAGGCCGGCCATGAGGATCACCGCCGGCGGTTGCGCCGCGAGGTTGATGTCCGACACGCCCTCGCCCATCGTCGCGGCGAGTTCGCGGTTGACGATGCCGACCAGCGCCTGGCCCGGCTTCAGCGAACCCAGCACTTCCTGGCCCAGCGCCTTTTCCTTCACGCGCGCCACGAAGTCGCGCACCACCGGCAGCGCCACGTCGGCCTCCAGCAGCGCCATGCGCACTTCGCGCAGCATGTCCTGCACATTGGCTTCGGTGATGCGGGCCTGGCCGCTGACCTGCTTGACGAGGCGCGAGAACTTTTCGGAGAGAGCGTTGGCCATGAAGGGATGCCTTGTTGCCCGCTGCCGCGAGCCGAATGGAAGACGAAAGAATGCAGGACAGTATCGGTGAGCCGGCGACCGCGTGGAATGCCGCGGAGCCGGTGGTGCCGGGCCGCCCGGCGAAGGGCTGCAACCCTGCGAAACACGGGCCAACCCTTGGGCTGGTGACAATCTCCAGCGCATTAAACTCGGCCCATGATTTTAGCGAGCCCCTCCCCGCTCGGCGTGGCACTGGGCATCGTCGCTGCGTCGGCCTACGGCGTGACAGCGGTCGCGGCCTCCCGCCTGAGCCGCTCGGCCACGCAATGGTTGCTCATCCTTGCGTGGGTGCTGCACGGTGTTGCGCTGGTGCAGGGCCTGGTCGGTGCGCAGCCCCGCTTCGACTGGGGCCCGGCACTCTCCGTGACGGCATGGCTGGTGCTCACGGTCTATGGCATCGAAAGCCGCATGTATCCCCAACTCACCGTGCGCCGCGCACTGGCCGTGCTGGCCGCCGCCACGGTACTGGTGGCCACCTTCTTCCCGGGCAAGCCGCTCGACGTGTCCGCATCGCCCTGGCTGCCCTTGCACCTGGCGCTGGGCATCGCGTCCTACGGGCTGTTCGGCGCGGCCGTGGTGCATGCCTGGCTCATCACGCGCGCCGAGAAGCAGATCCGCCGCGCCAACGATCCCGAGGCCGGCGTGCCGCTGCTCACGCTGGAGCGCCTGACCTTCCGCTTCGTGACCGCCGGCTTCGCGCTGCTGTCGGCCACGCTGCTGGCCGGCTTCCTGTTCAGCGAGACGCTGTATGGCCGCGCCTGGAAGTGGGACCACAAGACCGTGCTGTCGGTGCTGGCCTGGCTCTGCTTCGCGGTGCTGCTGGCCGGACGGGCGCGTGTCGGCTGGCGCGGTCGCACCGCGCGGCGCGTGCTTTACGCGGGTGCCGCGCTGCTGGTGCTGGCCTATGTGGGCTCGCGCTTCGTGCTCGAAGTCATGCTGGACCGCGTCGCATGAAGTACCTGATCGTCCTGTTCGTGGTCGCGCTGGCGATCTGGCTCTGGCGCCGCAATCGCCGCGAGGAGATGGAGGAGGCCGCGCGCGTCGCCAAGCCGGCCACCGCCCCTCGGCGCGCGGGTGAGCCGCAGGAGATGGTGCGCTGCGCCCATTGCGGCTTGCACCTGCCGGCCAGCGATGCCATCGCCGGGCCCGGCGGTGGCGTCTATTGCAGCGTCGCGCACCGCCAGGCTGCGGCCGGATGAGTTCCCCGCTGCTTTGGTCGCGCGGCGAGCCCGGCAGCGAATGGGGCAGCCTCGACACCACGCCGCATCCCGACAGCCCGGCACTGCAGCGCCTCTGGCGCGGCTTCATGACCGCGCGCAGCTTCGTCGCTGCGGTGCTGGTGATGCTGCAGGGGGTGAGCGTCGGCATCAACCAGGCGATCCATCCAACCGCGCTGATCATCTCCATCCTGTACCTGGCGGCGGTGCTCGGCGCGGCGCGCTATGTGCGCTTCCGCCCGCCTCTGCGCGGCTTCCATGGCGCATGGCTGGCCTCGATCGGCATCGACCTGGCGACCTTCACCGCGCTGCAACTGGTGCAGTTGCCGGGCAGCATCAATTACACGCCGCTGTTTGCCCTGCCGGTGCTGATGGGCGCGGTGCTGGGCACCGCCTCGGTCGGCCTCGGCACCACCGCCGCGGTCACGCTGCTGCTGCTGGGCGACGCGGGCTGGCAATGGCTCGATCATTCTGGCGATCCTTCCACACGTTTCCTGCAAGCCGCGCTCACGGGCACCGGCCTGTTCGTCGTTGCGCTGCTGGCGCACCAGTTGGCCTTGCGGCTGGCTCGCGAGGAAGCCCAGGCCCTGCGCAGCCGCAGCACCGCGCAACTGCATGCGCAGGTGAACGACCTCGTCATCGAAACCCTGAGCGAGGGCGTGCTGGTGATCGATGCCGAGGGCCGCGTCCATTCGGCCAATCCGGCCGCCGACGCGATCCTGGGCCGAGGCCTGGCGGCGATGGCGCTGCCCTTCGAACTCGATGCGCATCCGGCCTGGCACTCGCTGGCGGTGCTGGCCGAGGAAACCTTTTCGCATCGCCAGCCGCAGTCCCAGGAAATGCCGATCGCCCAGGCCGGCGGCGCCCCACGCGAGGTCCGGGTGCGCACCCGCCTCACGCCGGCCACCGACCGGCGCATCGACAGTTTGTGCGTGATGTTCCTGCAGGACCTGCGCGAACTGGAGGCGCGCATCCGCACCGAGAAGCTGGCCGCCATGGGCCGCATGTCGGCCGCGGTGGCGCACGAGATCCGCAATCCATTGGCGGCCATCACGCAGGCCAGTGCCTTGCTTGGCGAGGACCTGGTCGACCCTTCCCACCGCCAGCTCACGGCGATGGTGCAACAGAACGCCCAGCGCCTCGCACGCATCGTGGACGACGTGCTCGACGTCTCCCGCGCCCGCCAGCAACGCTCGCTGCCGCTGGGCGACCTGGTCGCGCTGGATGCCACGGTGCGCACGCTGGCCGAGGAATGGGTGCGCCAGACCCGGCGCCAGGGCGTGCTGCTGGCGCTGGATGCCGGTGGGCGCGACGTGCGCTTCGAGGTCGAGCACCTGCGCCGCATCCTGGTCAACCTGCTGGACAACGCGGCGCGCTATGCGGGCGATCGCGACGGCTCGATCCAGGTCACCACCGCGACCGGGGCGCGTGGCCGCGCCACCCTGCAGGTCTGGAGCGACGGCATGCCGCTGGAATCGGCCGTGCAGCGCCACTTGTTCGAGCCCTTCTTCTCGTCGGAAAGCCGCTCCAGCGGGCTGGGCCTGTTCATTTGCCGCGAACTTTGCGAGCGGCACGGTGCCACCATCGGCTACGAACGCCGGGCGCTGTCGGCGGCCGGGCCCGAGGGCAATGAATTCTTCGTGGTCTTCGCCTCGGCGGAGACGCGGCTGACACAATAGCAACGTGAGCACCCACCACCCCACCGCCGTCCTGCCGGCACAGATCCTGGTCGTCGACGACGAACCCGACCTGCGCACGCTCTACGAACTGACGCTGCTGCGCGAAGGCTATCGCGTCGAAGCGGCGGGCAGCCTGTCCGAGGCGCGGGAGCATCTCGACGCCGGGCGCTTCGACGCGGTGATCACCGACATGCGCCTGCCCGACGGGCTCGGCATGGAAATCATCCAGCGCATCCAGAGGGACCAGCGCAGCGAGCGCTGCGTGGTCATGACCGCCTACGGCTCGGCCGAGAACGCGGTCGAGGCGCTCAAGGCCGGCGCCTTCGACTACCTCACCAAGCCGGTCGACCTCAAGCAGTTCCGCGCGGTGGTGGCCTCGGCCGTGCAGCGCCAGACGCAGGAAGCCGTGCCGGCCACCAGGCCTGTGCAGGCTGCCGCCAACCCAGCCGCCACCAGCGATGGCCGCGCCCCCGCCACCGCCACGACGCTGGCCGAGAAGGCGCTCGAACGCCTGGTCGGCGAATCGGAGCCGATGCGGCTCATCAAGTCGCACATTGCCAAGGTCGCGCGCGGCATGGCGCCGGTGCTGGTGCGCGGCGAATCGGGCACCGGCAAGGAACTGGTCGCCCGCGCCGTGCATGCCTGCAGCCAGCGCAGCGACGGCCCCTTCGTCGCGGTGAACTGCGGCGCCATCCCGGAGAACCTGCTGGAGGCCGAATTCTTCGGCGCGCGCAAGGGCTCCTACACCGGCTCCGCGGCCGACCGCGACGGCTACTTCCAGGCGGCACGCGGCGGCACACTCTTCCTCGACGAGATCGGCGACCTGCCCCTGGCCATGCAATCCAAGCTGTTGCGCGCGATCCAGGAGCGCAGCGTGCGGCCGATCGGCTCCACGCAGGAAGACACGGTCGACGTGCGCATCGTCAGCGCGACGCACAAGGACCTGCATGCCGAAGTACAGGCCGCGCGCTTTCGGCAAGACCTGTTCTATCGGCTCAACGTCATCGAGATCTCGGTGCCCCCGCTGCGCGACCGCCGGGAAGACCTGCCGGCACTGTGCAACGCCCTGCTGTCGCGCATCGCGCAGGACGCTGGCATGCCGGTGCCGCGCCTGACCGCCGACGTGGTCAAGCGCCTCGCGGACCATCCGCTCGAAGGCAACGTCCGCGAACTCGAGAACATCCTGCACCGCGCCGTCGCCCTCAATGACGGCGACGAGCTGCACCTGGACTTCATGAGCAGCGGTCCGGCGCCCTTGGAGCCCATCGCCGCGTCCCTGCCTCCCGCGGAGGCCGTCGCGCCGGTGCGGGAGCGCCCAGCGACGCGGCCGGCAATGCCTTCGGACCTGCAGTCCTACCTCGACCAGCACGAGCGCGAAGTGCTGGTCCGTGCACTCCAGGAAAGCGGCTTCAACCGCACCGCCGCGGCCGCGCGCCTGGGCCTGAGCCTGCGCCAGATCCGCTACCGCATCGCCCGGCTGGGCATCAGCACGCCGCACGGCGATGACGGTGGCGTCGGCACGCTGGACGACGGCGGATGAGTGCCGCCCGGCCGACCGAGGGCGCTGGCACCGCAGCGCGCAGCGCGGAGTTCACCCTGGATGCGCCGTCGGACGCCAGCCTCTGGCAAGCGGGCTGGTACCGATTCGCCCGGCGCCTAGCCTCCCCCAACTTCGGCCCCCGCCCCGCCGGCGCGCAGATCGACCTGATCGTCCTGCACTCGATCAGCCTGCCGCCCGGCGTCTACGGCGGCCACCAGGTGCAGGAACTCTTCACCAACCGCCTCGACTGGGATGCCGACCCGTACTTCGACCGCATCCGCGGCATCGAGGTCTCCAGCCACTTCTACGTGCGCCGTGACGGCGAGCTCTGGCAGTTCGTGAGCTGCGACGCGCGCGCATGGCATGCCGGCGCCTCCAACTGGCGCGGCCGCGCCAATTGCAACGACGACTCGATCGGCATCGAGCTCGAAGGCCTGGAGGGCCAGCCCTTCGAAGACGCACAGTACGAGACCCTGGCCAGCCTGTGCCCCGTTCTTGCGCAGCACTATCCAATCGCCTTCATCGCGGGCCATGAGCACATCGCGCCGGGCCGCAAGCAGGACCCGGGCAGCGGCTTCGACTGGCGCGCCTTGCAAGGTGCGTTGGCCTGGCCGGACACGATGTTTCCTTGAGGGCTCCAACAGGGCCGGGCCCCTCGACGCCAGCGCATCCGCGCCCGCTTAATTTTCTCAATCGCGAAAGCCGCCGCGATGGGCCGAGATCCGACGCCCTTTCACAGGGAAAATCAACGCCCCCGTCCAGCAACCATGCGCCCTGCGGGCCCAAATCGCCCCGCAACCCGCATCAAGACTGGGTCGTGACACAGTAGCGTAGTAACCACGGGCGCTGCCGCGCGACATCCAGAAAAACCCGCGGGATGTGGCGTTTGAGATTCATGACAAACACTACATCTAGTGGCTTGTAGCCCCTCAGGACACTAGATATAGTGTGCCCTCAGCCGGACATATTCCGTTACAAATACCTTACATTCTTGCGGCGGCGCGCACGGCTTGCGTGCCCCGAGCGCCGCCCTTCACAACAACAGTCGCTAACCGAGGAACCGAATGCAGACAGCCCTGAACACCCCCGCCACGCCACGCCCCTCGTCCTCCACACCTGCTGCCAGCAGCCAGCCGCGCGACGTCGCCGGCACCCTGTCGGCGGATGCGCTCGCGCACTACCAGATCATCCGCCGCAACGGCGCGGTGGTCTCGTTCGAGCCCAACAAGATCGCCATCGCGCTGATGAAAGCCTTCCTGGCCGTGCACGGCACCCAGGGCGCGGCTTCGGCCAGCGTGCGCGAGACCGTCGAAGGACTGACCCAGGCCGTGGTGCGCGCGATGGTGCGTTCGCGTCCGGGCGGTGGCACCTTCCACATCGAGGACGTGCAGGACCAGGTCGAACTCGGCCTGATGCGCGGCGGCCACCATGAGGTCGCCCGCGCCTACGTGCTCTACCGCGAGCGCCGCACCCAGGAGCGCGCCAGCCAGAACGAGCCGGCCGCACCCGCCGCCGTGCCCACGCTGCATGTGCTGGACCGCGGGGAACGCGTCGCGCTCGACATCAACGAACTCAAGGGCCTGATCGAATCGGCCTGCGAAGGCCTCGGCGCCACCATCACGGCCGCGCCGATCCAGGCCGAGACCATGCGCAACCTCTACGACGGCGTGCCGCTCGACGAGGTCTACAAGGCCTCGATCCTGGCCGCCCGCACGCTGATCGAGAAGGACCCCGACTACACCTTCGCCACCGCGCGCCTGCTGCTGCACACGATCTTCCGCGAGATCCTGGGCCGCGAAGTGGCGCCGGCCGAACGCGCGACCGCCTATGCCGACTACTTCCCGCACTTCATCAAGAAGGGCGTCGAGAACGAACTGCTCGATGAGAAGCTGCTGCAGTACGACCTGGTCAAGCTCGGCGGCGCACTGAAGGCCGACCGCGACCTGAAGTTCGACTACCTCGGCCTGCAGACGCTGTACGACCGCTACTTCCTGCACGTGCGCAAGACGCGCATCGAACTGCCGCAAGCCTTCTTCATGCGCGTGGCCATGGGCCTGGCGCTCAACGAGATCGACCGCGAAGCCCGCGCCATCGAGTTCTATGAAGTGCTGTCCTCCTTCGACTTCATGTCGAGCACGCCCACGCTGTTCAACAGCGGCACGCTGCGCTCGCAACTGTCGAGCTGCTACCTCACGACGGTGCCCGACGACCTCGACGGCATCTACGAGTCGATCAAGGAAAACGCGCTGCTGTCGAAGTTCGCCGGCGGCCTGGGCAACGACTGGACCCGCGTGCGCGCGCTCGGCAGCCACATCAAGGGCACCAACGGCGAATCGCAAGGCGTCGTGCCTTTCCTCAAGGTCGTCAACGACACCGCCGTCGCGGTGAACCAGGGCGGCAAGCGCAAGGGCGCGGTCTGCACCTACCTCGAAACGTGGCATCTGGACATCGAAGAGTTCCTGGAACTGCGCAAGAACACCGGCGACGACCGCCGCCGCACGCACGACATGAACACGGCCAACTGGATCCCCGACCTGTTCATGCGCCGCGTGATGGAGAAGGGCAACTGGACGCTGTTCTCGCCCTCCAGCGTGCCCGACCTGCACGACCTGTTCGGCACCGACTTCGAAAAGGCCTACGTCGCCTATGAAGAGAAGGCCGCGCGCGGCGACATCAAGCCTTCGCGCACCATCCCGGCCACCGACCTGTGGCGCAAGATGCTCACGATGCTGTTCGAGACCGGCCACCCCTGGATCACGTTCAAGGACGCCTGCAACGTGCGCTCGCCGCAGCAGCATGCCGGCGTCGTGCATTCGTCGAACCTCTGCACCGAGATCACGCTCAACACCAGCGACACCGAAACCGCCGTCTGCAACCTCGGCTCGGTCAACCTGCTGCAGCACTTGAAGGACGGCAAGGTCGACCAGGCCAAGCTCAAGCGCACGATCTCGACCGCGATGCGCATGCTCGACAACGTGATCGACATCAACTACTACGCCGTGAAGAAGGCGCGCGACTCCAACATGCGCCATCGTCCGGTGGGCCTGGGCCTGATGGGCTTCCAGGACGCGCTGTACGAACTTCGCATTCCTTATGCATCGCAAGAGGCCGTGCAGTTCGCCGACGAGTCGATGGAAGCCATCTGCTTCCACGCCTACTGGGCCTCGACCGAACTGGCCAAGGAACGCGGCAAGTACTCGAGCTACAAGGGCTCGCTGTGGGACAAGGGCATCCTGCCGATCGACACGCTCGACATGCTCGAGAAGGCACGCGGCGGCTATGTCGAAGTGGACCGCTCGGCCACGCTCGACTGGGACGCACTGCGCCAGAAGATCAAGGCCGACGGCATGCGCAACTCCAACTGCGTGGCCATCGCACCGACCGCGACCATCTCGAACATCATCGGCGTCGACGCCTCGATCGAACCCTGCTTCGGCAACCTGTCGGTGAAGTCGAACCTCTCCGGTGAATTCACCGTCATCAACCACTACCTGGTGCACGACCTCAAGCGCCTGGGCCTGTGGGACGACGTGATGGTGATGGACCTGAAGCACTTCGACGGTTCGCTGCGTCCCATCGACCGCGTGCCGCAAGACATCAAGGCGCTCTACGCGACCGCCTTCGAAGTCGAGACCACGTGGCTCGTCGAAGCCGCTGCACGTCGCCAGAAGTGGATCGACCAGGCGCAGTCGCTCAACATCTACATGGCCGGCGCCTCGGGCAAGAAGCTCGACGACACCTACAAGCTCGCATGGCTGCGCGGTCTCAAGACCACGTACTACCTGCGCACGCAGAGCGCGACGCATGCCGAGAAGTCGACGGTGCAATCAGGCCGCTTGAATGCCGTGTCCTCGGGTGGCGATGCCACGCCGAAGATGAGCGCACTCGAAGCCGCGGCCCTCGCAGCGCAAGCGCAGATGAATGCGATCCCCGCGACCGACATCGCGTTCTGCGGTGTCGATGACCCGACATGCGAAGCGTGTCAGTAATCGTTGTGTGATTTGCGCGGCATCGACTCACACGAGTCGATGCTCGCGAGCAACATAAGAACAAGATAATTGAAGCGCGATGTGAACGAGCACTTTGCATATCACATCGTTGCTCACATAATTTGAGCATTGGAATTTTCTATGTTGACCTGGGACGAAGAAGTCAAGCCCTCCTCATCGAAGGACATGCAACAAGGTTTGCAGCACTCCACGAATCACGGCGCACCGATCGGCCGCTCGATGGAAGTCCCGACTTCGCAAATTCCCCAAGCCTCACTTGCATCACGCATGCTCGATGACGGCGCAACCGTTCCTTCACGCGTGGCAGCACCAGCAACTGTTGCCAGCGCCGTACCTGCCGCACGCCGCGTGCGTGCCGCCGACAAGCGCATCATCAACGGCGAGACCGACGTCAACCAGCTCGTCCCCTTCAAGTACAAGTGGGCCTGGGAAAAGTATCTCGCCACCTGCGCCAACCACTGGATGCCGCAAGAGGTGAACATGACGCGCGACATCGCGTTGTGGAAGGACCCGAACGGCCTGACCGAAGACGAGCGCCGCATCGTCAAGCGCAACCTCGGCTTCTTCGTGACCGCCGACTCGCTGGCTGCCAACAACATCGTGCTGGGCACCTATCGCCACATCACCGCGCCCGAGTGCCGCCAGTTCCTGCTGCGCCAGGCCTTCGAGGAAGCGATCCACACGCACGCGTACCAGTACATCGTCGAGTCGCTGGGCCTGGACGAGAGCGAGATCTTCAACGCCTACAACGAAGTGCCGTCGATCCGCGAGAAGGACCAGTTCCTGATCCCCTTCATCGACGCCATCAGCGACCCGAACTTCCACACCGGCACGCACGAGACCGACCAGACCCTGCTCAAGTCGCTGATCGTCTTCGCCTGCCTCATGGAAGGCCTGTTCTTCTACGTCGGCTTCACGCAGATCCTCGCGCTCGGCCGCCAGAACAAGATGACCGGCGCCGCCGAGCAGTACCAGTACATCCTGCGCGACGAGTCGATGCACTGCAATTTCGGCATCGACCTGATCAACCAGTTGAAGCTCGAGAACCCCGGCCTCTGGACCGCGGAATTCAAGGCCGAGATCAAGGCCCTGTTCCTCAAGGCCGTCGAACTCGAATACCGCTACGCCGAAGACACCATGCCACGCGGCGTGCTCGGCATGAACGCATCCATGTTCAAGGGCTACCTGCGCTACATCGCCAATCGGCGTGCACAGCAAATTGGCCTTGAGACACTCTTCCCGAACGAAGAGAATCCGTTCCCGTGGATGAGCGAAATGATCGACCTGAAGAAAGAGCGAAATTTCTTTGAAACCCGCGTGATCGAATACCAGTCGGGTGGTGCTCTTTCCTGGGATTGAGACGTTCTCAGAACAACAATGCATTCAAGAATTGCCATCGGCGCACATCGCACCAAAGAGTGCGGCGACTGACAGGCGACGGTGTTCATGGTGCTGGAGCTTGATATCCAACACCATGAATCGCTTCACGTTCACAAGCGAGCGTGGAGTGCTTCAAGAGGTTGATTTTTCAACTTGATCAAGGAGAAAGAAATGGCAACTGCAAAGAAAGCGCCGGCGAAGAAAGCCGCAGCAAAGAAGGCTCCGGCAAAGAAGGTCGCGGCAAAGAAGGCACCGGCAGCGAAGAAGGCTCCGGCAAAGAAGGCCGCTGCGAAGAAGGCGCCGGCGAAGAAGGTCGTCGCGAAGAAGGCAGCACCGGCGAAGAAGGCCGCTGCAAAGAAGGCAGCACCGGCGAAGAAGGCCGCTGCGAAGAAGGCACCGGCGAAGAAGGCCGCTGCGAAGAAGGCGCCGGCGAAGAAGGCCGCTGCCAAGAAGGCCCCTGCCAAAAAGGCTGCGGCCAAGAAAGCAGCGAAGAAGCCTGCTGCCAAGCCTGCCGCCAAGAAGGCTGCGAAAGCACCCGCCAAGGCCGCCGTCGCCCCTGCCCCAGCTGCACAGACGACGCTGAATCCTCAAGCTGCATGGCCGTTCCCGACGGCCAGCAAGCCCTGAGTCATTCAGAGGCCCTGAAAGGCAAAAACCCGGCACCGCAAGGTGTCGGGTTTTTTTATGCCTCGTCGATCAGAGGCCGAGAGCCTGGCGGTCGACCGTGTAGTTTTGCGGACCGCGCTGCGCGATCTTGAGCGCACCGATCTGGTTGCCCAACGCGGCGCATTTCGCGAGCGGCCAGCCTTGCTCCAGGCCGAACAGCAGCGCACCTCGCCATGCGTCGCCGCAACCCGTGGGGTCGACCACGGCGGCCGGCTTGACCGCGGGCACATGCGACATGACTCCGTCGATCCAGACCTCGCATCCTTCGGCACCCAGCGTGACGACCAGGCCCTTCACGCGGCGCGAGATGTCGGCGCTGCTCCAGCCGGTGCGCTCGCTGAGCATCTTGCCTTCGTAGTCGTTCACCGTGACCCAGTCGGCCTGCTCGATGAAGTGCGACAGCTCGTCGCCGTTGAACATCGGCAAGCCCTGGCCCGGATCGAAGACGAAGGGAATGCCGGCGACCTTGAACTGCTCGGCATGCTGCAGCATCCCGTCGCGACCATCGGGCGAGATGATGCCGATCTTCAGGTCCGCGCGCGCCGCGATGTGCGAGATGTGCGCCTGCTGCATGGCGCCGGGATGGAAGGCCGTGATCTGGTTGTTGTCACGGTCGGTCATGATCATCGCCTGCGCCGTGTAGGCATCGTCGACGGCGCGGATGAACTCGGTGCCCACGCCCAGCTCCTCGAGCCGCGCCACATAGGCGGCGCCATCGCTGCCGACCGTCGCCATCGGCAGCGCCTTGCCGCCGAGTGCATTGAGGGCGTACGCGATGTTGCCGGCACAACCGCCGAAGTCGCGCCGCAGGCTCGGCACGAGGAAGGACACGTTGAGGATGTGCAACTGGTCCGGGAGGATCTGGTCGGCGAACCGGCCCTCGAAATTCATGATCGTGTCGAACGCGAGGGAACCGCAAATCACTGCTGCCATGTTGAGCCGTTGGATGTTGGAAGGGTTGGATGGGAGCGCGCGACGCGTGCTCACGGATAGAAGGCGACGACCCGGTAGCCCGCGACCGGCGACAGATCGGCGGCATCGGGGCCGGTGAGTGCGAGCGGCAACGAGGCGCTGCGTTCCGCCTTGGGCCCGAGCACCGCGGGCGCGCCGAAGTCGGCCGGCATCAGCACGCGCCGCACCAAGGTGCGCTCCTGCGTGTCGAGCAAGGACAGTTCGACGGCCGGCATGGCAAGAGGCGTAGTCGCGCTGCTGCGCAGGGTGAAGTCGAGGCGATAGCCATCGCCGGTCTTGTCACGCGCAAACGATGCGCCATCGATGGTGATCGCAGCGATCTGTCGCAGCGCCGAGATCTCGCAGCCCGTGAGCTTGCACAGGCCTTCCAGCGCCGGCCGCAGGGAGGGCTCGCGCGCGACCAGCGCGTCGCGTTCGTGACGAGCCCACTGCAGGGCAAGCAGCACGACAAGAAAGACCAGCACGATAACGATGCGGCGGCCGGGCGTGCGCTCGCCACGGGCCGCCACGGGCGCTTGTGCGAAGGGAGGCAAGGCCGCCGACGATTCGGCAGGCGCTTCGATGATGCTGGCGGCCGTGACCACGGGCGCGGGCAGAGGCGCGTCATGCGCGTCCTGCGCCTCTGGCACTATCGCAGCGGCCGCCCTGCGCGCACGCGCATTGCGCACGGCCTCGACGCGCGCCAAGCGCAAGGCCTTTTGCAACTGCGCGTTGCTGGATTCATCGACGAACGCCGAAAAGTCGTCCAAGGCCTCGATGGAACTGCTGAGCGAATGCTGCGCCAGTACCGGCATGGGCTCGCCTGGCAGGGCAATGGCCGGTGATTCAACTCGGGGCGGCGCCGAGCTTGGCGCAGGCCACGGATCATCGGCGTCCAGGTCGAGCGAGGGCCAGTCCGCGGGCGGTACGAACGCGGCCGCATCGAAGGTCTGTGGCGCCGCCGCCGACTGCACCTCCGGCTCGGGCTCCGAATCTTGCTCCGCCTTCGGTCCCGATTCCAGCCCCGCATCCGCCTCGGCCTCTGCTTCGAAGACCTTTCGCGTCAGATCCAATCGTGCGGGCTGGGTCTCCGGCGCCTCGATCGGAAGGTCGATCTCGATCAGGGGCTCGTCTTGCGCTTCGGATGCCGCGGATGCAACGGCTTCCTCGGAGGCCGCCGGCATGCTGACCGCATCGGGTGCCTCGCGCAAGTCCAAAGTCGCATCGAACACATGGCTGCAGCGCCCGCATCGCACCCATCCATCCGATATCCGAAGCTGGTCTCGGACCACCTTGAACGTGGTTTCACAGGAAGGGCAGCGGGTGACGAGACTCATTGGGCGGGCATTGTAGGTGGCAGGCCCGCGCGCCATGCTTCAAGCGCCGGGCGCCATGCGCACCAGTTCCAACGCAGGGAAGCGTGTGAACAAGCCCTCAGACTGTGGCCGTCATGAGGATCCAACCGTCCTCGCTGTCGCTGACCTGCAGGCGCGCATAGGGCGCATAGGCCTCTTTCAACTCGTCCGCCTGGCGCTCGAGGATGCCGGCCAACACCAGCGAGCCGCCGGGCGCGACGTGGCCGCACAGCAAGGGCGCCAACAGTTTCAGCGGTGTCGCCAGGATGTTGGCCAGCACGGTCTGGTAGCGTCCCTCGGCCTTGTCGGGAAGGCCTGCATTCAGTTGGACGGCATTGGCCTCGGCATTGAGGCGCGTCGATTCGACAGCGGCTTCGTCGATGTCGACCGCGTCGATGCGCGCTGCGCCATATTTCGCCGCGCCGATCGCCAGGATGCCGGAACCGCAGCCGTAGTCGAGCACGCGCTGGCCTTCGAGTCCGTGGGTCGCGATCCAGCGCAGGCACATGCGCGTGGTCGGATGCGTGCCGGTGCCGAAGGCCAGGCCCGGGTCAAGCCGGATCACCTGTCTGGCTTGCGCGGGTGGCTCATGCCAGGTCGGCACGATCCAGAACTCCGGCGTGACCTCGACCGGCGCGAACTGCGATTGCGTGAGCCGCACCCAATCCTGCTCCGGCACATTCGCCACGCCGAGGATGCTGCAGCCATTGAAGAAGTCCTGGAACTCCAGCACGGTGGCCGCCTCCCGCGCGGCCGGCTCGGTGGGAAACAGCGCGATCACGCGCGAGCGCTGCCAACCCTCCTTCGGCGGCGGCATGCCGGGCTCGCCGAACAGCGCCTGCTCCGCATCGGTGTGCGCGTCCGCGTCCTCGACGGAAACGCTCAGTGCGTCGAGCGCGTCCAGCGCATCGCTGACGTTCTCGACGTTGTCCTCGGGGACCAGCAGGCGAAGTTCGAACACCGGCCGAACCGTTCAGCGCTTGTGCGCCGCCAGCCACTCTTCGAGGTAGTGGATGTTGGTGCCGCCAGCCATGAACTTGGCGTCCACCATCAACTCGCGGTGCAGCGGGATGTTGGTCTGGATGCCCTCGACCACCGTCTCGTCCAGGGCGGTCCGCATGCGCGCCATGGCCTGCTCGCGCGTGTCGCCGAAGCAGATGATCTTGCCGATCATCGAGTCGTAGTTCGGTGGCACGAAGTAGTTGGTGTAGACGTGCGAGTCGACGCGCACGCCAGGGCCGCCCGGCGGATGCCACATCGTGATGCGGCCCGGCGACGGTGTGAACTTCCAAGCGTCTTCCGCATTGATGCGGCATTCGATCGCATGGCCGCGCATCTCGATCTGGCGCTGCGTGAACGGGAGCTTTTCCCCCGCCGCGACCATGATCTGCGTCTTGACGATGTCGATGCCGGTGGTGAACTCGGTCACCGGATGCTCGACCTGCACGCGCGTGTTCATCTCGATGAAGTAGAACTCGCCGTCTTCATAGAGGAACTCGAAGGTGCCGGCGCCGCGGTAGCCGATCTTCTTGCAGGCTGCGGCGCAACGCTCGCCGATCTTCTCGATCAGCTTGCGCGGAATGCCGGGCGCCGGCGATTCCTCGATCACCTTCTGGTGGCGACGCTGCATAGAGCAGTCGCGTTCACCGAGGTAGACCGCGTTCTTGAACTTGTCGGCAAGAACCTGGATTTCGATGTGGCGCGGGTTCTGGAGGAACTTCTCCATGTAGACCGCCGCGTTGTTGAAGGCCGCGCTGGCCTCCGCCTTGGTCATCTGGATCGCATTGACCAGTGCCGCCTCGGTGTGGACCACGCGCATGCCGCGCCCGCCACCGCCGCCCGCCGCCTTGATGATGACCGGGTAGCCAATCGCCCGCGCAATGCGCTTGTTGGTGGCCGCGTCGTCCGAGAGTTCGCCCTCGGAGCCGGGCACGCAGGGCACGCCGGCCTTGATCATGGCCTGCTTGGCCGAGACCTTGTCGCCCATCGTGCGGATGTTCTCGGGCGTGGGCCCGATGAACTGGAAGCCGCTCTGCTCGACGCGCTCGGCGAAATTGGCGTTCTCGCTCAGGAAGCCATAGCCGGGGTGGATCGCCTCGGCGTCCGTCACCTCGGCCGCCGAGATGATGGCCGGCATGTTGAGGTAGCTCAGCGACGACGGTGCCGGCCCGATGCAGACCGCTTCCTGGGCCAGCTTGACGTACTTGGCGTCGCGGTCGGCCTCGGAGTAGACCATGACCGCCTTGATACCCATCTCGCTGCAGGCGCGCTGGATCCGCAAAGCGATCTCGCCCCGATTGGCGACCAGGATCTTCTTGAACATGCGCTGTTACTCGATGATGAACAGCGGTTGGCCGTATTCGACGGCCTGGCCGTTCTCGCCGAGGATCTGCGTGATCGTGCCGGACTTGTCGGCTTCGATCTCGTTCAAGATCTTCATCGCCTCGATGATGCAGATCGTGTCGCCTTCCTTCACCTGGCTGCCGACTTCGACAAAAGCCGCGGCACCGGGGCTGGAAGCACGATAGAAGGTACCGACCATGGGCGACTTGACCGTATGGCCGGCGGGCGCCGCAACCGGAGCAGGAGCGGCCGCCGGTGCTTCAACAGCCTGGGCGGGCGGCGACGCCGGAGCGGCTTGGGGCGCGGCTACGGACTGCACATATTGCACAGGCGCCGACGCGCCGGCCTTGACGATGCGCACCTTGCCTTCGGCTTCGGTGATCTCAAGTTCGGAAATATTGGATTCAGACACGAGATCAATCAGTGTCTTGAGTTTGCGAAGATCCATGGGCCTCCAAGCGCCAGCTGTGCTGGTCATAGGTATCAACTCGCCTGAAAATCGGCGATTGTTGGCGTTTATGCGCCAAATGCCGCGTTATGGGCGCATTCTAGCCGTGAACGAAGGCTCGCCGCCAAGCGTCGAGATCGGCCGGCTCGAGTTTGCCCATCTTACGCGCCGCCACTGCGCCTTCCGCGTTGACAACCATTGTGAACGGAAGGCCGCCGCCTGTGTTGCCGAGCTGTCGCACGAGTTCCGTGCCTTCCAGCCCGGCCAGGCCGACGGGAAAGGAGACCGGCGTGCGCTCCAGGAACTTGCGCACCGCACTCGGCTGATCGATGGCCAAGCCGACGACTTGCCAACCGTTGGCAGCTTGATCGCGAAAGAAACGATCAACCATTGGTAATTCTTCGATGCACGGCGGACACCATGTTGCCCAGAAATTGACCAGCAACGGCTTGCCACGCAACGACGCGAAATCCAGCTCTCCACCCTCCGGCCGATCGAATCGCCGGGCCCAGAATGTCGGATCCAGCGCCTCACCGCCGCCAGTCGCGCTGGAACGCCCTTTCCACCAGGCTCCGCCGGCACCGGCCGCCGCGGCCACCACTGCCACGCCGCCAAAGAGCCAGCCGCGCCGGGTGGGCTTCGCACCGTCGCTCATGACTTGCCCGCTCTTTCCTGCTCGATCAGCCGCCGCAACGCCGTCAGGTCGCCACGCGGTGCCCTCCCCTGCGCGTCGGGCTTGAGTGCGCCGCGCAAATCGTCCAGGTCGTAGACAAGGAGGTGCACGCCGATTTCCTCGCCCAAGGCGCGGCAGGGGGCATGCACGCTCAAGGCCTCGACCTGCTCGCCATGGAAGCCGGTGACCATGCGGGGTTCGTAGTCGACATGGTGGTCGATCAGCGAAATCTCGGCCGACTTGGAGTCGTCACAAAAAAGCTGGATGTAGACGTCGGACAGCCGTGTCGCTGTGCCATGCCACACCGCGCCGCCGACATGCGGCCGAAATGGTGCCATGCGCTCCATCCATTGCAGGGCCAGTTCGCGCAGCGCCCGCAACTCGGCCGGCTGGGTGTCGGCGCAATAGAGCGCGATGTAGTCGCGGACCTCGGCCTCGACCTCGTCGTTGTTGGGCAGGGCGGTGCGCTGCGGCAGCCCCAGATCGCGCAGCGCGCGGCGCTTCGCGGGCCCGTATTCGAGCCCTTCCTCGACCACGAGGCGCGCGGCGGCAGCGGCGATTTCACGCTTGGACATGTCCATGCCGGCATTCTGCCCGCAAGGCGGCTTGCGCACAGGGGTCGTGGTCAGGCGCATCCCTAAAATCGACCGATGCATATTCATATTCTGGGCATCTGCGGCACCTTCATGGGCGGCGTCGCGGCGCTGGCGCGCGAGGCCGGCCACAAGGTCACGGGCTGCGATGCCGGCGTCTATCCCCCTATGAGCGATCAGTTGCGCGCATTGGGCATCGATTTGATCGAGGGCTTTGGCGCGGACCAGTTGGCGCTCAAGCCGGATGTGTTCGTGGTCGGCAACGTCGTGTCGCGCGCGCGGCTGGACGACGGCACCCCCAAGTTCCCGCTCATGGAAGCGATCCTCGACGCCGGCCTTCGCTACACCAGCGGTCCGCAATGGCTGGCCGAGGAGGTGCTGCAGGGGCGGCACGTGCTGGCGGTGGCCGGCACGCACGGCAAGACGACGACCACTTCGATGCTGGCCTGGGTGCTTGAAGCCACCGGCCGGGCGCCGGGTTTCCTGGTGGGTGGGGTGCCGTTGAATTTCGATGTCTCCGCACGAATGGGTGGAGGCGGCCCGAGCGCCGCGCCGGGCCGCCCCAAGCAAGCGAGCGCCCCCTCGGGGGGCAGCGAAGCACACGCAGTGGCGAGCGTGGGGGCACCATTCGTCATCGAGGCCGACGAGTACGACACCGCCTTCTTCGACAAGCGCAGCAAGTTCGTGCACTACCGGCCGCGGACGGCGGTGCTGAACAACCTCGAATTCGATCACGCGGACATCTTCGACGACCTCGCCGCCATCGAGCGGCAGTTCCATCACCTTCTGCGGACGGTGCCGGCCAGCGGCCGCGTGGTCGCCAACGCCACCGAGGACAGCCTGCGCCGCGTGCTGGCGCAGGGCTGCTGGAGCGAGCTGTCGCGCTTCGGCGCCGGTGGCGAGTGGCAGGCGAGCGGCACGCACGATGCCTTCGACGTGTTACGGCAAGGCGAAGTGGTCGGGCGCGTGGAGTGGACGCTCTCGGGCCTGCACAACCAGATGAACGCGCTGGCGGCCATCGCGGCGGCGGATCATCTGGGCGTGCCCCCGGCAGAGGCGGCGGCGGCGCTCGCGAGCTTTCGCAACGTGCGCCGGCGCATGGAACTGCGCGGCACCGTCGCGCGCAACGGCGGCAAGATCACGGTATATGACGATTTCGCGCACCACCCGACCGCCATTCACACCACGCTCGACGGCCTTCGCCGCCAGCTCGATGCCCAGGGGAACCGGCCCGACCGCATCCTGGCCGTGTTCGAGCCGCGCAGCAACACGATGAAGCTCGGCGCCATGGCCGCGCAATTGCCGTGGAGCCTGGAACGGGCCGACTTGGCCTTCTGCCACACGGCCGGCTTGGGCTGGGACGCGGCCGCCGCGCTGGCGCCCATGGGCGCACGCGCACAGGTCGCCGGCGAAATCGCGCCGCTGGTCGCGCAGGTGGTGTCGGCGGCGCGCCCGGGCGACCACATCGTCTGCATGAGCAATGGCGGCTTCGGCGGCGTTCACGAGAAGCTGCTGTCTGCCCTGAACGGGGCACGCTGAGCACCATGCGCGCGCAGGAGTTGATCGACATCCTTCGCCTGCAACGGCACCCCGAGGGGGGTTGGTACCGCGAGGTGTTCCGGTCGGCGGCGCAGGTGGATCCGCTTCTGGATCGCCCCAAGCGCGACGCGCTGACCAGCATCTATTTCCTGCTCGAGGCGGGACAGCAGTCGCGCTGGCACCGGGTGCTGTCCGACGAGGTCTGGGTCCACCTCGAAGGCGCGCCGATCACGCTCTGGACCTGGGACGCCGTGCTGCGAACCGCGCCGGTGAGCACATGCCTGGGCCCGGTCGACGCTGACGGCACGCGACCGCAGCACGTGGTGCCAGCCGGCCAGTGGCAAGCCGCCCGTCCGATCGCCGCGCACGGCAGTGGCGACTTCAGCCTGGCCGCCTGCATGGTCGCACCGGGCTTCGACTTCGCGGACTTTTCATTCATGACGCCCGGCGGCGAGGAGGGCGCCGTCCTGCGCCAGCACTGGCCGGAGCTGGGCGAGCTCATTTGATCGCCCCCGAACGCGCCGGGGGGCGCTTCGGAACAAGGAGACTCAGCCGCGGCGCTGCTTGACCGCCTGCGACAGCGTCTCCAGCACGCTCGCCGAATCGTCCCACCCGATGCAGGCATCGGTGATGCTCTTGCCGTATTCGAGCCCGGCGATCTTGTCCTTGCCCGGCGTGAACTTCTGCGCGCCGGCATTCAGGTGGCTCTCGATCATCACGCCGAACACGCTCTTGCTGCCACCGCCGATCTGCGCCGCGATGTCCTTCGCCACGTCGATCTGCTTCTGGTGCTGCTTCGAGCTGTTGGCGTGGCTGCAATCAACCATCAAGGTCGGCGGCAGCTTGGCCGCGGCGAGGTCCTTGCACGCTTCGGCCACGCTGGCCGCGTCGTAGTTGGGCGCCTTGCCGCCGCGCAGGATGACGTGGCAGTCCTTGTTGCCGTTGGTCTGCACGATCGCGACCTGGCCGTTCTTGTGCACCGACAGGAAGTGATGCCCGCGCGCCGCGGCCTGGATCGCATCGGTGGCAATGCGGATGTTGCCGTCAGTGCCATTCTTGAAGCCGATCGGCGCCGACAGGCCGGAGGCCAGCTCGCGGTGCACCTGGCTCTCGGTGGTGCGCGCGCCGATCGCGCCCCAGGAGATCAGGTCGCCGATGTACTGCGGTGAGATCACATCGAGGAACTCGCTGCCCGCCGGCAGACCGAGCCGGTTGATGTCGATGAGCAACTGGCGAGCGATGCGCAGGCCTTCGTCGATGCGGTAGCTCTCGTCGAGGTACGGGTCGTTGATCAGGCCCTTCCAGCCGACCGTGGTGCGGGGCTTCTCGAAATAGACACGCATGACGATCTCCAGCGAGTCGGCGTACTTCTCGCGCTCGACCTTGAGGCGGCGCGCGTAATCGAGCGCGGCAGCCGGGTCGTGGATGGAGCACGGGCCCATGATCACCAGCAGCCGATCATCCTTGCCGGCCATGATGTTGTGGATCGCGCGCCGCGTGCCGGTGATCAGCTTCTCGACCGGCGTTCCGCGGATCGGGAAGAAGCGGATCAGATGTTCGGGTGGGGGCAGCACGTTGATGTCCTTGATGCGTTCGTCGTCGGTCTGGCTGGTCTTTTCGACGTTCGCATACCAGCTGTCGCTGGGCTGCTGGGCGTGGGGAGGGGTCATCGTGTAGCTCCTGGTTTGAAATCAAAAGGGCATAAAAAAACCGCCGGGGCGTGAGCGCCGGCGGTCTTGGGGGGGTGTGCGTTTGTTTTACGCGCTCGCCTCTGGGCCGCCGGGGGTCCGGAACCAAAAGTACGAAAAAAAGAAAACTGCGCGCAACGACATGGGTTGCGAATGTAGCACAGGACCTTGCGCGACGATGTAACGATTAGGCGGTGCCGCCGACCGTCAGGCCATCGATGCGCAGGGTGGGCTGTCCGACACCCACCGGCACGCTCTGCCCTTCCTTGCCGCAGGTGCCCACGCCGGAATCGAGCGCCATGTCGTTGCCGATCATGGTCACGCGCGTCAGCGCATCCGGGCCGTTGCCGACGATGGTCGCGCCCTTCACCGGGTACTGGATCTTGCCGTTCTCCACCCAGTAGGCCTCGCTCGCCGAGAACACGAACTTGCCGCTCGTGATGTCGACCTGCCCGCCGCCGAAGTTGGTCGCGTAGAGGCCCTTCTTGATGCTCGCGACAATTTCCTTCGGGTCCTTGTCGCCGCCGAGCATGTAGGTGTTGGTCATGCGCGGCATCGGCACGTGGGCATAGCTTTCGCGGCGGCCGTTGCCGGTGGGCTTGACCTTCATGAGGCGCGCATTGAGCGCGTCCTGGATGTAGCCCTTGAGGATGCCGTCCTCGATCAGCACGTTGCGCTGACTGGCATTGCCCTCGTCGTCGACGTTGAGCGAGCCGCGGCGGTCGGCGATGGTGCCGTCGTCGAGCACCGTGACGCCCTTGGCCGCGACGCGCTGGCCGATGCGGCCGGAGAAGGCGCTCGAGCCCTTGCGGTTGAAGTCGCCTTCCAGGCCGTGGCCGATGGCTTCGTGCAGCAGGATGCCGGGCCAGCCCGGGCCGAGCACCACGGTCATTTCACCAGCGGGTGCGGGGCGCGATTCGAGGTTGACCAGCGCGGCGCTGACGGCCTGCTCGACGTATTCGGCAATGTGGGCATCGTCGAAGTACGCCAGGCCGAAACGACCGCCGCCGCCGCCGGAGCCCATTTCGCGGCGGCCGTTCTGTTCGGCGATCACCGTGACGGAGAGGCGCACCAGCGGGCGAACGTCAGCGGCCAAGGTGCCATCGGCACGGGCCACCAGCACGACGTCGTATTCGCTCGCGAGTCCAGCCATCACCTGCGACACGCGCGGGTCGCGCGCACGGGCCAGCTTCTCGACGCGGCCGAGCAGTTCGACCTTGGCGGTGCTGTCGAGCGTGGAGATCGGGTCGATGCCGTTGTAGAGCGAGCGGCTGGAGGCGATCTTGCGCACCGGCGCCTTCACGCGGGCCGAGCGGCCGGCTGACGAGATCGAGCGCACCGTGCGCGCCGCATCGAGCAGCGAGGCTTCGGAAATGTCGTCGGAATAGGCAAACGCCGTCTTCTCGCCGCTGACCGCGCGCACGCCGACACCCTGGTCGATGCTGAAGCTGCCGGTCTTGACGATGCCCTCTTCCAGGCTCCAGCCTTCGCTGCGCGTGTACTGGAAGTAGAGGTCGGCGTCGTCCACCTTGTGCGAGGCGATCTCGGCCAGCGCACGCGACAGGTGGGACTCGTCGAGTCCGAAGGGCGTGAGCAGGAGGCTTTGCGCCGTGGCGAGGCGCTCGATGGTGGGTTCGCGGGAGATCATCGGGGCATTATTGCTCGCCCCGATGATCACCGTGGATGTGTGGGGTCAGCGCACCGTATCCGCGATGGCCTGGAACGCGCGCATGTGCAGGCCATGCAGGGGGCCGTTCCCCGCGGTGGGTGTCGAGCCAAGCCTGACGATCACCACTTCGGCCTTCGGGTTCACATGGACGTACTGGCCGTGGATGCCCGAGGCCTCGAAGGCGCCGTCGGCGTTGTGCAGGATCCACCACTGGTTGCGGTACGAGTAGCCCGGTCGCGCCGCCTGGTTGCCAGCCTTGAACTTCTCGCGGTCGCCGCCGGCGCGGATCATGTCGACGGCCGCCTTCGACACCAGTTGCTGCCGGCTGAAAATGCCGCCGACCTGCCCGTCATTGCGCAGCATCTCGCCGAACCGGGCCAGGTCGCGCGCGGTGGCGTTGAAGCCCGAGCCCATCGACTCGAAGCCGAGGCGGTCGATGTTGATCGACGCGTCGTTCTCGGCGCCCATGCGCGTCCAGATGCGCTCGCTGAGGTTCTGCGAGAAGGGCTTGCCGGTGACGCGGTGGACCAGCCAGCCGACGATCTCGGAATGAACCGTCTTGTACGAGAAGCCGGCGCCGTGCTCGCCCTCCTTCTTCAGCGTCTTCAGGAAGGTGATGGTGTCGCGCGGGCCGGTCCAGGTCGGCGGCGTCGGCACCAGGCCGGAGGACATCGCGTACTGCATGACTTCGGAGGTCGGGTCGGCATAGTCCTCGCGGAACTTGACGCCGGCCGTCATGTCGAGCGTCTGCTGCACGGTGGCGTCGTCCCAGGCGGTGCCGGCGAGTTCGGGGATGTAGCTCGACACCTTCGCGTTCGGGTCGAGCTTGCCTTCGGCGATGAGTTGCGAGGCCAGCACGCCGGTGAGCGACTTGGTGACCGAGAACACCGCATGCGGCGTGTTCGGCGTCATGCCGCTCCAGTAGCGCTCCAGCACCACGCGGCCCTTGTGCAGCACGACGATGGCGTCGGTGTAGCTGCGCTCGGCATAGGCATCGATGCCGACCTTCTGGCCCCGGTCGTCGGTGAAGGTGAAACCCGACCAGTCGCGCTCGGCGCGCGGCAGTTCGAAGGCCGCGCCGGAGCCGCGCCAGACGTTGCGGCTGGGCACGATCTCGCGCATGTGCTGCAGGGTCCAGCGGATCTGCGGGAACTGGCCGCCGTTCTGGAAGGTGACCTGCTTGTCGGCCGGCGGCGGCGAGCCCTGCATCCAGCCGAGCTTGACGGGGTCGCTGTCGGTGGCCGAGAGCGGCGCGGGAGGTGTCTGCGCCATGCTGAATGCGCTGGCCGCGGCCAGTGCGATGCCAGCGCTCGCGCGGGCGATGAGGAACGCCATGTCTTGTCTCCGTTGATGTGTTGTCGTGCCCACCGATTGAAGCCGGTGACGGAACCCGAGACTATCGCGCCGGGGACATGAGCTCCACTGAACCTACGACTGCATCAACCGCCGCGCACGCGAGATCGACATCAGGATCCCCAGCGCCAGCCCCAGCGTCACCATCGCGGTGCCCCCATAGCTGATGAAGGGCAAGGGCACGCCCACCACCGGCAGGATGCCGCTCACCATGCCCATGTTCACGAAGGCATAGGTGAAGAAGATCATCGTGACCGCGCCGGCCAGCAGGCGCGCGAAGAGCGTGGGTGCGTCCATCGCGATGGCCAGCCCGCGAAAGATCAGGAAGACGAAGGAGACGATCAGGAACACGTTGCCGACCAGGCCGAATTCCTCGGAATAGGCCGCGAAGATGAAGTCGGTGGTGCGCTCGGGCACGAACTCCAGGTGCGTCTGCGTGCCCTGCATGAAGCCCTTGCCGCCGATGCCGCCCGAGCCGATGGCGATCATGCCCTGGATGATGTGGAAGCCCTTGCCGAGCGGGTCCTTGGTGGGGTCGAGCAGCGTGCATATTCGCTGCTTCTGGTAGTCGTGCAGCACGCGCCAGTCGAAGCCGTCGGCACACAGCGTCGATTCGTAGCCGACGATCAGCGCCACCGCGACCAGGCCGATCACCACCGGTGGCACGATCAGCTTCCACGACAACCCCGCGAAGAAGATCACCGACATGCCCGCCGCCAGCACCAGTAGCGCGGTGCCGAGGTCGGGCTGCTTCATGATCAGGCCGACCGGCACGCCCAGCAGGATGGTGGCCACGATGAAATCGAGCGGCCGCAACTGGCCTTCGCGGCGCTGGAACCACCAGGCCAGCATCAGCGGCATGGCGATCTTGAGGATTTCGCTGGGCTGGATCACCACGCCCACGTTGATCCAGCGCCGCGCGCCCTTCTTGGTGATGCCGAACACCGCCACCGCGATCAGCAGCGCCACGCCGACCGTGTAGAGCGGCACCGCGAACGACATGAGCCGCTGCGGCGGTACTTGCGCCACCACGAACATGATGAACGCCGCCAGCAGCATGTTGCGGCCGTGGTCCATGAAGCGCGTGCCATGGTCGAAGCCGGACGAATACATGGTCACCATTCCGGCGCAACCCAGCAGCACCACGGCGAAGGCCAGCAAGCCATCGAAGCCCTGGAAGATGGGCGCGATGCGGCGCGCGAGAGAGGGTTGCTGGAAGACGGCCGACATGGGGCGCAATTATCGCCTCGCGAGTGTGACCTGCCGCTCCTCAAACGAACGCCAACTGCACCACCGTCCGCCCCGGCTGGCTTTCCAGTGCCAGTTGCACACCGATGGCCTGCGCGCGCTGGCGCAGGGCGCGCGGCAGCTGGCTGGCGTCGAAGCCGCGGCCGTTGTCGACGGCCCGCAAGCGCAGCACGCCCTCATGCATCGCGGCCTCGATGCGCAACACGCTGGCCTCGGCATGCTGCAGCACGTTCGAGATGACCTCGAACAGCAGGAACTGCAGTTGCCGCATGGCCGGCCCGTCGAGGCGCGACACGGGTTCGATCTCCTCCACCGCCCACTCCAATCCCACGCTGGACGCGGCCAGGCGCGGCTCCAGGCGATAGCGCAACGCGGCCAACAGCGCACCCACGTCGCCGGGCGGCATGTGGATCGCGTCCATCGACAGCTTGAGTTGGTCCAGCGAATCGCGCAGCGTGCGCAGCAGTTCCGTCGGCCGCGCCTGGCCGGACTGGAGCTGGTGGATGGCGGCGCTGATGTGCGAGCCGACGCCGTCGTGCATGTCGCGCAGGATGCGCTCGCGCTCGTGCGTGCGCGCCTGCTCGCGGCTTGCGTCTTCGAGCCGGGCGTAGGTCGAGGCCAGTTCACGCTCGCGGTCGGCGACGCGCGCGGCCAATGTGCCGAGCAATTCCTTGGCCTGCGTGCTGGCGGTGTGGAAGCGCTCCAACACGATGGCCAGCAAGGCGATGCCGAAGAACACCGAGGTGTAGCGCACCCAGGTGGTTTCGCCGTAGCTGTCGCTGAGCCGGATCACGGCCCAGTCGCGTAGCGCGACCACGACGGTCAACACCGCGGCCGAGCCGACCAACACGCGCGCCGTGTCCGGGCGCCGCACCGTGGCCGCGGCAAACACGCCGATGTAGCCGAACACGCCGACCAGTTCCAGCGCCAGCCATCCGGTCAGCCAGCGCGGGTCGGCCTGGCTCAGCGAGAACCAGCAGCAGGCGATGGAGCCGAGGAACATGACGGCCATGGCTCGCCACATCCAGTGCATGCGCGGGTGCCGGTCCCAGCCCGCGACATGGTGGCAGAACAGCATCGCCGACACGGCCCAGCCTGAATAGCAGGCGGTCATCAGCGTGCCCCAGCCCACCCAGCCGATCGGCGGGGTGACGATGGCGGCATCGGCCACGCGCAGGGCCCAGCAGAATTCGGCCAGCGCGGCCCAGAAGTAGACGGCCTCGCGCCGGCGCCCGCCGGTCGCCCTGTTGCCGGACTGGGTCAGCCACAAGGCCAGCGCGATCGCGCCGACGACCACGCTGAAGCCCACCAGCAGCACGGACCCGGTGAAGCGCGAGGCGTAGGCTGCGCTGTAGATGGCCAGCACGTCGTCGGCGGGGCCGATCAGGACCGGCGACAAGCCTGCACGGCGGCCGGAATCGGCCCGCAGCCGGATCTCAAGCAGGTTGGGGCCGGCGCGCAGCAACTGCGCCGGGACCATCAGCGACCGCGGCGATTTCGCGTAGTCCGCGCCGTTGCCGCGCGACAGGTCGCCGTGCACGCGCAGCAATTCGCCGTTGAGACGCAGCTCGAAGGTATTGCCGACGCGCTGCATGTACACCGCCCAGGGGCCGTCCGGGCGCTGCGGCAGCGTGAAAGGCAATTCGAAACGGGCCGTGCCGGGCTGTGCATGCTGTTCATGGTCCCAGTTGTAGGGCAGCACCAGCGGCGCCGTCGCGGTCTGCCCGTGGATCGTGGTGCTGACACTGCCCTGTCGCAACTCCAGGACGGCGGAGCCCGTTTGGGCGGACGCGAAGGCGCAGGTCCACCACAGCAGCAGCCCGACGAACGCGCTGCGCCAACCGCGCATCAGGCCGCGCCCGGATGCTGCAGCAGGCCGAGGCGCATGGCCTCGAAGACCGCCTCGTTCTTCGAATGCACCGCCAGCTTGCCGTAGAGGTGCTTGATATGGGTCTGCACCGTGTGCACGCTGAGGCCTTGCAGCCGGGCGATCTCGGCATACGAGAAGCCGCGGGCGATGAGCGTCAGCACTTCCTGCTCGCGGGGCGACAGCAGGGCGCGCGCGGTGGCGTCCGGGCGTTGCGGCGGTGTGGCGGGCGCCGCATCAGGCTCGGAGCGGCCACTCGCCTGCAACAGCCGATAGCGGGCCAGCACGCGCCGCGCGATCATGGGCGAGATCGGCGAAGCTCCGGCCTTCATCTCCAGGATGGTCAGGGCGATGTCCTCGGGCGCGGCGTCCTTGTGGATGTAACCAAGTGCGCCGGCTTCGATGCTCGCGAGCACGCTGTCCTCGTCGCCGAAGACCGAGATCACCAGCGGTTCGCATTGCGGGTAGCGGGCCACGGCGGCGGAGATCACGTCGAGCCCGCTGCCGTCGGGCAGGCCCAGGTCGACCAGCAGCACGTCCGGGATCACGGCGTCGCCATCGAGCCAATCCAGCGCCTCGCGCACCGAGGCTGCGCCGCCAAGCCACTGCAAGCGGGGGCTGCGCCGCACGCTGGCCTCGAAGAAAGCGCGCGCATGGTCGTCGTCCTCCACCACCAGGACGCCCCAGGGTGGGGGCGGGGGCAAGGTCGGTTCAACGGCGGGCATGTCGGAAGCATATAGCTAGTAACAGTTAATACACATTGTTGAATGCCAAATTCATGGGATGCATGGCCGGGCGGAGTGCCCCGACACTTGTTACAAACTAGCTTGGCCGGTTCCCACCGGGATCCGCCCGACCGCCTACGATGGCTTACCTCGAGAAAAAAGCACCCCGTAGCGGCCGTGCAGCCTGCACAGTCCGCTATCAATTTCATAGCATGCGACAAGTTCCCACGACCCACCTGCTGTATTTGCACGGTTTCCGCTCCTCCCCGAATTCGACCAAGGCGCAGGTGATGGCGCGTAGCGTCGCCGCATCGCATCCGGAGGTGCAGTGGTGGTGTCCGCAGTTGCCGCCTTCGCCGCGCGAAGCGATCGACATGGTGATGCGCGGCATCGCGTCCTGGCCGCGGGATTCGATGGCCGTGGTGGGGTCTTCGCTCGGCGGCTTCTATGCGACCTACGTGGCTGGCATGACCCGGTGCCCGGCCGTGCTGCTGAACCCTGCGGTGGATCCTGCGCGCGACCTGGCGCACCACATCGGGACGCAGGTCCAGTGGCACGACCCATCGCAGCAATTTTATTTCCGCCCGGAATACATCGGTGAACTGAAGGCGCTGGAAGTGGGGCAGTTGCCGCGGCCGGAGCGCTGCCTTGCGATCGTGGCCAAGGGCGACGAGGTGCTGGACTGGCGCGAGATGTCGGCGCGCTATCCCGGCAGCCGCATCAAGCTGCTGGAGAAGGGTGACCATGCGCTCTCGGATTTCGAACGGGCGCACCTGGACGAGGTGATGGCCTTCCTGCATCTCGCTTAGCGGCATGACCCTGGCGCGGCGCCCTCCCCGGTGAGTGCCCACACACGGACAATTCCGCGGCTTCCATAGGTGTGAGCCCCCGGGAAGCGGGCTGCGGGCCCATGGGACAATCGTCACCATGTTTGTATTGTTTGAAGAAGCCGGCAAGTACCTTGGCGGACGCGTGCTGTCGGAGGCGGAAGCCTCGGCCCAGGTCGAGCTCGACACGGGCAAGCGCGTCAAGGTCAAGGCTGCCAACATCGTGCTGCGCTTCGAGAAGCCCGGCCCGGCCGAGTTGATCGCCGAGGCGCGCGCCCTGGCCACGACCATGGACCTCGACTTGGCCTGGGAGTTTTCGCCGGAGGGCGAATTCGGTTTCGCCGACCTGGCCGCCGACTATTTCCAGGACAAGCCCACGCTGGCGCAGCAGGCCGCCGCGCTGTTCGGGCTGTTCGATGCGCCGCACTACTTCCGCCGCGCCGGCAAGGGCCGCTTCAAGAAGGCGCCCGCCGAGATCGTGCAGCAGGCGCTGGCCGCCATCGAGAAGAAGAAGCAGGTCGCGGCGCAGATCGCCGAATGGGCGAAGCAGTTGGTCGAGGGCGTGTGCCCGGCGCCGGTCCGCGACCAGCTCTACAAGATCCTCTTCAAGCCCGACAAGAACGCGCCCGAATACCGAGCCGTGGTCGATGCCTCGCGCGCCTCGCAGCGTCCGCCGCTGGAGTTGCTGGAACGCGCCGGGGCGATCGATTCGGCCTACCAGTTCCACTGGAAGCGTTTCCTGTTCGAGAACTTCCCCAAGGGCACGGCCTTCCCTGCGCTGCAGGCTCCCGCCATCACCGATGCGCTGCCGCTGGCCGAAGGCGTGGAGGCCTTCTCCATCGACGATTCGCAGACCACCGAGATCGACGACGCGCTGTCGGTGCGCGGCCTCGGCAGCGGCACGGTCGTGGTCGGCATCCACATCGCCGCGCCCGGCCTGGCGCTGGTGCCCGGCAGTGCCATCGACCAGGTGGCGCGCAACCGCATGTCGACGGTCTACATGCCGGGCTACAAGATCACGATGCTGCCGGACGACATCGTCAATGCCTACACCTTGCAGGAGGGGCGCGACTGCCCTGCCGTCTCGCTCTACGCGACCTTCGATGAAGCCTCGCTGGAACTGAAGGGCACCGAGACGAAACTGGAGCGCGTGCCGATCGTCGCCAACCTGCGGCACGACCAGCTCGATGCCTTCGTCAGCGAGGAATGGCTGACCGACCCGAGCGTGCCGAACGGCGATGCACCGCCGGTGGCCGTTCAAGTGCGCGAGCCGCTGACCTTCCTGTTCCGCCTGGCGCGCAGCCTCAAGGCGCAGCGCGAGGTCGTGCGCGGCAAGCCGGAGAACTTCAACCGTCCCGACTACAACTTCCGCCTGGAAGGCAACGTCGGCGAGCCGTCCGGTGAAGAAAAGGTCAGCATCAGCACGCGCCGCCGCGGCGCCCCGCTGGACCTGATCGTGGCCGAGGCCATGATCCTGGCCAACAGCACCTGGGGCAGCTGGCTCGGCGAGTTCGGCGTGCCGGGCCTCTACCGCAGCCAGGCCAGCCTGGCGCCGGGCGTGAAGGTGCGCATGGGCACCAAGCCTGCGCCGCATGCCGGCATCGGCGTCAAGAGCTATGCCTGGAGCACCTCGCCGCTGCGCCGCTACACCGACTTGGTCAACCAGTGGCAGATCATCGCGGCCGCGCGCCACGGCAAGACCGCCGCACTGGCCGCCCCCTTCAAGCCGAAGGACGCCGACCTGTTCTCGATCCTCTCCGGCTTCGACGCGGCCTACAGCACCTACAACGGCTACCAGGCCGGCATGGAGCGCTTCTGGACGCTCAAGTACCTGCAGCAGAACGGCATCACCGAACTGGACGCGACCGTGATGAAGGACTTCCCGAACGGTGCGCTGGTGCGTGCCGACAACCTGCCGCTGGTGTTCCCGGTGGCCGGCCAGCAGGAGCGCGGCGCACACGTGCGGGTGAAGCTCGGCGACATCGACGAGATCTCGCTCGACGTGCACGGCACCGTGCTGGCACGGCTCGATGCGGCGCCCGATGCGGACATCGAGGATGAGGGCGGCGACGAAGAGGAAGTCGCCGGACCGATCGCCATCGCCGTGGACCTGGCGGACAGCGAGGCCACGCCGGACAACGTGCCCGCATGAACCTGCGCGACTTCAGCGTCCTTCAGATCGCGCTGGGGATCTCGATCCTCGCCCACGGTGTGTTGCTGGCCGTGCGCTTTGCCGATCCCGAAGCCTTCGACCGCGCGTTCAAGGAGACCGCGCTCGAAGTCATCCTGGTCAATGCGTCGACCAACGAGAAGCCTGACAAGGCACAGGCCATCGCGCAGCGCTCGCTGGCGGGCGGTGGTGACCTGGAGCGCGGCCGGGCCACCAGCCCGCTGCCTCCCTCCGCCTTCACCGCGGTGGGCGATGCGTCCGAGGATTCGCAGCGCCAGGTCGAATCGATGCAGGCGCAGCAGCAACTGTTGCTCGCGCAGATCCGGCAGCAACTCGCGACCATGCCGCTGCCCGATCCGCGCAATTCGGGTGACCCGACGCAAAGCAGCGACCGCGAGGAACAACGCCGGCAGTTGCTTGAACTGCTCGCCGAGATCGAGAAGCGCGTCAACGAAGAGAACGCGCGGCCCAAGAAGCGCTACATCAGCCCCGCCACGCGCGAGGCCGCCTACGCGATGTACGTCGATGCCCTGCGCCGCCGCATCGAGGCGCGCGGCACCGAGAACTTCCCCGAGGCCGCGGGCAAGAAGCTGTACGGCGCGCTGACCATGCTGGTCACCATCAACTTCGACGGCAGCGTGGTCGGCGCCGAGATCGTGGAGAGCTCGGGCAACACCGTGCTCGACAAGCGCGCCCAGGCGATCGTGCGCAGCATCGGCAACTTCGGCAAGTTCACCGACGCGATGCGCCGGCAGGCCGACCAGATCGTGCTGCCCTCGCGCTTCCGGTTCACCCGCGACGAGACGCTCGAGGCGCGCCCCTCCGCACCCTGACGGCGCTTCAAGTCGCGACTTTGCAAGAGACAAGAGGGAGAAGGCCATGGACCTGTATTGCGTGATGGGCAACCCGATCGAGCACAGCCGCTCGCCGTGGATTCACATGCGCTTCGCCGAACTCACCGGGCAGACGCTGGACTATGGCCGGCGCCTCGTGCCGATGGGTGGCTTCGCGCAGGCGGTGGCCGCGTTCCGAGCCGACACCGCGGGCACGGCGCGCGGCTGCAACATCACGGTGCCCTTCAAGTTCGATGCCGCTGCCATGGCGCAGCACGTGACGCCGCGCGCAGCACTGGCGCAGGCGGTGAATCAATTGAGCTTTCGTGACGACGGCGTCCATGGCGACAACACGGACGGTGCCGGCCTCGTCAACGACATCACGCGCAATGCCGGCGTCGAGATGCGAGGCCGCGATGTGCTGCTGGTCGGTGCGGGCGGCGGTGCGTCAGGCGTGCTGGGTCCCTTCCTGGAAGCCGGTGCGCGACGCGTCGTGGTGGCCAACCGCACGCTGGGCAAGGCGGTGACGCTGGTGCAGCGGCATGCGGCGCTGGCCTTGTCGCACCATGCCGAGATCGAGGCGCAGGAGCTCGACACCGTCAGCGGCAGCTTCGACGTGATCGTCAATGCCACGGCGTCGAGTCTGAGCGGCGGCGGCGTGCCCGTGGCCGCGAGCGTGTTGAAGCCTGGTGCGCTGGCGGTCGACATGATGTACGGGCCGGCGGCGCAAGGCTTCCTGGACTGGGCGCGCGACAACGGCGCCGTGCCGCGCGATGGCCTCGGCATGCTGGTCGAGCAGGCGGCCGAAGCCTTCGCGACCTGGCGCGGCGTCCGGCCGCCATCGGCCCAGGTGCTGGGCGAGTTGCGCGCGCTGGTCGCAGGCTGACGAACGACGATGCGTGCGGTGTTCCGTTGGGTGCTGTGCCTGCTGGTGGCAGGGCTGGCGTTGCAACTCTTCTTTGTCGCGCGGATCGCGATGATGGCCGCGATCAATCCCGAATCGACCGCGTTCCAGCGTTCCGAGGCTTGGCAGATCGCCACGAAAGGCCGAGCCAATGGCGGGCGCGAATGGCAGCAGGATTGGGTCCCCTACGCGCAGATCTCGGAGACGCTCAAGCGCGCCGTGATCGCCAGTGAAGATGGGGAATTCATCTACCACCAGGGCGTGGAATGGGAAGCCATCGAGAAGGCCCGCCAGCGCAATGCCAAGGCCGAGGAACTGGCCGCCAAACGCGCGGCACAGGCCGCGGCGGCCGGCAAGCCGGTGCGCCCGCCAAAGCTGCGCGGCGGCTCGACCATCACGCAGCAACTCGCGAAGAACCTGCTGCTGTCGGGCGAGCGCACGCTGCTGCGCAAGGGCCAGGAACTGGTGCTCGCGACGCTGCTGGAATTGATGCTGAGCAAGCAGCGCATCCTCGAGATCTACCTGAACAACGTCGAATGGGGCGAAGGCGTGTTCGGCGCCGAGGCCGCGTCGCGGCACTACTTCAACAAGTCGGCGTCACGACTGAATGCCAACGAGGCGGCGCGACTCGCGGTGATGCTGCCGAGCCCGAAGTTCTTCGAGCGCCGGCCGACCTCCGCCTACATCATGGGGCGCAGCGCGACGATCGTCGCGCGCATGCCGTCGGCGGACCTGCCCTGAGGCGGATCGGGCCGGCGCGCCCGTATCATCGCCGCCATGTTGGCAAAAATCGTGGGATGGATATTGCTTGGGGTGGTGCGCTTGCTCACCGGCTCCCAGGCACGTTGGTATGGTTGTCCGCCCAAGGCCGAGCAGCGCATCTACTTCGCGAACCACCAGAGCCATGCCGACATCGTCATGATCTGGGCGGCGCTGCCCGAGGAACTGCGCGTGATCACCCGGCCGATCGCAGCGAAGGACTATTGGGCCAACACCCCGGTCAAGCGCTGGATCACGACTGAGGTGTTCCATGCGGTGTATGTGGATCGAGGCCAGGCGGCCGCACCGCCGGCCCCACCTCCCCCGCCGCCCGAACGTGTCGAACCCTCGATGGAGCCGGTCGGCGCAATCCAGCTGCCGCTGGTCCCGCCGGAGGAACCCGCGCCCCAGCCTGAAGCCGCGGCACCTGCGGCACCTTTGGACAGCAGCGACCCGCTGACGCCCCTCGTCGATGCACTCAAGAGCGGTGACTCGATCATCATCTTTCCCGAAGGCACGCGCGGCAACACCGGCGAACCGCAGAAGTTCAAGTCGGGCCTCTATGCACTCGCCAAGATGTTCCCGGAAGTGGTGCTGGTGCCGGCCTGGATCGACAACATCCAGCGCGTGATGCCAAAGGGCGAAGTGGTGCCCGTGCCGATCCTCTGCTCCGTGACCTTCGGCGCGCCGATACAGGTGGAGGAAGGCGAGCAACGCCGGCCCTTCCTGGAACGCGCCCGTGCCGCCGTGCTCGCGCTGCGCGACGTCTGAAATGAAGAAGCTTCGTTCATGAACCAAACCTTGCGCAGCATGACGCCGGAGCACCAGGTCGGCTTGCTGTTCCTGATCGTCTTCGGCATCCTGGCAATCGTCAGCATCGCGACATTGATCATCGGCCTGCGAGAGCGCCGCAACCACGACCGCGGCGAAGCGTGGTTGCAGGACTTCAACGACTTCCGTCGGCTGCTGCGTACCAGTTGGGGCATGGCGGTGTTGTTCTGGACCGGCTGGGTGCTGGGGCCGGGCGCCGCGACCTTCCTGTTCGGCCTGTTCGCGTTCCTGGCGCTGCGCGAGTTCATCACGCTGTCGCCGACGCGGCGTGGTGACCACCGCAGCCTGATCCTGGCCTTCTTCGTGGTGCTGCCGTTGCAGTTCATCCTCGTGGGCACGGCGCACTTCAACCTCTTCACCGTGTTCATCCCGGTGTACGTGTTCCTTGCCATTCCCACGGTCAGCGCGCTGGCCAACGACCCGAGCCACTTCCTGGAACGCAATGCCAAGTTGCAGTGGGGCATCATGGTCTGCGTCTACGGCATGAGCCACGTGCCTGCGCTGCTGATGCTGTCCTTTCCGGGCTTCGAGGGCAAGAGCGCGTTCCTCGTGTTCTTCCTGGTGTTCGTGGTGCAGGCCTGCATGGTGGTCCAGCACGTGATCGCGCGGCACTTCGTTTATCCGCCAGCCGAAGGCACCAGCAAGCTGCGGCGCTGGCTGACGCGCCCGCCCTTCGCGCCGAACGTGAGCCGAAGCTTCAACTGGGCCAGCTGGAGCGCCGGCATGGCCATCGGCACCGTGGTGGGCGGCCTGATGTCCTTCATCACGCCCTTCAAGTATGGGCAGGCGATGGCGATGTCCTTGATCGCCTGCGTGGCGGGCTCGATGGGCCACCTGGTGATGAAGGCGCTCAAGCGTGACCGAGGGATACCGCACTGGGGGCAGAAGGGCGTGGGCGTGACCGGGGCCGCGGGCTTGCTGGACCGGGTGGATGCGCTGTGTTTTGCGGCGCCGATCTTCTTTCATTCGGTCCGCTGGTACTTCGGGGTTTGAGGCTGCGCGCTTGCGACGGTCGCATTCGCTCAAGCCTGCAATCTCAGCACCGCCGATCACCTGTCCAGCACACGACTGGCCGCCTCCGCGTGCCTCAGCGGCGCGGCATCCACTACAGTCCTGTTCAATGTTCTCCCCCACTCAAATGCGCATCCTCGGCATTGACCCCGGCCTGCAGACCACCGGCTTCGGCGTGATCGATGCGGATGGCCATTCGCTGCGCTACGTGGCCAGCGGCACCATCAGCACCAAGCACATGGTCGGCGGCGAACTGGCGCTGCGGCTCAAGGTCCTGTTCGATGGCATCGGCGAGATTGCCGAGCGCTACCAGCCGACCGCCGCGGCCGTGGAGATCGTGTTCGTCAACGTCAACCCGCAGTCCACGCTGATGCTGGGCCAGGCACGCGGCGCCTGCCTGACGGCACTGGTGGTCAACAAGCTCAGTGTGGCCGAGTACACCGCCCTTCAGATGAAGCAGGCCGTGGCCGGCCACGGCAACGCGGCCAAGGCGCAGGTGCAGGAGATGGTGAAGCGGCTGTTGAACCTGCCCGGACTGCCCGGCGCAGATGCGGCCGATGCGCTGGGCATCGCGATCACGCATGCGCATGTGGGGAAGTCGATGGAGCGGCTGGGGGCTGCCGTGACCAAAGGCTCAGGCGGTGGGTATCGGCAGGGGCGGACGCGCTGAACTGAGCCTGCGCGCGCCACTATCGTGAATGCGGGATCGGACTTGACCGCATTCGACGGCCTCCGATCAACCAAGGATCAGAACCCGCGCTCCGCAATCAGCACCGCGAAGAAGCCGAACGCCGCCAGGATCGTCCACTTGAGCACGATCCAGCCAAAGCGCCGGTACTTGACCTGGCCGGTGCCGGCATAGAAGGCGAAGGACACGCCGGCCACCAGCAGCAACAGCAGGATGGCCCAGCGAAAGAGAAGCATCGAGGGTTGCGGCGCTGCGCTACCAGGCGCGCGCGACTTCGGCGAAACCGGCAGGGGCGCGCTTCTCATCGTCGAAGCTGACGATTTCCCAGGCGTCGGGTTGCTGCATCAGCGCGCGCAGCAGCTTGTTGTTGAGCCCGTGCCCGGAGCGGAACGCGCTGTACGCTGCCAGCAACGGACGGCCCACCACATAGAGGTCGCCCATCGCATCGAGGATCTTGTGCTTCACGAACTCGTCGTCATAGCGCAGTCCGCCGGCATTGAGCACCTTGGTGTCGTCCATGACCACGGCGTTGTCGAGCCCGCCGCCGAGCGCGAGCCCCTTGCTGCGCATGTACTCGACTTCCTTGGTGAAACCGAAAGTCCGCGCCCGTGCGATGTCGCGACTGTACGAACCGCTGCCCAGGTCGAATTCGAAGCGCTGCCCGGTCGAGCTCACCACGCGATGGTCGAAGTCGATCTCGAAGCTGAGCTTGTAGCCGTGGTACGGGTCCAGCCGCGCCCACTTGGCGTCATGGTCCTTGCCCTCATGCACCTCCACCGGGCTGATCACCCGGATGAAGCGCTTCGGCGCGGCCTGCAACACGATGCCCGCGCTTTGCAGCAGGAACACGAAGGACGAAGCCGACCCGTCCAGGATCGGCACCTCGTCGGCCGTGATGTCGATGCGCAGGTTGTCGATGCCGAGCCCGGCGCAGGCCGACATCAGGTGCTCGATGGTCTGCACCTTGGCGCCATTGGAAGAAATGGTCGAGGCCAGGCGCGTGTCCGTCACCGCCTCCGGCGTCATCGCGATATCGACCGGCTCCGGCAGGTCGACGCGACGGAAAACAATGCCGGTGTCCACCGGCGCAGGCCTCAGCGTCAGCTCGACGCGTTGCCCGCTGTGAAGCCCCACGCCGACCGCGCGCGTGATGGCCTTGAGAGTTCGTTGTTGCAGCACGGCCGTGATTTTAGGAGCCGGCGGCCCCGACCGCACCACCCGCCGGGCTATCGCGCCAATAGCCGACATCGCGCCCTCCTGGCCCGATGGCTCCACCCCGGCCCGATTGATGCGGCCGACAGCGCAGCGAGCGCCCCGGGGTTGGGCCAAGCAGCACAGCCGCAAATCAGCACGGCAGCACCCCGGCCCGACTGATGTGGCAGTGAGCGTAGCGAGCGCCCCAAGGTCGCGCCGAGCAGCGCAGCCGTACTCCTGTACGGCGAGCAGCGCAGGCGCGAGATTGGGGTGCGCAGTAGCTCAATGCCATATCAGTCAGCTTGGCGGCGGAGGAAGGCGGGGATCTCGATGTCTTCCATGCCGCCCGACGACAGCGCATCCACCTTCGCAGTGGCCATCGTGCGGTTGGTGCGCCAGACGCTAGGTACCGACATGTTGTCGTACTTCGTATTGCCGGGTCCGCCATGCCCGGTCGCGCCGGTGTTGAGCGTCGGCAAGCTGAAGCCCACGTTGTCGGTACCGGTGCGGCGGATCACTTCCAGCTCCGGCTTGCGGCTGACACCTTGGCGCGACAGGCCGGTGGCAACCACCGTCACGCGCATTTCATCGCCGAGGTTCTCGTCATAGGCCGCGCCGTAGATCACATGCGCATCGGGCGAGGCGTAGGCACGGATCGTGTTCATCGCGAGCTTCGATTCGGCCAGCTTCAAGGAGCCCTTCGATGCCGTCACCAGGACCAGCACGCCCTTGGCGCCCGACAGGTCGATGCCTTCCAGCAGCGGGCAGGCCACGGCCTGCTCGGCGGCGATGCGCGCGCGGTCCGGGCCGCTCGCAGCCGCCGTGCCCATCATGGCCTTGCCGGGCTCGCCCATCACGGTGCGCACGTCCTCGAAGTCGACGTTCACGCCGCCGTACTCGTTGATGATTTCCGAGATGCCGCCCACTGCGTTCTTCAGCACGTCGTTGGCATGCGCGAAGGCCTCGGCCTGGGTCACGTCGTCGCCCAGCACTTCCAGCAGCTTCTCGTTCAGGATCACGATCAGCGAGTCGACGTTCGCTTCCAGCTCGGCCAGGCCGTTGTCGGCATTGCTCATGCGCTTGCCGCCTTCCCAGTCGAAGGGCTTGGTGACCACGCCCACGGTCAGGATGCCCATCTCCTTGGCCACGCGTGCGATCACGGGCGCCGCGCCGGTGCCGGTGCCGCCGCCCATGCCGGCGGTGATGAACAGCATGTGCGCGCCGTCGATGGCCGCGCGGATCTCGTCGATGGCCGCTTCCGCCGCTTCACGACCCTTGTCCGGCTTGCCGCCCGCGCCCAGGCCGTTGATGCCGAGCTGGATCAGCTTGGGTGCGTTGCTGCGTGACAGCGCCTGCGCATCGGTGTTCGCGCAGGAGAACTGCACGCCCTGCACGCCGCGCTCGATCATGTGCGCGACCGCATTGCCGCCACCGCCGCCCACGCCGATCACCTTGATCTGCGTGCCCTGATTGAACTCTTCCATTTCGATCATTTCGATGGTCATCTTTGACTCCTTCAATTTGCAGTTGCCGTTATTTAATGAGTGAATTTCTTGTTGTCTGACGCAGTGACGGTTGGCTCCCTATGGCGGTGGCCCGGTGCGTCGCCATCGCTCGTTGTAATGACGACAGGGTCCGGCGCGCGCGTGATGGAACTGGTGACCCGCGGCGTTCAATATGGCGATGGGCATGATCAGAAGTTCCCCACGATGAAGTCCTTGAAGCGCCCGAACGCGGTCTTTACCGAGCCGTTCTTCTGGGCCACCTTGAAGCCACGCATGCGCGCGAAGCGGGCCTCTTCCAGCAGGCCCATCACCGTCGCGGCACGGGGCTGGGCCACCATGTCCGACAGCGCGCTCGAATACTTGGGGATGCCGCGCCGCACCGGCTTGAGGAAGATGTCCTCGCCGAGTTCGACCATGCCGGGCATCACCGCGCTGCCGCCGGTCAGCACCACGCCGGAGGACAGCACCTCCTCGAAACCCGACTCACGCACCACCTGCTGCACCAGCGAGAAGATCTCCTCGATGCGCGGCTCGATCACGCCGGCCAGCGCCTGCTTGCTCAGCATGCGCGGGCCGCGGTCGCCGAGGCCCGGCACTTCCACCTGGGTTTCCGGGTCTGCCAACAGTTGCTTGGCAAAGCCGTTCTCGACCTTGATGTCTTCCGCGTCCTTGGTCGGCGTGCGCAGGGCCATCGCGATGTCGCTGGTGATCAGGTCGCCGGCGATCGGGATCACGGCGGTGTGGCGGATCGCGCCGTTGGTGAAGATCGCCACGTCCGTCGTGCCGGCGCCGATGTCGACCAGGCACACGCCCAGTTCGCGCTCGTCCTCGCTCAGCACCGCCTGCGCGGAGGCCAGCGGGTTCAGCATCAACTGGTCCACTTCCAGGCCGCAGCGGCGCACGCACTTGATGATGTTCTCGGCCGCGCTCTGGGCGCCGGTCACGATGTGCACCTTGGCTTCGAGGCGCATGCCGCTCATGCCGATCGGCTCCTTCACGTCCTGGCCGTCGATCACGAACTCCTGCGGCTCCACCAGCAAGAGGCGCTGGTCGCTGGAGATGTTGATGGCGCGCGCCGTCTCGACCACACGGGCCACGTCGGCCGGCGTCACTTCCTTGTCCTTCACCGCGACCATGCCGCTGGAGTTGATGCCGCGGATGTGGCTGCCGGTGATGCCGGTATAGACGCGGCCGATCTTGCAGTCGGCCATCAGTTCGGCTTCCTTGAGCGCCTGCTGGATGCTCTGCACGGTGGCATCGATGTTCACCACGACGCCGCGCTTCAGGCCATTGCTCGGCGCCACGCCGAGGCCGGCCAGCTTCAGCTCGCCATTGGGCAGCACCTCGGCCACGACCACCATCACCTTGGCGGTGCCGATGTCGAGTCCGACAACAAGGTCTTTGTATTCTTTGGGCATGCGTGAAAGTCCTTGGGTTCTCTATTTCTTCTTGGGGTCGGTCTTCTTGGGATCGTTGACCACCGTGGTGACGCCGCGCATGCGCAGCGCATAAGCATCCCGGTGCCGCAGGTCGGCACCTTCGACGTAGGACAGGCTGCGGCCATACTGCTGGGCCACCGCTGTCACTGATTTCAGGAACACCTGCAGGCGCAACGCAACCTGGTCGGCGTTGCCGCGGCCGAGTTCGATGATGGCGCCGGTGTTGAGCGTCACCTTCCAGCTGCCGCGTCCCGAGAGTTCCAGTTCGTCGATCTTGAGTTCATAGGGCTGGAAGATCGGCGCCAGCACGCGGTACATGCCGAGCACCTGTCCGGCCTGGTCGACCGGGCCGTCGAGCCGCGGCAGGTCGTCGTCGACCTCGGCCACGTTGGCTTCGAAGACTTCGCCGAAGTTGTTGACCAGCTTGGACGCGGCCTCGTCGCCCCAGTGCGCCACCGGCACCTGCTCGGTCAGCGTGGCGCGCAGACGGTTCGGGAACTCGCGTCGCACGACGGCCTTGCGCACCCATGGCACCGACTCGAAGGCGGCTCGCGCCTTGGCCAGGTCGACGGTGAAGAAGTTGCCCGACAGTTGTGGCGCGACGTTGGCCCGCAAGGTGATCTCGTTGTTGTGCGTCACCTGGCCGTCCACGCGGATCGCGGCCAGCGGAAAGAAGGGTTGCCGCAGCACCCACCAGCCCCCCGCCGCCAGCAGCACGAGCGCACACGCCACGAACACCAGGTTCGCCGTGATGTTCATCAGCCTGACGTCGAAGGGGACGGGGATGCTGTCTGCCATGTCAGGCCTCTGCGCTCCGCCCCGCGGTTGAATCCAGTGCCGCGGACGCCAACACCTTGAGGCAAAGATCCTCGTAGCTCGTCCCCGCCGCACGCGCCGACATCGGCACCAGCGAGTGGCTGGTCATGCCGGGCGACGTGTTCATCTCCAGCAGGAAGGGCTTGCGGTCGCTGGCGCGGATCATCAGGTCGGCGCGGCCCCAGCCGCGGCAGCCGAGCGTGTGGTAGGCGGCCAGCGTGATGTGCTGGATGGCGCGCTCCTCGGCTTCCGGCAGGCCGCTCGGGCAGTGGTACTTCACGTCGTCGGTGAAGTACTTGTTCTGGTAGTCGTAGGCGCCTTCGGGGGCGGCGATGCGCACCACGGGCAGCGCCACCGCACCCAGGCCCTGGCCCAGCACGGCACAAGTCACTTCCTCGCCCTCGATGAATTCCTCGCAGAGCACATCAGCGTCGTACTTCGCGGACAGCGTCACTGCGTCCTGCATCTGCGAATAGCCCTGCACCTTGGTCACGCCGATCGACGAGCCTTCGCGCGGCGGCTTGACGATCAGCGGCAGGCCCAGCACGTCGGGCACGGCGCGGATCTGCTCGCGGCTTTGCTGGTCGTGCGCGAGGCGCACGTACTTGGGTGTGGGCAATCCATCGGCCTGCCACAGCCGCTTGGTCATGACCTTGTCCATGGCCAGGCTCGATGCCAGCACGCCGGAACCGGTGTAGGGGATGCCGATGAGTTCCAGCGCGCCTTGCACCGTGCCGTCCTCGCCGTGTCGGCCATGCAGCGCGACGAAGCAGCGCGCGAAACCTTCGCGCTTGAGATCGGCGAGATCGCGCTGCGCCGGATCGAAGGCATGCGCATCGACGCCGCGCGACTGCAAGGCCTGCAACACGCCGGTGCCCGACAGGATCGAGATTTCGCGCTCGGCGGAACTGCCGCCGAACAGCACGGCCACCTTGCCCAGGGATCTCACGTCGATGCTCACAATGCCCGCCCTTCGCGCGTTCCGCGCTCCAACTTTTCCGCCGCCGCGCCGCCGAGTTCCACCACCCGGGCCGGCACGGCGCCAATCGAACCTGCACCCATGCAGATCACCACATCACCATCGCGCGCGTTGTCGAGAATCGCCTGCGGCATGGCCGCGATGTCATCGACGAACACGGGCTCCACCTTGCCGGCCACTCGCAACGCACGCGCCAGCGAACGGCCATCGGCTGCCACGATCGGCTGCTCGCCGGCCGCGTAGACCTCGCCAAGCAACACCGCGTCGGCGTTGCCGATGACCTTCACGAAATCCTCGAAGCAGTCGCGCGTGCGGGTGAAGCGGTGCGGCTGGAAGGCCAGCATCAGGCGACGACCCGGGAATGCGCCGCGCGCCGCGGCAATGGTGGCCGCCATCTCGACCGGGTGATGGCCGTAGTCGTCGATCAGCGTGAAGCTGCCTTCGGACTGTTTTGCAGCGACTTCGCCATAGCGCTGGAAGCGACGGCCCACGCCGGTGAACTCGGCCAAGCCGCGCTGCACGGCTTCGTCCGGCACGTTGAGTTCGACGCCCACCGCGATCACCGACAGCGCATTGAGCACGTTGTGCTCGCCGGGCAGGTTCAGCACGATGTCGAGGTCGGGCAGCGTGACGCCGTTGCGGCGCTGCACCGTGAAGTGCATCTGCCCACCGACCGCACGCACATTGACGGCGCGCACCTGCGCGCCTTCGTTGAAGCCGTAGCTCGTCACCGGGCAGGACACCTCGGGCACGATGGCACGCACGGCCGGATCGTCAGTGCACAGGATCGCGACGCCGTAGAAGGGCATGCGGTGCAGGAAGTCGACGAAGGCCTTCTTCAGCTTGCCGAAGTCATGGCCGTAGGTCTCCATGTGGTCGGCATCGATGTTCGTGACCACCGCCATGATCGGCAGCAGGTTCAGGAAGGACGCGTCCGACTCGTCGGCCTCGACCACGATGTAGTCGCCGCTGCCCAGTTGCGCATTGGCGCCGGCGCTGTTGAGGCGGCCGCCGATGACGAAGGTCGGGTCCAGGCCAGCCGCGGCCAGCACGCTGGCCACCAGGCTGGTGGTCGTCGTCTTGCCGTGCGTGCCGGCGATGGCGATGCCCTGCTTGAGGCGCATCAGCTCGGCCAGCATCATGGCGCGCGGCACCACCGGGATCTTCTTCTCACGGGCCGCGAGCACCTCGGGATTGCTGCCGCCCTGCACCGCCGTCGAGGTGACGACCGCATCGGCACCGGCGATGTTGGCCGCGGCATGGCCCACATAGGTGTGGATGCCCAGGCCCGCGAGACGACGCAGCGTGGCGCTGTCGGCCAGATCGGAACCGGAGATCGTGTAGCCGAGATTGAGCAGCACTTCCGCAATGCCGCTCATGCCGACGCCACCGATGCCGACGAAGTGGATGTGGTGAATCGCGTGCTTCATTGGGCGAGCTCCTCACACGCGCGGACGACTTCGTCGACCGCTTCTGTTTTCTTCATCGTGCCCGCCTTGAGGGCCCGTGCGACGAGTTCGTCGCGGGATGTCTTCTGTAGCAAATCAGCCAACCATTCAGGCGTCAGTTCGGTCTGCTGCACCAGCCAGCCGCCGCCCGCATCCACGAGGAAGCGGGCGTTGGTGGTCTGGTGGTCGTCGACCGCCGAGGGAAAAGGAACAAACAGCGTGGCAGCGCCCACGGCTGCGATTTCTGTGACGGTGCTGGCGCCGGCGCGCGCGACGATGAGGTCGGCGTCGGCATAGGCGCTGGCGGTGTCTTCGATGAAGGGCGTCAGGTTGCCTTCGACGCCGGCCGCGGCGTAGTTGGCGCGCAGCTCGTCGATCTGCTTGCTACCGGCCTGGTGCGTGACGGCGGGACGCATCGCGGGGGCGATCAAGGCCAGCGCCTTGGGCACCACGGCATTGAGCGCCTTGGCGCCGAGGCTGCCGCCGACGACGAGCAGCTTGAGCGGCCCGCTGCGCCCGGCAAAGCGCTCCTGCGGACCCGGCTGCGACAGGAACGCGGCGCGCAGGGGATTGCCGACCCACTTCGCGTTCTTCATGACATTGGGGAAGGCGCTGAACACGCGGTCCGCCACGCTGGCCAGCACCTTGTTGGCCATGCCCGCGACCGAGTTCTGCTCATGCAGCACCAGCGGCTTGCCGAGCAGCACGCTCATCATGCCGCCCGGGAAGGTGATGTAGCCGCCGAGGCCGATCACGACATCCGGCTTCACGCGACGCACCACCGCGATGCTCTGCATGAACGCACGCAACAGCTTGAGCGGCAGGAAGACCAGCGTCATCGGCCCCTTGCCGCGCACGCCGCCGAACTGCACCGGCTCGAAGGCGAAGCCGCGCGGAGGAACCAACTGTTGCTCCATGCTGCCCGGCGCGCCGAGCCAATGCACGCGCCAGCCGCGCGTGCGCAACTCTTCGGCCACAGCCAGGCCCGGGAAGATGTGCCCGCCCGTGCCGCCTGCCATGACGAGTGCCGTCTTCATACCCGGCCTCCTCGCATGAGGACGCGGTTCTCGTAGTCAATGCGCAGCACCACTGCCAGCGCAATGAGGTTCATCAGGATCGCCGACCCGCCAAAGCTCATCAATGGCAGCGTCAGCCCCTTGGTCGGCAATGCGCCCAGGTTCACGCCCATGTTGATGAAGGTCTGGAAGCCGATCCAGATGCCGATGCCTTGCGCGACCAGGCCCGAGAACACGCGGTCCAGCGCAATCGCCTGGCGGCCGATGTGCATGATCCGGCGCGTCAGCCAGAAGAACAGCGCGATGGCCAGCAGCACGCCGACCAGGCCGAACTCCTCGCCGATCACGGCCATCAGGAAGTCGGTGTGCGCTTCAGGCAGCCAGTGCAGCTTCTCGACGCTGCCACCGAGGCCCACGCCGAACACCTCGCCACGCCCGATCGCGATCAACGAGTGCGACAGCTGGTAGCCCTTGCCGAGCGCGTTGGCTTCACCGAACGGATCGAGGTACGCGAAGATCCGCTCGCGCCGCCAAGGCGACGAGGCCACGATCATCCCGAAGGCCACCACCACCAGCATCGCGATCACGAAGAACATGCGCGCGTTCACGCCGCCCAGGAACAGGATGCCCATCGCGATGATAGCGATCACCATGAAGGCCCCCATGTCGGGCTCTGCCAGCAGCAGCATGCCGACCACCACCACGGCCACGCCCATCGGCAGCACGGCACGGAAGAAGCGCTCCTTGATCTCCATCTTGCGCACCATGTAGCTGGAGGCATAGAAGACCATCGCGAGCTTGGCCAGTTCCGACGGCTGGAAGCTCATGAAGCCGAGCGGAATCCAGCGGCGCGCGCCGTTCACGCTGCGCCCCACATGCGGGACCAACACGGCCACCAGCAACAGCAAGGCAGCAATGAAAAGCCACGGCGCCGCGCGCTCCCAGGTCTTCATCGGCACCTGGAAGGCCAGCAGCGCCGCCACGAAGGCCACGCCGAGGAACAGGGCATGCCGCAGCACGAAGTAGTACTGGCTGTAGTTCATGCGCGAGAAGCGCGGGTTGTCGCCCAGGGCGATGGAGGCCGAATAGACCATTACCAGACCCCATGCCAGCAGCGCCAGCGTGACCCACAGCAAGGCCTGGTCGAAGCCGAGCACACGCATCGGCGTGGCCTTGGTCTGGGAGATGTCTGCGCCGCCGAGGCGCACCGGCAGGTGCATCGGCAGCGCGTCGATGCCGGTCTTGGCGCGACGAAACCAGCCGCTGAAGCCACCGCCTTCGCGCGGGGTGTTGGAGACGGCCTGGGTCATTCGGCGTCTCCTTCCGCAGGCAAGTTCGCGAGCTCTTGCACGGCCTCGCAGAACACGGCGGCGCGGTGCGCGTAGTCCTTGAACATGTCGAAGCTGGCGCAGGCCGGCGACAGCAGCACCGCATCGCCGGGATTGGCGCGCTTCGCGGCCGCTTGCACCGCTTCTTCCATGGAGCCCGCATGCACCAGCGAGACGCCCGTGCCCGCCAAGGCTTCCTCGATGATCGGCGCGTCGCGGCCGATGAGCACGACAGCGCGTGCGTACTGACGAACCGGTGCGGCCAGCGGCGAAAAGTCCTGCCCCTTGCCCTCGCCGCCCAGGATGAGCACGATGCGCCGGTCCACACCCAGCCCGATCAGTGCCGCCACGGTGGCGCCGACGTTGGTGCCCTTGCTGTCGTCGAAATACTCGACGTCATGCACGATGTCGACCGGCTCCACGCGATGCGGCTCGCCGCGGTATTCACGCAGGCCGTAGAGCATCGGGCCCAGCGGGCAACCTGCGGCACTGGCCAGCGCCAGCGCGGCCAGCGCGTTGAGCGCGTTGTGCTGGCCGCGAATGCGCAGCGCATTGGCCGGCAGCAGGCGCTGCACGAAGATTTCTTCTTCCACCTGCGCTGCGCCGCGCTTGCGCTTCTGCGTTTCGTCCGCTTCCAGCGCACGCACCAGCCAGGCCATGCCGTTGACGCGCTCGATTCCGAAGTCGCCCGGGCGAAGCGGCATGCCCGCGCCGAAGCTGATGTACGTGCGGTACTGCGGGCGTTGCAGCTTCACGCGGATGGGTGCAGGCAGCATCTTCATCACCGCGTCGTCGTCGCGGTTCAGGACCAGCAGGCCCTTGCTGCCGAAGATGCGTGCCTTGGCCGCGCTGTACGCGGCCATGTCGCCGTGCCAGTCGAGGTGGTCCTGCGTCAGGTTCAGGACCGTCGCGGCCGTGGGCTCGAAGCCCTGCACGCCGTCCAACTGGAAGCTCGACAACTCCAGCACCCAGACTTCCGGCAGCGTGTCGGCGTCGATGTGGGCGCTGAGCGTGTCCAGCAGCGTCGGGCCGATGTTGCCGGCGACGGCGACGGTCTTGCCTGCGCGTTCGACCAGTTGGCCGGTGAGCGAGGTGACGGTGGTCTTGCCGTTGGTGCCGGTGATGGCGAGGACCGAGGGCGTGTAGCCCTTGGGTGCCTCGGGTGCTGCGACCAGCACCGGCTTCGGTGCTGCTTCCTCGGGCACGGTCAGTGCGACGGGGACGGAGAGTTCCGCAATGCGCGCGACGAATTCGGCCGCTTCCTTGGCCGCGGTGCGGACGTAGGGCTTGCCAGGCTGGTGCGTCGGTGCGCTGATCCTTGGCGCAGCGGGTTCACTGGACACAGGTGTGTCTTCGGCGGACTCGGACGAGAGTTCGACTGGTGCTTCCGAGGACTCGGCTGGCACGCTCGACAGAGTGCCGTCTTGCGGCGCTTCCTCACCCTGCTCCGCATCGACAATTGGCGCCGGGCCTGCGTCCATCGCTGCGTCAATGGGCTCCACTTCAGCAAGTGACTCCGGCACCGTGGCGAGTGCCGGTGCGACAGGTTCCGCTTCGATGATCGGCGCAGCAGCCGCTTCAGGCTGCGCATCGATGGCGACCGCTTCGGCGGCTGGCAGCGGCTCGATCGCGGCGGGGGCCTGCATCTCGTCACTCGACGATGCGACAGAAGCCACGGGCTCCGCAGCCGCCTCGAAAGGCAGGCCCGCCTGCCCGTCCGACTCAGCCGTCGAAGCCTCCGCAACCACCGGCACATCCACCGTCCGCAGGTCCAGCAGCGCCCGCGCGAACAGGTCCAGCTCTCCGCCCACGGCGAGCCCCATTGCCCGCGCCGCATCCACGACCGGCGCAATGGTCGCCGGCGACAGACCCGGCGAGCGATACACCGCGCGAATCGCCGTGCCTTCCACCAGCCCGGCCACGAAGGCCCCGCCGACAAACCCCACGTCCGGCATTTCCTCGCGCAGTTGACCCAGCAACGCCGGCGCCTCGCGCGTATCCGCCACCGTCACCCGCGCACCGTTGCGCACGCACCAGCGCGCCATCGCCATCCCCGAGGCACCAAGGCCGAGGATCAGGACGGGCAGGTCTTTGAGATGCTTCACGCTTGGCTCACCTCAGCTTCAGCGTGGACAGACCCACGAGGCACAGCAGCATCGTGATGATCCAGAAGCGCACGACGACCTGCGTCTCGCGCCAACCGCTCTTCTCGAAGTGATGGTGCAGCGGCGCCATCTTCAGGATGCGCCGGCCTTCGCCGAAGCGCTTCTTGGTGTACTTGAAGTAGCTCACCTGCATCATCACGGAGAGCGCCTCCACCACGAAGATGCCGCCCATCACGAAGAACACGATCTCCTGCCGCACGATCACCGCAATGGTCCCCAGCGCGCCACCCAGCGCGAGCGCACCCACGTCGCCCATGAACACCTGCGCCGGATGCGTGTTGAACCAGAGGAAGGCCAGGCCCGCACCGGCCATCGCCGAGCAGAACACCAGCAGTTCGCCCGAGCCCGGGATGTGCGGGAAGAACAGGTAGCGCGAATACACCACGCTGCCCGTCACGTAGGCGAACACGCCCAGCGCCGAGCCCACCATCACCACCGGCATGATCGCCAGCCCATCCAGACCGTCGGTGAGGTTCACCGCATTGCTCGCGCCCACGATCACCAGATAGGTCAGGATGACGAAGCCGATGCCGCCCAGCGGATAGCTGATCTCCTTGAAGAAGGGCACCAGCAGGTTGGTCTTCGGTGGGAAGTTCAGGTCGAAGCCGGAGCGTACCCAGGCATAGAACAACTGCAGCACGCGCCAGTTGGAACTTTCCGAAATGCTGAACAGCAGGTAGAAGGCCGCCAGCAGGCCGACCACCGACATCCACATGTACTTCTCGCGCGAGCGCATGCCTTCCGGGTCCTTGCGCACCACCTTGCGCCAGTCGTCGACCCATCCGATCGCGCCGAAGCCCAGCGTCACGAACAGCACGATCCAGACGAAGCGATTCGACAAGTCGAACCACAGCAGCGTCGCCAGCACGATCGAGAACAGCACCAGCACGCCGCCCATCGTCGGCGTGCCGCTCTTGCTCAGGTGCGTCTCCATGCCGTAGCCGCGCACCGGCTGGCCGATCTTCAGCGCAGCCAGGCGCCGGATCACATAGGGCCCGGCCGCCAGCCCCACGACGAGCGCCGTCATCGACGCCGCCAGCGCACGGAAGGTGAGGTACTGGAACACGCGCAGGAACCCGAACTCGGGTGTGAGCGTTTGCAGCCACTGGGCGAGGCTCAGCAGCATGTGTTGAAACCGAGCGTTTCAATGGTCATGACCGGTCTCCTCTTGTTGTGATGGGGTCGCGGCTTCGGCCATCGCCTGCAGCACGCGCTCCATGCGCATGAAGCGCGATCCTTTGACGAGCACGCTGCCGGCTTGCGGCAGCAGTGCGAGCACCGCCGCATTGAGCGGCTCGATGCTTTCGAAATGGCGCGCTCGGGCCGGGTCTTGGCCGAAGGCCGCGACGCTGTGGGTCGTGGCCGCGCCGAGCGCAAAAAAATGATCGATGCCGCGTTCGCGGGCCCAGGCACCCACTTCCGCGTGGAAGCGTTCGCCCTGGTCGCCCACCTCGCCCATGTCGCCGAGCACCAGCAGGCGGGGTGCGGGCAGCGTGGCCAGCACGTCGATGGCTGCGCGCACCGAGTCGGGGTTGGCGTTGTAGCTGTCGTCCACCACCGTCACACTGCGGCCATTGGCCAGTTGCAGCGCACTGGCGCGCGAACGGCCCTTGACCGGCTCGAAGGCGTCGAGGCCGTGGGCGATGTGGTCCAGCGACACACCGGCCGCGAGCCCGCAGGCCACCGATGCCAGTGCGTTCAACACGTTGTGACGACCCGCAATGCGCAGCGTGAAGCGCAGATCGCCCAACGTCGTACGGGCGCTGACCCGCCAGGCCTGACCCAGCCATTCGGCCGCCACCAGCGACACGCTGGCCGCCGCGTCTTCGCCGAAGGTGAGGCAATGGCGGCGCGCGCCCTCGCCTTCGCTGGCGAGCCGCGTCCACAGCGGCGTGAATTCATCGCCATGCGGGAACACCGCCGTGCCATCGACCGGCAGCGCGGACAGGACCGCACCGTTCTCCAACGCCACAGCTTCCACCGTGGCCATGAACTCCTGGTGCTCGCGCTGTGCGTTGTTGACCAGCGCCACGGTCGGCCGCGCGATGGCGGACAGGCGCGCGATCTCGCCCGGATGATTCATGCCGAGTTCGACCACCGCGAGCCGATGCTGTGCACGCAAGCGCAACAGCGTGAGCGGCACGCCGATCTCATTGTTCAAGTTGCCAACAGTTGCCAGCGCGTCGTCACCCGCCGCGTTGCGCAGGATGCTCGCGATCATCTGCGTGACCGTGGTCTTGCCGTTGCTGCCGGTGACCGCGATCAACGGCAGCGCGTATTGCGAACGCCACCCGGCCGCCAGTGCGCCCAGCGCGACCAGCGAATCGGGGACTTCCAGTCCCGCCAGGCCCGCGGCTTCCAGGCCACCATGCGCGATGGCCGCGGCGGCACCGCTGCCCTTGGCATCGGCCAGGAACTCATTGGCATCGAAGCGCTCGCCCTTGAGCGCCACGAACAGGTCGCCAGCCGCGAGCGTGCGCGTGTCCGTGTGCACGCGAGCGATGGGCGTGGCCGCATCGCCCACCAGGCGTGCGCCCGGAATCCAGGCCTGGGCTTGCGCGAGCGTCATCATCATGGCGCCGCCCTCCGCGCCAGCGCTTCCGCCGCATGCACGCGGTCCGAGAAGGCAATCTTTTCGCCGTCCACTTCCTGCCAGGCCTCGTCGCCCCGGCCCGCCAGCAGCACCACGTCCTGCGGCGCGGCTTGCGCGATGGTGTCGGCGATCGCCTTGGCCCGATCGGGCTCGATCTGCGCTTCCTCGGGCTGGGCCAGGCCCAGCATGATCTGGCTGATGATCGCGGCCGGCTTCTCGGTGCGCGGGTTGTCGCTGGTCACCACCACGCGATCGGCCGCCTTCTCCACCACCGCCGCCATCATCGGGCGCTTGATTGGGTCGCGGTCGCCGCCGCAGCCGAACAGGCACCACAGCTTGCCGCCGCGTTCGGTGACAAGGGGTCGCAGGCCTTCCAGCGCCTTGTCGAGCGCATCAGGGGTGTGGGCATAGTCGACCACCACGAGCGGCTGGTCCTCGACCGCGACACGCTCCATGCGCCCGGGCACGCTGCCCAGTCCGCGGCAGGCGTTCACCGCGTCGTCGAGCGAAAGTCCCAGCGCGCGCAAGGTGCCGATCACTCCGAGCAGGTTCGACACGTTGTATTGCCCGATCAGCCGGGTCGACAGGCTCTGCGTACCGCCGCCCAATTCCGTCACCGAGAAGCGCAGGCCTTCCGGCCCATAGCCGATGTCATGTGCGGCCAGTCGCGCCGGGCCGCCGGCGGCGGTGACTGTCCACACGTCGAGCGAGCCCGTGCCGCCGTCGAGGAGGTTGCCGACCAGGCTGGCGCCATGCACGTCGTCGATGTTGACCACCGCGGCGCGCAGCCCCGGCCAGCGGAACAGTTCGGCCTTGGCCTGCCAGTAGGCATCCATGCTGCCGTGGTAATCCAGATGGTCCTGCGTGAAATTGGTGAACACGGCCACACGGATCTCACAGCCGTCCAGCCGGCGCTCGGCAATGCCGATCGACGAAGCCTCGATGGCGCAGGCGCCGAAGCCGCGCGACACGAAGCCGCGCAGTTCGCGTTGCAACATCACTGGGTCGGGCGTGGTCAGGCCGGTGTAGGCCAGGTCCGGCGGCACGCCGATTCCCAGCGTGCCCACCACCGCGCACGGGCCCAATTTTTCATGCGCCGCCAGGGCCTCGCTGAGCCACCAGGCGGTCGAGGTCTTGCCATTGGTGCCGGTCACGGCCAGCAGCGCGAGTTGGGTCGACGGCCAGCCGTAGAACGATGCTGCGATCGGCCCGGTGGCCGCCTTCAGTCCTTCATAGGCGGCGACCGAATCGCTCTCGAAGCCGTAGGCCTCCACACCCTCGCGCTCCACAAGGCAAGCCACCGCGCCCTGCGCCAGCGCCGCGTTCACATGCGCGCGGCCATCGACTGCCGCGCCAGGCCAGGCGATGAAGCCATCGCCATCGCCGACACGACGGCTGTCCGCATGCAGGTGCCCGCCCACGCGCGAGCGCAGCCAGTGGCCGGCTTCGTTGGGCGACTTGAAGCGGATGTCGTCCATCAGAAGCTTTCCTCCACGCCCTTGCTCACGACCGCCGGCTTCACCGCCAGGTCGGGCGCCACGTTCATCATGCGCAGGGTCTGCTGCACGACTTCGCTGAACACCGGTGCGGCCACGATGCCGCCGAAGTAGCTGCCCGCGGTCGGCTCGTCGAGCATCACCGCGACGATGATGCGCGGCTTCTCGATCGGCGCCATGCCGGTGAACCATGAGCGGTACTTGTTGCTCGCGTAGCCCTTGCCGACCTGCTTGTGCGCGGTGCCGGACTTGCCGCCGACCGAGTAGCCGATGGTCTGCGCCAGCGGCCCCGTGCCGCCGGGGCCGGCCGCCATCTGCAGCATGCGGCGCACGGCCTTCGCGTTCTCGGCCGAGAACACCTTCACGCCCACCGCGGGCACGTCGCTCTTGAGCATCGTCGCCGGGATCAGGCTGCCGTCGTGGGCAAACGCGGTGTACGAATGCGCCATCTGGAACAGCGAGGCCGACAGGCCATAGCCGTACGACATGGTCGCCTGCTCGATCGGCCGCCAGCTCTTCCACGGGCGCAGCCGCCCGGTCACGGCGCCCGGGAAGGTCAGCTGCGGCTTCTGGCCGAAGCCGAGCGAGCTGAAGGACTCCCACATCTCGCGCGGCGCGAGTTTCTGCGAGACCTTGGTGGCGCCGATGTTGCTCGACTTCTGGATCACGCCTTCGACGGTCAGCGTGCCGTAGTTGTGCGTGTCGCTGATGGTCGAGCCGGTGATGGTGAGCCGGCCGGGAGACGTGTCGATCAGCGTCTGCGGCGTCACGCGCTTGAGTTCCAGCGCGGTCGCGATGGTGATCGGCTTCATCGTCGAGCCGGGCTCGAAGGTGTCGGTCAACGCGCGGTTGCGCAGCATCTCGCCGGTCAGGTTCTGGCGCTTGTCCGGCACGTAGCTCGGGTAGTTGGCAAGGGCCAGCACCTCGCCGGTGATGGAATCCAGCACCACCACGCTGCCGGCCTTGGCCTTGTTGGTCGTGACCGCGTCGCGCAGCTTCTGATAGGCGAAGAACTGCACCTTGCTGTCGATGCTGAGCTGGATGTCCTTGCCGTCGACCGGCGGGATCGTATCGCCCACGGCCTCGACCACGCGGCCGAGCCGGTCCTTGATCACGCGGCGCGAGCCCGGCTTGCCGGCCAGGTCCTTGTCGAAGGCCAGTTCGATGCCTTCCTGCCCGTGGTCTTCCACGTTGGTGAAGCCGACCACGTGCGCGGCCGCTTCGCCTTCCGGGTACTGGCGCTTGTATTCCTTGCGCAGGTAGATGCCGTCGATGTTCAGCGCGGCGATCTGCTTGGCGATGGGCTCGTCGACCTGGCGCTGGATCCAGACGAAAGTCTTGTCCTCGTCGGCCAGTTTCTTGTCGAAGTCCTTCTGCGCCATGCCGAGCAGCTTGGCCACCTGCTTGAGCTTGGCCCGCACCTCGGGGTCGTCCCGCTCGATGTCCTCCGGGATGGCCCAGACGCTCGGCGCGATGACGCTCGACGCGAGGATCAGGCCGTTGCGGTCGAGGATGCGCCCACGGTTGGCCGGCAGCTCCAGCGTGCGGGCATAGCGCACCTCGCCCTGCCGCTGGAAGAAGGCGTTGTTGAGCACCTGCACATAGGCGGCGCGGCCGGCCAGCGCGAGGAAGCCGATGGCCACGCCGGCCACGATGAACTTGCTGCGCCAGACCGGGGTCTTGCTCGCGAGCAGTGGGCTGGTCGTGTATTGAACGCTGCGACGAGGCATATCAGTGGCCTTTCTTCGCAGGAGCAGCACCGGCGGGCAACGGTGGCGGCGGCGACACCACGGCCGGGATGACGCTGCCGTCCTGGCGGACGTAAAGCGTGATGGCGGGCGTGGTGGTCGCCATCTTCAGCTGCTCCTTGGCCAGCTTTTCCACCCGCAGCGGCGTGGCCTGGGCCCGCTTGTCGACCTGGAGGCGGTCGAACTCGACCTCGAGCCGGTGCGCCTCGGCATTGACGCGCTCCATCTCGGTGAACAGCTGGCGCGACCGGTACTGCGTATGCACGAGCAGCAACGCCGTCGCGAGGACGGCGATGAGCAGGAGCAGGTTGAGCCGGGCCATCTGTTCAGTTCTCTCTAGACGGTCTCGGTGCGCTCGGCCACGCGCAGCACGGCGCTGCGGGCGCGCGGGTTGGCCGCCACCTCGGCATCCGACGGGAAGATGCGCGCCACGCTGCGCAGCTTCATCGCCACCGGCGCGGCAAAGGGCGCGCGGCGGTCGTACACCTCGCGCGAATGCTTCGCGATGAACTGCTTGACGATCCGGTCTTCCAGCGAGTGGAAGCTGATCACCGCCAGCCGGCCCTTGGGTTGCAACACGTCGATGCTCGCTTCTAGCGCTTGTTGCAGCTCTTCAAGCTCGGCGTTGATGAAAATCCGAAGAGCCTGAAATGTGCGCGTTGCAGGGTTCTGGCCCTGCTCGCGGGTTTTGACCGCGCCAGCCACGAGCTCGGCCAGTTCGGTGGTGGTTGAAACTGGGCCCCGTTCCTGTCGGCGAGCAACAATCGCCTTTGCAATCGGAACAGCAAACCGTTCTTCGCCATAGTCACGTATTACCTCGGCAATCTGCTGTTGTTCGGCTGTCGCCAGCCAGTCGGCCACGCTCTCGCCGCGCGTGGTGTCCATGCGCATGTCGAGGGGGCCGTCGAATCGAAAACTGAATCCGCGCGCCGGGTTGTCGATCTGCGGCGAGCTGATCCCCAGGTCCATCAACAGGCCGGCCACGCTGCCCGAGGGCAACTCGCCGATGTCGCGGAAGCCCTGGTGACGGATGGAAAAACGCGCATCCGTGATGCGCGTTGCTTCGGCGACCGCTTCCGCGTCCTTGTCGAACGCGATGAGGCGGCCCTCCGGCCCCAGCCTTGAAAGGATGAGGCGGGAGTGCCCACCCCTCCCGAAGGTGGCGTCCACATGTGTGCCCGCTGCTGCCGGTGCGTCGGCAAACAGGGCGTCGACCGCTTCGTTCAACAAGACGGTCTTGTGGGTCCATTCGTTGTCCACGGTCGCCTTCAGAACGCCAGGTCCTGGATCGCGCCATCAGCCATGCCGGCGGCGAGTGCCTCGGCTTCCTTGGCGTCGTGCGTGGCCTTGTCCCAGAGCTCGAAATGGCTGCCCATGCCGAGCAGCAAGGTGTCTTTGCCGATGTTGGCGGCGGCACGCAGTTCCGGCGAGACGAGGATGCGGCCGGTGCCGTCCATGTCGACGTCCATCGCGTTGCCGAGGAACAGGCGCTTCAACCATTGGTCCTTGAGCGGCATCGCGGCGATGCGCTCGCGGAACTGCTCCCATGCGGGGCGCGGGAAGATCATCAGGCAGCCGTGCGGATGGCGCGTGATGGTGAGTTGGCCGTTGGCGGTCGCGCTGAGGACGTCACGGTGCCGGGTCGGCACGGACAGCCTCCCCTTTGCATCCAGACTCAGCGATGAAGCGCCTTGAAACACGAAAACGACCTTGGTTGTGAGACGGTGAAAAACCTCCGAATGGGGCTTTTACAGACACTTTTTCCCACTTAACTGCACTTTTTTGCACTGTAGCAGGAAACAAGTACGTCGCAACAGACGGTCGCGGCTATTTTTTGTAATGGAATCAACGACTTAGCGGCGTTTTCGAGGGCTCAAAAACGTGAATGTCGTTGAAAATGAAGCACTTAGATCACGCACTGAATGTGATGCGTGAAGCGGCCAGAGCGGCCGCGTGGCTCAGAGGATGAACCGGGAAAGGTCCTCGTTGTGACTTAATGCCTGCAGACGGGCGTCCACATAGGCGGCGTCGATGCGCACCGTCTGGCCTTCCAGCTTGGTCGCGTCGAAGCTGACTTCGTCGAGCAGGCGCTCCATCACCGTCGACAAACGGCGGGCGCCGATATTCTCGGTGCGCTCGTTGACCTCGAAGGCGATGCTGGCCAGCCGGGTGATGCCGTCGGGCGTGAATTCCAGCGTGACGCCCTCGGTGGCGAGCAGCGCCTGGTACTGCTTGACCAGCGAGGCGCGGGTCTGGGTGAGGATGCTCTCGAAGTCCGAGACGGAGAGCGAAGACAGCTCCACCCGGATCGGAAAGCGGCCCTGCAGTTCAGGAATCAGGTCGCTCGGCTTGCTCAGGTGGAAGGCGCCGCTGGCGATGAACAGGATGTGGTCGGTGCGCACCACGCCGTACTTGGTGCTGACGGCCGTGCCTTCGACCAGCGGCAGCAGGTCGCGTTGCACGCCCTGGCGCGAGACGTCGGGGCTGCCCGACGATTCGCTGCGGGTGGCCACCTTGTCGATCTCGTCGATGAAGACGATGCCGTTCTGCTCCGCGCTGCTGATGGCCTGCGCGCGCACCTCGTCTTCATTAAGGAGCTTGCCGGCCTCCTCGTCGACCAGGAGACGCATGGCTTCGGAAATCTTGAGCTTGCGCGTCTTGCGCTTCTGGCTGCCGAGCTGGCCGAACATGCCGCGCAACTGCTCGGTCATCTCCTCCATGCCGGCCGGGCCCATGATCTCCAGCGGGGCACGGGCCTCGGCCAGGTCGATCTCGATTTCCTTGTCGTCGAGCTGGTGCTCGCGCAGCTTCTTGCGGAAGGCCTGGCGGGTGGCGTTGTTGCTGTCGGCCTCGACCACGCCCTCGGCGTTGCGCGCCGATGGCAGCAGAACGTCGAGGATGCGGTCTTCCGCCGCGTCCTCGGCCCGCATGCGCACCTTGGCGCTCTCGGATTCGCGCGTCTGCTTGACGGCGATCTCGGCCAGGTCGCGGATGATGGAGTCGACGTCCTTGCCGACATAGCCCACTTCGGTGAACTTGGTCGCCTCCACCTTGATGAAGGGCGCGTCGGCCAGACGGGCCAGGCGGCGCGCGATCTCGGTCTTGCCGACGCCGGTCGGGCCGATCATGAGGATGTTCTTCGGCGTGATCTCGGCGCGCAGCTTGTCGTCCACCTGCTGCCGGCGCCAGCGATTGCGCAGCGCAATGGCCACGGCGCGCTTGGCTTGCGGCTGGCCGACGATGTGGTTGTCGAGTTCGGAGACGATTTCCTGAGGGGTCATGGACATGGTGGGACGGCGCAGCCTCAGAGCATTTCGACGGTGTGGTTCATGTTGGTGTAGATGCAGAGCTCGCCCGCGATCTCGAGCGATTTCTTCACGATCTGATCTGCCGGCATGTCGGTGTGGTCCAGCAAAGCCTTGGCCGCCGACTGCGCATAGGCACCGCCCGATCCGATCGCCACGATGCCGCCTTCGGGCTCCAGCACGTCGCCGTTGCCGGTGATGATCAGCGAGGTGGTGGCATCGGCCACGGCGAGCATGGCTTCGAGCCGGCGCAGCACGCGGTCAGTGCGCCAGTCCTTGGTGAGCTCGATGGCGGCACGCGCCAGTTGCCCCTGGTGCTTCTCCAGCTTGGCCTCGAAGCGCTCGAACAAGGTGAAAGCGTCGGCCGTGGCGCCGGCAAAGCCGACCAGCACCTTGCCGTGATAGAGGCGACGCACCTTCCGCGCGGTGCCCTTGATGACGATGTTGCCCAGCGTGACCTGGCCATCGCCGCCGATCGCGACCTGGTCGCCGGTGGGGGTCTTGCGACGCACGCTGACGATCGTCGTTCCGTGAAACTGTTCCATCGAAGCCACTTGGGGTTGTGGCGGGGCGATGCAAGCCCCGCCCGGTTAATTCGCGCGCACAGCGACCGAGGCGTGGTCGGCAATGCCGATCACCTTGAAGAAAGCGGCCAGCATGCGCTGCACGTCGACGAACTCGACCCGCTGGCCGCGCGCGGCGCGTGCCATCGCCCAATTGAGCAGGGTGCCGGCCGCGGCGAAATCCATGCGGACCAGGGCGGCGCACGACACCGTCGGCACTTCCGCGCCGACCAGCTCCGCGTCAAGCTCGTGCAGGACGTCGTGGCATTCGCCAGTCAACTCGCCGACCAGCAGGTTGTGGCCCGCGACCGCCGGCGCCGGCGCCGGCTCCACCGAAGTCCCGAGGCCCATGCGCACGCTGGCCAGCGACATGCCTGTCGAGGTCTTCGGCAGGGGCGCCGCCACGTCCACCGCGGCGTAGCTGCCGGCCGGGTCTTCCCAGGGCGGCGGCGACACCTCGTAGGTGATGCAGTAGTTGAGTGCCGTCAGCTCGAAACCGTCGACGTCGTTCATCACGCGCAGGATGGCCATGCGCAACTGCCACCAGACCGGCTCGATGTTGCGGTTGTTGGTGGGTGTGGCCGTGCCCAGCACGTCCAGCAGGTTGTCCGATCCCGCGAATCGCAACTGCACCGGCGAACCGGCCCAATGCTCCATGAGGGCGCGCAAGGGCCCGGCGGCTTCGGCGTCGATGCCCGAGAGATTGCGCCAGTCGAGCGTCCAGACCGGGCCGGCGCCGGAAAGAGCCTGCGTCAAGCCAGCCAGACCGCCGCGGGTCAGCTGCTGTGGACAGGACCAGTCCATGCCTTCCGGTGCGCTGACACCGCCATCGGGGTCGACCGCGCCGGCCACTTGCACCTCGCGCGCCAATGCGCGCAGCGAAATCCATTCGGGCCCCGGCTTCTTGAAGCGCTGGGCGTAGCGCATGCTCGTCTGCGAGAACTTGTCGAAATCGCCAGTGGCGCGATAGAAGTCGAGCAGGGCGCGCCAGATCTCGACGTTGTCGGCCTGCGGGCTCTCGGGCGCCAGCGTCTGGAGCAAGATCGCCTCGGCGCCGGGATCGTCGCCATGAGCGAAGCGGATCGCGGCCTCCTCGAGCCCGCTGTCGATGCCCGGGGGGCGCGGCAGGTTCGCCGCGTCGGACGCGGTGTCGGGAGGAATCGGAGGCGCCTGTCCCGGCTCGGTGTCCGCGTAGGCGCGGGCCTGTTGCGCGGCCATGGCGGCCGGCGTCATGGCCTCGCCATTGGCGCCCTGCTGGCGGTTCTTCCACCATTGCTGCGACATCTGCTCTTCGATCTCGTCGATCTTCTTGAGCGTGAGCGCGCGGCCCGCGGTCTTGCCGGTGGTGCTGCTGATGCTGAAGGAGGACGGCGTGGCGTCGCGCGAGCCGGCGGCTTCGCGTTGACGGAGCTTGCGCAGCATGTCGAATTCGCGGCGGCGCACGAAGTCATTGCGCTGCCGCCGCTCGATCATTTCCTTGAGCATCTCCCGGCTGTAGCCGGTGTCGGCCGAGCCGGCATCCTGCTCGTCCAGTTCTGCCCAGTCCTTGAGCGGGTTGCGGACGAACTTGGCTACCTTGGACAGCAGCCGGCCAGGCTCCTCTTTGGGCATATCAGTTCTTCACCACACTATCTATCGCGTGACCCGCAACGTATGAAACCCGGGCGCGCAATGCCTGTTCGTGGGCACCCGCGGAACCGGCTTTGCAAGGCCGCTGGGCGCGCCCCCTCGAGGGGGAGGCGCCGCAGGCGCTTCGGGGGTGGGCCTTCATGTCAGGAGCCCTTAATCACCGAACATCTTCTGCTTGAGCTCGCGGCGCTGTTGCGCTTCCAGCGACAGCGTGGCCGTCGGGCGGGCCAGCAGGCGGCCGACACCGATCGGCTCGCCGGTCTCGTCGCAGTAGCCGTAGTCGCCGGCGTCGATGCGCTGGATCGACTGCTCGATCTTCTTGAGCAGCTTGCGCTCGCGGTCGCGGGTGCGCAGTTCGAGGGCGTGTTCTTCCTCGATGGTGGCGCGGTCGGCCGGGTCGGGCACGACCACCGTGTCTTCGCGCAGGTGCTCGGTGGTTTCACCGGCGTTCTCGAGGATGCCCTGCTTCAGGCCGACCAGCTTGAGCCGGAAGTAGGCCATCTGCTTCTCGTTCATGTACTCGCTGTCGGGCATGGCGATGACTTCGGGATCGGTCAGCTGTTCCGGCGTCTTGGTCTTCCAGTTGTTGGCGAGCTTGGGGTCTTTCTTGAGCGCGACGTGCGGCGGCGGCACCAGCGCGGTCGAGGCGACCTGGGTGAAGCTGGACTTGGCGGCGGTGGAGGCCACGGACTGGGCCATCGACGGCACGGTCAGCTGGGACAGGCGCGAAACGCGTCCGACGCGGGGGGCCGGCGTGACAGGGGCCGGAGCGGGGGTGGGGGCGGCAGCCGTTTTTTTCATGGGGGTCGTGACAGAAGCGGAAGCGGAAGGGACGGCAGGATGACTGGCCGGTTTTGCGGAAGTGGCAGTGAGGGGCGCGGTGGAGCTGGTTTTCGTGGCGGAAGCCTTGGGCGCTTCTGGCGCAGCCTGCTTGCCGGCCGTCTTCTTGACGGCTGGTGCGGCGGACGCGGCCTCGGCGGCGGGTTTCTTCACGGTACTGGCTCCTAGGACGGGCTGGATCGCGCTCTACAGGTACTCTCTCCCCGCAAGAACGTTTGCGAACACATGCCTCGCGGGTTCCCGATTTTTATTGCAAGCTCGCCAGCAGCGACCACGGGTTATACCCCCGAATTCAGACCACGAACGCGCTCTCTACTGTGCCGGTAGTGACTTCTCTTCTGCCATGGCAAATGAAAGCGCCTCCCGGAACAGGCGCGCGATTGTATAGACGAAAGTGTCAAGCTGCCTTGAGGCAGCGCAAGACTTGACGCATTTCGGTTCCGGGAACACCAGTAAAGCGGCTTCGCCGGGGCGCCGGTCCATGCCTGGGACATCGTGGAACCGGCTTCGCCGGGCCACTGATGTCGCCCCCGGTGAGGGGGTGGAAGTCGCGCCACGCAGTGGGGCAGCGACCTGGGGGAGAGCTTAAACGAGGCACTGGTCGAGACCCTGCTCCAGGATCTCGCGCGGCAACTCGATGCCGATGAACACCATGCGGCTCTGGCGGGCTTCGTCCGGGCCCCAGGCCGGGCCAAGGTCGCTGCCCATCAACTGGTGCACGCCCTGGAAGATCACCTTGCGTTCGGTGCCCTTCATGTTCAGCACACCCTTGTAGCGCAGCATGCGCGGGCCGTAGATGTTGACGATGGCGCCGAGGAAGTCCTCCAGGCGGGCCGGGTCGAAGGGGCGGTCCGCCTTGTAGACGAAGCTCTTGACGTCGTCGTCCGTGTGGTGATGGTGGCCGTGGCCCTCGTGGGCATGCGAAGGATGGTCGCAGTTCTCGCCGTGTTCGTGGTCGTGATGGTCGTGGTCGTCTTCCTTGAGGAAGTCGGGGTCGATGTCCAGCTTGGCATTGAGGTTGAAGCCGCGCAGGTCGAACACGGAGGACAGGGGCACCTCGCCGAAATGCACGGTCTGCTGCGGCGCGCGCGGGTTCATGTGCTTGAGGCGGTGGATCAGCGCCTCCGTCTCGTCGGCGGCGACCAGGTCGCTCTTGCTGATGAAGATCTGGTCGGCGAAACCGACCTGGCGGCGGGCCTCCTGGCGGTCGTTCAGTTGCTGGGGCGCATGCTTGGCATCGACCAGCGTGAGGATCGAGTCGAGCAAATAGCTTTCAGCGATCTCGTCGTCCATGAAGAAGGTCTGGGCGACCGGGCCGGGATCGGCCAGGCCGGTGGTTTCGATGACCACGCGGTCGAAGTCGAGCAGGCCCTTGCGCTTCTTGGCGGCCAGCACTTGCAAGGCCTCGCGCAGGTCTTCGCGGATGGTGCAGCAGATGCAGCCGTTGCTCATCTGCACGATCTGCTCCTTCGACTCGGTGACGAGGATGTCGCTGTCGATGTTTTCCTCGCCGAACTCGTTCTCGATCACGGCGATCTTCTGGCCGTGGGCCTCGGTCAGGATGCGCTTGAGCAGCGTGGTCTTTCCGGAGCCGAGGAAGCCGGTGAGGATGGTGGCGGGGATGAGGGCCATGGGGTGCTCCGGTCGCTAAAACAGGGAAAGGGGCGAAAGTTTAGCGGGCTCGGAATGGGCCTGCTTCAGTAGGGCCGGGCTTGGATGCAGGGGATTCAGGGCCTTCTCACGACTACAAGCCCCTTGAGGTACTCGCCCTCAGGGAACTCGATGGTCATGGGATGGTCGGGGGCGGCGCCGAGGCGTTCGCTGATGTAGCCGTCGACGCCGGCATCCAGGCCGGCGGAGGCGACGATCTTGTGGAACAGGTCGGCGCCGATGCCGCCGGAGCAGGAGAAGGTCAACAGCACGCCGCCGGGCACCAGCAGTTGCAGGGCGAGGCGGTTGATGTCCTTGTAGGCGCGGGCGGCGCGCTCGGCATGGGCCACCGTGGGGGCGAACTTGGGCGGGTCCAGCACGATGGCGTCGAAGGTCTTGCCTTCGGCGATGAAGCGGCGCAGCGAGGCGTTGACGTCGGCGTCGAGGTACTGGTTGCTGGCACCCGCGAAGCCATTGAGGGCGACGTGGGCTTCGGCCCGCTTCAGGGCGGGCAGGGAGGAATCGACGGAGGTCAGTTCCGCGCCCGCCAGGGCGCCCGCGGCGCGCAGGCCGGCCAGGGCTGCGACGGTGAAGCCGCCGGTGTAGCAGAAGCAGTTCAGCACGCGGCGGAACTTGCGGTGCGCGGCGATCTGCGCGAAGCGCTGTCGGCTGTCGCGCTGGTCGAGGTAGAAGCCGGTCTTGTGGCCGGTGGCGATGTCGAGCGACAACTGCCAGTCGTGCTCGCGGATGGTGAGCTCGGTCGGACCTTCGCCGCGCAGCCAGCCGGTGGTGGGCTTCAGGCCTTCGCGCTCGGCGCCGCTGGCGTCGGAGCGTTCATAGAGCGTGGCCAGGCCGGTGGCGGCCAGCAGGGCATCGGCCAGTACCGCCTTCCAGCGCTCCACACCGGCGGAGAGGAACTGCGCGACCAGCGTGTCACCGTATCGGTCGACGATCAGCCCGGGCAGGCCGTCGGCCTCACCATGGATCAAGCGCACGCCATCGCTTTGCAGGTCGAACAGGCCGCGGGCGTTGACCGCACGGGCGACGCGCCCGGAGAAGAAGGCGGCATCGATGCGCTGCGCCTCGTCGAAGCTCCAGGCCCGGGCGCGGATCTTCGACACCGGGCTGAATGCCGCCCATGCCAGGAACTTGCCCTCGTGCGACTCGACACGCACCGTCTCGCCCGCATCCCCGCCGCCCTTGGCAATGGCCGATTCGAAGATCCACGGATGGCGGCGCAGCAGCGACCGCTCCTTGCCCGGCCGCAGCCGCAATGCTTTCATTTGGGTTCCCTGGTGGCCTTTGCTTTCGGCCGAGTCTCGGAGCGCACCTTGGCGCGTGGATGGGCCGCGTCATACGCCTTGGCCAGATGCTGGAAGTCCAGCCGCGTGTAGACCTGCGTGGTGGTGATGTTGGCGTGGCCGAGCAGTTCCTGCACCGCGCGCAGGTCGCTGCTCGATTGGAGCAGGTGGCTCGCGAACGAGTGGCGCAGCATGTGCGGATGCACGGGCGCCGGAAGGCCCGCCTTCAGGCTGCGAACGCGCAGGGCCTTCCAGACGGCTTGTGCTGAAAATCGCGCGCCGTTGCGACCGATGAAGAGCGCCGCGGCGCCTTGCGGGTCGCGCAACCGGGCCGCCTCCAGCGCGGCGCAGTCGTCGCGTACGGCAAGCCACGCGGTCAACGCCTCGCTGGCCTTGGCGCCAACCGGCACATTGCGCCGCTTGCCGCCCTTGCCCAACACCTGCGCCTCGCCCGCAGCCAGGTCCACCCAGCCACGCGCGACCGTGCTGGCCCGCACGTCCAGCCCGACCAGTTCGCTGACACGCAGGCCGCAGCCGTAGAGCAGCTCGACGATCGCGTGGTCGCGCGCCTCGGTCCACGGGTCGGCCTCGGCATCATGGTGTTCCGCCAGCCGCACGGCGTCGTCGACGGCCAGGGCCTTGGGCAGCGGACGGTCGGCCTTGGGAGCGTGCACGTCCTGCACCGGATTCGCGTCGACCAGGCGCTCATTGCCCATCCAGCGATAGAAGCCGCGCCAGCAAGAGAGCACCAGCGCAATGCCGCGCGATTCGCGCCCTGCCCCGTGCAACTGGGCCATCCAGCGGCGGATGTGGGCGGTCTGCACCTGCTCGAGCGGCATGTTGGCGGCTGCGGCCTTCTCGGCCAGCGTGCGCAGGTGGATCGCATACAGCTCGACCGTGCGCGCGGCCAAGCGGCGCTCGACGCGCACATGCTCCAGATACCGCTCGATCAGGTCCGAACCCACGGCGAATCTCCTTTCAGGTACACGCTACAAATAGCCGGCCAGCGCATTGTTGACGATCGCCAGCGGCTCGCGCACCACGCCCTTGAAGAACAGGAACGGGGCCCGCCCGCAGGTGGGCGATGCCGCCGCGTATTGCACGTCGAAGGCGCGGTCGAAGCCGCTCGCACGCGCCAGCCGCTCGATGCGCCAGAGGTGGTACGGGTCGGACACGACGATGACGCGCTTGACGCCGGCCGCCTCCAGCACCGGCCAGGACATGGCGAGGTTCTGGCGTGTCGATGACGACTGCGACTCTTGCAGCACGGTGCCGGTGAAGCCGACCTCCCGCGCATAGGCCTCCATGACCTGGGCCTCGATGCGCGCGTCCTCGGTGTCCTTGCCGCCCGACACGACGAGTTGCCGCACCTGGCCGCTGCGCGCAAGTTCGATGCCGCGATCGACACGATTGGTGAGGCAGGGATTGATCTCGCCGCTGAGATAGGCGCGGTTGCCGAGCACCAGCGCGGCATCGGCCTGCCCCGTGGGGGGATGCGCGATGCGTTCGTGCGCGTTCTGCCAGATCATGGCGGCCAGCGACCCGTGCAGCGCGCAGAGCACCAGCGCCGCGGACAGCAGGCGCCAGCGCCAGGCCTTCGCGCGGGCCAGCAGGTTCAAGGCCGCAGCCGCGAGAGCGCGGCCGAAGCCAGGTCGGCGATTCGCTCCAGGAAGTCGGTGCCCATCTCGGGATTGAAGCGTTGCGCATCAGGCGACGCCAGCACCAGCAGGCCAAAGGCCGGCGCGCCCGGCTCAGCGCGCAGCGGAATCAGCGCGATGGACACGGCGGCGCGCGCATCACCCAGCCAGTTGGCCGCCTCGAAGCCGGAATTGAGCCCGCAATACGGCGCGGTGAGCGAGGTGGCCAGCGTCTTCACGTCGTCCGTGACCCACTGGGCGTAGCCCTCACTCCAGTAGGGCACGTCGCAGTCCCACACCTTGATGGCGGTCTGCGGCACCATGAAGAGCGTCTGCAGGTCGGCGGCGATCTGCCAGGGCAGGCCGCGCGCGTCGCGCGTGGTCAGCAGGCCCCGCGTCCAGCGCTGCAACCGGTCGGCGGTGACGACGTTCTCGGTGCCGTGGCGCACCATGTCCATCACGCGGTGTTCCAGCGCCTTGATCTTCTCGCGCAGCATCTCGGCCTGGCGTTCCTGCAGGCTGACGGCGCGGTTGCCATGCGGGCTCGTCAGTTGCACCTGCGCTAGCAGTTGCGCATGGCGTTCGAAGAAGTCGGGCGTGTTGGCGAGGTAGTTGGCGATGTCGTCTTCGGTGATCGGATTCATGGCGTCGGAATGGGTGGGTTTCATGGCTGCTCGGGGACCTCGATGTCGCCTTCGAAGACGGTCACGGCCGGGCCGGTCATGAACACCGGCTGGCCGACACCCGCCCATTCGATGGTGAGGAGCCCCCCGCGCGTTTCCACGTCGACGCGATTGTCGAGCAGGCCGAGCCGGATGCCCGACACCACGGCTGCACAGGCGCCGGTACCGCAGGCCAGCGTCTCGCCCGCGCCACGCTCGAATACGCGCAGCCGGATCCGCGAACGGTCGACGACCTGCATGAAGCCGGCATTCACACGCTGCGGGAAGCGCGGGTGATGTTCGATGAGGGGGCCTTGCGTGGCCACCGGCGCGGTGTCGACATCGCGAACGACCTGCACTGCATGCGGGTTGCCCATCGACAGCACGGCGACGGCGAGGATCGCGCTCTCCGCATGGGTGCTGACGGCCAGGTGCCAGGTGTGCCATTTGCCCTCGGGCTGCGGCGAGAGGCCGGCCGTGTCGAAAGGCACCTTGTCGGGTTCGAAGATGGGCGCGCCCATGTCGACGGTGACGCGGCCGTCGGCGCCCATGCGCGGCTCGATCACGCCCGAAAGCGTCTGCACCCGCACCGCGTCCTTGGTGGTGAGGCCGCGCTCGCGCACGAAGCGCATGAAGCAGCGCGCGCCGTTGCCGCACTGCTCCACCTCGCCGCCATCCGAGTTGTGGATGACGTACTGGAAGTCGATGTCCGGCGCCGGCGAGGGCCGCACGGTCAGGATCTGGTCGGCGCCGACGCCGAAGTGGCGGTTGCCGAGGAAGCGGTATTGCGCAGGCGTGAGGCCGAGGCTGCCGCGGGTCTCGTCGAGCACGACAAAGTCATTGCCGGCCCCTTGCATCTTGGTGAAGCGAATTCGCATGGGCACGATTATCCTGCGCGGCATGCGGACCGCCTTCATCGTGTCGAGCGCGATCAATTCGAGCGCGGGCATGTTCACGCCGGAAGAACGGTTGCGGGACACGCTGGGCACGATCGATTCAATCCGCCTGCACGCGCCCGACGCGGCCATTCATTTGCTGGACATGTGCGGCGTCGGCCTACGGCCGGCGCAGACGCAACTGCTGTCCGCGCGGGTGACGCGGCTGTTCGACTACTCGGGGCTGCACGACGTGCAGGCGATCTGGAAGGTGCCGAACCTCGACGTGGTCAAGAACCTGACGGAAATGACCTGCTTTCATCATTTCCTGCACAGCCAGGAAGCGCTGCTGGGTGGCGTCGATCGCATATTCAAGATGTCGGGGCGGTACCGGCTGGACGAGCGATTTCGCATCGGCGACTACGACGATCCGCGCTGCCGGGGGCAGATGGTCTTCTCGGGCAGGTTCACGAGCCAGTTCACGCCGGAAGTCACGGGCAACGACCCCACGGACAACTTCCAGCTGATGTCGCGCCTGTATTCCTTCGATGCATGCCTGCTGCCGACGGTGCGCAGTGCCTACGGACGGATGATCGAGCGGATGGTCGAGCGGCTCAATGCGGGTGGCTATATCGACATCGAGCACCTGTTGCACCGGTACATGCCGCGTTCGCGCATCGTTATCCGCACGCCGATCGGGTTGTCAGGGAGGCTGGCGCCGAATGCGAGGGAAATCAGCGACTGAAGGCTCCCGTTGGGCCTTGTTCAGCCGCAGCGTGCGCCGACGATGCGGCCACTCGCCTCGACGTCGACATTCAGGCGCCTCGGATCCACGTCGCGCGCAGGCGGGTCGGTCGGCAGAACACTGCGCGCGCTGCGGGCACCAGTGCGCTGGCGCATGTCCTCCAGCAACTGCGCGTCGACCTGCTTGCCCAGCGCAAAGCGGGCTTCGGTGGAGCGACACTCTTCAGGCATGCCTTCGGCGAAACGAGGCGGCGGTGCCAGTTCAGACGACAGGGGCCGCACGTCGCCGCGCATCTGGCAGCCGGTCAGGCCGGCCGTGCCGAGCAATATTGCGCCTGTGATTCGCGCGCATTCCAGCCAGTTCATGTGGTACCCCCGCTTTCTCGTTTTCGACGGGTTGCATGGTAGCCCCGCAGTCCCGCCGTGCCGCCGATGCGACCCTCTGCGCAACATGAGATAGGCCGGCAGTTAAATCGGCCGCGGTGCGGGCGTCCGCGCGGTCCGTCGATGCGGGTGCAAATGGCGGGTACCGTAGCGCGATGAACACGCGCACTTCCTCCTTGCCTCGCCTCGTCTGGCCGGGCCAAGAGTTCCTGCCCGGTTACCTCGCGGCGCTGGAACGCGGCTGGTCACCCAACAACCTCCGCGCCGAAGCCGGGCGCGAGGAAATCGAAAGGATCCGGCAGGACGCCGACGCCTTCCTGGCTGGCCTGGTCGATCGCGAAGGCGCCGGCCCGCCCGTGCCCATGCCCGACGGCTCGACCGTGCCCAAGCTGCCGGGCTATCGCCGCTGGATCTGGGACGGGGAGTTCTGCGGCAGCATCGGCTTTCGCTGGCAGCGCGGCAGCAACACCTTGCCGCACTACTGCCTGGGACACATCGGCTATGCGGTGGTGCCGTGGAAGAGCGGGCGCGGCTACGCCACCGCGGCATTGCGGCTTTTGCTGCACGACGCGCCTGCCGAAGGCCTGCGATACGTGGAGATCACCACGGCGCCGGACAACCTGGCATCGCAGCGCGTGATCGTGCGCAACGGCGGCGTGCTGGTCGAGGAGTTCATGACCGTGCCGGCCCTCGGCGGCCATCGCGAACTGCGCTATCGCATCGAACTCGACGCACCACTCGCCTGAGACCAACATGCCCCCTCGCCGAAGTGTGCGGCGAGGAAGTCCAGGAAGCAGGCGATGCGCGCCGCGAGTTGCGTGTTCCGGTAGTAGACGGCGTTGATGGCCTGGCGCACTTCGACCGTGTCCTTCGCCAGCACCTGCACCAGGTCGCCGCGCTCGCGGTCGCCCGCGGTCATGAAGTCCGACAGGCAGACGATGCCCTGGCCCTGCAAGGCGAGGAGGCGCAGCGTCTCGCCATTCGAGGCGCCGATGGTCGACGTGATGGGCCACTCGTCGCCGTGCGCGCCGCGCAGGGGCCAGCGGTTCAGCGATTCGAGGTGCGTGAAGCCGAGCAGCGTGTGCTTGTCGAGATCGGCCACCGCCTTCGGCCGGCCGTGTGCCTTGAGGTACGCCGGGCTCGCAAGCAGGCGCAGGCGACTGGTCGCGAGGGGCCGCGCATGCAGCGTGGAATCGCGCAGATCGCCGATGCGGATGGCGACGTCGGTGCGGCGCTCCAGCAGGTCGATGTTGAGTTCGTCGGTGTTCAGCTCCAGCGTGATCTGCGGATAGCGGCGGCGGAACTCGGGCACCAGCGGCACGACGGCATGCAGCATGAAGGGCGTGGCGGCGTTCACGCGCAGGCGCCCGGCGGGCTGCTGGCGGCGCGCGGCCATGTGCTCCTCGGCATCGTCGATGGAGGCCAGGATGGCGCGGGTGTGGACAAGGAAGGCATGGCCCTCCTCGGTGAGCTCGATGCGGCGCGTGGTCCGGCGCAGCAGGGTGGTGTCGAGCTTCTTCTCCAGCCGGCCGAGCGCGCGGCTGACGCCGGAGACGGTCTGCCCCAACTGGTCGGCCGCGGCAGTGATGGAGCCCGTGCCGACCACGGCGGCGAAGGCCTGCAATTCCTCGAGGGTGGTTTTCATTGTTGACTCGCAGTCAACAGAATTGTGCCGACTGACGGGTTTTTCTGCAAAGACGATCGGCCGACACTCCGTGCCTTCCCACAGGAGTTGTCTTCCATGCCCATTGCCCTCTTCGCGCTGACGCTCAGCGCCTTCGCCATCGGCACGACCGAGTTCGTGATCGTCGGCCTGCTACCCACCGTTGCCGCGGATCTCGGCATCGACATACCCTCGGCCGGCCTGCTGGTCAGCCTCTATGCGCTGGGCGTTGCGATCGGCGCGCCGGTGCTGACCGCACTGACCGGCAAGGTGCCGCGCAAGCTGTTGCTGCTGGGGCTGATGGCGCTGTTCACAACGGGCAACCTGCTGGCCTGGCAGGCGCCGAGCTACGAGACGCTGGTGGCCGCACGCGTGCTCACCGGCCTCGCGCATGGCGTGTTCTTCTCGATCGGCTCGACGATTGCGACCGGCCTCGTCGCCAAGGACAAGGCCGCCAGCGCCATCGCGATCATGTTCACCGGGCTCACCGTGGCGCTGGTCACGGGCGTGCCGCTGGGCACCTTCATCGGCCAGCACTTCGGCTGGCGCGAGACCTTCCTGGCCGTGTCGGCACTGGGCGTGATCGCCTTCGTCGGCAGCTGGCTGTTCGTGCCGAAGGACATCCGCCACACGCCGCCGGCCTCGCTGGCGCAGCAGGCCAAGGTGCTGGCCGAGCCGCGCCTGCTGCTGGTCTATGCCAAGACAGCCATAGGCTACGGCGGCACCTTCATTCCGTTCACCTTCCTCGCGCCGATCCTCACCGACGTGGCCGGCTTCAGCGCCGGCGCGGTGGGCTGGGTGATGCTGGTGTATGGCGTGTCGGTGGCGATAGGCAACATCTGGGGCGGCAAGCTGGCCGACCGCATGGGGCCGATCCCGGCGCTGCGCATCATCTTCGCGCTGCTGGCCGCGGTGCTGCTGGTCTTCAACTTCACGGCGCCGCACAAGTGGCTGGCGCTGCTCACCGTGATGGCCTGGGGCGCGGTCGCCTTCGGCAATGTGCCGGGGTTGCAGGTCTACGTGGTGAAGCAGGCGGAGCGCTTCACGCCGCAAGCCGTCGACGTGGCTTCGGGGCTGAACATCGCGGCCTTCAACCTCGGTATTGCGGGTGCGGCCTGGGCCGGTGGGCTGATCGTCACGCACCTGGGGCTGATGCACACGCCTTGGATCGGCGCGCTGGTGGTGCTGGTCTCGCTGGCGCTGACGCAGTGGAGCGGTGTACTCGATCGCCGCTCCGGCATCCCGATGCGCACGCATGGGCCGGTTCCGGTCGGCCACTGAACTTCTCTTTTCATCTCAAGCACTGAAACCATGAACACGAACAACACCCTCCCCGCCTTCGGCCTCGGCACCTTCCGCCTGACCGGCCAGACCGTCATCGACTCGGTCAAGACCGGGCTCGCCCTCGGCTACCGGCTCGTCGACACGGCGCAGATCTATGGCAACGAGGCCGAGGTGGGCCAGGCCATCGCGGAAAGCGGCGTGCCGCGCAAGGACTTCTTCATCACCACCAAGATCTGGACCGACAACTACCCCCAGGCCAAGCTGGCGCAGAGCCTGAAGGACAGCCTCGCGAAGCTGCGCACGGACCATGTGGACCTGACGCTGATCCACTGGCCCTCGCCCGCCAACGCGGTGCCGGTGGCCGAGTTCATGGGCGCGCTGGCCGAGGCCAAGGCGCAGGGGCTGACGAAGCGCATCGGCGTGTCGAACTTCAACATCGCGCTGATGCGGCAGGCCATCGACACGGTCGGCGCGCAGGAGATCGCGACGAACCAGGTCGAGTTGCATCCCTATTTGCAGAACCGCAAGCTGGTCGAGTTCGCGCGCGGCCAGGGCATTGGCATCAGTTCGTACATGACGCTGGGCTACGGCAAGGTGCTGCATGACCCCGTGCTGCAACGCATCGCACTGGCGCATGGCGCGACGACGGCACAGGTGGCGCTGGCCTGGGCGATGCAGTCGGGGCATGCGGTGATCCCGTCCTCGACGAAGCCCGCGAACCTAGAAAGCAATCTGAAGGCACGGGCCCTGCGCCTGAGCAACGCGGAGATGGGGCAGATCGCCGCGCTCGACCGGGGTGAGCGCCTCGTCAGCCCAGACGGACTGGCGCCCCGCTGGGACTGATCAACGCGACTCAGCCCAGGCCCGCAGGATCGGCACCGCCTCCGCATCCAGCTTCTGTTCCGCCGGCAGCGCGCGCTCATGCAGCGGCGCGCCGGCTTCGGCACGCAAGGTCTCGACATCGATCGGGTGGCGATCCGCCGCGGAGACGTTGGCGAAGGCCTCGCCCGATTGCGCCAGAGACGCCGCGTAGTAGAGCTTCCGGATGCCCACGATGTGCATCGCCGCGGCGCAGAGCGCGCAGGGCTCGCACGAGGTGTAAAGGTCGCAGCCGGACAGGTCGACCGTCTCCAGCTTTCGGCAGGCATCGCGGATGGCTTCCACTTCGCCATGCGAGGTGGGGTCGAAATGCGCGACCGAATGATTGAAGCCCTCGCCGACCACCTCGCCGTCCTTCACCACCACCGCGCCGAAAGGCTCGGTGCCCGGCGTGTCCAGTGCGCGGGCCGACAGGGCCAGGGCGCGTCGCATGAATGTCTCGTCGTACAAAACTCACTCCTCAAATCAGGACGCCGTCGCGCGCGACGATCTGGCCACCGGCCACGACCAGCTTGCGCGCCGGCCGCGCCACGATGGCCTGGGCCACGGTCTGGGCATCGACCAGCACCAGGTCGGCGCGGTCGCCCGGCACCAGCCCGTAGGCCTCGAAGCCGCAAGCGCGCGCGCCGGCATGGGTCACGCAGTCCAGCGCGACGTCCAGTTCATCGTCGCGCCGCAGGTTGTAGCGCAGGCCGATCAGCATGGCGCGCTCCAGCATGTCGGGGTTGCCATAGGGCGACCAGGTGTCGCGGATGCCGTCGTTGCCGCCGAACACGGTCACGCCGGCATGTCGGCACACCATCAGGGGCGGAACGTTGCGCGAGGCCGAGCCGGTGGTGACCAGCACCACGCCCAGCGCCGCCATGCGCGCCAGCAGGGGATCGCGCTCGGCCGGCGCCAGGTCGCCCAGGCAGAAGCCATGACTGATCGCGACCTTGTTCTGCATGCCCAGCGCCTGCGTGCGGTCCAGGATCAGGTCGAGCGAGAACGCGCCCATCGCGCCGGGCTCGTGCAGGTGGATGTCGAGCGGGCACCCGTGGCGTTCTGCGAGGCCGAACAGCACGTCGAGCGAGCGCACCGGGTCGCCGTCGATGGCGCAGGGGTCGAGGCCGCCCAGCACGTTGGCGCCGGCCTTTATGGCCTGGTCGAGCAGTTCGGCCGTGCCCGGTCGGGTCAGCAGGCCGGATTGCGGAAAGGCGACGATCTGGATCTGCTGCCCCAGGCGCTCCATCGCCTCGCGCGTACGCACCACGCCTTCGAGGTGCCGCAGGCCGGCCTGCGTGTCGATGTCAACATGGGTGCGCAGGCGCGTTGTGCCGAGCGCCAGGAAGGCCCGGGCCAGGGCCAGCGACTGGTCGGCCGCATCATGGCCGCTGGCATGGCGGAAGGCACGCTCGTTGTCGATCTTGTCGACCAGGCGCGTGCCAACCTCGTTGCGGTACCAGTCCATGCCCCACAGCGTCTTGTCGAGATGGGTGTGGCCTTCGACCAGGCCCGGCAGCAACAAGGCGCCGCCGCCCTCTTCGACCGCGCAACCGGCCGGCGCCTGCAAGGACGGGCCGAGCACGGCGATGCGCCCGCCCTGCACCAGCACATCGAGCAGCGCACCGCCGGCGGGCCGCACGTCGCGGATCAGCAGCGAGGCCATGCTTCGCCCCGGATCGTCGTCAGCCATTCCCGGAGCACCTCAATGCTCCTCCAGCACCGAGATGATGTTGCCCGCCGGATCGCGAAACCACGCGATGACCGGGCCGCCCGGGTCGCGGCAGATGTCGTTGGAATCGGTCTCCAGCCCCGGCAGGTCGTAGGACTCGAAGCGCACGCCGCGCTCCTTCAGCGCGGTCACGGTCCGGTCGACGTTTTTCACCGGAAAGTTGAGCACGGTGTAGGTGGCCGGCGCGTGGTTGGGCTTCACGTAGACCAGCACCTTGGTTCCGCCGCCCAGGTGCAGCGTCATCAGGCCGTCGTCTTCCGACACGTCCAGCCCCAGCGTCTCGCCGTAGAACGACAGCGCGATGGTCATGTCGTCGACCGAATAACCGCTGAAGGCCTTGCTGTTTTTCAGCATTCGTCTTCTCCTTTGACTTGGCTCGTGGGGAAGCATAGCGTCCGCGCCGGCCGAACGGTTCAGGTCGCCGGCAGCTTGAAGTCGTCGCAAGATCCGGACCGCGCCTGCCGCCACGGGCAATGCGGGTTATCCGCAATCCGGGTTTCCGGGCGGGACAGCACGCCCGGGCCAGTCTCCCGATAATGCTGCGATGGTCCGCTCAAGCCAACAAATCCATCCGTCACGCACGCCCGCCCCCTTGCTGCCCGCCGCGACGGTGCTGCTGCTGCGCGACACGCCGGCCGGCCTCGAGGTGCTGATGACGCGGCGCTCCGACACCGCCAGCTTCGCGCCGGGCGCCTACGTCTTCCCGGGCGGTCGCATCGACGACAACGACGTCGAGGCGCGTCCCATCGCCGCACGCCGGCGCACGCAGAGCCGGCTACAGTTGACGCAATCGATCGCGGCCATCCGCGAGTGCTTCGAGGAACTGGGCATCCTGCTGGCACGCCACACCGACGATGGCCGCATGGTCAGCGGCGCCGAGGTGGCCGCCATGGACCGCGGCAATCCGCCCGCGATGCCGCTGGCCGCCCAGTGCGCGGTGAAGGGGCTGCGGCTGGCCGCCGACGAGATCTACACCTTCGCGCACTGGATCACCGACCGCGACCTGCCCAAGCGCTTCGACGTGCCATTCCTCGTCGCGCGCATGCCCGACAACCAGGTGGCCGTGGCCGACGAGGCGGAGCAGTTCGAGCCCTGCTGGGTGCGCCCCACCGATGCCTTGGAGCGCCATGCGAAGAAGCGCTTCTTCATGATCTTCCCGACCGTGCGCACGCTGGAGAAGCTGGCCGCCTTCGACACCGTCGACGCCGTGATCGCCGCCTGCGGCCGCGAGCAGCCGCTGTGGACCAGTTGCCCGCGCGGCGGCCTGCTGGGCGGCAAGGAGATGCGCTACATGGAGCACGAATCGCCTTTCGGCGAACTCGCTCTGGTCTGCCCGGACGGCCAGATGCTGCATGCGCTCGACTGGCAAGCCGAGGAGCCGGTGCGCCTGCTCAAGAACGTGATGCGCCTCACCGCGCCCAACCCCAGTGCGATGACCGGCCCCGGCACCAACACCTACATCGTGGGCGATGCGGCCACCGGCTACCTCGTGATCGACCCCGGCCCGAACCACTTCGATCACATCGGCCGCCTGTGGCGCATCACCCAAGGCGACATCCGCGCCATCATCTGCACCCATTCGCATGCCGATCATTCGCCGGGCGCGCTGCCTTTGCAGGCGCTGTGCAAGAAGCAACGCCCGCCGATCCTGGGCCTGCCTTCGGCGTCCAGCGCACGCGCCACCGCACGCTTCACGCCGGACCGCGCCTTGGCCAACCAGGAACGCATCACGCTGTCCGCGCAGGAATTGCCGGCCGACGGCGTGCCCGCCCCGACGCACACGCTGCGCGTGATCCACACACCCGGCCACGCGGCCAACCACCTGTGCCTGCTGCTGGAAGAGGACGGCCTGCTGTTCAGCGGCGATCACATCCTCAACGGCAGCACCACCGTGATCGATCCGCCCGACGGCAACATGACCGCCTACCTTCAGTCGCTGGACCTGCTCGACGAGACCTGCGTGGCGCATGCGGTCGAGTTCATCCTGCCCGCGCACGGCTACGTGCTGGGCCAGGCGCGCGGCGCCATCGCGCGCCTCAAGGCGCACCGCCTCAAGCGCGAGGCCAAGATCGCCGCCGCCATGCGCCAGCAGCCCGACGGCACGTCGGACGACTGGCTGCCCATCGCCTACGACGACGTGCCCTCGCGCATGTGGCCGGTCGCGGCGCGCTCGCTGCAGGCGCATGTGGAGCGCATTCGGTCGCTGGCGCAGACATGACGAAACAACGCGCCGACGCAGTCCAGGACGAGGAAGAAGGCATCCGCCTGGCCAAGCGCGTGGCCGCCATGGCCAACGTGTCGCGCCGGGAAGCGGAATTGCTGATCGAGAACGGCGCGGTGCGCGTCGATGGTCATGTTGTCGAAGTCCCGGCCCGGCGCGTGCGCGACGAACAGCAGGTCGAGATAGCCAGCGGCGCCCGCCCGGTGGCCGTCGAGCCGGTGACGCTGCTGCTGCACAAGCCTGCCGGCATCGCCTTCGATGCGCCGTTGGCCAAGCTGCTGGTGGCGAAGAAGCACAGCGAGAGTGACCGGCGGCCCGCGCTGCAGCGTCACTTTGCGGGGCAGCAATGCTTCACGCCGATCGAGACCGGCGCCAGCGGGCTGATCGTGTTCACGCAGGAGCCCCGCGTGCAGCGCAAGCTGGTCGAGGATGCCGGGCTGATCGAGAACGAAGTGATGGTGGATGTGGAGGGCCCGGTGGATGCCGCGGCGTTGCACCGGCTCAACCAGTCGCCCGTCATCGACGGCCGGGCCATGCTGCCAGCCAAGGTCAGCATCGGCCGCCAGACCGAGGCACGCACGGGGCTGCGCTTTGCCATCAAGGGCAGCTGGCCGGGCCAGATCGCGCAGATGTGCGACATGGTGGGGCTGCGCATCCTGCAGATGAAGCGCATCCGCGTGGGACGCTTGCCGTTGGCGGGGCTGGAAGTGGGGGAATGGCGCTTCATGGCGCCGGGCGAGCGCGTCTGAAATAAAAGTGTGAAGCACGCCTGTAAGCCGGATTCTGTGCACCGGATGCCTCTTGCGACGCACCCGGCGTGACCGCCATTAATCTGGGCCGCCGGTCACCCGGACGGCTCGATGCCACCTACCCGCCAGCTCAGCGGAACCACCTCGATACTGGCCTACTTGGTGTTGCTGCGCGCAGAGATTGCCCGTTTCACCCGATGCCGGGTTGCCCCGTCACCGACTCGTCTCTGTTGCTCTGATCCTCACCTCACGGTGGAGAGTCGTTAACTCCTGCGCTGTCCTGTGCAGTCCGGACGTTCCTCCAGTGCGCTCTTTCGAGACTTGCACCAGCGGCGGTCCGGCGTGCTTCACAGGCAGCATTATCCCGCCACAATCGCCGTCACCGTTTCTTGACCATCCAGGAGTCCGAATCCATGAAAGCCCAGAGCATCCTCGACACCATCGGCCGCACGCCGCACATCCGCATCCAGCGCCTGTTCGGCGATGCGACGCAGCAGGTCTGGATCAAGTCGGAGCGCGCCAACCCGGGCGGCTCGATCAAGGACCGCATCGCGCTGTCGATGGTGGAGGACGCGGAGAAGTCCGGTGCGCTGAAGCCCGGCGGCACCATCGTCGAGCCGACCTCGGGCAACACCGGCATCGGCCTGGCGATGGTCGCAGCCGTGAAGGGCTACAAGCTGGTGCTGGTGATGCCCGACTCCATGTCGGTCGAGCGCCGCCGCCTGATGCTGGCCTATGGCGCCAGCTTCGATCTCACGCCGCGCGCGGGCGGCATGAAGGCCTGCATCGCGCGCGCCGAGGAGATCGTCGCCTCCACGCCCGGCGCCTGGATGCCGCAGCAGTTCAACAACCCGGCCAACATCGACGTGCATGTGCGCACCACGGCCGAGGAAATCGCGGCGGACTTTCCGGAGGGCATCGACGTGCTCATCACCGGCGTCGGCACCGGCGGCCACATCACCGGCTGCGCGCAGGTGCTGAAGAAGAAGTGGCCCAAGCTCAAGGTGTTCGCCGTCGAGCCGGTCGCTTCGCCGGTGATCTCGGGGGGACAGCCTTCGCCGCATCCGATCCAGGGCATCGGCGCCGGCTTCATCCCGAAGAACCTGGACACCAGCCTGCTCGACGGCGTGATCCAGGTCGATGCCGAACCGGCCCGCGAGATGGCGCGGCGTTGTGCGCGCGAGGAAGGCATGCTGATCGGGATTTCATCTGGCGCCACGCTGACCGCCATCGCGCAGAAGCTGCCTGAGCTGCCGGCCAATGCGGTCGTGCTGGGGTTCAACTACGACACGGGGGAGCGGTATCTGTCGGTCGAAGGCTTCCTGCCCGCGTAGCCCTGGCCGCCTGTTGCGACAGATCGCCTGAGCGGGCCGGCAACGCGTGAGCGTTGGCCGGCCTTTCTTGTGGCTTCGAGCTCAGTCCTTGAGCCAGAGGCGCTTCAGGCGCTTGCCCTGTGGCGTGCGATACCGATCGAAATCGCTGCGATCGACAGTCAGTACGTTGTAGATGCCGGTCCTGTCCGCGGCGAACACCAGCGCCACGTCGGCCAGATCGGCGCCACCGTCGCTGCAGCGCTCTGTGAAATCGGCGATGGCCGCCAGATCTGCCGGGTCGCTCGACAGTACGGTCAAGCGTCCCGCGGCCGCCCAACGCAGCAGGTTGAGCCAGGCGGTGTCGTCGAGCAGGTGGCTCGCCTCGGTCAGCACTTCCCAGCAGGTATAGAGCCGTTGCCCAGCCAACTGCCGGAGCATGGCCACCGCGCCGGAGTGGTGCGCGTCGCCATCGTTGAAAAGGGCGACCAGGAAGCCGGTATCAGCGAGCGTATCCGTGCTTTTCACGCAGACGTTCCAGCACGGCACGCTTGGTCGGGTTGGCAACGCTCTCGGGTTGGCGCAGGCCGCCACCCTTGCCGATGTACATCGCGTCGATCTCGGCCACCAGTTGCTCGGCCGGCAGGACCTTGCTCGCGTAGGCGGCGATGCTGCGGCGGATGAACTCGGACTTGCTGACGCGCAGCGCGGCGGCCGCGCGTTCGAGCAGCGTTTCGTCTTCGGCAGGCAATCGGATGGAGAGGGTCATGGCAGCAGCGTGCGTATTACATGAGTGTAATACAATAGGGGTTCCGATTGCCGCCACCTGCCCGATCACCACGGGCCGCTCGCCATGATCCGCCTCTCCGAAATCAAGCTCCCCCTCGACCCGCCCTCCGACGCCTTGCCGCGCGCGGTGCACGGCCTGCTCGGCGTCGACGCCGACGCCATTGCCAACATCCATGTCTTCAAGCGCAGCTTCGACGCCCGCAAGGTCGACCTGTTGCAGGTCTACATCGTCGACGTGACGCTCACCGACCCGTCGCGCGAGGCGCAACTGTTCGCCAAGCTGGCCGGCAACCCGCGCGTGATGCCGACGCCGGACATGGTCTACCGCGTGCCTGCGCAGGCGCCCGCGGACGTTCCCGTGCGTCCGGTGGTGGTCGGCTTCGGCCCCTGCGGCATCTTCGCGGCGCTGATGCTGGCCAAGATGGGCTTCAAGCCGATCGTGCTGGAGCGCGGCAAGACGGTGCGCCAGCGCACCAGGGACACCTGGGGCCTGTGGCGCAAGAGCGTGCTGAATCCCGAGTCGAACGTGCAGTTCGGCGAAGGCGGCGCCGGCACCTTCTCGGATGGCAAGCTCTACAGCCAGATCAAGGACCCGCGCTTCCTCGGCCGCAAGGTGATGGAGGAGTTCGTCAAGGCCGGCGCGCCGCCGGAGATCCTCTACGTCGCGCATCCGCACATCGGCACGTTCAAGCTGGTGAAGGTCGTCGAGACGATGCGCGCGGAGATCATCGCACTCGGCGGCGAGGTGCGCTTCGAGCAGCGCGTGACCGACGTGCTGATCGAGGGCGGCCATATCCGCGGGCTGACGGTGCTGGACCAGGCCACGGGCGTGACGAGCCAGGTGCGCGCCGACCATGTGGTGATGGCGCTCGGCCACAGCTCGCGCGACACCTTCGCGATGCTGCATGAGCGCGGCGTGCACGTCGAGGCCAAGCCTTTCTCGATCGGTTTCCGCGTCGAACATCCGCAGGGCCTGATCGACCGCGCGCGCTGGGGCCGCCATGCCGGCCATCCGCTGCTGGGCGCGGCCGACTACAAGCTGGTGCACCACGCGAGCAACGGGCGCTCGGTCTACAGCTTCTGCATGTGCCCGGGCGGCACCGTGGTCGCGGCGACGAGCGAGCCGGGACGCGTGGTCACCAACGGCATGAGCCAGTATTCGCGCAACGAGCGCAATGCGAACGCGGGCATCGTGGTGGGCATCGATCCGCGCGATTTCCCCGGCTGGTCGGCCGATACGCCGGGGGATGCGCTGGCCGGAATCGCCCTGCAACGTGAATTGGAGTCGAATGCCTTCGTGCTCGGCGGCGGCGATTACCGCGCGCCGGGGCAACTGGTTGGTGACTTCGTTGCAGGCAATCCGTCGACTGCGCTCGGCAACGTCGAGCCCTCGTACAAACCGGGCGTGACGCCGACCGATCTGCACCAGGCGCTGCCCGCCTATGCCATCGAGGCCATGCGCGAGGCCTTCCCGGTGTTCGGCCGCAAGATCAAGGGCTTCGACCTGCACGATGCTGTGCTGACTGGCGTGGAAACACGCACGTCATCGCCCATCAAGATCACGCGCGGAGAAGACCTGCAAAGCCTCAACGTGCGTGGCCTCTATCCGGCCGGCGAAGGCGCGAGCTACGCGGGCGGCATCCTGTCGGCGGGCGTGGATGGCATCAAGGTCGCGGAAGCCGTGGCGCGCAGCGTGCTGGCCGATGCGGCGCAGGATCGGACGGCGAGCCTGTGATGCAGCCCTTCACACGTCCGACACTGGGCCAGTTCGCCGTGGCCACGCTGGCGATGGCCGTCGTGGTGCTGGCCTCCAACATCCTCGTGCAATTCGCCATCAACGACTGGCTGACCTGGGGCGCCTTCACCTATCCGGTGGCCTACCTGGTGAGCGACCTGGTCAACCGGCGCTTCGGCCCGGGCGTGGCGCGGCGCGTGGCCTGGTTCGGATTCGCGGTGGCCATCGTCGCCTCGCTGGCGCTGGCGCCGATGCGCATCGCGCTGGCCTCCGGCCTTGCATTCATCGCGTCGCAGTTGCTCGATATCCGCGTGTTCGACCGGCTGCGCCGCGCGCTGTGGTGGCGTGGCCCGCTGATCGCGACCGTCGTCGCGGCAGTGCTCGACAGCATCGTGTTCTGGGGTGTGGCCTTTGCCGGCGAAGGTGGGCCGTGGCTCAGTTGGGCCGTGGGTGACCTGATGGTCAAGCGGGGTGTCGGGGTGGCGATGCTGCTGCCGTTCAGGTTGCTGATGGGGCGGACGACCATGCCGCCCTCCGCTGCCATTGCCGGGTCGGACTGAGGCTCGCAAGAACGCCACTTGCCGTGTTCCGGTTACAGCGCCGAAATCCCGATTGAACGAAGCGGCGAAAAAAAGGGCCGGTCCATTCGACCAGCCCCTTTTTCATCGCGCGACGCGCGTGAACTTCGCTCAACCCTTCGCGTTCTGCAACGCCGCGATGCGCTCCTCGATCGGCGGGTGTGTGGCGAACAGCTGGCCCATCTTGCCGGTGATACCCATCGCCTCGACCGCCTTCGGCAGTTCGCCCGCGGGCAGGCCGCCCAGGCGCGCCAGCGCGTTCATCATCGGCTGCTTGCGGCCCATCAGTTGCGCGGCGCCCGCATCTGCGCGGAACTCGCGCTGGCGCGAGAACCAGGCCACCACGATGGCGGCGGCAAAGCCCAGCACGATGTCGAGCACGATGGTAGTAATCATGTAGCCGATGCCGGGGCCGGAGCTGCGGTCGTCGCCGCGGCGCAGGAAGGAATCGACCGCGTAGCCGATCACGCGCGACAGGAACACGACAAAGGTGTTCATCACGCCCTGGATCAGCGTCATCGTGACCATGTCGCCGTTGGCGATGTGCGCCACCTCGTGGCCGATCACGGCCTCGATCTCCTCGTGCGTCATGCCTTGCAGCAGGCCGGTCGACACCGCGACCAGCGACGAATTCTTGAAGGCGCCGGTGGCGAAGGCATTGGGCTCGCCTTCGAAGATGCCGACCTCGGGCATGCCGATGCCGGCCTTGTCGGCGAACTTGCGCACGGTGTCGACGATCCAGGCCTCGTCGGCGTTCTGCGGGTTGTCGATCATGCGCAGGCCCGACGACCACTTGGCCATCGGCTTGCTGATCAGGAGCGAGATGATCGCGCCGCCGAAGCCCATCACCAGCGCGAAGCCGAGCAGCGCCGTGAGGTTGAGCCCGTTGGCCGTGAGGTAGCGGTTGACGCCGAGCAGGCTCGCGACGACGCCGAGCACCGCGACGACGAGCACGTTGGTCAGCACAAAAAGAAGGATGCGTTTCAAGTTGATTTCTCCGTGGGGAACACCGGGTGACACCAGCGCGCAGATGAGGGCCGGGTGGTCCGATTCAAGCTGCGCTCATCGCTTTTCCCGTGTGGGTTGTTTTTCTACTCAGGGGAGCGGCGCGGACGAAAAACGTCAGGGTCATCATAGAAGCAAAAGTTCCTGTTGTCGGCCCACCAGCCGGGCACGCCGAGCACCGGCAAGGGCACGAAGGGCTTGGTCGCGAGGTGCGCTGCATCAAGGGCGGTGGCAATGGCCGCATCGTCATTCGGGATGGAGGGATCGGGGCCCGGTGCACGCAGGATATGCGCCGTGTGCTGCTTGCGCGGAAAGACCAGTTTTTCCATCAGGGCATGGCCGAAGATCAGGAGCCGCGCCTGCTGCCACAACGCGCGCTCGCTGACGAAAAGCCGCTGCCAGTCACGTGCGACGAGCGCGGCCCAAAGAGCCGGCGGCGCATCGAGCACGGCGCCGTTTTCGTCGAACAGCGTGAGTGCATCGCGCAAGGGTCCGCGCGTGGCACCGATACCGGCGCGTGCGATCTCGGCGGCCTGCAACTGGTTCAGGCGGCACTTGGCCTGCGGGCACTTCAACCACACGAGGCCGTTGAAGAAGTCGTGCATGTTGTCGCGCGTGGGCACGGTGCCAGTGCGGTGGATGAAGGCTTCGTAGGCTTCGTCGGCGGGCAGTTGGTCGTGCGGCACGAAGTGCGGCGAACCCGCTGGCGCCGCGGCCTGCAACGCTTGCGCGGTCGATGTACGCGCGGCGACGGGCTCCAGCGATTCGCCCGGCACGCGCCAGGGCGCCAGCCATTCGCGGGACCAGTCGATCGGCGGCATGCCAGTGAGTCGAAATGGGAGTTCGCCGGATGAGGAATATCCGGTTCGAGACGCTACGGTGCTGGCGCGCCGATCCAGCGGATGCGGTCCGGGTGCTGCAACACAGCGAACTCCGCCGGCAGCTTCTCGAACAACTTGATGGAACTGGCGTGCTTGCCGAGCAGCTTGGCTGCGCGCAGCGCCTGCGCCACGTCGTTGAGCGCGACCTCGGTGCCGTCGCGCAATGCGGGCACGGCCTGGAGGATGAATTCGGCGGCCTCCGATGCGGCCGATGCCTTGGCGCTTTTCTTGGCGGCGGACTTGGCTGCCGCCTTCCTTGTGGCGGGCGCCGCCTTGGCGCGAGGTGTCTTGGCGGGGGCGTCGCTCGGAGCCCCACTCGCCGTCTCGCTCACGGCCCCGTTGGAAGCGCTTCTTGCGGCGGCCTTTGCGGCAGTCTTGCGTGCCGCGGTGCGCGCGGCCGGCACGGACGGCGCCGCGGTCGTGCTGCTGCGAGCCGACTTGCTCTGATGCTGCAAGTCGGTGAACGCGTCGTAGGCCGCAGTGGTTTCGTCGCCGGTCTTGCCCTGCTGCCCGATGCCGCAGACGCGGCAGCCCTTCTCGCGCAGCCGGATCACCAGCGGCGCGAAGTCGGAGTCCGACGACACCAGGTAGACCACCTGCGGCCGCTCGCTGACGGCCAGGTCCATCGCATCGACGGCGAGCGCGATGTCGGTGCTGTTCTTGCCGGCCGCGAGGTTCACCATGGGCCGCACGCCGAGGCGCTTGAACAGGGACTGATGCTTCAAGGCGACTTCGGCCGTGCAATAGGCGCGCCGGATGTGCAGGTGGCCGTGCTCGGTCATCACCTTGTGCACCGCCTGCTCCATCACGTCGGCCGAGACGTTGTCGGCGTCGATCAGGAGCATCACCTTGGGCATGGCATTCATATGAGCAATCCAGTTCTTGGAGTTCGTCAGCCTCGGTACTTGACGGTGTTTGGCTGCTCAGGAGGGAGCAGTTCAAACTGTGCGGGAAAGCGTCGAAAGAGCGGCGTCGAACTCGATTTCTCGCCGAGCACGCCCGCATCGCGAAGCTTCCTCGCCGCTTTGCTGAGGTGCAAGGGCTTGTTGGTCCTGAGTTCAGGAAGGACGGCCAGGATATTCTTCACCGAGGGCACAGCCACCACGGTCGAAGAGACCGCCGGTGGCGTCGGCTTGACCTGATTCGGAGGCGCCTCCGTTGGCGCCGCGGTGGCTTGGCTCGGCGAAGCCTGCGCCGGCGCAGCGACCTTGGCCTCCGAATCGGGCGGCGACTCCGGCTCCACAACATCCAGCAGCACGACATCGTCGTAAAAGCTCTCGGAATTGGCGAAGATCTTGTTGGCCAGGCTGTAGCAGAGCACGCGGCAGCCCTTCTCTCTCAGCCAGGTGGCAAGCGGGACGAAGTCGGCATCGCCCGAGCAGATCGCGACGATATGGATGTCATTCGTGCACACCGCCTCCACCGCATCAATGACCAGCGCGCTGTCCGTCGTGGTCTTGTCGACGATCAGGTTGGCGACAGGCCGAACGCCGTGGCGCCACAGGACCGCATGAATGCTCTTGAGGCTTTCCGGCCGCCCGTACGCTCGTCGGTAAATAACGCGGTCCGCCAGGGAGCGGACCGTCAGCAGCACATGATCGAGCGCAGTCGCATCGTTCAAATTGTCTGCGTCAATGAAGACCGCCAGATTCTTTGCCGTCGTAGATGCACCGGCCCCGAGGGCACTCATTACACGAGTTTCCAGTTCAGCGTTTCGCCGCCGCGCAATGGCTTGAGCGTGGCGTCGCCGTAGGGCACAGTTTCCGGCACGGTCCACGTTTCGCGCTTCAGCGTGACGGTGTCGGTGTGGCGCGGCAGGCCGTAGAAGGCGGGGCCGTGGAAGCTGGCGAAGCCTTCGAGCTTGTCGAGTGCGCCGGCGTTGTCGAAGGCTTCCGCATACAGCTCGATGGCGGTGAGCGCGGTGTAGCAGCCGGCGCAGCCGAGTGCGTGCTCCTTGAGGTGTGCGGCGTGCGGGGCGCTGTCGGTGCCGAGGAAGAAGCGGTCGCTGCCGCTGGTGGCCGCCTCGACCAGCGCCAGGCGGTGTGTCTCGCGCTTGAGCACCGGCAGGCAGTAGTAGTGCGGGCGGATGCCGCCGGTGAAGATGGCGTTGCGGTTGTAGAGCAGGTGGTGCGCGGTGATCGTGGCTGCCGTGAATGGGCCGGCGTCGCGCACGTAGTGGGCGCCCTCCTTCGTGGTCAGGTGCTCGAACACGATCTTGAGCTCCGGGAAGTCGCGGCGCAGCGGGATCATCACGCGGTCGACGAAGGCGGCTTCGCGGTCGAACAGGTCGATGGCGGGGTCGGTCACTTCGCCGTGGATCAGCAGCAGCAGGCCGTGCTTCTGCATCGCTTCCAGCGTCTTGTAGGTCTTGCGGATGTCGGTCACGCCGGCATCGCTGTTGGTGGTGGCGCCGGCCGGGTAGAGCTTGAGGGCGCGCACGCCGGCTTGCGCGGCCAGGGCGATTTCCTCGGGCGGCAGCTTGTCGGTAAGGTAGAGCGACATCACGGGCTCGAACTTCAGGCCGGCCGGGACCGCGGCCAGGATGCGCTCGCGGTAGTCGATCGCCTGCTGCGCGGTGGTCACCGGCGGGCGCAGGTTGGGCATGATCAGCGCGCGGCCGAACTGGCGCGCCGAATGCGGCACGACGGCTTCGAGCGCGGCGCCGTCGCGCACGTGCAGGTGCCAGTCGTCGGGGCGGGTGATGGTGAGGGTGTCTGCGGGGCGGGTCATGGGGGCGATTCTCCCATCGCATCGGGCCGTATCGCGACGTAGCATCGGCCCATGACCACCTACCGAGGAAGCTGCCATTGCGGCGCCATCCGTTTCGAGATCGACACCGTGATCGACCGCGTCACGCAATGCAATTGCTCGGTGTGTACGAAGAAGGGCATCCTGCACCATCGCGTAGCGCCGGAGAACTTTCGGCTGCTCGGGGACGATGCGACTCTGGGCACCTACAAGTTCGGCACGCGTGTCGCGAAGCACCATTTCTGCACCACCTGCGGCATCCACACCTTCACCCGCCCGCGCGCGGCGCCGGAGCTCTACACCGTGAACGTGCGCTGCCTGGACGACTACGACTTGCAGGCCGAATCGCCGGAGATCGCGGCCTTCGACGGGCGGCACTGGGAGCAGGAAGCCGGCAAGCTGGCATAGGCGCGACAGGCGCTGCGCGGCAGGTCAAGGTAAGTCCTATACGCCCGGAATGTCACTGCGTTAGGATTCGGCGCGCCAAATGCCCGACTGGCGGGCGCGGCCCTTCCCCATTTCCCCGATGTCTTCCCCCAACGAATCCGGCCCCGTGCTGGACGCCGCGAGCCCCCTGCCCCCCGAGATCGAAGCCGCCGACGAACCCGTCAAGGTGCCGCTGGCCATCGAGGACTGGGCCACGGTGATCATCATGGGGCTGCTGGCCTGCATCACCTTCGCGAACGTGGTGGTGCGCTATGTCACCGACGCCTCCTTCGCCTGGACCGAGGAGTTCTCGGTGTTCCTGATGATCCTGCTGGCGATGGTGGCCGGCTCCGCTGCCGTGGCGCGGGACCGGCACATCCGCATCGAGTACTTCTCGGAAAGCGGCTCGATGGCGCGGCGCAAGCGCCTGTCGCAGTTCGGCGCGGTGATGGTCGCGGCGCTGTTCTTCCTGATCGCCGGGCTGAGCCTGCGGATGGTGTGGGACGACTACAAGTTCGAGGAGACCTCGCCCGGGATCGGCGTGCCGCAGTGGTGGTATTCGATCTGGTTGCCGATCGTGTCGACGGCGATTGCGCTGCGGGCCTGCGGGTTGTTCGTGCGACGTGGTCGCCGCGAAGAGGGAGGCGCGGAATGAAGGTGCTTGCTTCGCGTGATTCGCTGCTGCCGTTCGATGGAGCATCGGAATGATCGCCACCCTCCTCTTCGTCGCCTTCGTCGTGATGATGCTGGTCGGCGTGCCGATCGGCGCGGCGCTGGGCCTGGCGGGTGCGGCCTGCATCGCGCTGGCCAACGTGGACGCGCAATGGTTCGGGCTGCTGGCCGTGCCGCAGAACTTCTATGCCGGCCTGGGCAAGTACCCGCTGCTGGCGATCCCCATGTTCGTGCTGGTCGGCTCGATCTTCGACCGCTCGGGCGTGGCATTGCGGCTGGTGAACTTCGCGATTGCCATCGTCGGGCGCGGTCCCGGCATGCTGCCGCTGGTCGCGATCCTGGTGGCGATGTTCCTCGGTGGCATCTCGGGCTCCGGCCCGGCCAATGCGGCGGCCGTCGGCGCGGTGATGATTGCCGCAATGTCGCGCGCCGGTTATCCGCCCGCGTTCTCGGCCAGCGTGGTCGGCGCGGCTGCCGCGACCGACATCCTGATCCCGCCGTCGGTGGCCTTCATCGTGTACTCGGTGATGGTGCCGGCCGCATCGGTGCCGGCGCTGTTCGCCGCCGGCATGGTCCCCGGCGTCCTCGCCGGGCTTGCGCTCATCATCCCGGCGGTGTGGATGGCGCGCTCGAACAAGATGGGCGCGCTCGAGGCGACGCTGCCGCGGCCCGAGTTCTGGAAGAGTTTCCGTGAAGCCACCTGGGGCCTGGCCGCGCCGGTGCTGATCCTCGGCGGCATGCGCGCCGGCTGGTTCACGCCGACCGAGGCGGCCGTGGTCGCGGTGTTCTACGGGCTGTTCGTGGGCATGGTGATCTACCGGACGATCCGGGTGAAGGATCTGTTCGTGATCCTGCGCGAGTCGGGCGAACTGTCTGCGGTGATCCTGCTGGTGGTGTCGCTTGCGGGCATCTTCGCGTACTCGCTCGCAACGCTTGGCGTGATTGACCCGGTGGCCAAGGCGATCACCAATTCGGGGCTCGGCGAATACGGCGTGCTGGCGCTGCTGATCGTGATGCTGATCACCGTCGGCATGTTCCTCGACGGTGTCTCGATCTTCCTGATCTTCGTGCCGCTCCTGTGGCCGATCGTGCAGTTCTACAAATGGGACCCGGTGTGGTTCGGCGTGATCCTCACGCTGAAGGTGGCGCTGGGCCAGTTCACGCCGCCGCTGGCCGTGAACCTGATGGTGTCCTGCCGCATCGCCAACGTGCGCATGGAAGACACGGTGCGCTGGGTCGGCTGGATGCTGTTCGCGATGTTCCTGGTGATGGTCGCCGTGATCGCGTGGCCGCAACTGGCGCTGTGGCTTCCCGCCAAGCTTGGCTATTGATTTTTTGGTTCCAGAAGGAGACTGCTTTCATGACGTTCCGTCGCTCATTGCTCGGCCTTGCCGCCATCGCCACCGCGCTCGCCACTTTCTCGGCTGCGGCGCCGGCCCAAACGGCCTACAAGCCTGAATACAAGTTGTCGCTCGTGCTGGCGCCGCCGACCGCATGGGGCCAGGCCGGCAAGATCTGGGCGGACCTCGTGAAGGAACGGACGCAGGGCCGCATCAACATCAAGCTGTACCCCGGCGTGTCGCTGATCCAGGGCGACCAGACGCGCGAGTTCAGCGCACTGCGCCAGGGCGTGATCGACATGGCCGTCGGCTCGACCATCAACTGGTCGCCGCAGATCAAGCAGCTCAACCTGTTCTCGCTGCCCTTCCTGATGCCCGACTACGCGGCGATCGACGCGCTGACGCAGGGCGAGGTCGGCAAGGAGATCTTCTCGACCATCGAGAAGGCCGGCGTGGTGCCGCTCGCCTGGGGCGAGAACGGATATCGCGAGGTCACCAATTCGAAGAAGCCGATCAAGTCGCCGGATGACCTGAAGGGCATGAAGATCCGCGTGGTCGGCTCGCCGCTGTTCGCCGACATGTTCACCGCACTGGGCGCCAACCCGACGCAGATGAGCTGGGCCGATGCGCAGCCTGCGCTGGCCAGCGGCGCGGTCGACGGGCAGGAGAACCCGCTGTTCCTGTTCACCGTGCTGAAGATGCAGAACGTCGGCCAGAAGTACATGACCACCTGGGGCAACGTCGCCGACCCGCTGATCTTCGTGGTCAACAAGGAGATCTGGGCATCGTGGACGCCAGCCGACCAGGCGATCGTGCGGCAGGCGGCGATCGACGCGGGCAAGCAGGAGATCGCGCTGGCGCGCAAGGGACTGGTCGAGCCCGGCAAGCCGCTGCTGAAGGAGATCGAGGGGATGGGCGTGACGGTGACGCAGCTGACGCCTGCGGAGCGCGAGGCGTTTGTGAAGGCGACCCGGCCGGTTTATGCGAAGTGGAAGGGGACTGTGGGGGCTGACTTGGTGAACAAGGCTGAGAAGGCGATTGCCTCGCGCAAGCAGTAGACGCGCAGGGCGGGCACGCCGGCATGTTCGCCGAGTGCCCAATCACTGCCGTGCAATCGCGATCACAGGCCTCGGACCTGCATCGCCGACCACTGCCGGCGCCTCCCAGCCACCACCCAAGGCCTTGATCAGGCCGACGGTCGCCTGGTACTGCGCCGACTTCACCTGTAGCTGCTGACGCCGGTTCTGCAATTCGCTGCGGCGTGCATCGAGCAGGTCGAGCTGGCTGACGTAGCCATTGCGGTAGCGAGCGTCGCTGAGCACGGTCGCCCGGGTGGCCGACGCGACGGCGCGGGCCTGCACCACCGATTGCTCGTCGAGCAGGCGCAGCGCCGCGAGCTGGTCCTCGACTTCGCGGAAGGCGACCAGCACCTGCTCGCGGTAGCTGGCCAACGCGCCGTCGAGTTGGGCCGAGGCGCCCTTCAGGCCCGCTTCTCGCCGGCCGCCATCGAACAGCGGCAGCGATGCCAGCGCGCCGATGCCCCAGGAGCGCGCCGACCACTTGAGCAGGTCGCCGAGATCGGCGGACGCGTAGCCGCCCGCGCCTGTCAGCGAGAAGGTCGGGAACCAGTCGGTCTTGGCGACGCCGACGCGCGCCTGCGCGGCTTCCACCGTCCTTTGCGCGGCGGCCACGTCCGGGCGGCGTTCGAGCACGGTTGATGGCAGGCCTGCGGGAATCGTCGGCAGCGCGGTCGTCCAGGCCACCGTGCTCACGCTGAACTGCGAGGCGACCGCCCCGGTCAGCACCGCCAGCGCGTGCTCGACCTGGGCGCGCTGGCGGTCGAGCGCGAGCGCGTCGGATTCGTTGGAGGCGAGCTCGGTCTGCACGCGCGCCACGTCGAGTTCGGCCAGGTCACCGGCACGGTAGCGGCTTTCGATGAGCTTCAAGGTGCCTCGGTAGGCCTCGACCGTGTCGCGCACGATGGCGCGTTCATCGTCGAGCGCGCGCAGTGCCAGATAGGTCTGCGCGACTTCGGCCTGCACCAGCAAACGGGCGCTTTGCAGCAAGGCCTCGCGAGATTGCGCATCGAGCGCCGCCGCATTGCTTGCACCCGACAGGCGGCCGAACAGGTCGAGCTCATACGACACGGTCGCGCCCGCCGTGATGAGCGTGGCCGCGCGCTTGCTGCCGTCGCCACGGTCCAGACCCGCGCCGCGAATGGCACCCGCGCCCAAGCCCACCTGCGGCGAGCGATCGGCATCGACCGCGCGGGCAATGGCACGCGCCTCGGCCAAACGTGCGGCGGCTTGCTGCACAGTGGTGTTGGCGGTTGCGGCACGGTCCACCAGCGCATTGAGTTCGCTGTCGTTGAAGGCGCGCCACCAGGCACCATCAGCCTGCACCGGCGTCGCGGCCTTGGGCGCCACAGCGACGGCCTGCTCCTTGAACTGCGCAGGCGTGGTCACGCCGGATGAGAGATCCGCCGTCGAAGCACACCCGGCCAGCACGAGCGCCGCGACCAGCGGCAGCAAGGCGCCGCGCAGGGAAGAAGAAATACTTGTTGTCATGGTCAGGACTCCTGGCTCATTTATTCGTGCGACTGATGCGGGGCCGCAGGTTGCGCATTCAGCGCACCGCCGCCACTGCCGGTCTTGAAGGCTTCGAGGTGCGGCACCTCGCCATGCAGCTTGAGCGGCCGGTTGCCGGTCAGCCGACGCAGCACCACATAGAACACCGGCGTCAGGAACAGGCCGAAGGCCGTCACGCCGATCATCCCGGCGAACACCGCCACGCCCATCGCGCTGCGCATCTCGGAGCCCGCGCCCGTCGACAGCACCAGCGGCAGCACACCCATCACGAAGGCCAGCGAGGTCATCAGGATCGGGCGCAGCCGCAGCCGGCTCGCCTCGATGGCTGCCTGCACCGGCGTTCGTCCGGCAAACTCCAGCTCGCGCGCGAACTCCACGATCAGGATCGCGTTCTTCGCACTCAAGCCCACCAGCACGATCAGCCCGATCTGCGTGAACACGTTGTTGTCCCCGTGCGAGAGCCAGACGCCCGTCATCGCGGCGAGCAGGCCCATCGGCACGATCAGGATGATCGCAATCGGCAAGGTCAGGCTTTCGTACTGCGCGGCCAGCACCAGGAACACCAGCAGGATCGCCAGCGGAAACACGAGGAAGGCGGAGTTGCCGGCCAGGATCTCCTGGTAGGTCAGCTCGGTCCATTCATAGCTCACGCCCTTGGGCAGCGTCTCGGCCGCGATGCGTTCGATCGCGTCCTGCGCCTGACCGGATGAATAGCCCGGCGCGGGGCCGCCGTTGATGTCGGCCGCGAGGTAGCCGTTGTAGCGCATCGCGCGTTCCGGGCCGAAGCTGGACGACACCTTCATCAGCGCCGACAGCGGCACCATCTCGCCCGAATTGGAGCGCACCTTCAAGAGGCCGATGTCCTCGGCGCGTGCACGGTACGGCGCGTCGGCCTGCACGCGCACGCTGTAGGTGCGGCCGAACTTGTTGAAGTCATTGGCATAGAGGCTGCCGAGGTAGATCTGCATCGTGTCGAAGATGTCCGTCACCGGCACGCCAAGCTGGCGCGCCTTGGTGCGGTCGATGTCGGCGTAGAGCTGCGGCACGTTGACCTGCCAGCTCGTGAACAGGCCGGCCAGCTCCGGCGCCTTCTGCGCCTTGGCCATGAACGCCTTCACTGCCGCGTCCATCTGCTCGTAGCCCACCGAGCCGCGGTCTTCCAGTTGCAGCTTGAAGCCGCCCGTGGTGCCGAGGCCCGCCACCGGCGGCGGCGGGAACATCACGATGAAGGCGTCCTGGATGCCGGCGAACTGCTGGTTCAACTGGCCTGCGATGGCGCCGCCGCTCTGGTCCGCGCGCTTGCGCTCGTCGAAGGGCTTCAGCGTCGCGAACACGATGCCCGAGTTCGAGCTGTTGGTGAAGCCGTTGATCGACAGGCCCGGGAAGGCGATCGCGTCCTGCACGTTCGGGTTCTTCTTCATGATGTCGCCCATGCGATGGATCACGTCCTCGGTGCGATCCAGCGTGGCGCCGTCGGGCAGTTGGGCGAAGCCGATCAAATATTGATTGTCCTGCGCCGGCACGAAGCCGCTGGGCACCGCCTTGAACAGGCCGAAGGTCACGCCGACGAGCGCCAGGTAGATCACCAGCATGATCGTCTTGCGCGAGATCACGCCCTTGACGCCGGTGCTGTAGGCCTCCGAGCCGCGATGGAAGAAGCGGTTGAAGCCGCGGAACAGCCAGCCGAAGGCACGGTCCATGCCGCGCGTCAACGCGTCCTTGGGCTGGTCATGGCCACGCAGCAACAAGGCGGCAAGCGCCGGCGACAGCGTCAGCGAGTTGATCGCCGAGATCACCGTCGAGATCGCGATGGTCACGGCAAACTGGCGATAGAACTGTCCCGTCAAACCGCTGATGAAAGCCAGCGGCACGAACACCGCGACCAGCACCAGCGCGATCGCGATGATCGGCCCGGACACCTCCTTCATCGCCCGGTAGGTCGCCTCGCGCGGCGTCAGCCCCGCCTCGATGTTGCGCTCGACGTTTTCCACCACCACGATCGCATCGTCCACCACGATGCCGATCGCCAGCACCAGCCCGAACAGGCTCAGCGCATTGATCGAGAAGCCCAGCACATGCAGCACCGCGAAGGTGCCGACGACAGAGATCGGCACGGCCAGCAGCGGGATGATCGACGCACGCCAAGTCTGCAGGAACAGGATCACCACCAACACCACCAGCGCGATGGCTTCCAGCAGCGTGTGCAGCACCGACTCGATCGATGCACGCACGAACTGCGTCGGGTCGTAGGCGATGCGGAATTCCACGCCCTCGGGCATGTTCTTCGACAGCTCGTCCATGGTCTTGCGCACATTGGCCGAGATGTCGAGCGCATTCGAGCCCGGCGCCTGGAACACGCCCATGCCGACGGCCGCGTCGTTGTTCAGCAGCGAGCGCAGCGAATAGTCAGCCGCACCGAGTTCCAGCCGGCCGATGTCGCGCAGCCGGGTGACCGCGCCGTCGCTGCCGGTCTTCACGATGATGTCGCCGAACTCTTCCTCGTTCTGCAGGCGGCCTTGCGCGTTGATCGACAACTGCATGTCGACGCCGCTGAGACCCGGCGATGCGCCGACCACGCCGGCCGCGGCCTGGATGTTCTGGCTGCGGATGGCGGCGACCACGTCGCTTGCCGAGAGGCCGCGCTGCGCGACCTTCTGCGGGTCCAGCCAGACGCGCATCGAATACTCGCCGCCGCCGAAGATCTGCACCTGGCCCACGCCCGGGATGCGCGCGAGCCGGTCCTTCACGTTCAGCACCGCGTAGTTGCGCAGGTAGTTGATGTCGTAGCGATCATTCGGCGAGACGAGGTGCACCACCATCGTCAGGTCAGGCGCGCTCTTGACGGTCGTGATGCCGAGCCGGCGCACTTCTTCTGGCAGGCGCGGCTCGGCCTGCGAAACGCGGTTCTGCACGAGCTGCTGCGCCTTGTCGGGGTCGGTGCCGAGTTGGAAGGTGACGGTCAGCGTCATGACGCCGTCGGTGGTCGCCTGGCTGCCCATGTAGAGCATGCCTTCGACGCCGTTGATGGATTCCTCCAGCGGCATGGCCACGGTCTCGGCGATCACCTTCGGATTGGCGCCGGGGTACTGCGCACGGACCACGACCGAGGGCGGCGAGACCTCGGGGTATTCCGAGATCGGCAGGCCGCGCAGCGCGATCAGGCCGGCGATGAGCATCAGCACCGACAGCACGCCGGCAAAGATCGGCCGGTCGATGAAGAACTTGGACAGGTTCATGGTGTTCCTTCAGGGCGAGCGCGGGGCGCTTACGAATTCGAGGCGAGCTTGGGCGCGGCCGGGGCTTGCGCGGTCGCATCCATCGGCACGCTCTGCGGTGCCACCAGCGCGCCGGGGCGCACGTGCTGCAAGCCGTTGACCACCACGCGCTCGCCCGTCTTCAGGCCGGTGGCCACCACGCGCAAGCCGTTGGCCGGCGCGCCGAGCGTGACCTCGCGGTACTCGGTCTTGTTGTCGCCGTTGACGACCATCACGAACTTCTTGTTCTGGTCGGTGCCGATGGCGCGTTCGCTCACCAGCATCACGTGGCTGCTCTTGGCCTGGCCCATGCGGATGCGGGCGAACTGGCCGGGGATCAGCGCGCCGTCCTTGTTGTCGAAGGCCGCGCGCACGCGCACCGTGCCGCTCTTCGCATCGACCTGGTTGTCGATGAGCTGCAGCTTGCCTTCGAAGGGCGTGCCGCTGCTCGCGGCCGTGCCCATCTGCACCGGGATCTGGCTGATCAGGTTGCGGGCACTGGCGCCGCCGGGCATGTCCTTCAGCGCCTTGATGATCACGCCTTCGTCGGCGTCGAAGCTCGCGTAGATCGGGCTCACGGACACCAGCGTGGTCAGCACCGGCGCGCCGGGGCCGGCGGCCACCAGGTTGCCAACGGTCACCTCGACCTTGCCGATGCGGCCCGACACCGGCGCCTTCACCTGCGTGTAACCGAGGCTCAGGCGCGCGGTCTGCAACGCGGCCTGGGCGGCGCGCAGGTTGGCCTCTGCCTCCCGCTTGCCGTTGCTGCGCTCGTCGAGTTCGCGTTGCGCGATGGCCTGCTCGTTCCACAGGCGCGTGGCGCGGCCCTGCTCGCTGGTGGCCTGCGTGACGCGGGCTTCCGCTGCGGCGACCTGCGCCTCGGCACGGTCGACTTCGGCCGCGTAGGGCGCCGGGTCGATGGTGATCAGCAGGTCGCCCTGCTTCACCAGCGATCCCTCCTTGAAGTGCACCGCCTGCACGGCGCCGGCCACGCGCGAGCGCACGTCGACGCGCTCCACCGCTTCGAGCCGGCCGGAGAACTCGTCCCATTCGGTGATCTCGCTGTTGGCAACAGTTGCCACCGACACCGGGATGGCCTGCGGCGCCGGCGGCGGGTTGCTGGCGCCGACCTGCTCCGTGTGCAGGCTCACAAAGACGACGCCCGAGGCGAGGGCCAATGCCGCGGTCAGCGCGGTCACCGTCGGCCAGAGACCCTTGCGCGCGGCGGAGGAAATTTGTTGCTTGGTCATGATGTTTCGTCCTTCTGGGTCAATTTCGGAAAAGCGGTGCCACCAGCGCTCACATGGCGCTGGAAGGCGTTTTGTTCTGGAAGCCAAGGGCCGAGGTCTCCGTCGGCCGGGAATGCAGCGGCTGGCGCTCTTTGCGCCAACTCAGTCGTCTGTCGTGGTCACTCCGCCGGGGGCGGCGTCGTCGCGCTGAAGAACTCGCGGAAGTGCTGTTTCACCGTCACCGCACAGGGGCACTCGCCCGTCGCACCTTGCGACAAGGCCTCGGCCCATTGCGACGCGGGTGGCAGCACGATGCTCTGCACCTCGTTGCCGGCCGTGCGCAAGCGGCCCGCATAGGTCAGCGCCTCGTCACGCATCGCGTCGTCCTGCCCGACCAGCACCAGCGTGGGCGCCAACTGGCCGAGCCGCAACGACGCACCAGGCACCGCATAGGGATGCATCGCATCCTTCGGCTTGCCGAGGTACTTCGCCCATCCGGCCGCCCACTTGCACTGCGGCACGTCGTCCGTCGCCTTGCGCAGCGAGGGCGTGCCGACGCAGGGGTCGAGCATGGGCGACAGCAGGATCTGCCCGGCCAGCGGCGGATGGCCGCGATCCCGCGCGATCAGCGCCACCGCAGCGGCCAGGTTGCCACCCGCTTCCTCGCCCGCGAGGAACACGCGCGCACCCTTGCCGCCCAGCTTGGTGCGGTTCTTGTAGAGCCACTCGAGCACATCGAAGCCCACTTCGATAGCGCCGGGGAACGGGCTCTGCGTCGCCAGCGGATAGGCAAAGGAGACGACCACCGCGCCGGTGTCGGCCAAGAGCCGCGCCACCATGCGCCCGTCGTCCAGGTCGCCGCAGACGAAAGTGCCGCCGTGGAAATGCAGGATCAGCGGTGCGCCGGCCACGCCGGAGCGCTCGCCGTAGATGCGCACCTTGACCGGGTCGCGCCGAGGCAGGTCGATCTTCATGTCGCACTCGGTCACGCCCGGCACTTCGGTGCTTTCAGCGGGAGTGGTCGGGCGGGGTGACATGGGCTTGCCTTTGAAGGGTCAATACGAAACTGCGATGGTTTGAATATTAGGCGCTGGCGGCCCCTTGAAATCAACGCCAAACCTCTCACTCTGTTTCCGTCCGACGAACAATCGCGGGTTTTCTTGCGTGTGAGAATCCCGCTCCCCCGGCCGACTGGCCTGGGCTTCAGGAGCTGACCCCATGGACCCCATTCACGCGATGCGCGCCTTCGTCCGCGTCGTCGAAGCCGGCAATTTCACCCGCGCCGCCGATTCGCTGGACCTGCCCAAGGGCACGGTCACCAAGCAGATCCAGGCGCTGGAGGAGCGCGTGCAGGCCAAGCTGCTGAACCGCACCACGCGCCGCGTCACGGTCACGCCCGACGGCGCCGCCTACTACGAGCGCGCCGCCCGCCTGCTCAACGACTTCGACGACCTGGAGTCGAGCATGACCAATGCGCAGGCCAGCCCCAAGGGCCGGCTGCGGGTGGACGTGGGCTCCTCCACCGCCAAGCTCATCATCATCCCGGCGCTGCAGACCTTCTGCGACCAGTACCCCGACATCCAGGTCGACCTGGGCGTGACCGACCGTCCAGTGGACCTGATCGGCGAGAACGTCGACTGCGTGATCCGCGCCGGTGACCTGCAAGACCAGTCGCTGGTGGCGCGGCGCATCGGCACGATGCCCTTCGTCACTGTCGCCTCGCCGGCCTACATCGCGCGCTACGGCATGCCGAAGCACCCGAGCGAGCTGGAGAAGCGGCACCATGTCGTCGGCTTCTTCGCGTCGAACTCGCGGCGCAACTACCCGCACGAGTTCAACAAGGGCGACGAGCGCATCGAGCTGTCGGTGACGTACCGCGTGTCGGTGAACGAGAGCAATGCGCACCTGGCCTCGGTGCTGGCGGGCTTCGGCATCTCGCAGTGCGTGAGCTTCCAGGCAGCGCCGCACATCGAGAAGGGCGAGCTGGTCGAGGTGATGCCGGACTGGACGCGCGACCCGCTGCCGGTGCATGTGGTGTATCCGCCGAACCGGCACCTGAGTCCGAAGGTGCGGGCCTTTGTCGATTGGGCCGCGGAGTTGTTTGCGAAGCATCCCAACTTGCAGCGGACTTGAAGGGCCGGGGGCCGCGGTGCTCAGTCGCCGAGGAAAGCTTGTACCGCCGCCACGGTTCGCGCAGGATCCTCCTCATGCGGGACGTGGCCGAGGCCATCGAACACCTGCACGCGGCTGCCGGCGATGTCGCGTTCGAAGAGTCGAGCCTGTGCCGGCGGAATCAGCCGGTCCAGCGCACCCCAGAGGATCAATGCGGGCTGCTTGACCTGCGGGATCTGCGCCGAGAAGTCCTCGGTCTGCACCACCTTGAAGCGCTCGACCAAGGCTTGGCGATTGCCTTGGCGCAGCGTGATCTCGTAGTAGCGGTCAATGAGTTCCGGCGTGACCTTGGCCGGATCGCCATACACGTTGCGCACGCTCGACTCGATCATCCCGCGCGGCAGCAGGTTGTGCATCAGCGGCGCCATGAAGGGCAGGCGCGCGAGCCGGAAACCCAGCGGCACCGATTCCGACCGGAACGGGTAGCCCGCGGCATCGACCAGCACCAGCTTGCCGACACGCTGCGGATAGTCCACCGCCGTCTTCCACGCCACCCCGCCGCCGAGCGAGTTGCCGCCGACCACCGCCTGCCGGATGCCGAGCTTGTCCATCACGGCGACCACGAAGCGCGCATAGCGAGGCATCGTGTAGTCGCCGTCGGGCGCGGGGCCGGTCAGGCCGAAGCCGGGCAAGTCCATGCGCACCACGCGGTGCCTGGCCTTCAGCGCATCGGCCCAGCCGTCCCAGGTGTGCAGGCTGGCGGACGTGCCATGCACGAGCACGATGGGCATCGGATCGTCACGCCGGCCTTCGTCTCGCAGGTGGACCTGCATGCCTTCGATCTCCACGAACTGCGAGGGCGGCTGCGCCCAGCGCGGCTTGAGTTCGTCGACCGGACGGTCCGGCGCCCAGGGCGATGCGAGCGCCAAGGCCGGAAGGGCCAGCAACAACAGGATGATCGCGCGAGCGGCTTGGCGGAGATTCATGGGCGTCGGAGCGAATGGCAACCGCGCGAGTATTGCGCGCCCTCGCCCTGCGCCGAAGTCATGCCTGCGACCCGCGACCGGCCCCGGCAATTGCCGGACCATGCGGAGGCGCAAGGCGCCTGGATGATCGGGGACGACTACGACAGCGAACTCCGCTACGACGCCCGTTCCCTGCCGGCGCTTCAAGGCCTGGACAACCCTGAACGCGTGATTGAACCGATCGGATCGCTCAAGCGCTCGCCGACGCATGCAACGGGTCGTAGGCCGGCTCGCGCAAGATCTGATGCAACTGGCGCCGGCGAACGCCCATGTTCCCGCCGTCGAACAGCGGGAGCGCGATGGCGTCCTGCAACCAGCCGGCCAGGGGCAGTGCCTGGTCGTAGCTGTCGATGCCGACCACCCGCATCAGGTCGGTGATCACGCGGACCGCCGATTCGGAGCCGAAGATCTTGGACTGGAGTGCGAGCTCGAGTGCCCCCGGCAGTTGCTGGTCCATCGCGTGGCAGGCCTTCCAGCCCAGATACCTGGCTGCCTCGATTGTTGTCTTCGCGTCGGCCAGGGCATAGCCCACCGCCTGGTGTTCGATGATCGGGACCGGTCCGCCGCGATGTTCCGTCATGGCGAACCGGAGCGCGAAATCGAAGGCGGCACGCATCAGCCCCACGCCCATGATGCCGACCAGCGCAGCGGTGCCGGCGAAGCTGCCTTCGATGATCTCCTTGCCTGCGCCCTGCCCGCCCACCAGGTTGGCCTCGTCAACCGTGACGCCGCTCAGTCGGAATCTCGGCACCAGGTGGCCGCGGTGGCCCATGGCATCGAGGTCGCGCACGGTGCTCAGGCCTTGCGCGCCCCGGGGCACGGCAATGACAGAGATGGATCGGTCGGGCGGCGCCTGGGGATCGGTCCTGCAGACCACGCACAGGAGGTCGGCGCCCGCGCCGTCCCACCCCGTGGCGCTGGACACCCATTGCTTCTCGGCGTCGATACACCATCCTCCGTCGACCCGCCTGGCAGTGCTCCGGACCCCGGCGCCGGGCGCCGGCGAGGCGAAATTGGCGCTTCCGCCGGGTTCGCTGTTCGCCAGTGCCGCCAGCGGCGCTCCCTCCCCGCTCAGGAAGGGGGCGATGAACCGCCGCTGCTGTTCCGGGCTGCCGGCGATGAAGATCGGCGCGAGCCCCAGGATATTGGCGAACAGCGTCAACGACACATTGCAGTCCACCGCGTGGAACTCCTCGGCCGCGATGGCCATGTCCAGCAGCCCGGTCCCCTCCCCGCCAAAGGGCATCGGGATCAGGCGCCGCAGAAATCCCTCCCGGATGACCTGCTCGTACATCGGACGCGTCGCGAGAAATCGCTCGCGGGGCGTCGCGAGGTGCCGGATCGCGCCCGGAACCTGCGAGAGCACCTCACGCGCCACGCTGCGCGCGTGGCGTTGCAGTTCGCGTTGAATTGGACTGAAAGTGAAATCGATCGCCATGGCTTGCTCCGGTGATTGCTGATGGCCGGAGTCTGTTGCGCAGGGCTTGTGTTTTCGTGCACGGCGTCTTGTTGAAAGGCGCTCGCTGGCATACAACCCGTGGGTCATGAAGTCCTGGTCCACAGAAGCAGTTCCTGGCCCTGAACAGTTCGATTACTGGCGGGAAGTCGTGTGCGAGGCCTTTGCCGCGCTCGACCCGCGGCCCCTCGAGCCGGGCGTCAACTTCAGCAGCCGGGCGGACCTGAGCGAGATGGGGGCCGTCAACGTCGCTCGCATCCGCTCAGGTGCGCAGACCGTGGTGCGGGGGTTCGCGCAGATCAGGCACGATCCGCAGGACCGCCTGTTCGTCAACCTGCAACTGACGGGCCATGGTTTCGTGCGCCAGGGACATCGGGAGGCCAGGGTCATGCCCGGCTCATTCACGGTTGTCGATATCGCAAGACCGTACACGCTGCATTTCGAGGGGCGCTTCGAGCTCCTGTCGTTCCGGGTCCCACGCCACCTGTTGCTGCCTCGGGTCAGCGATCCGAACGGCCTCATGGCGCGGCCCCTGGGAGGGCCCAGCGGCACAGGATTCGTCGCCGCTTCACTCATGCGCTCGCTCGCGGAGGCCGGCACGGACAGCTTCGCCACGCAAGCGGCGGAGCGAATGTCCGTTCAACTGTGCGAGTTGATCTCGGACGCGGCGCGCGAGCCAGGTGCTGGCCGGGATTTCGGCGCCGAACCGTCGCAGGCCAACCGGCAGGCACTGGTGCGTGTCGTCAAGGCCTACATCCTGGGCGCCCTCGGTTCGCACGATCTCGGCGCCGAAGCGCTGGCAAGACGCTTCAACGTGTCGCCCCGCTACCTGCACAAGGCCTTCGCGCAGGAGCCGTCCAGCCTGGCCGCCTGGATTCGCGAGCAGCGCTTCGAGCGCTGTGCGTCGGACCTGGGCAATCCGCAAGACCGTCGTCCGGTCTCGGCCATCGCCAGCCGCTGGGGCTTCCAGGACATTCCCAACTTCACGAAGTCCTTCGGCATGCGCTATGGGTGCAGCCCCTCGGAATACCGTCGACTTCGGCGCCAATGAAAAAGCCCCGCAATGTGGGGCTTCGACAGGTGCGGGAAGGCAGGCTCAGTGCTGCAGGATCTTGTTGAGGAAATCCTTCGTCCGCGGCTGCCGGTTCTCCGGATGGCTGAAGAACTCGTCCTTCGAGCAGTCTTCCAGGATGCGCCCGCCCACGTCGATGAAGATCACGCGGCTCGCGACCTTGCGCGCAAAGCCCATTTCATGCGTGACCACCATCATGGTCATGCCTTCCTTGGCCAGCGTCACCATCACGTCCAGCACTTCGCCGACCATTTCGGGGTCCAGTGCCGAAGTGGGTTCGTCGAACAGCATCACGATCGGGTCCATGCTCAGCGCACGGGCGATCGCCACGCGCTGCTGCTGGCCACCGGAAAGCTGCCCCGGGAACTTGTCCTTGTGCGCCATCAGGCCCACGCGATCCAGCATCTTCAGGCCGCGCGTCTTGGCTTCGTCCGGGCTGCGGCCCAGCACCTTGATCTGCGCGATCGTCAGGTTCTCCGTCACCGACAGGTGCGGGAACAGTTCGAAGTGCTGGAACACCATGCCGACCTTGGAGCGCAGCTTGGGCAGATTGGTCTTGGGATCGTGCAGCGGAATGCCGTTGACCGTGATCTCGCCCTTCTGGAAGGGCTCCAGCGCGTTCACCGTCTTGATCAGCGTCGACTTGCCCGAGCCCGACGGCCCGCACACCACGACCACGTCGCCCTGCTTGATGCTGACCGAGCAATCGTTCAGCACCTGGACCGGGCCATACCACTTGGATACGTTCTTGATTTCAATCATTTCTCAACTCCGATCATCTGATGATGGCGATCTTCTTGTGCAGGCGCTTGACCAGATAGGACAGCGAATAGCACAACACAAAGTAGACAACGGCTGCCAGCAGGTAGGCCTCGATCGGCCGCCCGAAGTTCTTGCCCGCCGTCTCGAAGCCCTTGAGCAAATCATAGGCACCGATGGCATACACCAGCGAGGTGTCCTGGAACAGGATGATGGTCTGCGTGAGCAGCACCGGCAGCATGTTGCGGAAGGCCTGCGGCAGGATCACCAGCTTCATCTGCTGGCCGTAGGTCATGCCGACGGCCTGCGCCGCATGGACCTGGCCGCGCGGAATCGACTGGATGCCGGCGCGCATGATCTCGCTGAAGTAGGCCGCCTCGAAGGCGATGAAGGTGATCACGGCGGAGATTTCCGACCGGTAGTTCACGCCCACCTTGCCGAACATCGCGTAGAAGGTCGCGGGCATCAGCAGGAAGAACCACAGGATCACCATCACCAGCGGAATGCTGCGCATGCCGTTGACGTACAGCGCCGCGGGCGCGTCCAGCCACTTCTTGCCCGACAGGCGCATCAGCGCGAGCAAGGTGCCGAAGATCACGCCACCGATCGTAGCCACCACCGTCAGCGTCACGCTGAAGTAGAAGCCCTTGAGGACGAAGCTGCTGATGACGTCCCAGTTGTAGAAGCTCAGGTCGAGATTCATCATGTCAGTGTCCCCCTCCGCCGGCGCTCACGATGAAGCCGGGCACGCGGGTCTTGCGTTCGATGTACGACATGATCCGGTTGATGGTCAATGCGGAGAGGATGTAGAGCACCGTCACGGCCAGGTAGACCTCGATGCCGCGCGATGTTTCTTCCTGCACCTGCATCGCATACATGGTCATCTCGGAGATCGACACGGCAAAGGCCACCGACGAGTTCTTGAAGATGTTCATCGTCTCGCTCGTGAGCGGCGGCATGATGATGCGGTAGGCCATCGGCAGGATCACGTAGCGGTAGTACTGCGGCGTGGTGAAGCCCACCGCCATCCCCGCATAGCGCTGGCCCTTGGGCAGCGCCTGGATGCCGGAGCGCACCTGCTCGGCAATCCGCGCCGAGGTGAAGAAGCCCAGCGCCAGCACCACCAGCATGAACGGCGGCACGCCCTTCATGAACGGCACCAGCGCGGGAATCACGTGGTACCAGAGGAAGATCTGCACCAGCAGCGGAATGTTGCGGAACAGCTCGACCCAGGCATTGCCGAATCGAACCAGCCACGGGTTGTCGGGCAGCGTGCGGATGATGCCGATCAGCGAGCCCAGCACGAGGGCCACGATCAAGGCCACCAGGGCGACGGACACCGTCCAGCCCCAGGCACTCAGCATCCACTCCCAGTACGTCGGGTACTTGCCCCCGGGGTCTTCAGTCAGCCAGGCCCAGTTTCCCATCGGGATCTCCTCTCATCATTCGAATATCGGCGAACGCCGTTGTGAAGAAAGACGCCCGCCGAATGGGCGGGCGTCCTGCAAGTCAGCGCCGCACCGGGATCACTTCTTGGCCTGGTAGTCTTCCATCGGCTTGTCGTTCGGATTCGCCCATGCGTCCTTGGTCGCTTGCGACAACGGCAGGTTGATGGTGACGTTTGCCGGGGGGATCGGCTTCAGGAACCACTTGTCCCAGAGCTTGGCCATTTCGCCGCTCTTGATCTGGTTCTTGATGCTGTCGTCCACGGCCTTCTTGAAGGTCGGGTCGTCCTTGCGGATCATGATGGCGATCGGCTCCACGCTCAGCACTTCACCGACGATCGCGAAGTCCTTCGGCGACTTCGACTTGGCGATGTTGGAAGCCAGGATCGAGCCGTCCATCACGAAGGCATCGGCGCGGCCCGATTCGAGCAGCAGGAAGCTGTCCGAGTGGTCCTTGCCATAGAGTTCCTTGAAGTCGATGCCGCCGGCGCGCTCGTTCTTGCGCAGCGTCTGCACCGAGGTCGTGCCGGTGGTGGTGGCGACGGTCTTGCCGTTCAGATCCTTGATCGAGGTGATGCCCGAGTTGGCCTTGACGGCAATGCGCACTTCTTCCACGTACGTGGTGACGGCAAAGGACACGTCCTTGGCGCGCGTGGCGTTGTTGGTGGTGGAACCGCATTCGATGTCGACGGTGCCGTTCTGGACCAGCGGCACGCGGTTCTGCGAGGTCACCGGCTGGTACTTGGTTTCCAGCTTCTTGCCGACGGCCTTTTCCAGGTCCTTGATGATGTTGGCGCAGACGTCGTAGTGGAAGCCGGTGTACTGGCCGTTGCCCAGCGTGAACGACAGGCCCGACGATTCGCGCACGCCTTCGGTGATGACGCCCGAGGCCTTGATCTTGGCCAGCGTTTCTTCCGCGAATGCGCCGCCGGCGGCCAGTGCGGAAATCGCAAGCACCAATATCTGTTTCTTCATGAAGGCTCCTTGGAGGATAAAAAAGTGTGGAAATCGTCCGAAATTTTAAGCATTCACGTTTTCGGGAATACCCGCGCCTGCTTTCGGTGCATTGGGCACCCTCTCGGACTGAAGCAGGACGCGATTGTCACCTAGTGTTAAGCAGACTTTGTGCCCGACGGCTGCGCCGCAGGCGGCACGGGTGTGACCAATCTCACAGGCTGTGTCAGGTGTTCGGGCACCAGCAGCGCGGCCATCTGCTCGCGGGTCATGATGCCCAGCGATTCCGCCACTTCGTCGATGGGACCGCCGGTCTTGAGCGCGGTCTTGGCGATCAGCGCGGCCTTCTCGTAGCCGATGATCGGATTCAGCGCCGTGACCAGCGTGACCGATTCGCGCACCCGCTTCGCCAGGAATTCACGGTTGGGTTCGATGCCTTCCACACAATTCTTTTGCAGCGTGATGCAGGCATTGCTCAGGTGCTGGATGCTCTTGAACAGGCTCCAGCCCATGATCGGCTCGAAGGCGTTGAGCTGCAATTGCCCCGCCTCCGACGCGAGCGTCACGGTGATGTCGTTGCCGATCACCTCGAAGGCGACCTGGTTCATCACTTCCGGGATCACCGGATTCACCTTGCCCGGCATGATCGACGAGCCGGCCTGGCGCGCCGGCAGGCGGATCTCGCCGAAGCCCGCCTGCGGTCCGCTGGAGAGCAGGCGCAGGTCGTTGCAGGTCTTGCTGAGCTTGGTGGCCACGCGCTTCAACACGCCCGACAGTTGCACGAAGGCGCCCGTGTCCTGCGTGGCCTCGATCAGGTTGGCCGCCTGCTTCAGCGGCACCTGGGTCTGCTCGGCGAGGTACTGGCAGGCCAGGTTGGCATAGCCGTGCGGCGCGTTGATGCCGGTGCCGATGGCGGTCGCGCCGAGGTTGATTTCCTCGATCAGCGCGCGGGCCTCGCTCAATCGCTCCTCGTCCTCGCCGATCATGATCCCGTAGGTCAGGAACTCCTGGCCCAGCGTCATCGGCACCGCGTCCTGCAACTGGGTGCGGCCGATCTTCAGGATGTCTCGGAATTCCAGCGCCTTGGCCTCGAAGCTCTTGCGCAGGTCGGCCATGCAGGTCAGCAGCCGGCCGATGGCGAACCACAGCGCCAGCCGCACCGCCGTCGGGTACACGTCGTTGGTGCTCTGCGACGCGTTCACGTGATCGTTGGGATGCAGCGCGTCGTAGTTGGCCTTGCCGTGGCCCATCTTCTCGAGCGCGAGGTTGCAGATGACCTCGTTGGCGTTCATGTTGGTCGAGGTACCGGCGCCGCCCTGGATCACGTCGACCACGAACTCGTCGAGCAGCTTGCCTTCGATCAAGTCCTCGCAGGCGAGGATGATCGCGCCGGCGCGGTCCCGGTCGAGCGCGCCCAGGTGGGCGTTGGCGCGGGCGGCCGCCTTCTTCACATGGGCCAGCGCGCGCACCAGGTCCGGCATCGCCGAGATGCGGGTGCCGGAGATCGCGAAGTTCTCCACCGCGCGGGCCGTGTGCACGCCCCAGTAGGCGGCCGCGGGAATCTGCTTTTCACCCAGGAAATCGTGCTCGGTGCGGAAGGTGGAATCCATGGCTTGACCTCGCGTTGAAGAAGTGCGGCGACTGTAGTTTTGCGAGCCGGCCAGCGCCAATGCCGTATGCGCGCGCCGTCATGCGCGCTTGTCATAGTTTGGTCAGGCGCCGCTGCCGCGTGCGACCGCCACGGGGTTGGCCTTCAGGTAGGCCCACAACGCATCGGCCGCGCTCTTGCCGGCCGGCGCGGCTTCCACGGCGCTGCCCTTTCCCGCGCGACCCGACGTCTTGGCCGCTGGCGGCGCACTGGGCAACTCGCGGTAGGCCTGTATCTCCAGCGTGACATCCAGCCCCTGCACTTCCGGCGGCAGCGCGCTCACCAGTCGGCGCGCCTTCACCTCGCGCCGCACCGCGCTCTCGGGCAGGAAGGCGATGCCATGGCCTTCCAGCGCCATCACCTTGAGGCCTTCGGCCATGTCGGTCTCGTACACCCGATCGAGATGGATCGCGGTCCCCGACTCCTTGAGCAACTGGTCCACCACGCGGCCCAGGTACGCGCCCGGCGCATAGCCCAGGTACGGCAGCGGCCGGCCCGCACGGCCCGGCAGCCGGTAGCGCGGCGATCCATCGGCATCGGGCTTGACCCAGGCCGACACGCGCTCGTTGCCCAGGCTCACCATCTCGTAGCGGTTGGCATCGAGCTGCAGCGGCTGCGAAGGATGCTGGTAGGAGATCAGCAGGTCGCAGCTGCCCTCCACCAGGCGCAGCACCGCGTCATGCACGTTGAGCGCGATGAGCCGGCTCTTGATCGGCCCGAAGCGCTCGCGCAGCATCGTGACCCAGGCCGGGAAGAAGGTGAAGGCCAGCGTGTGCGGCACCGCGAACTCGATGACGTCCTGCGCCGCCGCGGTGTGGCCGCGCAGCATGGCGCGCGTGCTTTGCAGCCCTTGCAGCATTTCGAGCGCCTGGCCGTAAAGCGTCTGGCCTGCGGGGGTCAGGCTGGTGGGATAGGAGGTGCGGTCCACCAGGTCGGTGCCGGCCCAGCCTTCCAGCGCCTGGATGCGCCGCGAAAAAGCCGGCTGCGTCACATGCCGCAATTGCGCGGAGCGGCTGAAGCTGCGCGTCTCCGCCAGACTGACGAAATCTTCCAGCCACTTGGTTTCCATAAGTCGAAGGATTATGTTCTTCCGGCATGGGCTTGGAATCCCTCGCCGAGGCAGGGAAAACGCCAAAACCCCGCGACTTGCGGTGAGGTGCGAGAGGGCTAGGATGCCCAGGCCATGCCAACCAACGAACTGAACGAACTCAACGCCACCGACCTCTCCCGCCGCATCGCGCGCCGCGAGGTGTCCTGTGTCGAAGTCATGCAAGCCTCGCTTGCGCGCATCGACGCCCTCAACCCGCGCTACAACGCGATCGTCTCGCGACGCGATTCCGAAGCCTGCCTCGCCGATGCCCGCGAGCGCGACGCGCAGCTCGCGCGCGGCGAGCGCATGGGCTGGATGCACGGCTTCCCGCTGGCCGTCAAGGACCTCAGCCATGCGATCGGCCTGCCCACCTCGATGGGCTCGCCACTCGCACCCAAGACGCCTGCGCGCACCGACAGCCTGCACGTCGCGCGTGCGCGCGCGGCCGGCGCCGTCATCATCGGCAAGACCAACACGCCGGAGTTCGGCCTCGGCTCACACACTTACAACCAGGTCTTCGGCATCACGCGCAATGCCTGGGACCCGAGCAAGACAGCCGGCGGCAGCAGCGGCGGCGCGGCCGTAGCGCTGGCGCTGGGCATGCTGCCGGTGGCCGATGGCAGCGACATGATGGGTTCGCTGCGCAACCCGGCCGGCTTCAACAACGTGATCGGCATGCGCCCCTCGCGCGGCCGCGTGCCGGGCTCACCCGACGACGACCTGTTCTTCCAGCAACTGGGCATCGAGGGGCCGATGGCCCGCACGGTGGAAGACACGGCGCGCCTGCTCTGCGTGCAGGCCGGCTTCGACACCCGCGTGCCGCTGTCCATGACCGACCCCTTGCCCTCGGCCGACGCGCTCGACCTGGACGGCGACGTGAAGAAGGGCCTGCGCATCGGCTGGCTCGGCAGCATCTGGCCGGACCTGCCCCTCGAAGACGGCGTGCGCGAGCTCTGCGAATCCGCGCTGAAGACCTTCGAGGCGCTCGGCTGCGAGGTCGAGCCCTGCGTGCTGGACGTTCCGCGCGAACAGAACTGGACGGCCTGGCTGCGCCTGCGCCAGCTCATCGTCAGCGGCAAGCTCAGCGCCATGGGTGCCGACCCGGCGTACCGCGCGCTGATCAAGCCCGAGGCACTGTGGGAAATGGAACAGGGCAAGCAGCTCGATGCTGCTTCACTGCACCAGGCCACGGTGTTCCGGTCGAATGTGTACCGGGCCTTCGTGCGGCTCTACGAGCGCTTCGATTTCCTCGTCGCGCCGACCGCCCAGATGTTCCCCTTCGACGCCGAGATGCACTGGCCGCCGAAGGTCGCCGACGTGCCGAGCAAGACGTACCACCACTGGATGGAGATCGTCACGCCCTTCACGCTGGCGGGCGTGCCGTCGCTGAACCTGCGCGCGGGCTTCGGGCCGCAGGGGCTACCGATGGGGCTGCAGTTGGCCGGGCCGATCAATGCCGACCTGGCAGTGCTGCGCTTAGGGCATGCCTACGACAAGGCATGCGCGTGGTCAGGAATGCAGCCCCCTGTCTTGACCCCGGCTCAGAAGGTGTGAAGATTTCGTAGCGAGGGCGCCAGCCGGGAGGCCGGTTCGCGGAGCGGAACCGCACTCCCGTGCGGTGACAACGCAGTTGCGGCGAGGCTGACAACTGCGCGAAGCGCTTGTCATGCCGGAGCCAACACCGCAGACCCGAGATCGGCGTCCGCAGTAGAAAGATTCACACCTTCTTAGACCAGGTAAGTCTCCGCCAGCAACGCCCAGTACGCGGCCCCGATCGGCAGGTTGCCATCGTTGAAGTCGTAGGCCGGGTTGTGCACCATGCACGCCCCGTGTTCCTTGTCGCGACCATTGCCGATCAGAAGGTAGGAACCGGGCCGCTTCTCCAGCATGAAGGCGAAGTCCTCGCTGCCGGTGACGGCCGGGCCTTGCGGCTCCACATGCGCGTCGCCCACCAGCGCGCGACCGATGCCGCGGGCGAACTCGGTTTCATCCGGTGTGTTGACCAGCACCGCATAGCCCTTGCGATAGTCGATCTCCGCGCGCACGCCGAAGCTCTCCGCCTGGGCGATCACGATGGCCTTGAGCCGCTGCTCGAGCATCACGCGCATCTCGCGCGTCAGCGCCCGCACGCTGATCTCCATCGTCACGGTCTGCGGGATCACGTTGTTGGCCTTGCCGCCGTGGATGGCGCCCACGGTGACGATCCCCATCTCCTGCGGATCGGCATTGCGCGAGACGATGGTCTGCAGCGCCATGATGATGCTGGCCGCCGCCACCACCGGGTCCTTGGCGAAATGCGGCAGCGCACCGTGGCCGCCCACGCCGTGCAGCGTGACGGTCGCGTAGTCGGATGACGCCATCGCCGAACCTTCGCGGAACACCAGGTCGCCCTGGCGCCGGCCCGGCATGTTGTGCATGGCGTAGATCGAATCGCAGGGGTACTTGTCGAACAGGCCCTCGTCGATCATGCGCACCGCGCCGCCCATGCCTTCTTCCGCCGGCTGGAAGATCAGGTTGAGGGTGCCGGAGAAGTCGCCCTCCTGTGCGAGGTACTTGGCCGCGCCGAGCAGCATGGCCGTGTGGCCGTCATGGCCGCACGCATGCATGATGCCGGGGCGCTTGCTGCTGTAGGCGAGGCCGGTCTTTTCCTCGATGGGCAGCGCATCCATGTCGGCGCGGATGCCCACGCTGCGCGTGCCGTTGCCGCGCTTGATCTGGCCCACCAGGCCGGTGCCGCCGATGTTGCGTTCGACCTTGTAGCCCCACCGGTTGAGCCGCTCCGCGACGAGTGCGCTGGTGGCATGTTCCTCGAATCCGAGCTCCGGGTTCTCATGGATGGTCTGGCGCACCGTGATGAACTCGGCGGCGTGTTCGCGCATGTACTTCAGGTAGTGGTCGGGTGTCTTGGGCATGGTGATTCTTGAGCGTTGTGTTGTTCGTTGTCTTGAAAAATGGCGTGCCTCGGTTCAAGGACGCAATGCCATCGTCGCGGGCAAGCGCGTCCACGGCAGGTCGCCCGGCTCCACCGCCATCGGGCCGGCGGCCTTGGCGACGAGGATGGTGCTGGCGATGGGTGTGAAGTCGGCGCGGAAGTGCACCGAACTCTTGTTGACCAGGATCTTCATGGCTTCCGGCTCGATGCCGACATAGCGGAAGAATTCGCGGTCGAGCATCTGCGTCTTCTGGGAACTGACCACGACGAGCACGCCGTCGACGTCGAGGCAGGCGCTGGGGCCGAGCGAGACCTTGCTGCCCCGCCCCATCGGCCCCTTCATCATGACCTTGCCATCGCTGAGCTTGCGCACGACGGCGCGCACCGGCACCGGCGGATCGCTGAACTGCCCCGCCCAGGTCGGCACCGATTTGCCCAGCGTCACGTCGATCTGCGCGCCTTCGCCGGCGACATGCGCGGCGGCGGCGGCCTCGGGGTCGAACAGCAGGCCGATCGCCACCTTGCCCGGCATGCGCTCGCCAGCCTTGAGCGCGAGCAGCGCGCGCAGCATGCCGGTGGTGTTGCTGTCGCCGCCGGCGCCGGAGTTGTCCTGCGTGTCGGCGATGACTACGGGCTTGCCGGCATCGGCGGCCAGCGCCATGGCTTTGGAGACCGCGGCCTCGGGCGAGAGGATGTCGAGGATCCATTGGCTGCGCGGCTGGTCGGCGCGCTCGAACAGCGCCTGCGCGGCCGGCTCGGCCTCGTCCCCATAGCCCCAGACCACCGGTCCGCATTCCGAGATGTCGGCAGCCGGAAAACCCATGGCAAAGCTCAGCACGCTGTCGTGCTTCGCATCGAGCGACTTGAGCGTTTCATACACGCCATCAGCCGGGGCCATCATGGTGCACTGCGCATTGAGCGAGAGCAGGAATGACAGGCGGCGCACGGCCATCGGCTCCTTGCTGCCGCGCGCCAGGCGACGCTCCAACAGCTTTGCCGCCAGCCGGCCGGTGTCGGCCGTGTCCACGTGCGGATAGGTGCGGTAGGCGACGAGCGCGTCGGACACGTCCAGCATCTGGCGCGTGACGTTGGCATGCAGGTCCAGGCTGGCGACGATCGGCACCGCCGCGCCCACACGCGCACGGATGCGCGCGAGCAGTTCGCCTTCCGGGTCTTCCAGGTGTTCGGTGACGGCGGCGCCGTGCAGGTCGAGGTACACCGCGTCGACCGGGCCGCTGGCCAATGCCGCCACCAGGTCTTCGTCGATGGCCGCGGCGATGCGCTCGAAGGCATCCTTCGTGACATGCGCCGACGGCACGGCGCCGGCCCATGCCGATGGCGCCAGCGTCCAGCCGCGTTCCTCGGCATGGTCGATGAAGCCACTGATGGGCAGCGTCAGGCCGCGGTAGGCGTCGATGATGGCCTGGCCGCGCCGGTACGGCGGAAAGGCCGAGCCGGCTTCGAAGGCGGCCCAGTCGGCCTTGGTGGGAGCGAAGGTGTTGGTTTCGTGCTGGAAACCGGCGATGAAGACTCTCAAGTCAGGTCCTTTGGGTGAGCAGAATTTTTTCTTGTGGTCCCTGTGTCGGCACGGAATCTCAGGATCGGTGGAAGGCGAAGTCGCGCCCCGGCGCAGCCGCCAGCAGCCGGCGCGTGTAGTCCTGCTTCGGCTGGAAGAACACGTCCGACACCGCGCCCTGCTCCACGATCTGGCCCTGGTGCATGACGATCACGCGGTCGCAGATCTGGCTGGCCACGCGCAGGTCATGGGTGATGAACAGGATGCCGATGTGGGTCGCGCGCTGGATCTCGTCGAGCAGCTTCAGGATCTGCGCCTGCACCGACACGTCCAGCGCCGACACGGCCTCGTCGGCGATGATGAGCTTGGGCTTGCAGGCCAGTGCACGCGCAATCGAGATGCGCTGGCGCTGCCCGCCCGAGAACTCGCTCGGGTAGCGGCGCAGTGCCTCGGGCTTGAGGCGCACCAGGTGCATCAGGTCTTCCGCCTCCTTCCAGGCCTGGTCGCGGCTCACGCCGAAGTTGAGCGGCCCTTCGATGATCGAATCACCGACGGTCTGGCGCGGGTTCAGGGAGCGGTACGGGTCCTGGAAGATCACCTGCACGTCGCGGCGATAAGGCGACAGGCCGCGCCCCTTCAGATGCCCCACCGACTTGCCGCTGGCATGGATGTCGCCCGAGGTCGGATCGATCAGCCGCGCGATGCAGCGCGCCACCGTCGACTTGCCCGAGCCCGATTCGCCGACGATGCCCACGGTCTCGCGCGGACGCACCTTGAGCGAGACGTCGCGCACCGCGTTCACCGTGCGGCGCTTGCCGGGCCAGGAGCCGGTGGTGTACGTCTTGCAGATGTTCTTCGCGTCGAGCAGCGGCTCCGCGTCGGCGACCGGCGCACGCGCCTGCGAGGCCAACTCGGGCACCGCATCGAGCAGCATCTTCGTGTAGGGCTCGCGCGGGCGCGTCAGCACCTCGTGCTTGTCGCCCTTCTCGATCATGTGGCCGAGTTGCAGCACCACCACCTCGTCGGCAATCTCCGCCACCACGCCGAAGTCGTGCGTGATGAACAACACCGCGGTGCCGTTCTCGGTCTGCAACTCGAGGATGAGCTTGAGGATCTCGGCCTGCGTGGTCACGTCGAGCGCGGTGGTCGGCTCGTCGCAGATCAGCAGCACCGGCCTGAGGATCAGCGCGATGGCGATCACGATGCGCTGGCGCTGGCCGCCGCTCAACTGGTGCGGATAGGAGGCGTAGATGCGTTCCGGCTCCGGCAGCTTCACGCGCGCCATGATCGCGAGGATCTTCTGCCGACGCTCGGCCGCGCCCATCTGCACGTGCTGCACCAGCATCTCGTCGATCTGGTCGCCGCAGGTCATGACGGGGTTCAGCGCGGTCATCGGCTCCTGGAACACCATCGCCATCGAGGGGCCGCGCAGGTCGCGGAACTCGTTCTGCGGCGCGCCGACAAGTTCCTTGCCTTGCAGCTTGATCGAGCCCGCCGTGGGCGTGAGTCCCGAAGGCAGCAGGCCCATGACGGCATTGGCGATGACCGACTTGCCGGAGCCCGATTCGCCGAGCAGGCAGACGATCTTGCCGGGCGGCACGTCGAAGCTGATCTTCTCGACCGCATGCGGCCGGTCGCCGCCGCGCGGCAGCGAGATGGCGAGGTCGCGCACCGCGAGGACTGGCGTGGAGGAAGTGCTTGCGTTCATGGCTTCACTCGCCTCGCTTGTTGAACTTGGGGTCGAGCGTGTCGCGCAAGCCATCACCCATCACATTGACCGACAGCACCGTGAGCGCGAGGAAGATGCCGGGGAACAGCACGTTGTGCGGGTACTGGTTGAACTGCGCACGGCCCTCGGCCATGATGTTGCCCCAGGTCGCCATCTCGGCAGGCAGGCCCACGCCGAGGAAGGACAGGATGGCCTCGACCAGGATAGCCGTCGCGCACACGTAGGTGCCCTGGATGATCATCGGCGCGATCGCGTTCGGCATGATGTGCTTGAGCAGGATCTTCCACGTCGGCGTGTCGAGTGCGATGGCCGCTTCCACATACGGCTCCTCGCGCACGCTCAACACCACCGCTCGCACCAGCCGCGCCATGCGCGGGATTTCCGGCACGGCAATCGCGAAGATCACGATCGGCAGCGTGCCGCCGAACAACGCCACCAGGCTCACCGCAAAGAGGATGCCGGGGATGGCCATCACGCCGTCCATGAGCCGCATCACGATGCCGTCGAGCCGCCGGAAATAGCCGGCCATCAGCCCGACCGCGAGGCCGAACACCAGCGTGAACAGCGCCACCGCGATGCCCACCGTGATCGACACGCGGGCGCCGTACAGCGTGCGGCTCCAGATGTCGCGGCCCAGGCTGTCGGTGCCCATCACGAACAGGTGCTCGAAGGTGTTGCCGTCCAGGCTGTTGAACTCGCCGCGCGTGCCGGGCAGCAGGTTGGCGCTGCCCGGGTCGATCGCGCCGGGGTCGATGGTGCCCAGCACCGGCGCGGCGATGCCCATGAGGATCAGCACCACCAGCACGCTGCCCCCGATGCGTACCGACCAGTTGTCGAGCACGCGCTTCCACAGCGGTCGGCGCTTCTTCGCGGGTACCGCCGCCTCGACGGGCAGGGGTGCCTCGTCGAGCGCCGAAGTCATGTCGGTCATTTCTCTTGTTCCTCGACGCGCGGTCAGTAGCGGATGCGCGGATCGAACACCAGGTAGCTGATGTCGACGAGCAGGTTGACGGCGACGTAGATCACCGAGAAGAAGAGCGTGATGCCTTGGATCAGCGGAAAGTCGCGCGACAGCACCGCATCGACCGTGAGTTGCCCGAGCCCCGGAATCGCGAACACCGATTCGGTCACCACCACGCCGCCGATCAGCAGCGCGATGCCGATGCCGATCACCGTGACGATTGGCACCGCCGCATTCGCCAGCCCGTGCTTGATGAGCACGCGCGCTTCGGAGATGCCCTTGGCGCGTGCCGTGCGCACATAGTCCTCGGTCATGGCCTCGGCCACGGCGGCGCGCGTCACGCGGGCGATCAGTGCCACGTAGATGATCGACAGCGTGATCGCCGGCAGGATCAGGTTGCGCAGCCACGGACCGACACCGTCCCCTATCCGGTTGTAGCCCTGCACCGGCAGCCATTGCAGCTTCAGCGCGAAGATCCAGATCAGCACATAGCCGATCACGAAGGCCGGTATCGAGAAGCCCAGCGCGGAGAAGCCCATGAGCCCGCGGTCGAGCCAGCCCCCATGCCGCCAGGCCGCGATCACGCCCAGCGGCACCGCGATCAGGATGGTGAAGAGCAGCGTGACACTGGCCAGGGAGACGGTCGGCTCGATGCGCTGCGCGATGAGTTCCGTCACCGGCTTCTTCATGAAGAAGGATTCGCCCAGGTTCCCCTGCACGACCTTCCAGCCCCAGCGTGCGAACTGCGTGGGCAACGCATCGTTGAGACCCAGGTTCTCGCGCACCTTCTGCAAGTTTTCCGTGGTCGCGTTGTCGCCGACGATGTTGGCCGCCGGATCGCCCGGCGCCAACCGCGTCATGAGGAACACGATGAGGGCCACGACGACCAGCACCGGGATCGTGGCGACGATGCGCCGCAGGAGAAAGCTCAGCATGGGGCCGTGCTCAGTTCTTCTTCAGGCCCCAGAACACACCGACGGGCGATGGGATCAGGCCGGTGACCACGTCCTTGCGCAGTGCCGAATACAAGGTCCACTCGCCGATCGGCGCATACACAGCCGCGTCGATCACGCGTTCCTGGATGGCAGTCGCCAGCGGCTTGCGCTGCTCCTCGGTGGTGGCGGCGAGGAATTCGCCCTTGAGCTTTTCCAGCGGCTCGTCGGTGGTCCAGCCGAACCAGCCTTTCTCACCATTGCCGGTCATCGGTGCGAAGAACATCGGGTTCATGTTGTCGGCCACGCTCCAGGCCGTGATGAAGGCATTCCAGCCGCCTTCCGCCGCCGGCTTCTTGACCGCGCGGCGCGCGACCAGCGTCGGCCAGTCCATCGAGACCATGTCGACGTTGAAGCCAGCCTGCTTCAGCAAGGCGGCCATCACCGGCGGCAGCTTGTTGAGCGAGGTGAAGTTGGCCGGGTACATCAGCACGATCGGCTCATTCTTGTAACCGGCCTCCTTCAGCAGCGCCTTTGCCTTCTCGAACTGCGGCTTGCCGGTGAAGTAGGAAGTCTTGTCGGACCAGTAGGTCGAGCCCAGCGGATAGATCGAGGGATTGGGTTTGTAGAGGTCCTTGCTGATCATCTGCGCACGCAGCAACGCCTCCTGGTTCACCGCCATGAACGCGGCCTGCGCGATCTTCACGTTGTTGAAGGGCGGCACCATGCGGTTCAGGTGCAAGGCGAACGAGGCCGACGGCACCTGCTTGCCGAGTTCGATCTTGGGGTTGTCCTTGAGCGTCGCGTACTGGTCCGGCGGGGAGATCTCGAGCATGTCGACTTCGCCGTTGGTGAGCGCGTTGACCTGCGTCTGCGCATCGTTGAGCACGATCCACTCCAGGCGGTCGACGTTCACGATCTTGCCGCCGGCTGTGCCCGAGGCCGGCTCCTTGCGCGGCACGTACTTGGTGTTCTTGATGTAGACGACCTTCTCGCCCGGGCGGTATTCGTCGGTCTTGAAGATGTAGGGGCCGGAGCCGACGGTGCTGCTGATCTGCTGGTCGGCCGGCGTCTCGGCCACGGCCTTGGGCATGATGAACGGCGGATTGGCCGATGGCTTGGCGAGCGCCTCGATCACCATGCCGAAGGGCTCCTTGAAGGTCATCACGAAGGTCTTGTCGTTCTTCGCGTCCATGCTGCCCATGGCGGCCATCATCTTCTGGCCCAGCGCATCGCGTTGCGCCCAGCGCTTGATCGACTGGATGACGTCGGCCGAAGTGACAGGCTTGCCGTCGTGGAAGGCCAGGCCGTCGCGCAGCGTGAAGGTCCATGTCTTGCCGTCGGCGCTGCTGTTGTAGTCGCCCACCATCTGCGGGCTGACCTTGCCCTTGATGTCGACGCCGAACAGCGTGTCGTACACGTTGTAGCCATGATTGCGCGTGACGAACGCGGTGGTCCAGATCGGGTCGAGGATCTTCAGGTCGGACTGCGGCACCATGCGCAGGACCTTGGGCGCATCCTGCGCCAGCGCAACGCCGGCAGCGGTCGACATCAGGCCGCCGACAAGGAGGGTGAGGAGGGACTTCTTCAATGACATGGCTGGCAGTTCCTAAGGTGAAAAACAGGTCGCAGAGACGCGACAACAAAAATCAGCGGGGCTTCTTGCGTGGCAAGACGTCGAATCCGGACTCGACCTGGACGGCGAGCTTGGCCAGGCAGGCCTCGAACACCTCGACCTCTTCGCTGCTGAGCACCGACAGCAACGACTTCTCCATCTTCCGGCCGAGGCGATCGCACTCCTTGACGATCTCGCGGCCCTTCGCGGTCAGGTGCAACTGCACCCAGCGCGCATCCTCGGTGCCGATCTGGCGCACCAGCAACTCGCGCCGTGCCAGCGCAGTCACCAACTTGGACACCAGCGTCTTCTCGAGCCGTGCCTCGCTGGACACCTCGCCCTGCGTGATGCCGGGCCGGCGATGGGCCAGCCGCAGCACGCGAAGCTCGCGCAGGCTCACGTCGCAGGCCTCCTCGTAGATGGCGGAAGCCATCTGCTTGGCCTGGTCGTTGACGACGTCCATCCTGAAGGTCAGGAAATCTATGGCGGGGCGTGACATGCATCTCTCCTTTTTTATTTCTATCGGCAATAGTTGCTAGCTGCAACTATGTATGAACATTAGCAGCATCCGTGCCATCTGACGATCCCGGGGATTTCCCGATGTCGGCACCAGATTGGCGCATTTCAGAGGAACCGTTCCTGGGCGGAATCGATGTCGATCTCGACCCTGGCCGTCAACCGGGCCAGGCATTGCTCGAAGGATTGAAGTTCCGCATCGGACAGAACGGACAGCATCGATTTCTCCATCCTCCGACCCACGCGCTCGGCGCGCCGGACCACGTCCTGCCCGTACTCGGTCAGGAACAGGTGGCCCGACCGGGCGTCCTGCGCGCCGGTTTCGCGCACGATCAGTCCGCGCTCGGCGAGCGCCTTGACGATCCTGGAGCTGCTTGATTTCTCGAGTTCTGCGAGGCCGGCGACCTCGCCCTGGGTGATACCCGGTTGATGGGCCACGAGCCGCAGAACTCGCAGTTCGCGCAGGCTCACGCTGCACGACTGTTCATAGATGTCCGATGCGAGCGCCTTGGCCTTGCGGCTGAACACGTCCACCCTGTACGTGAGGAAGTCAATGGCTGCATGCGACATCCCGGCTCTCCCTGGTTGCAATTGGAAACAGTTGCCAACTGCAACCTCCCCTGGAAGCACCATAGCAGCATCCGTGGCGGGCCGTCATCCGCGATTGCACCGATATTCCACGCCGCGGGTTCGGTCCACGCTGGCGGGCTTTTCATCCGATCCACCGATTGGGAAGCGCCCGCACCGGGAAGGGGCGAAGCGACGGGCGCACAGCCACGGAACCGCCGCCTCGAGCGGCTGCCCGGGAGTCGCAGGCGCCCTGGGGTTGGCTACTGGACGGCCGTCACCACGCCCCGTCCGGAGAAGTGCCCCTCTGCATTGGCCAGGAAACGCAGGAAGGACGCCTCGGTCGCCTCCGGCGACCAGCCGGCCAGGTGCGGAGTGATGAGGAGGTTGTCGAAGCCGATGAGTTGCTCGGGAGGCTTTGGCTCGCTCTCGTAGACGTCGAGGCCGGCACCGGCGATGCGCTGCTCGCGCAGGGCTGCGGCCAACGCCTCCGTATCGACCACGCTGCCCCGGCCGATGTTCACGAGAAAGCCCTTGGGCCCCAGCGCATCGAGCACCTCTGCATTGACGATGTGCTTCGTCGCCGGGCCGCCGGGCGCCGCGCACACCAGCACGTCGGCCCATTCGGCGAGCGCCTTCAGGCTGTCGAAGTAGGGGAGCGGCGAGCCTTCCTTCGGCTTGCGGTTGTGATAGCCGACGGGCATGTCGAAGCCGGCCGCGCGCCGCGCGATCTTCTGCCCGATGGTGCCCATGCCGAGGATGCCCAGGCGCTTGCCGGAGACATTGGGCGGTTGCGGGATCGCGAGGCGCCACACGCCTTCGCGGCACTTCTGGTCGAGCATGCGGAAATTGCGCACCGCGGCGATGACGAGGCCGAAGGCATGGTCGGCCACGCAATCGTCGTTGGTGCCCTGCCCGTTCGCGACCACGATGCCGCGCGCACGGGCCGCGTCGAGGTCGACCAGTTCGAAGCCGGCGCCCATGCAGCAGATCAACTCGAGCTTGGGCATGGCGGCCATCTCGGCGGCGGTGACGCCGAGCACGCCGATGGTCAGCACCACGCGGTACTCCGCGCCGCGCTCGGCGATGGCGGCGACGCGATCGGCGGCGGTCGGCGCGTAGCGCATGTCGTAGTGCTCTGCGAGGCGGGCCTGGTGTTCGCTGGAGAGCGTGGTGGCCACCAGCAATGGAATCTTGTCGGACATTCGGTATCGGCTCCTGGGAAAAGCTAGAGGACAGGTGCGGCTTCGACTTGCTGCATGGACCACATCCGGGCGTAGCGACCATCCTGCGCGAGCAGGCCGGCATGGGTGCCGCGCTCGACGATGACGCCGCCCTCCAATACGAGGATTTCATGCGCATCGACCACCGTCGAGAGGCGGTGCGCAATGACCAGCGTGGTCTTGTTCCGCGCGGCGCTCTGCAACTCCGCCTGGATCGCGCGTTCGTTGGCGGAGTCGAGCGCCGAGGTGGCTTCGTCGAAGATGAGGATCGGTGGGTCCTTCAGCAGCGTGCGCGCGATGGCGACGCGCTGCTTCTCGCCACCCGACAGCTTGAGGCCGCGCTCGCCGACCGGCGTGGCATAGCCCTTGGGCGTGGCGGCAATGAAGTCGTGGATGCGCGCGGCCTTCGCGGCGGCCACGACCTCTTCGTGCGTGGAACCGGGGCGACCGTAGGCGATGTTGTATTCGACGGTGTCGTTGAAGAGGACGGTGTCCTGCGGGACGATGCCGATGGCCTGGCGCACGCTGGCCTGCGTCACGCTGCGGATGTCCTGGCCGCCGATGGTGATGCGGCCGCCGCCGGCGCCGGGCGACCCGACTCCGACGTCATAGAAGCGGTACATCAATCGAGCCAGCGTGGACTTGCCTGACCCCGATGGTCCGACCACCGCGACCGTCTTGCCTGCGGGGATCTCGAAGCTCACGTGCTTGAGGATGGGGCGCGAGGGCTCGTAGGCGAAGCTGACGTCTTCGAAGCGGACGGTGGCGTCGGGAGAGGTACCCTCACCTCGGCCCTCTCCCGCTCGCGGGAGCAGGTGCAGATTCAACGGCTTGGCATCGGGCGCGTCGCGCACCTCGCGCTCCTTTTCCATGAGCACGAACATCTTGTCGAGGTCGGTCAGGCTCTGCTTGATCTCGCGGTAGATCACACCCAGGAAGTTGAGCGGGATGTAGAGCTGGATCATGAAGGCGTTGACCATCACCAGGTCGCCCAGCGTCATGCGCCCCTCGACCACGCCAGAGGTCGCGCGCCACAGCATCAGCACCAGGCTCACCGCGATCAGCATCTGCTGGCCCGTGTTGAGCATGCTCAAGGTGCGCTGGCTCTTGATCGCGGCCTTGCGGTAGCGGTCCAGGCTGGCGTCGTAGCGCTGCGCCTCGAACTCCTCATTGTTGAAGTACTTGACCGTCTCGTAGTTCAGCAGCGAATCGACCGCGCGGCTCTGCGCCACCGAATCGAGCTCGTTCATGGTCTTGCGGAACTGGGTGCGCCACTCGGTCACCGTCACGGTGAAGGTGATGTAGAGCACCAGCGCCACCGCCGTGATCCAGACGAACAGCGAATCGAACTTCACGCCGAGGATGGTCAGCACCAGCGTCAGTTCGATGATGGTCGGCACGATGCTGTAGAGCGACATCGAGATCAGTGAATGCACGCCGCGCGTGCCGCGCTCGATGTCCCGCGTCATGCCGCCCGTTTGCCGCTCCAGGTGGAAGCGCAGGCTCAGCGAATGCAGGTGCCGGAACACCTCCAGCGAGATGCTGCGCGCCGCGCCTTCGGTGGCCTTGGCGAAGACCAGTTCGCGCAATTCACCAAACAGCGAGGTCGAGAAGCGCAGCAACCCGTAGGCCACGAGCAGGGCGATGGGCACCACCAGCAGCGCCTGCGCCATGTCGGGCTTGGGCGTCATGGTGTCGACCAGGTTCTTCAGCAACACCGGCACGCCGACATTGGCGACCTTGGCGCCCACCATGAAGCTCAGCGCCGCGAGCACGCGCCACTTGTATTGCCAGAGGTAGGGGAACAGGCGGCGCAGGGTCGCCCAGTCGGAACGGTCGCTGCGCTCCGGCGCGTGGGCGCCCGCGTGAGAAGGTTGAGAGAGTGTTTCGCCGCTGCGGCGCATGGATGACAATCGTGGATGTAGTTTTCTTCAGATTGTGCCCATGTCCCATACTCCAAGCGCCAATGCGGCCACGACCCTCAAGAGCCTGCCGACCGACATGGACCTGGTGCTCAAGGTCATCCCGATGCCGGCCGATTGCAATGCCAATGGCGACATCTTTGGCGGCTGGGTCATGGCCCAGTGCGACCTGGCCGGCTCCGTGATCCCGGCGCGCTATACGAAGGGGCGCATGGCGACCGTGGCGGTCAATGAGTTCGTGTTCAAGCAGCCCGTGCGCCTCGGCGACATCCTGTCCTTCTATTCGAAGCTGGTGAAGGTCGGACGCACCTCCGTCACGGTGACGGTCGAGGTGTTCGCCGAGCGCTTCAAGACGCAGGGCGAATACATCAAGGTGACGCAGGCGACATTCACCTACGTGGCCATCGACGGGAACGGCCGGCCGCGGCCGATCGAGCGGGACTGAAAGGAAACCCACCCCCGAATGCGCCTGCGGCGCTCCCCCTCAAGGGGGCGCACCCAGCGGCCCGGCAAAGCCGGTTCCGCGGGTGCCCCCGAACAGGCAATACTCGCGCTCGTTTCATATATCAGGGCTGGAAGCCGGAGTTCTTGACGACCGGCGCCCACTGCGCCTTGTAGGCGGCCAGCATCGCCACCGTCTGCGCGCTGCTGCTCGCCACCGGCACCATCTCCGCCGACTTGAAGCGGGCCTGCAAGGCCGGGTCGGCCATCGCCTGCTGGATGGCCGTGGCGATGGTGCGCTGGCGCGCGGCCGGCATCGAGGCTGCCGCATAGACCACGTTCCAGCCCGAGGCCGAGAGGTCCAGCCCAGCCTCCTTGAAGGTCGGCACGTCGGGCAACGTGGAGGAGCGGCGAACGCCGGACACGGCCAGGATCTTGATCTTGCCCGTCTTGGCCAGCGGCTCCAGCGCATCGAGCGAGTCGAAGGCGATCGGCACGTGCCCGCCCATCAGGTCGTTCATGAGCGGCGCGGAGCCCTTGTAGCCGACCACGGGCATCTTGATCCCCATCTTGTCGCCGAGCATCAGGCCAAAGAAGTGCGGCAGGCTTCCGGTCGCGGGCACGCCGGCCGCCACCTTGTCCTGGTTGGCCTGCATCCAGGCCCGCAGATGGCCGAATTCGCGCACCGGCACCGCCGGTCCGACCGCCACCCCGAAGTCGTAGCTCGTGATCTGCGAGAGCGCGACATAGTCCTTGTCGGGGTCGTAGCCGTTGTCCTTGAACACCAGCGGCGCGACCAGCATGGTGGCCGGGTTGGCCAGCAGCACCAGGTTCTGGCCCGAGGTGTCCTTGTAGACCTGCTGCGCGGCCAGGCGACCACCCGCGCCTACGCGGTTCTCGACGATGACGGTGACGCCAAGCCTGGGCGCGATGGCATCGGCCAGCAGGCGCGCCGCGCGGTCGGAGGTGCCTCCGGCCGGATAGGGCACGACGATCTTGAGGGTGCCGCCTTCGAGTGCGGGCGTTTGCGCCAGGGCAGTGCTGCCGAGCGCGGCGAGCACGGCGCCGGCGGCAAGGACTTGTCGTCTGGTGAGGGTCATGGGCTTCGTCTCCTGCGGATTGTTGTGTCGCGCACTCTAGCGCGAGCCACGCCGCGGAAACGAACCCGGGCGGCCAGCTCGCCGCCGTGCTGGATCAGACCTTCGAGAAGTCCGGCTTGCGCTTTTCCATGAACGCGCTGAAGGCTTCCTTTGCCGCCGGCGAGCGCATCGCGTTGGCGAAACTCACGCTCTCCACGCCGATGCGTTCCAGCACCGCGGGCTGCTGGCCCATCTTGAGCAGGCGCTTGGTCTCGACCAGCGCCGACAGCGGCTTGCCGGCGAGCTTGCGGGCCTGCGACTGCGCGATGCCGTTGGCTTCGGTCGGTGGCACGACACGGTTGACCAGGCCGACTTCCAGGGCGGCCTCTGCCATGAAGGGCTCGCCCAGCAGCAGCGCCTCGGCGGCGCGGTGGTAGCCGAACATCTGCGGCGCCAGGATGCTCGACGCGGCCTCCGGCACCAGGCCGAGGTTGACGAAGGGCATCGAGAAGGCGGCGTTGTCGCCCGCATAGACCAGGTCGCAATGGAACAGCAGCGTGGTGCCGATGCCCACCGCAGGGCCGCAGACGCTGGCGACGATCGGCTTGGGGAAGGCCGCGATGGTGCGCAGGAAGCGGATGGCCGGCGACTCGGCGTCAGTCGCCGCCGCCGGCTTGGCCGACTGCGCCATGAAGTCGCCGATGTCGTTGCCGGCGCTGAAGATGGTCGGGTCGCCCTGGATCAGCACGGTGCGCACGGCGGCGTCGTTTGCCGCCTGTTCGAGCGCATCGGAGAGCGCGTTGTACATCGCGCCGGTGATCGAGTTCTTGCGCTCGACGCGGTTGAAGGTCAGGGTCATCACACCGGCTTCGGTGTGGACGAGGATGTCGCTCATGGTGAGTCTTTTCCGTTCAAGGTGATTGAGGGGAACTGGGTGCGTGAAGAATCCGTAGCGAGCGGCTCGAGGTTGCGAGGAGGACCGGAACCGTACCCAGGTACGGTGAGGACCGCAGTCGCAAGATCGAGTCGCGCAGCAGGTTTATTCATGCACCCAGAAATTCTCTGACGAAGTCGAGGCGGTCCTGGCCCCAGAACATGTCCTGGCCGACGAACATGGTCGGCGCGCCGAACACACCGCGCTCGACGGCTTCCTGGGTGGTGGCCTTGAGCTGGTCCTTGGTCGCTTGCGCGTTGGCCAGCGCGAGCACGGCCGCGGGATCGAAGCCGGCAGCTTGCAGCACCTCGCCGACCACGGCCGGGTCGTTCATGTTCTTGCCATCGACCCAGATCGCGGTGTAGATCGCTTTCACGAAATCCGGGAAGCGCTCGGGCTGTTGCGCCTGGATGCCGGTGGCGGCACGCATCAGCAGCAGCGTGTTGATCGGGAAATGCGGGTTGTGCGCGTAAGGCACGCCGTAGCGCTTGGCGAAGCGCATCAGGTCCGTGGTCATGTAAGGACCCTTGGGCTTGATCTCGACCGGCGAATGGTTGCCGGTGGCCTGGAACACGCCGCCGAGCAGCATCGGCTTCCAGTTGATCGTGGCGCCGGTGTCGGCCGCGATGTGGGGCAACTGCGTCGCGGCCAGGTAGGCGGCCGGGCTGCCGAAGTCGAAATAGAAATCCACTGTCTTGCTCATGCCGTCTCCTTCGTTGTCATCGTGATCAGAACTTCTCGGACCAGGGGCGCAGGTCGAGCTCATGCGTCCAGGCGTCGCGCGGCTGCGCGTGCAGCATCCAGTACATGTCGGCGATGTGGTCGGGGTTCAGGATGCCGTCCTGCGCCTTCAGGGCGTAGCGCTCGGGGAAGTTGCTGCGGATGAATTCGGTGTCGATGGCGCCGTCGACCACGACGTGCGCGACGTGGATGCCTTGCGGGCCGAGTTCACGGGCCATCGCCTGGGCCAGTGCCCGCAACGCCATTTTCGCGCCGGAGAACGCGCCGAAGTTGGCCGCGCCACGCAGTGATGCGGTGGCGCCGGTGAAGATGATCGTGCCGCGGTGCGCGCCATCCGGCACATTGCGGGCCACCATCTTCTTCGCGACTTCGCGGCCGTTGAGGAAGCCCGAGAAGCAGGCCATCTCCCACACCTTGAAGTATTTGCGCGCCGTTTCGTTGAGGATGCTCTCCGGCACGTTGGCACCGATGTTGAACACCATCACCTCGATCGGTCCGATGGTCGACTCGATTTCCTCGACGAGCTTGATCACTTCCTCTTCCTTGCGTGCGTCGCAGGCAAAGGCGCGCGCCGCGCCGCCATCGGCCTCGATCTGCGCGACCAGGGGCTGCAACTTGTCCAGGCTGCGGCGCGTGACGCAGGCAACGTAGCCCTCGCGTGCGAAGCGGCGGGCGATGGCGCCGCCGGTGGCGTCGCCGGCGCCGACGATGAGTGCTGCTTTGGGCATCGTTATTCCTTGAAGTAGACGATCTGGTTGCTCGTGGCCAGCAACTCGCCAGCCTCGCTCCACAGTTGCGCGGCCTGGTCGAAGAAGCCATTGTGGAACCGTTGCCCGGTCGCGCGGCCGAGCAGGTAGCCCGTGCCGACCGCGGCCAGTTCGGTATTGCCCGCATGGAAGTAGGTCGTGATCGACACCGTGCCGGCCGGCACATGCTTCGCCCGGCGCAGCCAGACGCGCGGATAGAACATGTCGCTCATCGACGCCAGCGAAGCAAAGTCCAGTGCACGCGGCACGGCATCGCGCAGCCAGATGCGGGTTTCGCTGTGGTCGCCACTGCCGTCCCACTTGGTCGGCACGTGCCCGCTGATCGGCCGCATGTCGTACTGGTTCAGCCAGGCCACGCCCGAAGGCCCGATCCCCATGCGCGCGACCTCCGCCGGCGGCGGCGCCTGGGGCACCGGGATGTCGCTGGCGCGCCAGGTCTCGCGACGCGCGGCCGTGACCACCGTGGCCGTGGTGTTGACCTGCTGCATGCCGTTGGCATCGGCCTGCGTGATGTGGATGGTCCAGTGCTGCGTCGAACGGTTGGTGCGCACGGGCGTGGCCTGCACCTCGAACGCGCCTTTTTCGATGGCCGACGCATAGTTGACCGTGATCGCGATCGGCGCACCCAGCAACTCCGGATGCGACAGAACCGCCTGCAGCACGATCCCCGCCGTCATGCCGCCGAACGGCCCCACCATGTTCCAGTAGTCCGGGCTGGTGACGCCGAAGTAATGCCCCGCGCGTACAGGGCTGGGTTTCAGCGCGAGGGCCGAGTCGAAGGTGTGCGTGGCAGTCATGAGTCCAGTGTCTCTCCAATGATCCCTTCAAGCCGTCATGAAGGCGACGCGCGCCATGTCGACCCCGGTCCTCTCTCCCTCCCCGCCCTCAACGGAAGTTCGGCGTAGCGAGCGGGATGAGATGCAAGGCGCGGGTGTCAGGAAACCGGAGCGACCTGCAGGTCGTGAGGATTTCCTGACGGGCCCCGCAACGCCGCAGATCGCCCGCGCAGTAGCCGTCCTACACGCGTTCGAAGATGCCGGCGGCGCCTTGCCCCATCCCTACGCACATGGTCACCATGCCGTACTTCAGGTTCTTGCGGCGCAGCGCGTGCACCACGGTGGCCGAACGGATCGCGCCCGTCGCGCCCAGCGGGTGGCCCAGGGCGATCGCGCCGCCCATCGGGTTCACCTTGCTCGGGTCCAGCCCCAGCGTGTTCATGACCGCCAGCGACTGCGCTGCAAAGGCTTCATTGAGTTCGAACCAGTCGATGTCCTCATGCTTCAGCCCCGCATAGCGCAGGGCCGCCGGGATCGCCTCGATCGGGCCGATGCCCATGATGTGAGGCGGCACGCCCTTGCTGGCGAAGCTCACGAAGCGCGCGAGCGGCGTCAGGCCGTATTGCTTGATCGCCTTCTCGCTCGCGATGATCAGCGCGCCCGCGCCGTCGGAGGTCTGCGAGCTGTTGCCGGCTGTCACCGTGCCGCGTGCGGCGAACACGGTGCGCAGCTTGGCCAGGCCTTCGATCGTCGTGTCGGGGCGCGCGCCTTCGTCGAGGCTCACGGTGCGCTTCTTCGCGATCGATTCGCCGGTGGCGAGGTCGGGCGTGCGGTCGGTGACTTCGATCGGCGTGATCTCGTCGGCGAATTCGCCGGCGGCTTGCGCGGCAAGCGCCTTCTGGTGCGAGGCCAGCGCGAACGCGTCCTGCGCCTCGCGGCTCACCTTCCACTGCTGCGCCACCTTCTCGGCGGTCAGGCCCATGCCATAGGCGATGCCCACGTCGCCTTCACGCTCGAAGATCGAGGGCGACAGCGAGGGCGAGTTGCCCATCATCGGCACCATGCTCATGCTTTCCACGCCGGCCGCGATCATCACGTCGGCTTCGCCTACGCGGATGCGGTCCGCCGCCATCTGCACGGCCGACAGGCCCGACGCACAGAAGCGATTGACCGTGATGCCACCGACGCTGGTCGGCAGGCCGGCCAACACCGCGCCGATGCGCGCGACGTTCAGGCCCTGCTGCGATTCAGGAATCGCGCAGCCGCAGATGATGTCTTCGATGGCCTTGGGGTCGAGGTTGGGCACGGCGGCGAGCGCTGCCTTCAGCGTGGTCGCCAGCAGGTCATCGGGGCGGTAGTTGCGGAAGTAACCGCGATGCGACTTGCCGATCGGCGTGCGCGTGGCGGAGACGATGTAGGCGTCTTGGACTTGTTTCATTGAATCTGTTCCTGGTGTCTTGCCCCCTCTCCCGCCAGCGGGAGAGGGTTGGGGTGAGGGTCTGCGCCTTCCTGAAGCGCCCGAAGAATGACTTCCAGCACGGCTTCCGTCTGCGCCAGCACTTCGTTGTTCCAGAAGCGCAGGACGTGGAAGCCTTCGGCATTCATCAACGCCGTTCGGCGCTCGTCGTATCCGGCTTCGTCCACATGCTGGCCGCCATCGAGTTCGACAACAAGCCTGGCTTCCAGGCATGCGAAGTCGGCGAAGTACGGGCCGATGGGGCGTTGCCGGCGGAACTTGAAGCCTGCGAGGCGTCGGTCGCGCAGGTGGTACCAGAGCAGGGATTCGGCGTCGGTTGGGGATTCGCGCAAGGTTCTTGCCCTCACCCTAGCCCTCTCCCGCGAGCGGGAGAGGGGACCAGACGCCGAGTCGCCGCTCATGTTCACTCTTGCGTCAGTTGCGGACGGGCTTGCCCGTCGACAGCATCCCCATGATTCGCTCCTGCGTCTTGGGATGCACGATGAGCGAGCAGAACGCCTTGCGTTCCAGCGCCATCAGATATTCCTCGGTCACCAGCGAGCCGGCATCGACATCACCGCCGGTCACCACGTTGGCGATCAGGCTGGCGATGTGGAAGTCGTGTGCGCTGATGAAGCCGCCGTCGCGCATGTTCACGAGCTGGCCCTTGATCGTCGCGGCGCCACTGCGGCCGGCCACGCGGAAGCTGCGGCGCAGCGGGGCGCGATAGCCGGCGTCGGCCATGGCCTTGACCTGCTGTTGCGCCACGTAGAGCAGTTCGTCCTTGTTCGGCACGATCACATCGCTGTCGAGCAGGTAGCCGAGCTTCTTCGAATCCAGCGCGCCGGTGCCCACCTTGGCCATCGCCGCGGCGGTGAAGCCTTCGGTGAGGAAGGGCAGCAGGTCGGTGCCGGTCGATGCCGACGCGTTCTCGGCCGCACGGCGTGCGATGTAGGTCAGGCCGCCCGCGCCGGGGATCAGGCCCACGCCGACTTCGACGAGGCCGATATAGCTTTCCATCGCGGCCACGCGCTTCGACGAGTAGATCGCGAGTTCGCAACCACCACCCAGCGCCAGGCCACGTACGGCCGACACGACCGGCACGCTGCTGTAGCGGATCTTCAGCATGGTTTGCTGCAGCGCTTCTTCCGCGCCTTCGACCGCACCGATGCCGGCAACCACGAAGGCCGGCAACATCGCCTGCAGGTCGGCGCCGACCGAGAACATTTCGTCCGGCGACCAGATCACGAGGCCCTTGTATTCGGCTTCGGCCAGGTCGACCGCGGCGGCCAGCGCCTCGGCCACGTCGGGGCTGATCGCATGCATCTTCGAATGGATGCTGGCGATGAGCACTTCGTCGTCCAGCGTCCACACGCGCACGTCGCCTTCGTCGCTGATCGTCGTGCCGGCCTGGTTGGCGTCGGGCGCGTTGGCGCCGAGCACGCTCTCCGGGAACAACTGGCGCTCATGCACCGGCAGCTTGCGCTGCGGCACGAACTTGTTGGCCGATGCGCTCCACGAACCTTCGGGCGTGTGCACGCCACCGGCTTCCGCGACCGGGCCTTCGAACACCCACTTCGGCAGCGGCGCGTTGGTCAGCGCCTTGCCGGCATCGATGTCTTCCTGGATCCATTGGGCGACTTGCGTCCAGCCGGCTTCTTGCCACAGCTCGAACGGACCTTGCCTCATGCCGAAGCCCCAGCGCATCGCGAAGTCGATGTCGCGCGCGCTCTCGGCGATGGTCGCGAGGTGGATCGCAGCGTAGTGGAAGCTGTCGCGCAGGATGGCCCAGAGGAACTGGCCTTGCGGGCCTTCGCTCTCGCGCAGCAACCGGAGACGCTCGCCAGCCGGCTTCTTCAGCATGCGGCCATAGACCTCATCGGCCTTCTCGCCCGAGGGCACATAGTCGCCCTTGGCCAGGTCGAAGCGCAGGATGTCGCGGCCGGCCTTCTTGAAGAAGCCGCCCTTGGTCTTCTGCCCCAGCTTGCCCAGTTCCAGCAGCTTGGCCAGCACCGGCGGCGTCGCGAAGTTCGGGTAGAACGGATCGCTCTTCTCGTCCAGGTTGTCCTGCAGCGTCTTGACCACATGGGCCAGCGTGTCCAGGCCCACCACGTCCGCCGTGCGGAAGGTGCCCGAGCTTGCGCGGCCCAGCTTCTTGCCGGTCAGGTCGTCGACCACGTCCGGCGTCAGGCCGAACTTCTCGACTTCCTTCAGCGTCGCCAGCATGCCGGCGATGCCGACGCGGTTGGCGATGAAGTTGGGCGTGTCATGCGCGCGCACCACGCCCTTGCCGAGCGTGCTGGTCACGAAGGCCTCGAGCTGGTCCAGCACTTCCGGTTGCGTGGTCGGCGTGTTGATCAGCTCGACCAGGAACATGTAGCGCGGCGGGTTGAAGAAGTGAATGCCGCAGAAGCGCGGCTTCAATGCTTCAGGCAGCGCTTCGCTGAGCTTGGTGATCGACAGACCCGAGGTGTTCGAGGCCAGGATCGCATTCTTCGAAACGTGCGGCGCGATCTTCTTGTAGAGATCGAGCTTCCAGTCCATGCGCTCGGCGATCGCTTCGATCACCAGGTCGCATTCGCCGAGCTTGTCGAGGTTGTCGTCGTAGTTGGCCACTTCGATCAGCGAGGCGTCGGCCACGTCGCCGAGCGGCGCGGGCTTGAGCTTCTTGAGGTTGTCGATGGCGCGTGTGACGATGCCGTTCTTGGGGCCTTCTTTCGCGGCCAGATCAAACAGCACCACCGGCACGCGAACGTTGACCAGGTGCGCAGCAATCTGCGCGCCCATCACGCCGGCGCCGAGCACGGCGACTTTCTTCACTTGGAATCGGGACATTGAATTTCCGTCTGATGTTTCTTACTGCACGCGGACCCACGTCTGGGTGCGCCCGATGCCGAGCACCGAGCCGCGCACTTCCAGCTTCTTGCCGCCCTCGATCGGGGTCAGGCGAAGCGTGTAGTTCTTGCCGTTTTCGGGGTCGAGGATCTTGCCGTCTTCCCAGACGTCCTTGCCCTCGACCTTCTTGGCGCCACGGATGATCTCGAGGCCGACCATGGGCTTGCCCTTGCGGTCGTCGCTGCACTCGTCGCAGACCGCGTCCTGCTTGGCGTCCTTGCGCAGCAGCTTCTCGATGCGGCCGCTCACCACGCCACCGGATTCGGTGATGCGGATCTGCGACTTGACCTCGCTGGTCTTGTCATCGATGGTCTGCCAGGCGCCCACCGGCGTCATCTGCGCGAACGCGGACGTGGCGGTGGCTGCAAAAAGGATGGCGGTCAGTGCAAGCTTCTTCATGGTCGTCTCCTCGTTTTGTATTGCTTGGATCAGGCGAGCGCCGCGTCGGTGTCCATCAACACCTTGCTGCCGGTGCGCGCGTTGCGCATCAGCGTGGCGGTCTCGGTGAACAGCTTGGCGAAGTAGAAGCGCGCCGTTTGCAGCTTGCCGACGTAGAACGGGTCGGTGTTGCCGGCCGCGATCTCGCGCAGCGCCACTTGCGCCATGCGGGCGAAGAGGTAGCCGAACACCAGGTGGCCGGCCACGCGCAGGTAGTCCACAGCGGCAGCGCCCACTTCGTCGGGGTTCTGGAAGCCCTTGAAGCCCACTTCGGTCGTCAGCTTGGTCAGTTGCTCACCGAGCACGGCGATGGGCGTGATGAACTCGCTCATCTTCTCGTTGACGCCTTCTTCGGCGACCAGCGCGCCGATCAGCTTGCCGAACTTCTTCAGCGTCGCGCCGTTGTTCGACAGCACCTTGCGGCCCAGCAGGTCCAGCGACTGCACGGTGTTCGTGCCTTCGTAGATCATGTTGATGCGGTTGTCGCGCACGTACTGCTCCATGCCCCATTCCTTGATGAAGCCGTGGCCGCCGAAGACCTGCATGCAGGCGTTGGTCGAGATATGGCCGTTGTCGGTGATGAAGGCCTTCACGATCGGCGTCAGCAGCGCGACGAGTTCGCCGGATTCCTTGCGCACCTTCGCGTCGGGATGGTGGTGTTCCTTGTCCAGCAGCAGCGTGCAGAAGACCTGCAGCGCGCGGCCACCTTCGGCGTAGGCCTTGGCGGTCATCAGCATCTTGCGGACGTCGGGGTGCACGATGATCGGATCGGCATCCTTGTCCTTGGCCTTCACGCCGGAGAGCGAACGCATCTGGATGCGGTCCTTGGCATAGGCCAGCGCGTTCTGGTAGGCCACTTCGGTCAGGCCCAGCGACTGGTTGCCCACGCCCAGGCGGGCGGCGTTCATCATCACGAACATCGCGGCCAGGCCCTTGTTGGGCTCGCCGACCATGGTGCCGATGGCGCCGTCGATGGCGATCTGTGCGGTGGCGTTGCCGTGGATGCCCATCTTGTGCTCGAGGCCGGCGCAGAAGATCGGGTTGCGATCGCCCAGCGAACCGTCGGCCTTGACGTTGAACTTCGGCACCGCGAACAGGCTGATGCCCTTGCTGCCCTTGGGCGCGTCCGGCAGGCGTGCCAGCACGAGGTGGATGATGTTCTCGGCCATGTCGTGTTCGCCGGCCGAGATGAAGATCTTGTTGCCGGTGATCTTGTAGGTGCCGTCGGCCTGCGGTTCGGCCTTGGTGCGCAGCATGCCGAGGTCGGTGCCGCAGTGCGGTTCGGTCAGGCACATGGTGCCGGTCCATTCGCCGCTCGTGAGCTTGGGCAGGTAGGTCTTCTTCTGGTCGTCCGTGCCGTGGGCTTGCAGGGCTTCGTACGCGCCGTGCGACAGGCCGGGGTACATGGTCCACGCCTGGTTGGCGCTGTTGAGCATCTCGTAGAGGCACTGGTTCAGCACGTAGGGCAGGCCCTGGCCGCCGAAGGCCGGGTCGCACGACAGCGCCGGCCAGCCGCCTTCGACGAACTGCGCATACGCTTCCTTGAAGCCCTTGGGCGCGGTGACTTCGTGCGTGGACTTGTCGAGCGTGCAGCCCTCTTCGTCGCCGGAGATGTTCAGCGGGAAGGTCACTTCGGAAGCGAACTTGCCGGCTTCCTCGATCACCGCGTTGATGGTGTCGACGTCGGTCTCGGCATGCTTGGGCATGGCCTTGAATTCATCGGCCACATGAAAGACTTCATGCAGCACGAATTGCATGTCACGCAGCGGCGGGGTGTAGGAAGGCATGTGCGAAAGCTCCTGAGCAGGTCGATTGAAAGAATGAAAAAGGAATCAGCCTTGGCGCGAAGGCGCCGGCTGAGTGGGCGAGAGCCGCGGTGCGGACGGTGTCGCAAAGCGGTTGAGGATGTTTTCGAAGCCCTTGCGCGCCCGCTCGATGGAGCCCGGCGTGTGCAGGAAGCGTGCTTCGTAGTGGGACGCGAGGATCAGGCCGTGGATCTCGAAGGCGATCTGGCGCTCGTCGATGTCGGCACGAAAGTGGCCCTCGGCCGTGGCCTGTTGCACGGCGCGGAACATGGCGGCCTGCCAGATGCTGACCGACTCGACCAGCGCATCGCGCACCGGGCCCGGGCGGTCGTCGAATTCGGTGGCGCCGCTGATGTAGATGCAGCCCGAGTCGATCTCGACCGAGGTGCGCTTCATCCAGTTGTCGAACATGGCACAGAGGCGAGGCAGGCCGCGCGGCGACGACATGGCGGCGTAGAACACCTCCTGCTCAAAGCGGGCGTGATACTCGCGGACCACGGAGATCTGCAACTCCTCGCGCGAGCCGAAGTGGGCGAAGACGCCCGACTTGCTCATCTGCGTGAGTTCGGCCACGGCGCCGATCGACAGGCCCTCGAGCCCGATCTGGGCGGCCAGGTTGAGGGCAGCGTCGACAATCGCGGCCTTGGTCTGCTGGCCTTTCTGGGCGGTGCGGGAGCCTTTCGTGGACACGGCGGTGGCGGACATGAATGCTTATTTAAAAACGAACGGTCGTGCTATTTTGCAGTGAAACCGGATCGGGCAGAAGCGCAAAGCCCCCGAAGTTTGGTGGACTATTGCGCGACTTGGCGACTTTCGATGCCGTCTCCGCCGACACGAATCACAGCCGTCGAAGGCGATGCGCCCGCCTATGATCCAAGGCGCCACCAGGGAGCGCCGCCCGTGAAGAACCCCTCCGCCACCCCCATCGAGACCGAGTCCGACCGCCGGCTCGACGAGTCGCTGATCCGCACGCTGCATGCCCTGCTGCTGGAAGCGAGCGTGTCCGGCGCCGCCGCCCGCCTGGGCATCGCCCAACCCGCCATCAGCCGGCACCTGCGCGCGCTGCGCAGCCTGACCGGCGACCCACTGCTGGTGCGCGTCGGCAACCGCATGGTGCTGACCGAGCGCGCCGAATCCCTGCGCGCGCCGGTGCGCCGCATCCTTTCGGACCTCTCGCTGCTGCACGACGGCGCCGACGCCTTCGACCCCGCGATCGCGCGCACGCGCTTCATCCTCGCCACCTACGACTTCCTGCCGCGCCGCTTCTATGCCGACCTGGTGCGGCGCGTGACGCAGGCCGCGCCGGAGGTCGAGATCGTCATCCGCGGCCTCGGCGAACGCTTCGACCACTACAAGCAACTCGGAGAAGGCGAGATCGACGCGGCCATCACGGTCTGGCCCGAACTGCCGCCGCACCTGCGCGCCACGCCGCTGCTGGCCGACGACTTCGTTTGCGTGATGCGCAGGGGCCACCCGCTGGCCGCGGCGCCGCTCACGCTCGACGCTTATTGCCGTGCGGCGCACCTCGCCACGCTGGAGCAGGTGCCGGGCCAGGGGACCGTGATGGACGCACTGCTGTCGGAACTCGGCGTCTCGGTTCACACGGCGGTGCGCACGCAATACCTTGGCCTTGCCGCGGAGATGCTGGCCAGCAGCGACCTCGTCTTTGCCACCGGTCGGCTGCTGGCGGGACAACTGGTGGCCGACGCAGGGCTGGTGATCGTGCCCTTCCCGGCGCCGATCAAGCCGCTGCGCTTTCGGATGGTCTGGCACGAACGCAGCCACCGCAATCGCGCGCTCGCCTGGTTCCGCTCGGAGTTGGTCGCTACTGCGCGGGCGCTCAAGAACGAGCCCATAACACCGGCGCCATAACCTGCATCACGGCGCGCGGTCTGGCGTTGCAGACGGGCACTGCCTATCGTCGGAAGTTCGCCATTCGAAGGATTGAAGGACGTCCCCGACATGCTCTCGACCCAGGAACTCATCGCCCGGTTGCCCAAGGTGGAACTGCATTGCCACCTGACCGGCGCGCTGCGCCCGTCTACGCTGGCCGCGCTGGCCGCCCAATACGGCGTGCCGCTGCCGCGCGCGGTGGACCAGCTCTATGCCTACAAGGGCTTCTATGAGTTCATCGAGGTCCTGCGCCTCGTCTCCAGCGTGCTGCGCCGCGCCACCGACTTCTAACGCGTGATCTACGAGGCCGTCGAGGACGCATTCCGCAGCAGCAATGTCCGGCACCTGGAGATTTCCTTCAACCCGCAGTACTTCTTGCCCAACGGCGTCAGCTACGCCACCCAGGTCGAAGGCCTGGTCGCCGGCATCGAGGCGGTTGAACGCGACTTCCCGGTTTCGGTCCTGCTGCTGGCCGCCTTCGACCGCGAATGGAGCCCCACCAACGCCGACGAGGTAATGGACATGGTGCTCGCGCATCGGCATGAGCGCGTGGTCGGCATCGGGCTGGACGGCCCTGAACGCGCCGGGCCGCCGGCGAACTTCGAAGACTTGTACCGGCGCGCCAAGCAGGCCGGCCTGCACAGGACGGCGCACGTCTGCGAGGACAACCAGACCTTGCAGGAGGCGCCCCCGTCGCACCTCTATGACTGCCTCGACCTCCTCCATTGCGACCGCCTCGACCACGGCTACAACCTCATGGCCAGCCCCGAGGCCGTGCAGCGGGCGCGCGACAGCGGCGTGTACTTCACCACCTGCGGCATCACCAGTGTCTCGGCCAACCTGCCGCGGCGCCTGAATTCCATCGAGGCGATGCGTGCCGCCGGCCTGCGCATCACGCTGAACACTGACGACCCGACCATGTTCCACACCGACATGGCGCACACCTGGTGTCACGTCATCGAAGGCCTTGGCTGGGGCTGGCGCGAGGCCACGGCGCTGAGCCTTGGTGGCGTGGACGCGTGCTGGCTCGGCCAGGACACCAAGGCTTCCATGCGCCTCGAGTTCGAGCGTCAGATCCTGCAACTCAAGGCCGATTCGCTGGCGTCGCTTCCGCATCGCGCTTCCGTCCTTCAGGCAACCTCCACCGTCCACTGACCATGACCTTCCACACTTCCCGCCGTCGCGCGCTGCGCGCTTCCCTCGCTGCATTGGCGATGGCCGCCGCGTTCCCCGCGCTGGCCGACACCTGGCCCAGCCGGCCGATCACGCTCATCGTCCCTTATGCCGCCGGCGGCAACGTCGACGTGGTGGCCCGCTGGATCGCACCGGAACTTGCGAAGCGTCTCGGACAGCCCGTCGTCATCGACAACGTGACCGGCGCGGGCGGCGTCATCGGCACCGAGAAGGCCATCCGCGCCAAGCCCGACGGCTACACGCTGCTGCTGTCGGTGGAAAGCACCATCGTGATCGCGAAGATGGTCACGCCCGCCACCGTCAAGTACAACGGCCTGAAGGACCTGCAGCCCGTGTCCTTGCTTGGCTCGCAGCCTCTGGTGCTGGTCGGCAAGCCGGACCTGCCGGCGCAGAACGCCACCGAGTTGTTCGCCGCGATCAAGAAGAGCCCCGGCAAGTACAGCTACGCCACCTCCGGCGTCGGCACTTCGCTGCACTTGGGCGGCGAACTGCTCAAGCAGCGCGGCAGCGTTTCGATGGTGCACATCCCGTACCGTGCCGGCTCACAGATCGTGAGCGACCTCGCGGGGAACCAGATCGACCTGGCCGTGCTGCCGCTGTCGATGGTGATGCAGCAGGTGCAGGCGGGCAAGATTCGCGCGTATGGCGTGATGAGCGACACCGCATCGCCCGCGATGCCGGGCGTGCCGCCGCTTGCGCAGGTGCCGGCCTGGAAGGGTGCCGACGTGTCCGTGTGGCAAGGCGTGTTCGCGCCGGCCGGCACGGACATGGCCATCGTGACTCGCATCAACAAGGAGTTGGGCGAGATCCTGCAGACACCGGACCTGCAGCAGAAGTTCAACGAGTCCGGCAGCACGCGCCTGGGCCTCGGCCCGGTGGAGTTCGCGAAGTTCCTGCAAGGCGAGGACGCGAAGTTCGCGCGCGTGGTGTCGCAAGGTCACATCCAGGTCGATTAGTACGGTCTTCTGCGGTGGAGTGTTGGCGATCCGGGACGCCGAACCTAGAATCCCGACCGCAGGAGAGCGAGCGGCCAGGCCGCTCCACCGAAGGCGCAAACTCCCATGAACGCTCAGGTCGACCTTTCGCAGGGTCGTGTACTGCACCCATCGATATCGCCGTCTGGAGAGCCATCTGGCACACGCCCGATGCACCGAAGGAGCAACACCCCCGCGGGCGCGGCGGTCGAAACTCTCAGGTAACAAGGACAGGGGGAGCGGCTTTTGAAATCATTTCAAAGGACCTCCCATGCGCGTGATCGTGTTGGGCGCCGGCTTGCTCGGCGTCACCTCGGCCTATTACCTTCAGAAGCTCGGCCATGAAGTCACCGTGGTCGACCGCCAGGCCACCCCCGCCGCCGAAACCAGCTTTGCCAACGGCGGCCAGATCTCCGTCAGTCATGCAGAGCCCTGGGCCAACCCCAGCGCGCCGATGAAGGTGCTGCAATGGCTGGGCAAGGAAGACGCGCCGCTCCTGTTCCGTATCCGCGCCGACATGCGCCAGTGGCTGTGGGGCCTGCAGTTCCTGCGCGAGTGCACGCCGGCACGCACCCGGCACAACATCGAGCAGATCGTGCGACTGGGCACCTATAGCCGCAGCATGCTGCAGGCCCTGCGCAGCGACACCGGCATCGGCTACGACCAGCGCACCCAGGGCATCCTGCACTTCTACACGACGCAGAAGGAGTTCGACGGCGCCTTGAAGCCGGCCGAACAGATGCGTGCGCTGGGCTGCGAGCGGCTGGTGATCTCTGCCGATGAAGCAGTCAAGCTCGAACCCGCGCTGGCCCACATCCGCCCGCAACTGGCCGGCGCCACCTACACCGCCGAAGACGAATCGGGCGACGCCAACCGCTTCGCGCGCGAACTGGTCAAGCTCTGCGAAGCGTCCGGCGTGAAGTTCCTCATGAGCCACACCGTGACCGCGATCCGCGAGGCCGGTGGCAAGGTCGAGCATGTGGAGGCCACCGACATCGAGGGCCGCTTCCAGCGCCTGCAAGCCGATGCATACGTGATGGCCATGGGCTCGCTCAGCCCGATCTATGCGAAGCCGCTGGGCATCGAATTGCCGATCTACCCGGCCAAGGGCTATTCGGTGACGCTGCCGGTGAAGGACGCGTCGAAGGCCTACCAGGTCTCGCTGACGGACGATGAGTTCAAGTTGGTGTTCTCACGCTACACCTCGGATGACGGTCGCGGCGACCGCATGCGCATCGCCGGCACGGCCGAGCTCAACGGCTACGACCGCGACCTGAATCGCATCCGCTGCGAGGCGATCGTGCGGCGCGTCGAGCAACTGTTTCCTGGTGCCGGCGACACGACGAGGGCCCAGTTCTGGACCGGGCTGCGCCCGGCCACGCCGAGCAACGTGCCGATGATCGGCAAGACGAAGCTGCCGAACTTCTTCCTGAACACGGGGCATGGCACGCTGGGGTGGACGCATGCCTGTGGGTCGGGGAAGTCGATCGCGCACATCGTGAGCGGGCTGGCGCCCGAGGTCGATTTCGCATTCCAGCGTTGAGTGCATTGAAACATCGCCGCACGCGGACTTGACCAGACGCGAAGGTCGCCAAGAAACGCAAAGGACGCGAAGAATCCAGAAGAAAAGCTTCTGAATTCCTTTCGCGTCCTTCGCGGAACCGTCGCGTCCTCTGCGTCCGGTTCCCGTATTCAACTCTCAGCGGTCAGAGCTTGAACGGCACCACTTCCTGGCGCTGCTCGCCCAGGCCGTCGATGCCCAGCGTCATCACGTCGCCCTTCTTCAGGAACACGGCATTCGGCTTCTTGCCCATGCCCACGCCCGGCGGCGTGCCGGTGGTGATGATGTCGCCCGGCTCCAGCGTATTGAGCTGGCTCACGTAGCTCACCAGCTTGGCGACGTTGAAGATCATGGTCTTGGTGTTGCCGGTCTGCATGCGCTCGCCGTTCACGTCGAGCCACATGCCGAGCTTCTGCGGATTGGGCACTTCGTCGCGCGTGACGAGCCACGGGCCGATCGGGCCGAAGGTGTCGAAGCCCTTGCCCTTGTCCCAGGTCAGGCCGCGCTCGAGCTGCCATTCGCGCTCGCTCACGTCGTTGACGAGCACATAGCCCGCGACGAAATCCAGCGCTTCCTTCTGCGACACCCAACGTGCGCGCTTGCCGATGACCACGCCCAGTTCGACTTCCCAGTCGCCCTTGACCGAGCCCTTGGGCAGCATCACCGGATCGTCCGGACCCTGGATGCAGCTGATGGCCTTGGTGAACACCACCGGCTCCTTCGGGATCGGCATGCCGGACTCGGCCGCATGGTCTGCGTAATTCAGGCCGATCGCGATGAACTTGCTCGTGTTCGCCACCGGGCAACCCAGGCGCGGCTTGCCCTTGACCAGCGGCAGCTTGTCGGTCTTGAGCTTGCGGATCTTGGCCAGCACCTTGTCGTCGAGCTGGGCGCCGCCCAGGTCCGGGATCACGGCGCTGAGGTCGCGCAGTTGTCCGTTGTCGTCGATGAGGCCTGGCTTTTCCTTGCCGGGTTTGCCGTAGCGCACAAGTTTCATGTCGAAAGTCCTTTCAGAGAGGGATGGGAAGTGTAGTCAGCGCAGCGGGTCAGTAGGTGGCCCGGCCGCCGGACAGGTCGAAGGTCGCGCCGGTCGAGAACGCGCAGTCTTCGGTGCAGAGCCACGCGACCATCGACGCGATCTCCTCCGGGGTGCCGAAGCGACCCATCGGGATCTTCGACAGCATGAAGGCGATGAACTCCGGCTTCATCTGGTCGAAGATCGCGGTCTTCACCGCCGCCGGCGTCACGCAGTTCACGCGCACGCCGGTGCTGGCCAACTCCTTGCCGAGCGACTTGGTCAGCGCGATCACGCCGGCCTTGCTGGCGCTGTAGGCGCTGGCATTCGGATTGCCCTCCTTGCCCGCAACCGATGCGATGTTGACGATGCGCGACCAGGGCCGTTCGCGCAGGTGCGGCACCCATTCGCGGCAGCAGAGGAAGGTGCCGGTGAGGTTGACGTCGAGCACCTGGCGCCAGGCATCGACGGGATAGTCGGCCACGCTCGTGTTGGGACCGGTGATGCCGGCGGAATTGACCAGCGCATCGACCACGCCGCCCGCATCGCGCTGCGCGAGCGTGGCTTGCACGGCCTTGGCCACGCCGGCCGCATCGGACACGTCGACCGCGACGGCCTTGGCATTTGCACCGAGCCGTTGCGCCGCCGCTTCCACGGCCGCTGCGTCACGGTCCCACAGCGTGACGCTGCCGCCTGAATCGAGCAACCGCTGCGCAATGGCAAAGCCGAGGCCGGTTGCGCCGCCCGTGATGACCGCATGACGGCCGTCGAAGTCGAGGCGGTTCATATCGTGATGCCGCCGTCGACCGAGAAGGCCTGGCCGGTCGCGAACACCGCCTCGTCGCTCGCGAGGAAGACCACCACCGGCGCGATCTCCTCGGCCTGCGCCAGCCGGCCCATCGGCTGCCGCGCGATGAAGGCCTTGCGTGCGGCTACCGGGTCTTCGTTGGCATTGATGCGCTCGCCGAGCGAGGGCGTGTCGACGGTGCCAGGGCACACCGCGTTGCAGCGGATGCCCTGCGCCACGTAGTCGGCCGCGACGCTCTTGGTCAGCCCAAGCACCGCCGCCTTGGTGGTGCCGTAGACGTTGCGATTGGGCAGGCCCTTGATGCTGGAGCAAACGCTGGCCATGTTGATGATGCTGCCCGCGCCTGCGGCGAGCATGCGCGGCAGCACGGCCTGGATGGTCCAGAACTGGGCGCGCACATTCAGGTTGAAGGCGAACTCGAGATCGGCATCGGTGGCTTGCAGGATCGGGCCGTTGTGCACCACGCCCGCGCAGTTGAACAGCACGTCGATCGCCGGCATGCGCGCCACCAGCGCCTGGATCGCGGCCTTGTCGAGCACGTCGAGCACCAACGTCTGCACGTTGGCGGTGCCGGCATAGCTCTCCAGCAACTTCGGGTTGACGTCGGTCGCCCACACCTGCGCGCCTTCGGCCGCCATGGCCAACGCGGTGGCACGGCCGATGCCCTGCCCGGCCGCTGTGATGAGGGCCGTCTTGCCTTTGAGTCGCATGCTGTCTCCTGGATGGAATGAGGTGGCGAGTTGCCGAGAGGTACGGCCGCCGAGGGTTTCGCCCGATGGCTGCGGCGAGGCCGGGATCGTATTCTGAATTGGCCTTACCACTTGTCCAATTAAGGACAACCCTTAACATCCGGCCTGAAACGCCCCGCGACCTTACGCGCATCCCCGTGCCCCTGCAATCCATCGAACCCAAGCGCCTGTACCGGCAGATCGCCGACCAGTTGCGCGCACTCATTGCCAAGGGCGAATTCGCGCCCGGCGCGCGGCTGCCGGCGGAGCGCGACTTGGCGCGCGAGCTGGGTGTGAGCCGGCCCTCGGTGCGCGAAGCGTTGATCGCGCTGGAGGTTGAAGGCTGGGTCGAGGTGCGCACGGGATCAGGCGTGTACGTGCTCGATCGATCGAAGCGTTCCAGCGCTGCCGTCGAGGTCACCGAATGGGGCCCGCTCGAACTGATCCGCGCCCGGCGCGTGGTCGAGGGCGAGACCGCCGCACTGGCCGCGATGCATGGCAAGAAGCGCGACTTCGACGCGATGCGCCGCGCCGTCGACAACATGCGTGCACAGTCCGAGCAGAGCGTCATGCCGCTGGAAGGCGACCGCGCCTTCCACGTCGCCATCGTCGAGGCCAGCGGCAATGCGGTGCTGGTCGAGACGGTGCAGGGCTTCTGGGATTCGCGTGACGGCCCGCTGTTCACGCGGCTCGGCGGCTATTTCGAGAACGCCGTGTCCTGGCGCCATGCGATCACGGAGCACGATGCCATTGTGGACGCGATCGTCGCGCGCGACCCCGATGCAGCGCGTGCCGCGATGCATGCGCACATGGACAAGTCCCATCAACGTTACAGCGCCAGTTGGAGGCGCGCCAAGGCCGCCTGACCCGCATCACTCCATTGGTAATGCGCTTGCCGAAGAATCCTTTCCTGACCCCACGAATTCACGCCCTGCCCACACAGGAGAAAACACGATGACCCCCTTTATCCGACTCCATCCCGCCGACGACGTGGTCATCGCGCGCGCGCAACTGGTCGGCGGCACCACCGTCGAAGGCGTTGCGGTGCGCGGCCTGATCCCGGCCGGCCACAAGGTCGCGATGCGCGACATCGCCACCGGGGAACCGGTTCGCCGCTACAACCAGATCATCGGCTTTGCCAGCAAGCCGATCACGGCCGGCGAGCATGTGCACACGCAGAACCTGAACATGGGACCCGACAAGGGCCACTTCGAACGCGACTACGCTTTCGGCGCGGACGTGAAGCCCGTGCAACCGCTGCGGGAGGCGACCTTCCTCGGCATCAAGCGCGCCGATGGCCGCGTCGCCACGCGCAACTACATCGGCGTGCTGACCAGCGTGAACTGCTCGGCCACCGCGGCACGCGCGATCTCCGACCACTTCTCGCGCAAGACCAATCCTTCCGCACTGGCGGCGTATCCCAACGTCGACGGCGTCGTTGCGCTCACGCACGGAACCGGCTGCGGCATGGACACGGAAGGCTTCGGCATGCAGATCCTGGAGCGCACGCTCACGGGCTACGCGACGCATCCCAACTTCGCCGCCGTGCTGGTGGTGGGCTTGGGCTGCGAGGCAAACCAGATCAACGCCTGGCTGGCGACAGGCTCGCTGTCGGAAGGCGAGAACTTCCGCACCTTCAACATCCAGGACACGGGCGGCACCCGCAAGACGGTCGAGAAAGGCATCGCGCTCATCAACGAGATGCTGCCGCGCGCCAACGCGGTCAAGCGCGAACCTTGCAGCGCGTCGCACATCACGATCGGGCTGCAATGCGGCGGCTCGGACGGCTACTCGGGCATCAGCGCGAATCCGGCCCTGGGCCATGCGGTCGACCTGCTGGTGGCGCATGGCGGCACCGCGATCCTCAGCGAGACACCCGAGGTCTATGGCGCCGAGCATTTGCTGACGCGCCGCGCGGTCAAGCGGGAGGTCGGCCAGAAGCTGGTCGATCGCATCGCCTGGTGGGAGCACTACACCGCCATCAACGAAGGCGAGATGAACAACAACCCCTCGCCCGGCAACAAGGCCGGCGGGCTCACCACCATCCTCGAGAAGTCGCTCGGCGCGGTCGCCAAGGGCGGCACCAGCAATCTCGAGGCCGTCTACGAATACGCCGAGCCGGTGACGGCGCATGGCTTCGTCTACATGGACACGCCCGGCTACGACCCGGTCAGCGCCACGGGCCAGGTGGCCGGCGGCGCCAACATGATCTGCTTCACCACCGGCCGCGGATCGGCGTATGGCTGCGCGCCCTCGCCTTCGCTCAAGCTCGCGACCAACTCCACGCTGTGGAAGCGGCAGGAGGAAGACATGGACATCAACTGCGGCGAGATCGTCGACGGCACAGCCTCGATCCAGGAGATGGGCGAGCGCATCTTCCGGCTGGTGCTGGCAACCGCCTCGGGCGAGCACAGCAAGAGCGAGAAACACGGCTACGGGCAGAACGAGTTCGTGCCCTGGCAAGTCGGCGCCGTGATGTAGCGCGCAGGGCCATCGTCGCGCGGGCCCATCTTTTCAACCAAGACCTCACACGAAGAAGGAGACATTGAATGGCCACCACCGCTTTCGGCATCCTCGACGGTACGGGCTTCGAGCGCCTGGACCCGCGCTTCAACACCTGCATCCCCGGCCCCGAGCGCCTCGTGCGCCTGTGGACCGGCGGGCGCTGGTGCGAAGGCCCGGCCTGGTTCGCGGCGCACCGCACGCTGGTGTGGTCGGACATTCCCAACAACCGCATGATGCGGTACGACGAACTCAACAACACCGTCGGCCTGTGGCGCCAGCCGTCGAACAACACCAACGGCAACACGGTCGACAGGCAGGGGCGACTGATCAGTTGCGAGCACCTGGGCCGGCGCGTGGTGCGCAACGAGCCCGACGGCACGCAGACCGTGCTGGCCTCGCACTACCAGGGCAAGCGGCTCAACTCGCCGAACGACGTGGTCGTGCATTCCGATGGCGGCGTCTGGTTCACCGACCCGAGCTACGGCATCCTGTCGGACTACGAAGGTCTCGCAGCCGAACAGGAAGTGACTGGCTGCTATGTCTACCGCGTCGACCCGACGACGGGAGCCGTCGAGAAGGTGGCCGACGACTTCGTCAAGCCCAACGGCCTCGCCTTCTCGCCCGACGAATCGATGCTCTACATCGCCGACACCGGCGCCAGCCATGACGACGCCGCGCCCAAGCACATCCGCCGCTTCAAGGTGAATGCCGATGGCAAGAGCCTCGGCGCCAGCACGCTGTTCGCGGACTGCACCAACGGCCTGTTCGACGGCTTCCGCATCGACACCAAGGGCCGCCTCTGGACCAGCGCAGCCGATGGCGTGCATGCCTACGACCCCGACGGCACCTTGATCGGCAAGATCCTCGTGCCCGAGGTGGTGTCGAACGTCTGCTTCGGTGGCGTCAGCCGCAACCGCCTCTTCATCACCGCGACCACCTCGCTGTATTCGATCTACCTGAACGCCAGAGGACTCTGAATCCCCATGCCCCAAACCCTTGCAGCCGCCGTCCTGCGCACCCAGTGCGCCAACATCCTGAAGGCGGCCGGCAGCACGCCGGAAGAAGCGCAACAGGTCGCGGACAACCTGGTGCTGGCCAACCTCAGCGGCCATGACTCGCATGGCGTGGGCATGCTGCCGCGCTATGTCGATGCCATTGCCGAAGGCGGCCTCACGCCGAACGCCTCCGTGAAGGTCAACATCGACATCGGCACCATGATGTCGCTCGATGGCCAGCACGGCTTTGGCCAGATCGTCGGCGTGCAGGCGATGGAGCTGGGCATCGCGCGTGCGAAGCAGCACGGCAGTTGCATCTTCACGCTGGCCAGCGCGCACCACCTGGGGCGCATCGGTCACTTCGCGGAGATGGCGACGGCGCAGGGGCTGGTGTCGATGCACTTCGTCAACGTGCTGTCGCGGCCGGTCGTGGCGCCGTGGGGTGGTGGTGACGGGCGCTTCGGCACCAACCCGTGCTGCATCGGCATTCCGCTGGCGGGCGCAGAGCCCTTCTTGCTCGACTTCGCGACCAGCCGGGTGGCGCAGGGCAAGATGCGCGTCGCCCACAACAAGGGCGTGCGCGTGCCCGATGGCTATCTCATCGACGAACACGGCGCGCCGACCAACGACCCGGGCGTGGTGGTGGTGCCGCAGAGCAACGGGCTGTTCGGCGCGCTGATGACCTTCGGCGAGCACAAGGGCTATGGCATGGCGATGGCCTGCGAACTGCTCGGTGGTGCGCTCACCGGCGGCGGCACCTGGCATCGGCCGGCGGACACCGCGCGGACCGTGCTCAACGGGATGCTGACGGTGCTGATCGATCCTTCGAAGCTGGGCACGCAAGCAGCCTTCGAGCAGGAGGCGACGGCCTTCGTCGATTGGCTGCGCCAAAGCCCACCGGGCGCGGGCTACGACCATGTGCAGATTGCGGGCGAACCGGAGCGTGCGGCGCGCGTGGCGCGCGAGGTCGAAGGCATCTGGCTCGACGACGCGACCTGGGGCGAGATCGTTGCGTCAGGCGCGAAGGTCGGCGTGACCGTCGCCTGACTTGCTGCCTTACTCCCTCTCCCTCCGGGAGAGGGTTGGGGTGAGGGCACCGGGCGATTGCAAAGGCCGCGCCGGTTGCCAAGGCCCAGTGCCCTCACCCTGCCCTCTCCCAAAGGGAGAGGGGAAAGACCAAGTCAAAGCGGCGCGCGCGACGTGATCACCTGCCCCACACCCGCCGCCGCACGTGCCCGCACTTCGTCGAAGGTGGTCTGCCGCACGATCTCGCCATCCTCGAACACGGTCTGCAGCATGTCGGCCTGACCATCCGGCAGATCATCGAGGCGGCAAGCCGCAACGCTTCCAGCCGCGGTGCGCGTGAGCGTGATCCGCCCCTTCTTCGAAGCCTTCCCCATGTCCCCCACAGGCGACTTCCACACATCCCGCCACACCCCCTCCACCTGCATCGCCGAGCACTTCATCGCCCACTGCATCGTGTCCCGGTTGACTTGCTGCAACAGCCCGCCGCCCATGCCGAAGGCGATGTTTTCCGCAGAGAAACCGTTGTGGTACAGGTTCGACAGGCACAGCCTTAACGAGTCGAGGGTCACGCCATCGCCCTGGATGATCCGCACGTTGTTCAACGCGCGAAAGCCCTTGCTGTTGGTCGTGGTCCCGAAGCGCGCCGCGAGGATGTTCGCCACCCTGAGCACCGTCTCGGCCGGCTCGCCGCTGTCCGGCCGCACCACGAGCGTCGCGCCGGACTGCACGACCAGGTCCTTGAGTTCGGTGCCCCAGATGCGGTCGCAGGCATTGAAGATGTCGTAGCTGTCGCTCACCACGGCAAACAAGGCGCCCGGCTTGCCGAACTGCGCGACCATGTTGCGGTACGCATCCGACTCCCGCTCGCGCCCCCAGCCGGTGATGGTGCTGTGCTCGGCCGCGGGAATCGAGAAGCCGGCCATGTCGCAGTCGTAATAGCGCCGCCCCGCGACCAGCGCGATCACGGTGTCGGTGCCCATGAAGTTGACCAGGTGGGCCAAGCCACCGAGCGCCGCCGATTCCAGGCTCGACACGCCGCGCGCGCCGAAGTCATGCAGCTTGAACGGTATCTGCCCTTGCGGGTCGTCGCAGGTTGCTTCGAGGTAACGCAGCAGCGTCGCCTTGGCCGCAGCCGACAGCGTGGCCACGGTGGTCGGGTACCAGATGGCGCGCAGCAGTTCGGTTTCGAGGTAGCTGGTGAGCCAGAAGAAATCCGGGTCGGTGTTCTCGATGGTCGCGAGCACGTTGTGCACCGGCACCACGCTGCCCTCCGGCACGGCGCGGATGCGCACCGGCATGCGCCCGCCATGCTTCTCGATGAGACGCAGCCACCCTTCGCGATTGAAGGGCTCGCCATGCGCGGCCATGATCGCCGTGGCTTCGTCGACGTCGTCGATCGTCACCGGCGTGGAGAGGTATTCGCGCAGGTAAGCCTGCAAACCGAAGAACAGCGAATGGCTGAACGCGCCCCCACGCGACTCGATGTAGCTGAACACCGTCTGCGTCCCGGGCGGGTACTGCATCCAGTGCGACGCCTTGTAGGAGTCGGTGCGCAGCAGCAGGTTGCTGCCGAGCGACGAAGGGGAGAAATTGCTGCGAGACATGTGAAAGCTCCTTTCACTTTGGCGCCCGTCAACCAGGCGCCGTTTCTACAAAATGGCCCAGGCGCTCAGTGCTTGCCCAGGCCGCCCAGAAAGTGGTTGGCGATGAAGAAGTGGTCCTCGTACATGCACTCCTGCATGTCGAGGAACTCCGCGATCGGCACCCAGCGCACCGCAGCCGCGTCGTCGTCCGCGCGCACGTCCGACAGGCCCGTCCACTGGTTGTGCGACAACTCGAAGAAGAAGCCGTGCGTGATGGTGCGTCCACGTTGCGAGCGCTCCGGCGCGTCGAAGACATGACTGGCCTTCATGCTGCCGTTGAGCACGGGCACCGGCACCTTCAGCCGCGTCTCTTCTTTCAGTTCGCGGACCGCCGCATCCTGCAGCCGCTCGTGCTGCCCGACGAAGCCGCCGGGCAAGGCCCACGTCCCCTTGCCGGGATGGAACTTGCGCTGCACCAGCAGGATGTGTCCCGCCTCGACCACCACCGCATCGACCGTCGTGTAGATCGGCGGAAACTCACTGCCCGCATAGCGGTACTTGTCGCGGTAGTCGATGAGGAAGGCGCGCTCTTCGCACAAAGCCGCGTAGTCCTCGGTCCGCGTGAAGCGGTCCAGGAACGCAGCCGTGCCATCGGGCAGATCGGAAGGCGAGAGTTGTCCGCGCATCTCCGGGTCGAAGTAGAGGTTGCGCACATCGGTCGCGTGAATGCTCTCGACCGCATGCAGGCCGACGAACTCCCAGGACGGAAACAGCTTGAGATAGTAGCTCGACGCATCCTTGAGATGGCCGACCAGCGCGACCTTGGTCTTTGCGGGCTTGTGCCCATCCTGCACGATGAGCTTGTCGACCGCGGACTGGATCGATGCGATCCAGAGCTGGTCGTTGTAGGGCGAATCGCCCACCCCGACGACACTCACGCGCATCTGGTCGGCACTGCGCAGGCAGGCGCGCACCATGCGCTCGCGCTCGTCGAAGGTGAACGGGTTCTTCGCGCTGCGCGGTGTGCGGTCGGAGCCGACCACCACGATGACGCGATCAGCCGCGCGTGCGGCTTCCTCGATGAGTCTCTGGTGACCGAAATGGACGGGCTGGAAACGGCCGATGACGACCGCGTACGGGTACTTGCGTGTGCTCACTTGGGAATCCCCCAAAATTGGCGCGATCAACTCGCGCTTGCGCTCACGATAGCACCGGCGTTTGGATCGTTCAACACGCGGCCGCGAATTTCACACAAGGCGTGTGAAAAACGCATCAGCCCTGCCGCGCAGGCTCAGAGCATCAAACCGACGCTGGCTTCCAGATGTTCCGACGGCATGCGCCGGAAACCCGAGCGGGTGTAGCGCTGCAGTCGCCCCACCACAAAGGCCGTCAACGCCGCCGCGCGCACTTGCGCATCGACGGTGGGCGTGGCCGACCCTTCGGCCGTGGCCGCATCGCGCAGGGCTTGGCGCAAGGTGGATTCGATCTTGTCGAAGAACTGGTTCATTCGGTTTTGCAGGCGCTCGTTCTCGTAGACCAGCGCATCGCCGACCATGACGCGCGTCATGCCGGGATTCTTTTCCGCGAACTGGACCAGCAGGGAAATGATGCGGGCGGCCTGCTCGCTGCCCGTCCCGTCGCGCTCGGTGACCTGGTTGACCAGCGTGAACACGCTTTGCTCGATGAACTCGATGAGCCCTTCGAACATCTGCGCCTTGCTGGCAAAGTGCCGATAAAGCGCGGCCTCACTCACGTCGAGCTTGGCGGCCAGCGACGCGGTCGTGACCCGGTCCGCACCCGGCTGTTCCAACATGGTGGCCAGCGCCTGCAGGATCTGCACGCGCCGTTCCCCCGGCTTGGGACGCTTGCGCGGGCCGGCTGAATGGACTTCAGCCGGAACTGCCTCGCGGTGATCGCCTGACTCTTCGTCGTGCTGCATGTGTGCCGAGCAAATATGTAATGAAATGATTCTCGCACACGCTAGTTAGTACGCGCCTACTGGAAACGTACCATGGCGTGCGTAATCTGCAACATTTGCACACAAACAGGCCCGGATTCCGGGTTAATCCGAAGGCATTACGAACGCCGCCCGGCCGGCAGACCGGGGCCGGGCGCTTCAGCGGGCGCGGATCATCGTGCCGTAGGCCTGGTCCGTGAGGATTTCCAGCAGCATGGCATGCGGCACCCGGCCGTCGATGATGTGCACCGCATTGACGCCGCTCTTGGCCGCATCGAGCGCGCCCTCGATCTTGGGCAGCATGCCGCCCGAAATCGTGCCGTCGGCAAACAGTTCGTCGATCTCGCGCGCACTCAGGTTGGTCAGCAGCTTGCCCTCCTTGTCCAGCACGCCCGGCGTGTTGGTCAGCATCATGAGCTTCTCGGCCTTGAGCACGGTGGCCAGCTTGCCGGCGACCACGTCGGCATTGATGTTGTAGCTCTCGTTGTCCGCGCCGAAGCCGAGCGGACTGACCACCGGGATGAAGGCGTCGTCCTGCAGCGCCTTCACCACGCTGGGGTCGATGGCGACGATCTCGCCAACCTGGCCCACGTCATGGTGTAGGTCGGGGTCGTTGCGGTCGGGCATCTTGAGCTTCTGCGCCCGGATCAGGCCGCCGTCACGCCCGGTCAGGCCGACCGCCTTGCCGCCGGCCTGGTTGATCAGGCCCACGATGTCCTGTTGCACCTCACCGGCCAGAACCCACTCGACCACTTCCATGGTTTCCGAATCGGTGACGCGCATGCCCTGGATGAAGTGCCCCTTCTTGCCGAGCTTGTTGAGCGCCGCCTCGATCTGCGGGCCGCCGCCATGCACCACCACCGGGTTCATGCCGACCAGCTTGAGCAGCACCACGTCCTCGGCGAAATCGGCCTGCAATTCCGGATCGGTCATGGCATTGCCGCCGTACTTGATGACGATGGTCTTGCCGTGGAACTTGCGGATGTAGGGCAGCGCCTGGGCCAGGATCTCGGCCTTGTCGCGCGGGGGGATGTTCTGGATGTGATCGGTCATGGAAGTCACTCAAAAACGGAGTGCGCGGATTTTGCAGCCATTTCGTGAAACGCCGCGGAACCGCGGGGAGCCTATGGGCGCAGCCAGCGCGGCACCTTGAAGCGCACGATCATCAGGTAGGCCGAGACGTAGGTCGCGACGAACAGCAGGCAGAACAGCATCAACGCGATCGTGTTGTTGCGAAACAGGACCGCCGGCACCACCGACAGCGCGGCGAACATCCACAGGTAGGGCGAGGTGCGGTTGTTGCGGGCCAGCAGTTGGCGGGCTTCGTCATCGGCAAAGGCAACGCGCACGATGCGGCGGAAGATCAACTGGTGGAAGTGCAGCGCGTCCGCCGTACCGGGCGACTGGCCCCGCGCCAGCTTGCGGTAGATGGAGAACAGCGTCTCCCACACCGGGTAGATCAGCAGCAGCATCGGGAACCAGGGCGATACGGTCGGGTTGCGCTTGACCAGCGAAACGCAAGCCACCGCGATCACGATGCCCCAGACATAGGCGCCGCCATCGCCCGCGAAGATCTTGCCGCGCGGGTAGTTCCACATGAGAAAGCCCAGCGTCGCGCCGACCATGCAGATGACCATCGCGGCGAGTTGCCGGTCGCCGACCTGCAGCGACACATGAGAGATGGCGAGGCAGACCAGCACCGCCACCGTGCCGGCCAGGCCGTTGTAGCCGTCGATGATGTTGAAGGCATGCGGCAAGCCGCCGATGGCCAACGCCGCCAAAAGCATGCCGGCATAAGGCACGGCCTGCATCCAGCCGTCTACAGTGGCAAAGCCGGTGCGATAGACGCCCAGGTCGAGCAGCCAGCACAGCAACAGCGCCGACCCGATCGTGAGCGCCAGGCGGACGCGGACCGGCACTTTCTGCGTGACGTCCTCCGCGATGCCGCCAAGCACCGCCGGCGCAATGCACAGCAGCATCAGGCCAGAGGCGGTGACCGGCCAGCGCACATTGAACGGATCGCCAGGCCACCCGGCCGCAAGCCAGGCCACGCCGGTACCGATGAAAATGCCGGCCCCGCCGAGGCGCGGCACATGGCCCTTGTGGAAGCGCTGCGGCATGTCGTGCCCGTAGCGTCGCGCATGGCGGCGCCCACGGCGCATGAAAGCGAGCACGGCAATCGCCGAGACGAAGAAACTGATGACGATCAGGGCAATCATTGGGGGTGGAACGGGAACCTAGAATTCCCAACCGAAATTAGACCATGCCCACGCCCGCTTCCAGCCCCGCAAAGCCCATCACGGTGTCGATCGTGAGCCACGGCCAACTGGCATTGATCCTGCCGCTGATGGCGCAACTGGACCGGCACTGCGCGGCCGTGATCGAGAAGGTCGTGCTCACGACCAACATTCCGGAGCCCGACCTGGCCGCCGGCATGCAGTGGGGCTTTCCGGTCGAGCGCATCGACAACGCCACGCCCAAGGGCTTCGGCGCCAACCACAACCAGGCCTTCGCGCACTGCGGCACCGACTGGTTCCTGGTGCTGAACCCCGACATGCGCTTCGACAACGACGTGCTGTCGCCGCTCGTCGCGCAAGCCGCACCGGATGCCGGCCTTCTCACGCCGCGCATCCTCGAACCCGGGAAGACGGCGCCCGAGCAACACCGGGCCATCATCACGCCGCTGGAGATCCTCACGCGCAGGCGGCCGGGCTATGCGATCCCTTCCGTCCCGGCCTGGGTGCCGGGCCTGTTCATGCTGTTGCGCAGCCAGGCCTACGCACAGATCAAGGGCTTCGACGAACGCTTCTTCATGTATGGCGAGGACTTCGACATTTGTGCGCGTGTGCGGCTCGCGGGATGGAAGCTGCAGGTCGGCGAGAACCTGCTCGCGCGCCATGAAGCCCAGCGGGCCAGCCATGCGAGCCGACAGCATCTGTCCTGGCATGTCGGCAGCTTGCTGAGGGTGTGGACGTCGTCGGCGTTCTGGCGCTATCGCGCGTTGCCGCCGGCATAGGCCACGCGTCAACCGGACTCCAGCAGATCTTGCGCCACCGACTGCCAGCCGCGGTCGAAGCGCTCGTAGCGGCCGCGCGCCGCGGCCAGCAAGACAGGCACCCAACGAATCAAGCGCGAGGCCGGCAGCTCCGTCCTGAAGCGCTGGTGCGCCACCTTCTCGCGCTGCGCTTGCAAGCAAGCCGATGGCACCTGCGGGCCCAGCGATGCGAGGCGATCGAGCAGCACCTCGGCGCGGCGCAGGCGCTCGGCATGCTTGGTGCCGCGCGGCGCGATCGCCTTGGCCAGCTTTTCGCGCAACGTGGGGCGCCGCGCGCCGATCTGGTTGCTGGCGTGCTGGCGGTAGTCGATGAGGGGCTCGGGCAGCACATCCATGCGGCCCGTCGCGGCCGCGATGGCAGCGAGCCATTCGTCGTGAACCCACTCGGGCGGGAAAGGCAGCGCGGCGGACAGCAGGCTGCGGCGGAACACGGTGGTAGCGCCAGTGACGAGGTTGCGCCGCTGCAGGACGGCAAAGGCCTGCCCCGAAGCAATGCCGGCGAGTTCCGAGGGCTTGACTTCGAGCGCCTCGAACAGGGTCGAGCCCAATGGCGCCAGTTCGCCATCGACCAACCTTGCATCGGAATGCAGCAACAGCAGTTCCGGGCGAGAGCGAAACGCGTCCACTATCCGCGCGAGGCGGCCGGCATGCCAGACATCGTCCTGGTCGCACAGGGCGATCAACTCGGAACGGCAGGCGCGGATCGCCTGCTCGAAGTTGCGCGTCACGCCGAGGGCCGGCCGGTTCTCCAGCACGGTCAATGCAGGAGCCGTCGCGCCATGTCGCGCAAGCGTCGCGCGGACGATGGCGATGCTGTCGTCACGCGATTCGTCATCGGACACCACGATCTCGTCCGGCGGAGGCACCTGCGCGCAGACGCTCTCGACCTGCGCGGCGAGGTAGCGTGCGCCGTTGCGGGTGCAGAGGGCGACCGAGACGGACGGACTGTTCATGGGGCGTCAGGGCGCCTCGACGCGCGGCGGCCACGCGTAGCTGAAGTCCTCGGCGTCAGCGGTGAGGTTCGGGTTGTAGGCCGGGTCATGCCGAAGCAATTCGGCCCAACGCGACTTCATGTAGTTCTCCTCACGCAGGAAGCGCTCGCGCTTCTCCGGTGCGATGTCCTCGCCGCGCGTGGCGGATTCGTGATGCAGCAGGTCGGCATACGGCGTCCACACGTTGCGATAGCCCGCCTCGCGCAGTCGCAGGCAGAAGTCGATGTCGTTGAAGGCGACCTTCAATCGCTCCTCGTCGAGACCACCCACCTCTTCATAGACGGACTTGCGCACCACCAGGCACGCGGCGGTCACCGCCGAGAAGGACTGGATCAGTGCGGCCCGCCCGGCATAACCGTTCAAGCCCTTGGGCAGCCCCTTGTTCGCATGGCCCGCCACACCACCGCCGAGGCCCAGCACCACGCCCCCATGCTGCAAGGTCAGGTCCGGATACCAGAGCCGCGCGCCGACCGCGCCGACACCGGGCTGCAAGGCCAGGCTCACCATCTCGGAAAGCCAGTCCGCGGAGAGCACCTCGATGTCGTTGTTGACCAGCGCCACGACTTCGCCGCGGGCCTGCGCCACGGCCATGTTGTTCAGCGCCGAATAGTTGAACGGGCTGTCATCGCGCAGCACGCGGAAGTCGGGCCGCGTTGCCAGTTCCTTGAAATACGCCAGCACGGCAGGGTCGTCGGAGCCGTTGTCGACGATCAGGATCTCGTAGTTCTTGTACGAGGTCTTGCGCACAATCGAATCGATGCACTGCCGCGTCAGCGCCAGCCCGTTGCGCGTGGGGATGACGAGCGACACCAGCGGCGGCGAATCGGGCAAGGCGTAATGGGCGCGATAGCCGAAGCCGACGTACTCGGCCGTGGCGCGCACGCCGGTCCGCTCGAAGTGCTCGTTCAGTGCGCGCTCGCCGGCCACGGCCGCATAGGGCTTGGCATTCATCGAGCGGGCCGTACTCTCCGAATGGATGCGCCAGTGGTACAGCACGCGCGGCACGTGTTGCACCTGCTGCGGGCCGATGCGTTCCATGCAGCGCAGCACCAGGTCCCAGTCCTGCGAGCCTTCCATACCCTGGCGGAAACCACCCACCTCGCGCACGAGTTCGGTGGACAGCACGCCCAGGTGACTGAACACGTTCTGCGAGCGAAACAGGTCGGGATTCCAGTCGGGCTTGAAGTAAGGGTCGGAGCGCTGGTCCTTCTCGTCGATCTTGTCTTCGTCGGAATAGATCAGGCGCGCATCGGGATGCTTCTCGATGCAATCGGCGACCCAGAACAACGCATGCTCGGCCAACAGGTCATCGTGGTCCATGAGCGCGATCCAGGGCCCGCTCACCACCTCCAGCGCGCTGTTGGATGCGGCCGAGATGTGCCCGTTCTTGGGGCGGAACACGACCTTGATGCGCGCATCGTCCTGACTGTATTGGCGCAGCACCTCACGCACTGCCTCATTGGGCGAGGCGTCGTCGGCGATGCAGAGCTCCCAATGCGGATAGAGCTGCGAGCGCACCGACTCGATGGCCGCGCGCAGCCAGACCGGGTCGGGGTTGTAGGTGGGCATCAGCACCGAGATCAGCGGCGTCGCCGTCATCGCGGCCACGCGCGCGACGATGGCGGCGCGCTGCTCGGCGCTCAGCACGTCATGGGCCTGCACCCAGGCCGCATAGTTGTTGCCCGGCCGCGTGCGCCGGCGCAACTCCCACATCACGCCCTGGCGGCCCGCCTTGCGATAGACGCGCAAAGCCTGTGGCATGCGGCCCATCAGGCGTGGCCCGTGCTGCACGGCCTTGCCGGCGATGCGGAACAGTTGGGCTAGACGTTTCGTCGCCATGGTTCTTCCTTGGTATGCACGTCTATTTCGGCTGCGTGATGGCGGGGTCGAGGAAGGTGGCGAACTGCTTCACCCAGCGCGCCCGCACGTGCGATGCGTCCTTGTAGATCGTCACGCCGTCGGCATCGGTGCGCGTGCACTGGCCTTGCGGCGTGCAGAGCGTGGCCATGGGGTCGATCACGATGGCACCGTTCTCCTCCGCCACGCGCTTGAGCCGATCGTGGATGGCCTGCTGCGACGGCGTGACCTGCGCGGTCGGCGACTTGCGCGCGGCCGACATGTGCCCGAGGCGGCTGCCGCTGATCAGCGCCTTGGGTTCGAACTCGCCGTCGACCGGGATGTTGAGCACCAGGAACACCTTCTTTCCTGCCGCCTTCAGCGTTCGGATGTTGGCCGCCAGCGCATCGAATGCGCGGTCCACGCCGTCGCCGCCCCGAAGCATGTGGCGCGTGCCGCCTTCGCGCACATAGTAGTGGTCAGGCGCGGGCACATCGGGCGGCGGGGGTTGGGGGCCGACATCGAAGTAGCAGGCCCAGCAGCCGCCGAGCACCACCGTGTCGATCTGCGGGCTCATCGCAAATTTCAGCAGGGTCTGCACGCGCTCGGGGCAGCCCGGGTCGCGGTCTTCCACAAGGTTCGGGATCGGCGGGCAGGCGCCGCGCGTGGCGAAGTACAGGCTCTGCAATCGACCCGGCTCGGTGCGCGCGATCTCGAGGGCGCGCGGGCCGTATTGCTCCACATGGCTGTCGCCGAGCAGCAGCACATTACCCTTGCCCTCGCCGATGCGGTAGACCGGCTGGCCGTCGACCGCGATCTCCTTCATGCTGCCCGGGTAGTCCCAGTCGGTGCCGGCCGAGATGATCGCCTGCAAAGCGGGGTCGCTGTTGCGCGGCGGCAGGAGACGAGAGAACGCGATCGCGCCCACCGTGGCCAGCACCAGCATGCCGATCACCAGCCAGCGAATGGCCGCCGTGCCCTTGCTCTTGCGGATGGGTTGCTCGATGAAGCGATAGGTCAGCCAGGCCAGCGCCACCGCCGCCGCCACGGCGACGACACGCGTTGCGAGATGCGGCGTGCCGCCCTCCACCACACGCGCGTAGGCCAGCAAGGGCCAGTGCCACAGGTACAGCGGATAGCTGATGAGCCCGATCCAGACCATGGGCTTGGAGCCGAGCAGATGGCGGTTGAGCCACGCGCCCATGCCCGCCGAAATGCACAGGCAGGCCCCGAGGATCGGCAGCAGCGCCCACCAACCCGGGAAGGCCTTGCCCTTCTGGATCATGGCCAGGCCCAGCCCGATAAAGACCAGGCCGGCGAGGCTGCGCAGCCCCGCGCCGCTGACACGCGTCCCCGGCAGCCGCCGCAAATGGGCATGCGCGAGCAATGCGCCGGCGGCCAGTTCCCAGATGCGCGACAGCGGCGAGTAGAAGGTCGCATCGGCATGCCGGTGCACCCCGGCCACGTTCAGCAGAAAGGACAGGCCCGCGGCCACGCTCATCCAGAACACCAGCCCGCGCGGCCCCTTCCAGCGCCAGACCAGTCCGAGCAGCACTGGCCAGAAGATATAGAACTGTTCCTCCACGGCCAGCGACCAGAGGTGCAGCAAGGGCTTGGCCTCGGCCGCAGTGTCGAAGTAGCCTGCCTCGCCCCACAGCACGAGGTTCTGCACGAAGCCGGCACTCGCCATCAAATGCTTGCCCAATTGCCGGAACTCGTCCGACAGCAGCACGTACCAGCCGAATGCGAAAGTCGCCGCCATCACAGGCAGCAGCGCCGGGAAGATGCGGCGGATACGCCTTTCGTAGAACTCCCGATAGCTGAAGCCCGCGCCGCCGAGGCTGCCGAAAATGATCGTGGAGATCAGGAAGCCCGAGATCACGAAGAAGATGTCCACCCCGATGAAGCCGCCGCGCACCTCGGCCGGGAACGCATGGAACCCGAGCACGGAGACCACGGCGATCGCCCGCAGGCCGTCGATGTCGGGGCGGTATTTCGGATGAAGGAGGTGGGGCGCTTCTGGGTGTGGCGGCATGCTGGGACGGGTCGGGAAGGATTGGCCCGGTCGGCGCCGCGGTGTTGCGCAGCGGGATCGTGATTATCTTCGCAATGCACAGCCGACGAGGCCTGCGAAACACAGGTCAAATCGGGGATCACAGTCGCCGGCTCCCAAAAAGGGGGACGGTAAAATTGTTAACTATGAATACTTAAGGACAAGAATGCGGTTGCTTTCAGTGGTGCTTTCGGGGGGAGCGGGTTCGAGACTCTGGCCACTTTCTCGCCAGGCCTATCCGAAGCCATTCATGAAGTTGGGGGGCGCCACGCTGTTGCAGCAGGCGATCGAGCGCGGCCAGGCTTGCGGCACCGGCAAGCTGATGATCGTCACCAACAAGGACCACCTGTTCCTCACGCGCGACGTGCTGCGGCAGATCTCCGATCCGCCGGAAACCACCCTGCTACTGGAACCCAAGGGCCGCAACACCGCGCCCGCCATCGCACTGGCAGCGCTGCAATGCACGGCGCAGTTCGGCGGCGACACCGTGATGCTGGTGCTGTCGGCCGACCACCTGGTGCCCGACGTGGAGGCGTTCGTGGCCAGCGCCAGCGAGGCTTTCCGACTCGCGGAAGCCGGCAACCTGGTGCTTTTCGGCATCAGCCCGACCAGCCCCGACACCGGCTTCGGCTATGTGGAAGTCGAGCACGTGTCGCGCGAGAGCCAGCGGGTCAAGCGCTTCGTCGAGAAGCCCGACCTCGCTACGGCGCAGGAGTACCTTGCCACCGGGCGCTACTACTGGAACAGCGGCATGTTCTGCTTCACGGCGGATGCAATCCTCGAATCCTTCGAGCGGCATGCACCGCAGGTCCTCAGGGCCGCTCGCAACGCGCTGGCGTCGGCCAAGACCAGCGAAGACATGATGCAGTTCGACATGCACACCTTCGGCCTGCAGCCGGACATCAGCATCGACTACGCCGTGATGGAGCGCGCCGACAACGTCCACGTGGTGCCGGCCAAGTTCGGCTGGAGCGACGTGGGTTCCTGGCCGTCGGTGGCCAAGGCGCTGACGCCCGATGCGAGCGGCAACACGATGCCGGCCGACGTGGTCGCCATCGACACCACGGGCACGCATGTGCAGGTGCAGAGCCATGGCCCCAAGGTGGTCGCCACCGTAGGCGTGTCGGACCTGGTGATCGTCGACACGCCCGACGCGCTGCTGGTCGCGCACAAGGACCACGCCCAGCAGGTGAAGAAGGTGGTGGATACGCTCAAGGCGCGTCACCACGAGACCGTCACCCTGCCCGCAGTGGTGCATCGGCCGTGGGGCACCTATGCCTCGCTCAAGGAAGAAGACGGCTACAAGGTAAAACGGATCACCGTGCGGCCGGGCGCATCGCTCTCCCTACAATATCACCATCAGCGCGCCGAGCACTGGGTGGTGGTCACGGGGACGGCCATCGTCCAGATCGGAGACGTAGAACACAAAACAATGCCAGGGGAATATCGCTACATCCCCCTCGGCGAAACACATCGGCTGACCAACGTGGGCGACGAGGAGCTGGTGCTCGTCGAAGTTCAATGCGGGAGCTATCTCGGCGAGGACGACATCGTGCGCCTCGCCGACACTTACGGACGGGTATGAGTCAGGCACATTCGAATTTGCATCGCAGCGCGTGGGCTGATTGGTGGGAGGGCACGCGCCGCACCGACATCTGGTGGACGTTGGCATGGTTTGACATCGTGCTGCGCTACCGCCGCTCCATGCTCGGGCCCTTGTGGCTGACGCTGAGCATGGGCGCGATGATCGGTGGCATGGGGCCGCTGTACAGCTCGCTGTTCGGCACCGAGCTGAGCAAATTCTTTCCCCACCTCGCGCTGGGGATCATCTTCTGGGGCTTCTTCTCCAGCATGGTGACGGATGCCTGCAACACCTTCATCGGGTCGTCCAACTACCTCAAGCAGGGCTACTTCCCGATCAGTCTTTTCGTCTGGCGCGGCATGTCGCGCAACCTGATTGTTTTCGGCCACCAGATCGTTCTCTACATCCCGGTCGCGATCTGGGCTGGCGTCTCGCTGTCGTGGTCGGCGCTGCTGTTCATCCCGGCGTTCCTGATCCTGCTGATCAACGCACATGCGCTGGGGCTGGCGCTTGGGCTCGTCTGCACGCGCTTCCGCGACGTCACGCAGATCATCACGAGCGTGATGCAGATGCTGATGTTCCTCACGCCCGTGTTCTGGCTGCCTGAGAGCCTGCCGGGACGCGCCAAGTACGTGCTCTACAACCCGTTTGCGCAAATGCTGGAACTCGTGCGCGCACCGCTAATGGGCAACGTGGCGGATGCGCACAACTGGTGGGGCATCCTCGGCTGGACGACCGCGAGCGTGATCGCCTGCGCCATGCTTTTCTCGAAATACCGCCGCCGCGTGGTCTACTGGCTGTAAGGAACCATGGCCTCCATTTCCCTCCTAGACGCCTCGGTCAACTTCCCGATTTATGGCGCCGGCTCGGCCTCTCTGAAGAAAACGCTGGCCTCATCGGTCACGGGTGGCCGCTTCGGCCAGGACACGGGCGTGCGCGTGGTGCAGGCGCTGGGCAACATCAACCTTGAGTTGAAGAGCGGCGACCGCCTCGGCCTGATCGGCCACAACGGCGCCGGCAAATCGACACTGCTGCGCACGCTGGCGGGTGTGTACGAGCCCTCATCGGGGGAGTTTTCGCGGACCGGCACCGTGGCCAGTCTGATCGATCCGGCGCTGGGCATCGAGGCCGACGCGACCGGCGTCGAGAACATCATGCTGCGCGGCCTGGTCATGGGCATGAGCAAGCGCCAGGTCGACGATTTGACGCCAGGCATCTGCGAATTCAGCGGGCTCGGCGACTACGTCAACATGCCGGTGCGCACCTATTCCACGGGTATGTTGATGCGCCTGGCGTTCGCGATCTCGACCAGTATCGAGGCCGACATCCTGCTGATGGATGAGTGGCTGTCGGTCGGCGATGCGGAGTTCACCGAGAAGGCCGAGACGCGCATGAAGAGCGTCGTCGCCAAGTCGGGTATCCTGGTGCTGGCCTCGCACTCGCTGGACCTGATCGCGAAGGAATGCAACCGGGTGATCTATCTGGAGCACGGGCGGATGGTCGAGCCGACGGAGGCGCAGGTCGAGGCGCTGGAAGATGCCCGGGCCCGGGCCCGGCCCGCATCGACGACGACGGTCTGATCCTTCACTGGCGCTGCGCACTCCTGAGCGCGCGAATCTCTTCGATCCGCTGCCCGATGCGCTTGCCGGCGGCCTCCAGCGACAAGTTGGCTTCCGCACTGGCCTTGGCGCGCGCCCCGAGCGCCCGCGCTGCTTCCTGGTCGTCGAACACGCGACGCATCAATTCGGCCGCGTGCTCGGTCGACGGCTCGGCCCATTCGAGGTCAGCGTGATATGGCGGGATGTCGCGGCCGAGCTTCACCAGTTCATGGCGGACCAGCAGGCTGTTGCTCTCGTCCATGAAGTCCACGTTGCCGGAGAAGCCGGTGGCGATGACAGGCTTGCCCATGAGCATGGCTTCGGCCATGGTCAGACCCAGGCCTTCGCTGCGATGCAGTGACACATAGGCGTCGCAGGCCTCCATGAGCGAGAGCACCTCGTCGGGGCTGTAGACCGCGTTGATCACCTGGATGTTGGCGCCGGCCGCGGCGTCGTGCAGTTCCTGGAGTTGCACGGGATGGCGGTCGCCGAACGAGGTCTTCAGCACCAGGCACACCGCTTCATCGGGGCGGAAGGCGGCCTTGAATGCGCGGATCAGGCCCAGCGGATTCTTGCGCTCCATCACGCTCATCATGTGGAACGTGAAGAGGAAGGTGTAGCGCGTTGGGTCCAGCCCGAAGTGGGCACGCTCACGCCGCTCGAAGGGCGCCAGCTTCACGCCCGGGAACAGCGTGTGAACAGGCAGTGAAAAGCGCTCGCGCAGTCCGTGCGCGACGAACTCGGTGGCGGCCCAGATCTCGTCGACCTGCTGGACCTGCACGCTCCATGCCTCGGGAACCGAGTCGAACTCCCAATACCAGTAGCCGATGCGGTAGGTACGCGGCGCACGCTCGAACAGGTCGGCGCGCGCATAGGCATCGTCGAAGAAGGGCTCCGGCTGCGTGTGGATGATCGTGATGTCGTGCGACTCCATGCCGCGGAAATCGACATGGTGCGGGTCGTCCTTCGCGTCCGCGCGCACGTCGCGCAGCGACGCAGAGATCCCGACGCTCTCCATCGCATGCACCATCGACTCGACCGACACGCGCAACCCGGACGGATAGCAGAAGTGGCCGATCACGTTGACGCCGGGCTGCGCGAGCGCCGCGGCCACGGCCGGCGCGTCGAGTGCCGCGCACCATGCACGGACATGCTTGGGCAGGCCCGCCTTCGGCGAGGCCAACCACGCCAGCAGGCCCTGCGCCGCGTGCTCGTCGTCCAGTGCCCGGGGGTTGGCTGCACGCCAGGCATCGCGCACCTGGTAGCTCGTGCGGATCTGCTCGGCGGGTGCAATGTCGGGCTCCGGCCACCGGCGCCCGTCGAGCCAGCTGCCGGTCGCACCGTATTCCACGGCGAACCATCCAGCCAGCGCTTCCCTGCCGAACATCGTGGAGCCGTCAGGGTGTCGTGCCTGCCATGCGGGCGCGAATGCATGTGCCAGGCGCAACTCGCGCGCGGGATCCTGCGCGGCCTCGAGCAGAAGCCACCAGAGCTGCTCCAGTCGAAGGCCCGTCTGTCGAAGTCCGGTCCGCATGAACCAGCGGAACAACGCGGGCATCCCGACCGGCGTCAAACCGTGCGGCAGCACGGACCGAAGCGCCGAACTGCCCAGGTAGGCCTGTCGCGCCGCAGCGGAAAAGTCGCCCGCGAGCACACCGGCCACATGATCGAGTGCCGATGCATCGAGCCCCAATTCAACCGCGCCCGCGTGCAAGACCCAATCGCCCCAGTCGCCCTGCGCACCGCCGGCTGGTCCGTCGGGATATCGCTTCCGGAGATCGGCGCGGCGACGCCAGAGGTCGATGCAGAAGCGCGCGGCGCTTGGTGCGTCGGTGATCTCCGCGGGCGTGCACGGCGGGCATACCACGCGTTCCGCTGGCACCCCGGCCACTTGCGACAGGGCGCTGTCGTTGAAGAGGTCGAGCAGAGGGGGCGCCACGACCTTGGCGCCGCTTGCGCGCAGTTCAATGCGCAAGCGCTCCTGCTCGGCAAGGAATGCCAATTCGTCCGCCTGCGTCTGCATGGCCGCCCGGTCGCGCAGGAAGGCCATGCGCTGCGGCATCCGCCAGGGCGTTGCGAGCCACCAGGCGCCCTTGGCGGCCCGTCGTGCGTAGCGTGCGAAGACGTTGTCAACCATGGCGTGCGACGAAATCCTCGTAGGCATGGCGCAGGCCGGTGTCGAAGGGGGTTTGCGCCTTCCATCCCATGGCGGCAAGGCGGCTCACGTCCAGCAGCTTGCGCGGCGTGCCGTCGGGCTTGGTGGCATCGAGCTTCAGTTCGCCCTGATAACCGACGGTGGCCTTGACCAATTCCGCGACCTCGCGGATCGTCACGTCAGTGCCGACGCCGATGTTGACGAGCGGCGTGACCTCGGGCCGCGTGAGTTCCCCGAAGCGCTCGTCCGGCATTTCCAGCAGGAAGCGCACCGCGTCGCCGAGGTCCTGCGAGTACATGAACTCCCGCTTCGGCTTGCCCGAGCCCCACACCACGACCGATGGGTCGTTCCTGACCTTGGCCTCGTGGAAGCGCCGGATCAGCGCAGGCAGCACGTGCGAGTTCTCCGGGTGGTAGTTGTCGCCGGGGCCGTACATGTTGGTGGGCATCACCGCCAGGTAGTTCGTGCCGTACTGGCGATTGAAGGCCCAGCACGACTCCACCCCTGCGATCTTGGCCAGCGCGTAGGGACGGTTGGTCGCCTCCAGCGGGCCGGTCAACAGGTACTCCTCCTTGATCGGCTGCGGGCAATCGCGCGGGTAGATGCAAGACGAGCCGAGGAAGATCATGCGATCGATCCCCGCCTCGTGGGCTGCGTCGAACACGTTGAGCTGGATGCGCAGGTTGTTGTGCAGGAAGTCGACCGGGAAGTTGGAGTTGGCCATGATGCCGCCGACCTTGGCCGCGCACATGACGACGTGATCCGGCCGGTGCTCCAGGAAGAAGGCGCGCGTGGCGGCACGGTCCTCCAGGTCCAGTTCCGCGTGGCTGCGGGTCAAGATCTCGTAGCGCGGATCCGCTTTCAATGCCAGCAGTGTGGCCGAGCCCACCAACCCGTTGTGGCCCGCGACATATACCTTGGTTTTCTGCATGAGGTCCCTTGATTCTTGAAAGTGTTGCGGTGGAAGCAGCCTGCGCGACTCAGTGGCCGCGCAGGCTGCGGACCAGCCTCAGCACAGGATGCCAAATGAAGCGGGTCGCACGAAAGATCGCAAATCGCTGGGCCATTGCGCGTAGGCCACCTTGCTCATCGCCGGTCGGCGCCAGCGGAGGATGCTGGTATCGGCCTTCATAGAACACATCGCTCGGCGTCAGGACGAAGCGCACGAGTTCAGCCTCCGCATCCTCCCAGCGCGCACGGCCCTCGACGACGCCCCGCAGGCCCTGCGCTCCTAAGGCAACCGCGTCCTTGAAATCCAGAGGCCGTGGGTTGCGCGGGTCGTAGAGCAGCCCGTTGACGCCTGGCACGATGTACTCGTTCATCGTGCCGAAGTCCGGCGCGACAACGCATTGGCCTCGCCCCATGGCCTCCAGGAAGGACTGGCCGATGCCCTCCTCCAGCCGCGGCGCGAAGTAGACGTTGGCGCGCGCCATCACGGCATTCAGGTCGGCCTTGTTCTCGAACCAGGTCGATGTGGTGACGTGGTGCCGGGCGACATCCTCGGCCGACGGCAAGCTCGGCGGCGGCGTGCCCGGATCGGTCGCGAGGTGGATGTGGAGACTGTCGAAGGTCGTGTCGGCGATGAGCGCCCGGATGGTCTTCCAGGGCAGTTCCGCCTCGCGGCGCAACCAAAAGAAGCCATGCAGTCCTTGCTGCGGCGGCGCGGGCACCGCCTTGATTGGCTGGTAGTAGCGAACAAGGTGGCTTGCGATGCCGAACCCGGTCGTCATGCAATGGACCGCATTCGAGAAGTTCAGCACCTTGCAGCCCTGGAACGGCTCCCAGAAGCCCGACAGGTTGAACAGCGGACCTTGGCAGAGACCGAACTGATCCAGCATCGGGATGTAGATGACATTCGGGTGCACCCGCTTGAAATACGCATCCGGCGGCTGGCAATACGATTGGAACATGATGACGATGTCATACGACGCCACCTCCGACCACGCCACGCCCTGGCCGTCTTTCCACGCGTCATCCCAGAAGCGGTCGACCTGGTGGCCATGCCGGGCCAACACCTCCGGCAGGAATGCGTTCGATTGGGTGGTGCGATGAAATGAATGATCGACGTACGCGATGCGAGCCATGTCCTACCTTCTCACCGTGGCGTGGAGTCGCTTGGCCAGCGCGAACGCCGTGGGATTCCGGCGCAGGACGTCCTTGAGCGCGATCTTCATGAGTTGGCGGGCGCCGGGGGCGTTCCTTGGCGCTGTGGCGGCAGGCGACATGTCAGCTGGATGCTGAAGGGTATCCATCGAGACCCATCCGAGCGCCTGCATGAAATCCGCGTCCGACACATGCCTTGCGAACAGATCACGAAGGAACTCGGTGCGGTTGGTCGGAAAGCATCGAAGATCCGGTACGCCGGCAAACAGGTAAAAGCAGTGATAGAGCCCGGCGACGTCAGTTGGCGAGAGCAATGGAAAGCGCTCCGCGACCACCCGCATGCATTCCATGCTATGCCCGCGCGCATCGCTCGACGTGCCGCCCAACGAGTAGTTGACGGTCGCCTCGCGCGTGTAGATGAAGGTCACAGCGGCCTCCATGCAAGTCATGATCCACTTGAAGTCGGCCGCGATCTTGTACGACGTGTCATAGGGGCCGGACTTTTCGTACGCGCCCCGCGTCGCATAGATGCCATTGTGGCAATCGTTCGCGCACGTGAAATACGAGCCGGGGTGGACAAAGGCTGGCGCCCAGTCGCGTACTTCGTCGTCGACCTGGACCAAAGCGCCCGTGAAGAGCATGGCCGCGCTCGCGCCGTCGCCCATGCGTCGGACGACGATCTCGGCCGCATCCGGCTCCAGCCAGTCGTCGGAATTGAGGACACAGATCAGTTGTCCGCGTGCCAGCGGGATGGCCTTGTTGACGGCGTCGTAGAGGCCCTTGTCGGGTTCGGAGGCGTAGTAGTCGAGCTTGTCGGCGTAGCGGAGCACCACATCCATCGTGTCGTCCGTGGAGGCGCCATCCAGCACGATGTGCTCCACGTTGGCATAGGTCTGGGCCTGCACGCTCTCGATGGTCCGCGCCAAGGTGCGCGAGTTGTTGCGCACGACGGTGATGTAGGACACCAGCGGCGCGTCCTCCGTGCCGGACTTGACGAGGCCCCGCGTACGCAGCCCGCCCTCGGTGCGCGCTGTCGCTTTCGAAGGCGGCAATGCGTCTATCCAGAGGGGCCAGGTCCCCTTTGCCGCCGTGGCCGGCAGGGCGTCGAAGCGCCGGAAATGCGGGCCGTGGCTGCCGTTGCGATAGTCGACGATGTTCGCCTGCACGATGCCGTCGGGCCGGGCATAGCGGGTGGCCAACGCCCCGGGCGCCAGCACGTGCCGGCGTCGGTTGGAGGGACGCTCCACGTGTCTCTCGTGAGCCTGGATCAAGGTGTCCGAAATGATGTCAGCGCAACGCGCCCAACTGAACAGTCGGGCACGTTGCAGGCCAGCCTGCGCCAGTTCGCGGCGATAGGCATCAGACCTCGCGATCTGCCCGATCGCGTCCGCTACGCCGGCCACGTCGTCCGCATCGAACATCAGGCCGGCATCGCCAACCACTTCCGGCAGCGAAGAGTTGTCGGAACAGATCACAGGCGTGCCGCAGGCCATGGCTTCCAGCGGAGGGAGACCGAAGCCTTCGTAGCGCGAGAGGTAGGCAAAGCACATCGCGTCGCTGTAGAGTGCGGAGAGGTCCTCGTCGTCGACAAAGCCGGTCAGCACGATGCGGTGCCTCCACTTCCCGGCGGCGGCGAGCGCCTCGTTCACTCGCTCCAGTTTCCAGCCCGACATACCCGAGAGCACCAGATGCAGTTCGCTCGCTTCATCGGCCTCCAGGTGACGCACGAAGGCATCGACGACATGTTCGAGGTTCTTACGGATCTCGAGCGTGGCCAGGCTCAGAAGGTAGGGCACGCCTGCGGGGATGCCATAGCGAGCGCGCACGGCCACCTTCTTCGCTTCGTCGTCGCAGGGTCGGAAGGCGGCGCCTGCGGCGAGCGGGATCGCTGTGACTTGCCGAGGACTGAGGTCCGGCCGAGCCGCCAGCAGGTCTCTCTTTGTGCACTCGGAAATTGCGAAGATGACGGTGTGCTCGTCCAGGCTGTCGATGATGGCACGCACCTCCGCCGCCGCCACCTCTGAAAAATACTCCGGCCGATTGACGCCTATCAGGTCGTAGATGATGTGCGCCTGCAGAACGCGGTGATCGGCCAACCAGGCAGTGGGTGCAACCCCGAACGGCGAGAGCAGGATGTCCGCATCGTCGGAGGGCCGGTGGTCGGGCGCCTGGTGGCACGGGCCGTCCAGGCGGCTGGCATCGACATAGTCCGCAGCTCGTTCTTCATCCCCATCGCGATAGAAGAGCCGCGTGTCAAAGCGCCCGGAAGCCGTCAACAGCGGGAACACCTCATCGCAAACTCGATAAATCCCTGTCCTCACGCCTTGGGCCAGCACGTACATGTCAAGGGCCAGGCGAGGCTTCGATTCACTCATCGTTTCAATCAATCCAAAATTGTTCGTTGACCCGGCGAGCCATCTCCGCCGGGTGGCAAGATCCCTGCACTTGCCTTGGCCTGCAATGCCGAGAGTTCCGGCTTCATCCGCGACGCGCCACATCCATCACTGCCGGCGCCTCGCCAGCATGTCGAGGATCTGGAAACAAAATCCAGCCGGCCCCGACAATTGTGTCTTGAGAGTTTACGGAAGATAGTGAACACAGTCGCCGGAAGGCGGCACGATGCGGCGTTTCAGGCCGGGGCTGAGGCGGCGCAAAGGATTCTTTGCGGCAAAATCGTTTGATTTGGAGCGTGCTTCATCGGCCAATTGGCCTATGGCTTCGCCCCTACAGTTTACAAAGGACAACGATGAAGAAACGCGCGGTAGTGACTGGGATCACCGGCCAGGATGGCGCCTACCTGGCCCAACTGCTGCTGGGCAAGGGCTATGTGGTGTACGGGACGTATCGCCGGACGAGCTCGGTGAACTTCTGGCGAATCGAGGAACTCGGCATCCAGGACAACCCGGACCTGCACCTGGTCGAATACGACCTGACCGACCTGGGCAGTTCGCTCGGCCTCATCAAGACCGCCGAGCCCGACGAGGTCTACAACCTTGCGGCCCAGAGCTTCGTCGGCGTCAGCTTCGACCAGCCGACGACCACCGCACAAATCACCGCCATCGGCGCGTTGCACCTGCTGGAGGCCATTCGCCTGATCAATCCGAAGATCAAGTTCTACCAGGCCAGCACCTCGGAGATGTTCGGCAAGGTGCAGGCGATTCCGCAGGTCGAGGACACACCTTTCTATCCGCGCAGCCCGTACGGCGTGGCCAAGCTCTACGCGCACTGGATCACCGTCAACTACCGCGAGAGCTACGGTATCTTCGGCAGCAGCGGCATCCTGTTCAACCACGAAAGCCCATTGCGCGGACGCGAGTTCGTCACGCGCAAGATCACCGACAGCGTGGCCAAGATCAAGCTGGGCAAGCTCGACGTGCTGGAACTGGGCAACCTCGACGCCAAGCGCGACTGGGGATTTGCCAAGGAATATGTCGAGGGCATGTGGTTGATGCTGCAGGCGGCGGAACCCGACACGTTTGTCCTCGCCACCAACCGGACGGAGACCGTGCGCGACTTCGTTCGGATGGCGTTCAAGGGCGCGGGCATCGCCATCGACTTCAAGGGCTCTGGCGAAGCCGAGTCGGCCGTCGACACGGCCACCGGCAAGACCGTCATGCGCATCAACTCGAAGTATTACCGTCCGGCCGAAGTGGAGTTGCTGATCGGTGACCCGGCGCGCGCCAAGGCCAAGCTTGGCTGGGAGCCGAAGACCACGCTGGAGCAGCTCTGTCAGATGATGGTCGAGGCGGACTTGCGGCGCAACGCGCAAGGTTTCTCGTTTTGAGAATCCTCGTCACCGGCGCCGACGGGTTCACCGGACGCACATTCGACACGCGTGCGCGCGAAGCCGGTCACGAGTTGGTACCCCTTCGCAGCAACCTCAAGGACGCGGAGGGATTGAGGCGTGAGGTTGGAGAAATTCATCCGGACGCCGTGGTGCATCTGGCCGGCATCGCCTTCGTGGCGCATGCCAACGATGACGCGTTCTATGCAGTCAACGTCGTGGGCACCACCAACCTCCTAGATGCGCTGGCCCGACTGCCGGTGCCGCCCAGCATGATCCTGCTGGCCAGCAGCGCGAACGTCTACGGCAATTGCAAGCAGTCGCCAATCGCGGAGACGCAGGCGCCTGCGCCGGTGAATCATTACGGGATGAGCAAGCTGGCCATGGAATACATGGCGCGCACCTACATGGACCGCTTGCGGCTGGTGATCGCCCGTCCGTTCAACTACACCGGGCCCGGCCAGGACGTGAACTTCCTGATCCCGAAGCTGGCGAAGCATTTCGCACACCAGGCGCCGACCATCGCTCTCGGCAACCTGCATGTCGAGCGTGAATTCAACGACGTGCGCACGGTGTGTGACGCATACCTGTCGCTGCTGGCGCATGGCGAGCCGGGGCAAACCTACAACGTCTGCTCGGGCCGACCGTACAACCTGCAGCATGTGGTCGACCTGTTCGAGCGTCTGACGGGCCACACGATCAACGTTTCAGTCAATCCCGAATTCGTGCGGCCGAATGAAGTCCATCGGCTCTGCGGCGATCCGTCGAAGCTGGTCGCGCTGCTCGAGAAAGTCGGCGTTCACCTTGGCGTTCCGCCGCTGGAAGAAACGCTGAGGCGCATGCTAACGGTAGCTGTTCCGCGCGACCCGGTCACCTGATCTGACCCGAAGACTTAAGCGGCCTACCTCGTCGGGCTAGACATGATGGTCGATCTATGGGCGAATGAAGCACCGTCTCCGGAATCGTGGGTTGCGCATTCTGAGAGAGTCCTGACCACATGCGGCGGACTTCCCCAATCGCAAACCGTACAGAGACGAGCCATGGATTTGGCTGCCCACAAGGAAAGTATTTCGATTGCTGTGTGTGAAGCTGGGCGGGAGCCGAGCCATCTCGCGCCTACCTTCGGTCTTGGCGTGTAGGGGGTGTTCAATGCGCTGTGCAAGTACCGTCCGGTACGCCATCTCAGAGTGATCTATGCAGACCGGGTACGGGCTGTATCGAGAGTTGAACCGACACGGCTTCGTTGCAAGATAGATCGACAAAGCAGCCGGTGGTGATTGAACCTGGGCACCATGCTCCACAGTAATTGGATCCGCGGCCTTGACGGTCTTCCAAGGAATGCAGCGACGAATCGACTCGGCCTTGTGCAAGCCAGTGATCACATTGGAAGCGTTGTCGTAGTTGTCGCCCTTGCGGCAGACCGAACGCTCGATGCCAGCTCTGCAAGGCGCTCGCTGTAGCAAATGGTTACGAACCTCGCCCCTCTAGTCGAATGTCCAACCCATATGTCATACGGTTTATAGCCTCTATCCAGAAGTGTTGTTACAACGGACATCGACCTCGACACTGGAGTTAGCGGGCTGCATCTCAACTACCGCGCGTAAAGGTCGTTCGAAAACGCCATCTCTTGGGCGTCATGCTATATCTCGAGCAATAAATTCACGGACTCTGAGCTCACCCAAAATATCAGTGCGACATCTTAAGACAGTGAAAATACTGTATGTACGAAGCCTCAATATTCTCGGATATTTCCGCCCCTGCCACAAAATCTTCATAAAAGAAGATCCCTGATTGAGCCGTTTTTAGCATTTCGCGGACCCCCAGTCGATGCGCAATAAAAAAGCCCGATTTTCTTAGCAAAGAATCCAACTGCATAGGCGTATATTCGATAAAATGCTCAGGATGAATAAAGCCGCCTCCCACGTCGCGCGTATGAATTTGGGTGAGGAGTCTGTTAGGAGTATCCAAGCAAAAGGCCCCTCCTTCCTTAAGAACTCGATGCACCGAACGGCACATTTTTTCGCCTGCCTCCTTCGAGACGTGCTCAATTGACTGTCCCGACCAAACAAAGCCCACACTATTGTCATCGAAAGAATCCAATTCCGTCATGTCGTTAAAATGCAGAACAACATCACCAGAAACATCCTCTAAATCAATTTTTATTTCCTTGTACATATCACACCGACGATCCGGCGGCAAATCAATTAGGAACAGCTTACTGAACCGATGAGGATAGCCCATCCTAAAGAGAGGGCAATTTGCCCCCCCAAATCGAGCACTAGCTCTCCGGCCGGTAGAAAATTGGTTACCAAATTGATCCGTGCTTTGTGAATATACGCAAGATGGTTGTCGTAAGCATACTGCCGCTCTTCAATTGGGGACATTGACCTCTCCATAAAATCGTTGTAGGTTACACCCAAGTGAAGCTCAAAGCCAGCAACAAGGCGCTCGATCACATGCGATCTTGCGCGCCGCGCCACCTGCCAGGTTCGATACGTGCGGCAGCCGGGCGCCCGGATGGCGCCACCCGGCCATTTGGGCACCAAGTGCTGCCGAGAGGCAGTTTAAGAAGCCTGCGTTCGGTTCGACGCGCTCAAGATTATCAAATTGCCTGCGAGAGACGGTTCGCCCATAGCGCCTTCACCGGTTTGCTTATGCCATGGCGCTTGGCTTGGAAAGGGCGGCAGGGTACCGGAGGGATAGCGCATTCATCGGCCTACTGTGGCACTCGATCAGGTACGAGGTGGTGCGCTTGCAAACCTCGCTACCAACGCCAGCAGTGCACGTATCTATCTTCATCCAACGATGTACCTCAACTCGCTGCCCTGGCCTTATGTCAAGTCAGCGCGAGCTCGCTGCTTTGACCTAGTAGATCTTCGAATTCTGTTCACGCCAAGAAACAAACTCTTTTTTCCAACGATCATGGTAGCCTCATCTACTAAGCTTGCGATTTGATCGCCAGTCATTGTGAATGGCACTGCCGCGAGGACCGGGCACAATTTTTCTGTAATGGACAAGAATTTTTATCGAGCCTTCGAAGACAAGTTTCGTGGATCACGCGAGTTGATCCTTTCGCGACTGGCGATCTATCGCCCCTTCATCAAGGTCCTCAGACAGTATCTCGAGCAGGCAGCGGCGCTTGATTTGGGATGTGGCCGCGGGGAGTGGCTGGAGTTCCTAGGCGGGGAGGGCATAGATGCTCTCGGTGTCGACATAGACGAAAGCATGCTGAAGGCATGCGATGAGCGGCAACTCAAGACAAAATGCGAAGAAGCCGTCAGTTATCTTGCTGGCTTGCCCGACGAATGCCTTGCAGTTATCTCAGCTTTTCATGTCGTCGAACATATTCCGTTTGATCAGCTGCAAGTGTTGATCAAAGAGGCATTTCGTGTCTTGCGTCCTGGTGGACTGCTCATCATGGAGACGCCAAATCCCGAAAACATTCAGGTTGGCACTCATACTTTTTACATCGACCCAACCCACCGAAGGCCGATCCCTCCGGCCCTTCTTGCGTTTTTGCCCGAATATCGAGGATTCGCCACGGTAAAGATTTTACGGCTCCAGCATTCGGAGAGACTCGCCTCTTCGCCATCGCCCAGCCTTTTTGAGGTCCTAGAAGGAGTTAGCGCCGACTATGCCGTGATTGCTCAAAAAGCCGCGGCGCAGGCTGTGATGGCCGCCTTTGATGCCTTGTTCAATGCCGATCAGGGCCTGACGCTCCACACTTTGGCGAGCCGATACGATGCAGAGCAGGATCGACGGATCAAACAGACGCATTCTTTTGTAGAGCAATTTGCAGAGACTGCAAGTCTAGCGGCTACACATGCACATCAAGCTTTGAACGAGGCAAAACACGCAGAGACGTTAGTTCAGCGCGCCATCACGGCCCACGGCCTCATTGATAAGCAGCTTGCGCAATTCGAAACGGCGCTACAACGGCACGCCGAAGTCGAAGCCCTCACCGATGCGCGCTTCGAAGCCACATTGCGAGAGCATCGGGCGGCGGAAGCCCGCACCAATGCGCGATTCGACATCACATTGCGAGAACATAAAATAATCGCTGCCGCGGCAGAAGCTCGCATCAATGCGCGACTTGACACTGCACTGCAACAGCATCAATTGGAAAAAGCCGCGGCAGAAGCCCGCATCCGGGAAATGCTAAATAGCAACTCGTGGCGAATAACTGCGCCGCTGCGGTGGCTAAGTGAAGTTTTACAGGAATTCAAGTTAGCCCTTTCACATACCGGCAAAGCAGTTGTGCGCCACACTCTGCTTAAGGGAATGCATTTCGCATTCGATCGACCAAATTTACGCCGACTCTTGGCGAAATTGATTAGACACGTTCCTCGCGCACATCACCGTCTTAACATTTTTGCCATCCACTATGGACTGATCCCTCCGGCGCCAGTTACTGGCTCAAATCCCGAAGAGCCGAATCCGATATTAACACCGGATGCGCTTCGGATTTACGCGAAATTGAAAAAATCGATAGCAAATGACTGAATTGAAAAAATGAAAATTGTCATTGACATGCAAGGCGCCCAAACGGAGAGTCGCTACCGAGGCATCGGCAGATATACTATTGAGTTTGCTCGAGCGATCATCAGGAATTCGAGAGAGCATGAAATCATTCTCGCGCTGAACGGACTATTTCCGAGCACTATTGAGCCTATTCGCGCCGCTTTCAATGATTTGCTTCCTCAAGACAATATTCGTGTTTGGTATACCCCAGGACCTGTTGCGGAGGCGATACCAAATAATAACAAGAGACGGAGGGCGGCTGAACTTTTGCGAGAATCATTTTTGAAGAGTTTGCGAGCAGACGTAATCCATATTCCATCTCTCTTTGAAGGGTACGGAGATGATGCAGTCACAAGCATCGGGCGCTTAGATGTATCTACGAAAGTCAGCATTACTCTTTATGATTTGATTCCACTATTGAACCCAGAGCAATACCTTGCACCGAACCCAAGCTATTCCGAATACTACCATCGAAAACTGGAGTATGCAAAGCGCGCCGCACTTTATTTAACTATATCTGAATCATCTACCCTTGAAGCCATTGAGCACCTTTCGGCGCAGAGTCGTCGCGTCTTCAATACTTCGGTAGGCATCGATCCAGCTTTTCGACCCACTCATATAGGCAACTCGGAGCAAAAGTCTTTGCGTCAGCGATTTCTGCTGACGAAACCGTTCGTCTTGTATGCAGGTGGAGGCGATAAACGCAAAAACTTGCACCGATTGATAATGGCTTTTTGCACAATGCCCGAGTCACTGCGCAACGAATACCAACTTCTTCTCGTCGGAAAAATTGACGGCGAGGAAATTGAGAAATTCAAGAGGATTGCGGAGACGCAAGGCCTGCAGGACCAAAACTTGCGCTTTGCCGGCTACGTGAATGAAACCGACCTCATTAGTCTTTACAATCTTTGCGAACTCTTTGTTTTTCCTTCATGGCACGAAGGATTTGGGCTCCCGGCAGTGGAGGCCATGGCGTGTGGGGCACCTGTCATAGGGGCTTGTACCTCAAGCGTGCCGGAGGCCATTGGATTGCAAGAGGCTCTCTTCGATCCTTTTGACATCAATGACATTTCGCAGAAGATGGGGGCTGCATTGCAGGACGGGATGTTTCGAAATGTGTTACGTGAGCATGGCTTGCAACAGGCCAAGAAGTTTAGTTGGGACGAAACAGCACAAAAGGCACTCTTGGCTTGGACGACCGTGAGCGCGCACCAGGCTCCTCTTATCAGTCCTTCCAAGAAAAAAAAGCGCTTAGCCTATGTCTCGCCGCTTCCCCCTGAGCGAACAGGAATCGCAGACTACAGTGCAGAATTAGTGCCGAGTTTGGCGAAGCATTACGAGATCGAGCTCATCGTCGCCCAAGACAGCACAAACATTTCATGGGCTCAGCAGTATGGCAGCTTGCGAGATGTCGCCTGGCTTAGAGCCAACGCGTCCAAACTCGATCGTGTCTTATATCACGTTGGCAACTCTCCGTTTCATCAGCACATGCTTGGACTACTCGAAGAAATCCCAGGCGTGATCGTGCTGCACGATTTTTATTTAAGCAGCCTAATGCATTGGTGTGAGTTGACTAAAGGTGATGCCCACGCTTGGACGAGCCAGCTTTATTTGTCACACGGCTATGAGGCTGTTCGTCTTCGTTATCGCGCGGCCGATCGGGCCACACTCGTCTACCCAGTGAATTGGTCAGTAGTCCGAGGAGCGCAGGGAGTAATTGTCCATTCAGAATATTCACGGACACTTGCGCGCGATTGGTATGGAGCTAATGTTTGTGCTGCGTGGAAGGTTATTCCTCATTTGAGGGCATCTGAGACTCAAATGGACAAGGCTGAGGCGCGTAGGGAACTTGGAATCGGGCAGGGCGACTTCCTGGTGTGCTCTTTCGGTTTCATGGCGCCGACCAAATTCAATCACCGCCTGTTGGAGGCTTGGATCAATAGCCCGCTTGCGTCGGATGAACGTTGCCGCTTAGTCTTCGTTGGGGAAAACGATGGGGGCAACTACGGCGCCCTAATATTGGAGAAAATTTGTGGTAGCGGGTGCGCGCACCGTATAAATATAACTGGTTTTGCTTCGACCAAAATGTTTCACCAGTACCTAGCAGCAGCAGATCTTGCGGTTCAATTGCGAGTCGACTCACGCGGCGAGACTTCCGGCACGGTTCTTGATTGCATGAACAATGCGTTACCTGTAATTGTAAATGCCAATGGCTCGTTCGCGGAACTAGATCGCGAGGCAGTGTGGATGTTGCCAGATGCCTTCGACGACAATGAGCTGATTGCTGCCATGGAGAAACTTTGGCGCGATGTCGCGCTTCGCGATAATTTGGGGCATCGAGCGCGTCAAGTCATTTCGAAGAATCACGCACCCATTGAATGTGCCCAGCAGTATGCAGACGCGATTGAGAGTTTCTTTACTGAATCCAAAGCTGACGTACCCACTTTAATTGACGCGATTGCCAACGAGTGGCAGTCGGGGGCTTCAGATGATGCCGACCTTCAGGCGCTCGCAAGCGCTATCGCCGCATCCTTCCCCGTCCAGCAACCCGCCAAGAGCCTGTATTTGGACGTTACCGCGACCTGTAGCAACGACCTGAATACAGGCATTGAGCGCGTAGCCCGAGCGCTGACAATGATTCTGCTTGGGTCGCCTCTTAAAGGATACCGTACCGAACCCGTGTATCTCAGCCAAGCGGGCGGTAGGTGGCACTATCGTCACGCGCGACGCTATACGCTCGGTCTTCTTGGATGTCCGCAAGACGCTCTGACGGATGAGACCGTGGCCCCTCAATGCGGGGACATGTTGGTTGGCTTGGACATATCCGGCGACACGATGATCCGGGCAAGTCAGGCGGGTTTGCATGCCGAGTTCCGCGCGCAGGGTTGTAAGGTTTACTTCATGGTGTATGACCTTCTTCCGGTTTACATGCCTCAGGTCTTCCCCCCCGGAGCGGATAAAGGTCACGAAGACTGGCTCCGGTCCGTCGCAGCAGGGGACGGTGCTATTTGCATTTCTCGAACCGTCGCTGACGATCTCAACTGTTGGTTGAGAGAAAAGGGCGACCATAATTTGGAGAGACGGCCATTCCGGGTAATGTGGTCTCATCTTGGTGCTGATGTCGAGAGTTCGGCACCGAGTAGCGGTTTGCCTGGCAATGCGGGGACGGTTCTGGCTCAGATTGGCTCACGGCCCAGTTTCCTGATGGTAGGAACTATCGAGCCGCGCAAGGGGTATCTTCAGGTAATCAAGGCTTTTAGCCGACTCTGGGATAACGGGGTTGATATCAATCTGATCATCGTGGGGCGAGAAGGCTGGAAGGACCTGCCGCAGGCAATGCGGCGAAACATACCCGAGACTGTCGAGCAATTGCGGAATCATCCTGAATTGGAGACTCGCCTTCTTTGGTTGGACGGGATCAGCGACGAGTATCTTGAACTAGTCTATGCTGCGTCAACTTGCTTGATAGCCGCCTCCTACGGCGAAGGTTTTGGCCTACCTCTAATCGAGGCGGCGCAAAAAAGATTACCCATCGTTGCGCGCGACATACCGGTGTTCAGGGAGGTCGCTGGGAGCCACGCGCACTACTTTCAAGGCGAGGATGGTGACGCGCTCGCGGATGCGATACTGGATTGGTTGGCACTCCATGCTGATGGCAAGGCACCATTGTCCGATCAGCTGCCTTGGCTAACATGGGGACAGAGCGCGCGATCGCTAATTTATGCGCTCGATCTCGGGCAAGGCTGCTAACTCTGGAGATTGCTGGTGGACATGAATCGCCGGCGAAGATCTATACGATTTGGGTGAATGCTGCTCCTGTCAGCAAGGACGGACCCGTGCCTCCCCTGGTGGCGACAGGATGAATGCTTGCACGCCAATTGGCTAGCTAGGCTATCAGTGGAGAACGCATTCGATTTGCCTCTCCCTTTTCGGAAGCGCTCGCGAGTGCAAGGAATAATGTGAGGAAGTCGATTTGCCCGTCAAGCCGTGCACGAGTGCAATCAGTCTTTGGCAAATGGACATTCTTTTCTACGCTATGGACCTTCCGCTATCAATCCGGCACCAGTGATGGACTGGCGAAGCTGGCACCTGTCCAAACAAGCACCTAAAACTCTGATTATTCCTTTCAAGAACCCAGCAACTGCAAAAAATAGGTCGCACGCACCATGATGCTTTCAATCATTATTCCAGTTTTTAATGAAGCTGAAGCAATTTTGCCATTCTTGTCCGAAATCAGCAAGACTGTCAAATCCTTGCCGATCCAATATGAGCTAATTTTTGTGAACGATGGCAGCACCGACTCCACTTTGCAGACACTCTTGCAAGAGCAAGAAAAGGACCATTCAATTCGAATCATCGATCTAAGTCGGAATTTTGGCAAAGAGGCAGCGCTGACCGCCGGACTTACTGCAGCGAAGGGCGATGCTATCGTCCCAATTGATGTTGATTTGCAGGATCCTCCAGAAATTATCATCGAAATGCTGGGCAAATGGAAAGAGGGTTACGAAGTCGTTCTTGGACGTAGAATAAATCGTAATTCAGACAGTTGGGCAAAAAGGTCTACCGCGAATTGGTTTTACAGACTCCACAACAGAATTGCGCAACCACGATTACCAGAAGACGTCGGCGATTTTCGACTGATGGACCGAAAGGTTGTGATCGCATTAAATCGCCTTTTCGAATCTCATCGGTTCATGAAGGGCTTATTCGCATGGGTTGGTTTTCGGACCACTATCGTCGACTACGTTCGCGCCCCTCGATTTAACGGCACAAGCAAATTTAATGGATGGAAGCTTTGGAATTTTGCAATAGAAGGCATTACCAGCTTTAGCACGTCGCCTCTGAGAATCTGGACCTATGTAGGCTTAATAGTGTCGTTCGCCGCCTTTGCGTTTGGGGCGTTCATTTCCCTGCGAACTGCCATTTATGGGGTGGACGTGCCGGGATACGCGTCAATCGTGGTCGCGGTTACATTTATTGGCGGCTTACAGTTAACGGGGATTGGCGTACTAGGGGAATATTTGGGGCGAGCCTATATCGAGACGAAAAGACGCCCAATTTTTATTGTTCGCGAAATTTTCGAGATGGAAATTGGCACATCTCAAAACGACAACAGCCTATTGCCACCTCAAGCCTCCCGCACGGTACGCAGTCAACCGGGAAATTGAGAAGCTGAACCTCTTGCGCACGATTCAACGTGATTCATTAGCGAACCGACCAATCCATTGGATCGTTTTTGCGGAACCGAATTGTTGTATCCACTGATAACCAATGGTAAGGCAACACCCAATGAACCTACTCCTCCGGAAGTGCTTTAACAGCAACCTCGCACCAATTGCTTTTGGACTATGCGCGTTCCTCCTTGTTGTCGGCCCGCGCGTTTTGAACGTACAAAATGTGGCTTGGCTTTCTTCAGGCGACCCTGCCGCTCATTACTTGGGTTGGGCGTTCTTCAGAAAGTCTCCCTGGACATTTCCAATAGGATTAAATCCTAGCTATGGATTGGAGCTGTCAAGCTCAATAGTCTACTCAGACTCAAATCCGCTCCTTGCCTTTCTCTTCAAACCTTTTGACTTGATCCTTCCCGCGACTTTTCAGTACTTCGGATTTTGGTTGCTTGCTTGCTTTTTGCTGCAGGCATGGTTCGGTTGGAAAATTGCGGGTCTTTTCTGCGAGAGCACCAACGCGCGACTCGCTGCGACCGGGCTTTTTGTATTTTCCCCTCCCATGATGTGGCGCTTAAATGGCCATCTAAATTTAGTTGCGCATTTTCAAATTCTCGCCGCGCTCTATCTTACTCTCGCCCGATCACTACCCTCGCGGCCGGCAAAATGGATTGCATTGCTTGCTGTCGCAGCGCTTACGCATTCGTATCTACTTGCAATGGTAGGAGCGCTTTGGTTCTTCAACTTATTACAGCGCGTTTTTGATCGTGTCACACCACTGCGATCAGCGGGCCTTGAGTTCGTAATTGCGGTTGCTGTTACTCTCTTAGTCGCATGGCAGGCGGGGTATTTTGTCGTATCAAACGATCTTGCCGCCGGAGGGTTTGGATACTATCGAATGAATTTGCTGGCCCTGCTGGATCCGAGCGGCTGGTCTTACGTCCTTAAAGACATTCCCGAAAGTCCAGGCGAATATGAAGGCTTCAATTATCTTGGACTCGGAGTAATATTGCTCGGAGTTTTTGCGATTCCTGTGTTGTTGAAGACGCCAACACTTTTGTCCGCGAAGATTTTAAGATTTCGTTTTCTGTTTATCGTCTTTGTTTTGTTATCCTTATTCGCAATATCTCACAATATAGGCATTGCAAGCAAAGAATTTGACATCCCTATGCCTGACTGGTTTTTGAGAATCGCTGGCATTTTTCGCTCCTCCGGTCGAATGTATTGGCCCGTATTTTACGGCATTTTGATGGCAATGGTTTATTTTGTCGTAAGAGGATATCCGACAGTCGGCACGCGTCTCCTAATAATTGCAATTATCCTCCAAATTGTGGACGCCCATTCCGCATACAGCAAGATTCGTGCAAATCTCATGATTCCGGCATCGCGATTAGTTGACAGCTCTCTAACAAATAGTGATTTAAATTTAGCTGCCACTCACCGTCTAAAAGCAAGATGGATCCAACCCTCCAACGTTTCAGAGAACTGGAAGACGATAGCGTCCTTTGCCGTGACAAACGGACTCTCTACAGATGCCGTCTATCTTGCACGAGTGAGTTCGGTCGCTCTCGCAGAGGCAAGATCGAATGCACAGCGTATTTTGACATACGGACTTTTCGAGCGCGACTCCATTTATTTTTTTGATGAAACGAGTTTTCGCTCTATATTGATAAGAGGCCCCCGTCCGACTGATTTGCTTACAAATGTAGGCGGCCTACATGTTCTTGTTCCTGGTTGGAAGGAGTGCCGCCTATGCCCCAATCTTGGCGAGGAGGCAGCACTACCGCGCTGGACACCAGGAAAGCGCATGCTGACGAATGACGGCGGCGAGGGCAGCAACTATCTCGGTTCCGGCTGGTCGAATCCGGAGAAATGGGGTAATTGGAGCGACGGGTCTACGGCAGAATTGATAATCCCATTGGGCGATCGCATTCCGGAATCTTTGACTATAGAGTGGTTCGCCTTTGTGAGCAAAGCTCACCCAAAGCAATCAGTAGAAGTGGTTATCGGCGGCATGTCAATTCGGAAATTTGAGGTTACGTCGCCAGACAGAAACATAGTAGAAATCGAAATTCCGCGGTCAGCAATTGATTCAAATGGTTACGACCGTCGTCTGCCGGTGCAATTCAAACTTTCCAATAGTGTGTCGCCACTAGCGCTTGGAATTTCCGATGATTCGAGGAATTTAGGAATTGGAATATTGGCCCTTACTGTGCACTAACGGCGTGGCAGAAGCGATCAAAGAGTTCCAAATCAATAGTAGCGACACAATGCGTTTCTGCGCCACCCTGCGAGCGCGACGCTTTACCGCAAGCAGAGCTCGGACCATTTTATCAATTCACAACTATGGCCGTCGAGAACCTTATCTTCATGTGCGCGACATGTGACTGCGAGTTTCCTAGGAGGCGTCGAGATTGGTCGGCTCAGTTTCAGTTCGATCCCCCGCGCAGACCTTGATTAAGTCAATGCAAATGAGCTATACACGAACACCATTTCGCCAACTTGTCAAACTTTATGCCGCGATTCTCTCGACCGAGCGTTCAGTCGGCATGCTCGCAGACCGCAACACATCCTTGACAGAACAAGAGTTCAGGAGCGAGCTTTCGGCAATCCATGCGCAGCTTGCGATTCTTGATCGTACAGCGACAAAATGTGCCAGCAATCTGTCTACTCGATTGGAAGATCTTACAGCGACGGTCAAGGGCGAGCAATTTGCGGACTCACTACGACAGGGGGCGGTAGAGTTTGCTCCGCTTTTGCGGCAGATTCGTAGAGAAACACCAGATAACGTGGCGCTCCATGGGTGGAACTCATACTCTCAGTGCGATGAAGACGGAATTATTCGAGAGTGTTTGGCTCGGATCGCACAAGTTTCTAAGCCATCCAAGACGTTCATTGAAGTGGGTTGCGCAGATGGTCTTGAAAACAATACCCACCAACTGCTAATTGACTTGTACCGTGGATGCTGGCTCGACGGCGCCTCCGATAAGATCGCGCGAATCGGCGAAGCGCTTGGCTCACTAAGGTTTCCAAATCTTCTGGTAAAAGAAGAATATGCAACGCTCGCGACTCTCGATCCAATTATTTGCGAGTTCACAGGTTTTCTAGGAACAAAAAATCCCGACCTACTCACGTTCGACGTCGATGGCAATGACGCGCATCTAGTAGCTCGTACGTTGGAGTTAATTAGCCCGAAACTGTTGTGTGTCGAATACAACTCGAAATTTCCACCGCCCACGTCGCTAGTCATGAAATACAGAGAAAATCATGTATGGGGCAACGACGATTTCTATGGTGCTTCGCTGCAAGCTTGGATAGAGGTTCTGCCGGGCTACACGCTGGTCGCCTGCAATCTAAGCGGGGCGAATGCCTTTTTTGTACGCAATGATCTTATTGCGCCGTTCACTGTCTACGAGCCCTCAAAGCTCTTCCAGCCGCCCAGATATTGGCTGTGCGGGACGCGCGGTCACGGGTCGAGCATGAAATGGCTGCGTCAGGTCTGCGCGGATGCGGAACGACGTGAACGTCTCCAACAGGTATCGCCCCCAATCGTTACTCGAATTGTAGAGGCTCGCGTATTCGGCATCGATCCTTTCGACTTTGAGATCCATTCACGCGAAGATCGATACATTTCAACGCAACTGGCAACTGACGGCCATTGGGAGCCCTTCGAGACCGACGTTCTGCGGCGCCTTGCGCGACCAAGTGACTTCATCCTTGATCTCGGCGGAAATATCGGGTGGTACGGCGTCATTGCGTCAAAGGTAATTGGCAAGGACGGCCGTCTGCTAACGTATGAACCTGACCCCAGTAACTATGAGATCCTCAAGCGTAACCTCGCGCGCTGCTTACCTGGGCCATCGATTATCGCGCGCCAAGAGGCTGTTGGCGACCGAACCGGCTTGGTGAAGCTCTTTCTGTCGAGTTTCAACATGGGCGATCACCATCTATTCGACGATGGCGAAGCCCGTCAGGCGATTGAAGTTCCACTTAATCCTTTGGACACGATCCTGCGTCAGGAGGAGCGGCTACCTGACATAATCAAGTCGGATACGCAAGGGTCTGAGGGGCAAATCATTCGCGGTGCGCGCAATCTTTTTGCAGAAGGGTGGCGTCCAACTATGATTTTGGAGTTTTGGCCTTACGGACTAACATCGTCTGGCGACAACGCGCTTGACTTGTGGCACCAGTTGTGTTCTCTGGGCTATGAGATGTATGAGGTCAACGAAGAGCGCCCAAAGCTCTATCTAATCACTACCCCTATGATGCAGCAGCTGCTGAACACAGTCCTGACGGTCGAGTCGCAGGCGTTCATCAATATCTTGGCGATTCATCCATTTAGTGGAAGACTCGAGAGCGTTCGCGCCCTGATCTCAGGGGACGCGTAATAGCGTTCGGGCGTTGTATTAGAGCTCATCACTCGGCTCATGGCTTCCATTGATCTCGGAAAGAAGCCACGCCGAGTGGCCTTGCCACACCCATCAAGGAGCTGTCAGGATTTTTGTGTTCGAGGCCGGTTATTGAATTTGCTCTCGACTGATTTCACTTTTATGTCTTCAGGCCCCTGCCAGGCCGCCGGAGGCGCCCGGGTTGAGCCATGTACCCATGGTTCAACCTCCTGATTTTGCGTTGCCTTGGGCCGCATTCATGAAGCGCTCTTCATAGAGGATCGCGAACTGGTTCATCGCCTCCTTCCAGTTGTGCGCCGCTCGCCCCCAGTCGGCCGTGATGTTGCGCAGCGCCAGCCACAGCAGTTTGGAGGCTGCGTCATCATTGGGGAAGTGCCCGCGCGACTTGATGATCTTGCGCAGTTGCGCGTTGATGCTCTCGATGGCGTTGGTCGTGTAGATCACCCGGCGGATGGACGGCGGGAACGCGAAGAACGGAATCACCCGGTCCCACGCCCGGCGCCAGGCCGCCACCACGGTGGGGAACTTGGCGCCCCAAGGGCCTTGCGCGAAGGCGTCCAGCTCTGCCTCCGCCGCTTCGGCGCTGGCGGCCGTGTAGATCGGTTTGATGGCTGCGGCCAGCAGCTTGCGATTCTTCCAGCTTGCGTAGTCCATCGAGTTGCGAATCAGGTGCACGATGCACGTCTGCAGCGTGGTGGCCGGATACACCGCCGCCAACGCCTCGGGCATGCCCTTCAAGCCATCGGTGACGGCAATGAGGATGTCGTTGACGCCGCGCGTCTTCAGGTCATTGAACACCTTCATCCAGAATTTGGCCCCCTCGGTGCCCTCGATCCACAGACCCAGGATGTCGCGCGTGCCGTCGGGCAGCACGCCCAGGTCCAGGTAGATGGCCTTGTTGCGCACCACCGCGTCCTTCTTGATCTTCACGCGCAGCGCGTCGAAGAAGATCACCGGATACATCGGCTCCAGCGGGCGAGCATGCCAGGCGCCAACCTCGGCCATGACGGCGTCGGTGACCGAGCTGATGAATTCCGGCGAGACCTCCACGCCGTAGCTCTCCTGCAGGAAGCCCTGGATCTCGCGCATGGTCATGCCGCGTGCGTACATGGCCACGATCTTGTCGTCGAAGCCGGTGAAGCGGCGTTCGTGCTTGGGGATGAGCACGGGCTCGAAGCTGCCGGCGCGGTCGCGCGGCACCTCGATGCGCAGCGGTCCGTCACCGGCCAGAACGGTCTTGGCGCTCCTGCCGTTGCGCTGGTTGGCGCCACTGGCCTCGGGCTTGCTCGCGCCATTGGGGTAGCTCGATGAGCGCCTTCTTGAACGCGGCCGTCGCCTCGTTGACGGCCTCACCGGTCATGGGGCCGGTGACGAACTGGTCAATCAATTCCTTGGGAATCGACGGCAGCGCCGCCATCCGAGCGGCGATCGCCGCATTCTTCGCTTTTGCCTTGCTTACTGGCATACATGCTCCTGGTCGTCATGCTATGCCTCGAACACAAAATTCAGGACAGGCTCGCAACCGCGCCTTGCGAGACCGGCCGCCCCGATCAATCAAACCTCTCGCTCGCCTCAAGCGACACGCCCTGCGCATCCTTTGAGGACAAGACTGGCGCAAGCTGGATGTCCGGCCATTCGACGCCAACCTCGGCATCGTCCCAAGCAATGCACCGCTCGTACGCCGGCGCATAAAAATCCGTCGTCTTGTACAAAAACTCCGCCGATTCACTCAACACCAGAAACCCATGCGCAAACCCCACAGGCACCCAAAGCTGCTTGTGATTCGCCTCGCTGAGTTCCACCCCCACCCACTTCCCAAACGTCGGCGAAGACTTCCGAATATCCACCGCCACGTCAAACACAGCCCCGCGCACGCAGCGCACCAGCTTCCCCTGCGGCTGCTGGATCTGGTAGTGCAATCCGCGCAGCACCCCTTTCGCCGAGCGCGAATGGTTGTCCTGCACGAACTCGACGTGCTGCCCCACGGCCTCGTCGAAGGCCTTCTGGTTGAAGCTTTCGTAGAAGAAGCCGCGCTCGTCGCCGAACACCTTCGGCTCGATGACGATGACTTCCGGGATCGCGGTCGGCGTTGCCTTCACGAGCGCACCTCGTCGGTCAGCAGGTGCTTCAGATACTTCCCGTAGCCGCTCTTCTCCAGCGGGCCGGCGAGCTTGGCGAGTTGCTCGTTGTCGATGAAGCCGTGGCGCCAGGCAATCTCTTCCGGGCAGGCGATCTTGAGTCCCTGCCGGTGCTCCAGCGTCGCGATGAATTGCCCCGCCTCCAGCAGGCTGTCGTGGGTGCCCGTGTCCAACCACGCATAGCCGCGCTGCATGATCTGCACGTTGAGCTTCTGCAGGTCGAGATACGCCTGGTTGACGGCCGTGATCTCCAGTTCGCCGCGCGCACTCGGCTTCACGGCCTTGGCAATGTCGACGACCTGGTTGTCGTAGAAATACAGGCCGGTCACCGCATAGTTGCTCTTGGGCTGCAGCGGCTTTTCCTCGATGCTGCTGGCCTTGCCCTTCGCGTCGAACGCGACCACGCCGTAGCGCTCGGGATCCTGCACGTGATAGGCGAACACGGTGGCACCACTGTCCTTGGCGTCGGCATCCGCCAGCAGGGGACCCAGGTCATGGCCGTAGAAGATGTTGTCGCCGAGCACCAGCGCGCTGGGGGCATCGCCCAGGAAGTTGTCGCCGATGATGAAGGCTTGGGCCAGGCCGTCGGGGCTGGGCTGCACCGCGTACTGGAGGTTGATGCCCCACTGGCTGCCGTCGCCCAGCAGTTGCTGGAAGCGCGGCGTGTCCTGCGGCGTGCTGATGATGAGGATGTCGCGCATGCCGCCGAGCATCAGCGTGCTCAGGGGGTAGTAGATCATCGGCTTGTCGTACACCGGCAATAGTTGCTTGCTCATGGCCAGCGTGGCCGGATGCAGGCGGGTGCCGGAGCCGCCGGCCAGGATGATGCCCTTGCGCTTTGTCGTTGTTGTCATGGTTCTTCTTCGTGTTGTCCCGGGTTCTGTCAAAGTGTCTCGCGCAGCATGCGCGCCACGCCCGCCTGCCAGTGCGGCAGGTCGAGGCCAAAGGCGGACCGGAACTTGCCCGTGTCCAGCCGTGAGTTGTGCGGCCGTGTGGCCGGCGTCGGGAAGGCGCGGGTCGGCACGGGGTCGACCGTGTCGGGCGATGCCTTCAGCTCGACGCCCGCGACCTGCGCCTGCGCGAGCACATAGCGCGCATAGCCGTTCCAGGTCGTCTCGCCGCCGGCCACCACGTGATAGAGGCCGGCCTTGGACGCGTCGCGCAGCGTGTCGCGGATGGCATGTGCCGTCACGTCGGCCAGCAGCTCGGCGCCGGTCGGCGCACCGACCTGATCGTCGATGACGGTGAGGCGGTCCCGCTCCTTCGCAAGCCGCAGCATGGTCTTGGCGAAGTTGCCGCCGCGCGCGGCATAGACCCAGCTGGTGCGAAAGATCAGGTGCCGGGCGCAGTGCCGGGCCACGAGCTGTTCGCCTTCGAGCTTGGTCTGGCCGTAGACGCTCAGCGGGCCGGTGGCACTGTCCTCGCGCCAGGGCGCGGTGCCGCTGCCGTCGAAGACATAGTCGGTGGAGTAATGGACCATCAGCGCGCCAATCGCCTGCGCCGCTTCGGCCAGCACGCCGGGCGCTGTCGCGTTGAGCTTGCGTGCGAGTTCGGGTTCGCTCTCGGCCCTGTCGACTGCGGTGTGCGCGGCGGCGTTCACGACGACGTCGGGGCGCACCTTGTGGACCGTCTCGGCCAGTAGCTCAGGGTGGCTGAAGTCGGCGTGGTATTCGGTGCTGTGTGAATCCAGGGCCACCAACTCACCCAGAGGCGCCAGGCTGCGCTGCAACTCCCAGCCCACCTGCCCGCCCTTGCCCAGCAGCAGGATCTTCATGCGGCTGCCTTGGTGTCGTACTGCTTCTGCACCCACTCGCGGTACGCGCCGCTCTGCACGTTGCGCACCCATTCGCCGTTGGCCAAGTACCACTCGACGGTCTTGCGGATGCCCGTGTCGAAGGTCTCCGCCGGCTTCCAGCCGAGTTCGCGCTCCAGCTTGCGTGCGTCGATGGCGTAGCGGCGGTCGTGGCCGGGACGGTCGGTGACGTAGCTGATCTGCGCCGCGTAAGGCTTGCCGTCGGCACGCGGCTGCAATTCGTCGAGCAAGGCGCAGACCGTGTTGACGATCTCGATGTTGGGCTTCTCGTTCCAGCCGCCGACGTTGTAGGTCTCGCCCAGGCGGCCCGCCTCCAGCACGCGGCGGATGGCGCTGCAATGGTCCTTGACATAGAGCCAGTCGCGCACCTGCATGCCGTCGCCATACACCGGCAGCGGCTTGCCGGCGAGTGCGTTGACGATCATGAGCGGGATGAGCTTTTCCGGGAAGTGGAAGGGGCCGTAGTTGTTCGAGCAGTTGGTGGTGACCACCGGCAGCTTGTAGGTGTGGTGCCAGGCACGCACCAGGTGGTCGCTCGCGGCCTTGCTGGCGGAGTACGGGCTGTTGGGCTCGTACTTGTTGTCTTCCGTGAAGGCCGGGTCGGTGGCCGACAGCGAGCCGTAGACCTCGTCGGTCGACACATGCAGGAAGCGGAACGCCGCCTGCTGCTCCGCCGGCAGGGCCGACCAGTAGCCGCGCACCGATTCGAGCAGGCGGAAGGTGCCGAGCACGTTGGTCTGCACGAAGTCCTCGGGCCCGTGGATCGAGCGGTCCACATGCGACTCCGCCGCGAAGTTCACCACCGCGCGCGGCTTGTGCTCGGCCAGGAGCTTGTCGACCAGCGCGCTGTCGCCGATGTCGCCCTGCACGAAGAAGTGCCGCGGATTGCCTGCGAGCGAGGCGAGCGTCTCGGGGTTGCCGGCATAGGTCAGCTTGTCCAGATTGACAACGGGTTCGCTGCCCTGCTCGACCCAGTCGAGAACGAAGTTGGCGCCGATGAAGCCCGCGCCGCCGGTAACCAGAATCATGGAGTCCCCTGGATGCAAAAAATTGAAACCGGCTGTCTCCCAGCCGGCGAGCAGGCGATTATCCCTGCCCTGAACACGCGTGGCCGTGCCACATTGCCACCGGTCTGTCCCTTCGCGAACATGCTGGTTCCAGCACTTGCGAGGGTGATCCGGCGGCGGAACGCCCAAGGGCACGGCAGCGCAAGCACAATCAAGAAGCGCTTGCGCCATCGCCGCGGCGTACGATGGCCCGCCCCCGCGTCAACGGGCCGGAGCGCAGCCAGTATTGCAACAACCGCCCCTGAAGGAAATTGGACAAATGGCGACCCCCAAAGACGATGACAAAGCAGCCGACCGCATCAAGGAATCCGCTCAGCAGATCTGGCTGGCCGGCCTGGGCGCCTTCGCCAAGGCGCAGCAGGAAGGCGCCAAGGCCTTCGAGGCGCTGGTGAAGGACGGCACGGGCCTGCAGAAGAAGACCCAGCAAGCGGCCGAGGAAACGCTCGCACAGGCGCAGACCCGCATGGCCGGGTTCGCCAGCGAGTTCGGCGCCAAGGCGGTCGGCCAATGGGGCAAGCTGGAGAACATCTTCGAGGACCGCGTGGCGCGTGCCCTCGAAAAGCTCGGCATGCCCTCGGCCGCCGAGTTGACGGCGCTGCAGGCGCGCGTGGCGGAGCTCGAAGCCGAACTGGCCAGCCGCAAGGCGCCGGCCCGCACGGCCAAGACGGCAGCGAAAAAAGTCCCGGTGCGGCGCGTCAAGCGCAGCGGTCCTGCCGATCGCTGATCGCCAACGGACCGCGCTCGGGCGCATCCGGGATTCAGCCGCCGGCCCGCGCCGCATGCTGCACGGTTTGCGCTAGAGTCCCTCCAGAGTCAAAAACCGGGACAACGACATGGCCAAGAAGGCGCCACGCCGAACTGCGCAACGCATCCTGGAGGCGTCGCTCGACCTGTTCAACCGCTTCGGCGAACCGAACGTGTCGACCACGCTCGTCGCGGCCGAACTCGGCATCAGCCCCGGCAACCTGTACTACCACTACCCGGCCAAGGACGCGCTGATCAACCGCCTGTACGAGGACTACGAACAGGAGCTGAACGAACTGCTGAATGCCGCCGAAGGCGTGAACGACGTGGAGGACGCCTGGTTCTTCATGCACAGCCTGTTCGAACTGATCTGGCGCTACCGCTTCCTCTACCGCGACCTGAACGACCTGCTCAGCAAGAACCGCCTGCTCGAAACCCGCTTCCAGCTCGTGCTCGACAACAAGGCCCGCGCCATCCGCGCGCTGCTGGCCGGCATGGCCCGCGCCGGCCACCTGGAGATCGACCTGCGCGAGGTGGAGGCGCTGTCGCGCAGCATGGTCGTGGTGCTGACCTACTGGCTCAGCTACGAATACGTGCGCAACCCGCGCGAAGCACTGGAGCCGGCGCACGCCCAGGCCGCGCTCTTGCGCGGCGGCCTGCACACGCTGCACCTGCTGGCGCCCTACCTGGCGCCCATGCAGCGCAGCTATCTTCTGACATTGAGTGATGCCTATGCCCCCGATGAAGACGAGGCCCTGACAGCTTGACCACTCCTCCCGCCAACATCCGTGCCCAGTCGCTGTTGACGCCTGCGGGACCCACGGCGCGCCCGTGGACGCCCTTGCCCTACACCGACGTCGTGCGCTTCGAGGCCGGCGACCTGCTCCGGCACTGGACGCGGCTGCATGCCGGCCAGTGCCTGCCGCCGCCTGCGCCCGGGTCGCTGGCCGAAGGCTGGGCGCTGTACCACAGCGGAGATTTCGAGCGCGCGGCCGCCGTGGGCCTGGCGCACGGAAGCTTGGAAGGCCATGCGCTGGCCAACCAGGCCACCGCCATCTATGCCAACTACGTCGAGCCGCGCGAAGGCACCCGGCTGGCCTTGTTCCGTGAAGTCGCCGACCGTGCCGCGGCCCAATTGGCGCAGGAGCCCGACAACTGCCATGCCCTCTATTGGCAGGCCTACGCGCTCGGCAACTACAGCCAGGGCATCAGCGTGGCAAGGGCGCTGGCGCAAGGCCTGGGCAGCAAGGTCAAGCACATGCTGGAGCGCGTGATCGAGCTGCAGCCCGGCCATGCCGACGCGCACATCCAACTGGGCGTCTTCCATGCAGAGGTCATCGACAAGGTCGGCCCGCTCGTCGCCCGCATGACCTACGGCGTGCGCGCCGACGCCGCGCTGCGCCTGTTCGAGCGCGGCCTGGAACTGCACCCCGACTCCGCCGTCGGGCTGATGGAATACGCACGCGGCTTGCTCATGCTGGATGGCGACAGCCAGTTGCCCGAGGCAACCCGTCTCTACGAGAAGGCCGCAGCGATCCAGCCGATCGATGCGCGCGAGCGGCTGGAAGTGGAGTTGGCGCGCGCGGGGCTGGAAGACTGAATCGACGCAGCGTGCTGAGACAATGCGCCGCATGACCGATATCCAGACCCGCTTCGAAGCTGCACACGCGCAATCCAAACTGTTGTCCGAACGCCCGGACAACCCGACCCTCTTGAAGATCTACGGCTTCTACAAGCAGGCCACTGCCGGTGACAACACCGAGAAGAAGCCTGCCTTCAGCGACTTCGTTGCCCGCGCCAAGTGGGACGCCTGGACCAGCCGCAAGGGCATGAGCGCGGATGACGCGAAGCAGGGCTACATCGACCTGATCGAGTCGCTTCGCTAACGAATCGCCACGCCGATCAGGCGACGATGCCGCGTGCCCGCAGGCTCGCGATCTGCTCGTCGTTCAACCCCATCTCACGCAACACGGCGTCCGAGTCCGCGCCAAGCGCCGGCGCAGCGCGCCGATGGCTGGCGGGCGTCACCGACAACTTGGGCACGAAGCCGGGCAGCATGAGCATGCTGCCATCCGCCTGCGCAGTCGGCTGCAGCATGCCGCGCGCCGCGTAGTGCGGATCGGCGGCGATGTCGGCCACCGTGTAGATGCGGCCCGCCGGCACTTGCGCGGCCTCCAATGCGGCCAGTACTTCGGCGACCGTCCGTGAGGCGGCCCAGTCGCCGATGGCCGCGTCGATCATCTCCACCTGCGCCACGCGACCGGCATTGCTCGCGAGTGCCGGGTCGGCCGCCAGGTCGGCGCGGCCGATGCACTGCATCAGGCGACGAAAGATGCTGTCCCCGTTGCCGGCCACGATCGCATAGCCGTCGCTGCACCGATAGGCATTGGTCGGCGCGATGCCCGGCAATGCGCTGCCGGCCGCCTCGCGCACCGCGCCGAACGCGCTGTATTCGGGCAGCAGGCTTTCCATGCAATTGAACACGGCCTCGTACAGCGCCACGTCGATGACCTGGCCCTGGCCTTTCGGCATCGCCGCGCTTGCCGTGGTGTGGCGATGCTGCAACGCCAGCAGCACGCCGATCACGCCATGCAGCGAGGCCAGCGTGTCGCCGATCGACACGCCCACGCGCACCGGCACCCGCCCCGGCTCGCCCGTCAGGTGGCGCAGGCCGCCCATGGCTTCGGCGACCACGCCGAAGCCGGGACGATCCTTATAGGGCCCTGTCTGCCCATAGCCGCTGATGCGCAGCATGACCAGCGAAGGGTTCAACGCGTGCAGCGCTTCCGGGCCCAGGCCCCAGCCCTCCATGGCGCCCGGCCTGAAGTTCTCGATCAGCACGTCGGCCTCGGTGGCGAGTTGTCGCACGATGGCCTGCGCCTCCGCCTCGCGCAGGTCGAGGGCCAGCGAACGCTTGTTGCGCGATTGCGCCTGCCACCAGACGGACGTGCCGTCCTTCAGCATGCGCCATTGGCGCAGCGGATCACCCGAGCCGGGCGGCTCGATCTTGACGACCTCGGCGCCGAAATCGGCGAGCGTGCGGGCCGCGAACGGCCCGGCGATGAGTTGGCCCAGTTCAATCACACGCAACCCCGATAAGGGGCCGGCGGCCGGTGTTCGAATGGGCGATGAGGCAGTGGCTTGCATGGTCGAGAGTGTGCATGCGGGCAAGCCCCGCTTCATGTAACCCAAAAGCCTTCACGCAGGGAAAACACCTAGCGACGTGCGACTTGTGACGTTTGGCACTCATCCCTACAGTTCTTGAAACCGCGCTCGCACGCGGAGGCACTTGGGAGGGCATTGGCATGCTGCCAGACAGAGAAGTCGTTAATTTGTCACGGGAAGAGTCTTTCACCGCGAAGGTGGTGGGCTATCCGAGTCCGGCCGCGCGCTGGCACTTTCACCCTGAATTCGAGATCCACCTGGTCTTCGAGACCGAGGGGGTCTACTTCGTCGGCGACCACATCGGCCGCTTTCAGCCGGGTCACCTGGTGATGATGGGCCCGGACCTGCCGCACAACTGGATCAGCGACCAGCCCGCCGAAGGCACGGCGGACCCGCGCGGCATCATGGTGCAGTTCGGCGCCGCACTCGCCGACGGCATGGTGCGTACCTTCCCCGAGTTCCGCAAATTGGCGCCCTTGCTGGGCGAGGCCAATGCGGGTCTGGTGTTCAGCCCCGCCACCGCGACGGCGGCCCGGCCGATCATGGAGGAACTGGTCGGCGCCACCGGCCTTCGCCGGGTGGCGCTGCTGCTGTCGCTGTTCGAGTTGCTGTTCGCCGACGCCCAGCGCCGCCGCCTCGCCAGCGCCAGCTACAAGCCGGAGGCGCGCTCCTTCATGTCACATGCCATCAACCACGTGCTGGCGCACATCGGGCAGAACCTGCACACCGAGTTGCGCGAGCCGGTGCTCGCCGGACTGGTGGGACGCAGCCCCAGCGCGTTCTCGCGAGCCTTCCGCAAGCACACCGGCCAGTCCTTCGTGCGCTATGTGAACGAGTTGAGGATCAGCCGCGCCTGCGAACTCCTGGCCCACAGCGAGCGGCCGGTGCTGGATGTGTGCCTCGACGTCGGCTTCAACAACCTGTCGAACTTCAACCGCCAGTTCCTGATGCAGAAAAGCATGCCGCCTTCCAAGTTCCGCCGGCACCACCGCATGCAGGCGGCGGCATCCAGCGAGGGCGGCTACACCTCCGCCGCGTGACAGGCTTTCAGCCGGATGTGTCCGCGTCGCCGAGCAAGTCGTCGAGGTTGCGCGTGATCTGCTCCTCGATCTGCCGCGCGTAGGACTCCATCAGGAAGCCCAGCGTCATGCGCAGGGTGAAGTTGTCCTCGGTCACGCGCAGCGTGCCCTCCGCACCGGGGCGCGAGAACTTGGCGGTGTCGCTGACCCAACCTTCGGAATACTTGCAGTCCATGCCGTATTCGCTCTCGACCTTCTCGAGCCAGCCCCGCGCGACCTCGCGCGCGCCCTCCAGCCCCAGGGTGTGATTGCGTTCTATGTGGATGTCAGACACCGGGCTTTCCGTTCTCGTGAGTCATGTTTTTCAGGGCCTCCTCGCGTTGCTTCTTCGGCAGGTCGGCGAGCTTCGCGGCAGCCGCATGGAAGCGTCGCCAGTCGCGGCCCTCGCGCTCGTACAACGCCTCGAAGGCCGGCACTAGGTCATCGTAAACCGCCTGCGCGCCGAACAACGCATTATTGGCGCGCGCAACCCAGCGATCGTATGCGCCTTGCTGCGGTCCGCTCCAACCGGCGCGCATCGTTGCGTAGCGCGTGCGAAAGTCGTCCAGCGCGGCCTTCTTGCGCGCGTCCACGGCCTGCATGTCGCGGGTGCCGTTGTCGCTGTCGTCGTAGATCGCTTCCAGCTGGCGGCGGGTCTCCAGCGTGAGTTGGCGGAACTGCTGGCGGCGCTGGTCGAACTGCGCGTATTCGGTACGCGCCGCATCGCTGGCCTGGGTGGCGAGCCATTGCGCACCGCCGATGCGTTCCACCGCCGTGGCATAGGACTCGTTGAAGGCGGTGTCGCCCGGCACGTAGAGCACCTGGTGCGCCAGCTCGTGGAACATGAGGCGGGCCAGTTCGCCCTCGGGGTAGCCGATGAAGGTGGACAGCAGCGGGTCGCCGCCGGCCCAGTTGAGCCAACCCAGCGTCGAGTAGGCCGGGACCGGATACACGCCAGCCTCGAAGCCCTCGGCGCGCTGTGTCTCAGCCTCCGCCAGCGCATCGGCGTCGCGGTAGTAGCCCCTGTAGCCGACGCAACCCGCCACCGGAAAACACCAGGTCTTGAGCTTGAGCGAATAAGGCGGCGCGGCCACCACATTCCAGACGGCGGCGGCGCGATGCAGGTCGGCGTATTCGGTGTAGCTGGCGTTGTCGGGCAGCGCAAGCTCGGACACGGCAAAGCGCCGCATGCGCTGGGTGAGCGCCAGCTTGTCGCGCAGCGCGGTGGAGATCCCCGGATCGGCCAGCCATTTCGGCACGGGCTTGGCCGCGCGCATCAGGTCGAGGTGGCCATTGGCCGACTGCCAGTAGTAGCCCAGGTTGCTGCAGCCCGAGAGCGACGCCAGCGTGCCGGCCAGCACGGCCAGCAGCAGCCACGCGACCTTGCGGCGGCGCGTCATGATGCGGTGGCGGCAACACGCGCGTCGTCGCGCTCGACCTGCACCAGGCAATCGTAGAAGGTCGGGCCGCGGCCGATGTCGGTGAGGCGCTGGCTGGTGAGCTGGTTGACGTTGGTGCCGTCCATGCCCAGCTTGCGCCACCAGATGCCCAGGCCGTGCACGACACCGGCGCGGGCGCGGCGCGAGACTTCGGCGCGGCAGCGGTATTCACCGCGCGCATTGAAGACACGCACGATCGCGCCGTCGTCGATGCCGCGTGCGGCTGCGTCGTCGGCGTGGATCTCGAGCAGCGGCTCGACCTCGATCGCCCGCAGGCTGCGCACGTTGACGAAGCTGGAGTTGAGGAAGTTGCGCGCCGGCGGGGAGATCATCGCCAGCGGAAACTCGCGCGAACTGCCGGCGGGTTCGTAGTTGGGCACATGGTCGGGCAAGCCGTCCTGGCCCATCGCGACCAGGCGCTCGCTGAAGAATTCGCAGCGGCCCGACGGCGTCGGAAACCCACCGTCGGCAAAAGGTGCGTCGGGCAGCTTCAGGCTGGTGAAGCCTTGCGTTTCCAGTTCGTTGAAGTCGATCACGTCGGGCGCAAAGGCCTGCCGGCACAGCGCCTCGTCGTCGTCGCTGAAGCAAGGCTCGGTGAAGCCCATGCGGCGCGCCAGCTCTCGGAACACCCAGGCATTGCTGCGCGCCTCGCCGCGCGGGGCCACGGCCGGGCGGTTGAGCAGCACGTCCGTGTGGCCGTAGCTGGTGTGGATGTCCCAGTGCTCGAGCTGCGTGGTGGCGGGCAGCACGTAGTCGGCATAGTCGGCAGTGTCGGTCTGGAACTGCTCCAGCACCACGGTGAACAGGTCTTCGCGCGCGAAGCCGGCGACCACCTTGCCGGATTCGGGTGCGATGGCGACGGGGTTGCTGTTGTAGACCACGAGCACGTTGATCGGGTTGGCCGTGTCCAGCAGGGCGTCGCCAATGTTCGTCATGTTGATAGTGCGCGGCGTGCGGCCGGCGAGCAGGTCGGGGCGTTGCAGCGCGGCGCGGTCGACCGGGAAGAAGCCGGTCGCGCTCAGCAGCACGCCACCCGCGCGATGGCGCCAGGCGCCGGTCAGTGCCGGCAAGCAGGCAATGGCGCGCGCCGCATTGCCGCCGCCGCGCACGCGCTGCATGCCGTAGTTCATGCGGATCGCGGCCGGCTTCGTGGTGCCGTAGGCCTGCGCCAGCGCGACGATCTGCGCCTCGGGCACGCCGCAGACGGCTGCTGCGCGCGACGGCGGCCATTGCAATGCGCGTTCGCGCAATTGCTCCCAACCCAGCGTGTGCCGGGCGATGTAGTCGTGGTCGAGCCAGTCGTGCACGATGAGTTCGTGCATCAGCGCGAGTGCGAGTGCGGCATCGGTGCCCGGCAGCAGCGCGATGTGCTCGTCGCACTTGTCGGCGGTCTCGGTCTTGCGCGGGTCGATGCAGACCAGGCGCGCGCCGTTGCGCTTCGCCGCCTGCGCATGACGCCAGAAGTGCAGGTTGCTGCCGATCGAGTTGCTGCCCCAGATCAGGATCAGCTTCGCTTCCGCGAAGAACTCGACCCGCATGCCGACCTTGCCGCCCAACGTAAAACTTAAGGCTTCACCACCCGCGGTCGAGCAGATGGTGCGGTCCAGCAGCGATGCACCGAGCTTGTGGAAAAAACGACGATCCATCGATTCGCCCTGCACCAAGCCCATCGTGCCAGCGTAACTGTAAGGCACAATCGTATCTGAATGTTTCGTCAGCTTCAGGCGTGCCGCGATTGCGTCGAGCGCCTCGTCCCACGAGACCGGGGCGAACTGGCCGGAGCCCTTGGGTCCGGTGCGGCGCAATGGGGTGGTCAGGCGCTCGGGGTGGTCGTTGCGCTCGATGTAACGCGAGACCTTTGTGCACAGGACGCCGGCGGTATGGCTGTGATCGGGGTTGCCCTGCAACTTGACCGCGACGCCGTCCCGCACGGTGGTGACCAGCGCGCAGGTGTCGGGGCAGTCGTGCGGGCAGGCGCCGCGCACGACGGTGGCATTGGCGAATGGAGTTTTTTCGGTGGGCGCCAGGGCATCAAGCATCGGGCGAGTCTAGTGAGTTGTGCACGCACCTTGCGTGCTGAGGGGTTCCGGAATGTTGAATCGCAGACAGTTTTCCATGGCGGCTGCCGGTGCGGCAGCGCTGGGCAATTTCCAGATCGCGCGCGCGCAGAGCGAGACGCCGATCGTGCTGGGCCAGTCGGCACCGTTTACCGGTCCGTCGGCGCAGTTGGGCATCCAGTTCTACCAGGGCGCCAAGCTGTATCTGGACATCTACAACGCCCAGCCGGGGCGCGACGTGCAGTTGAAGTTCCTCGACGACGGCTATGAGCCCGAGCGCACAGTCGCCAACACGCGCAAGCTGATCGACGAGGACGTGTTCGCGCTGTTCGGCTACATCGGCACGCCGACCAGCCTGGCCGCGCTGCCGCTGACGGTGAAGGACAAGGTTCCTTTCGTCGCGCCGTTCACCGGTGCGATGGCCCTGCGCGAGCCGTTCCAGAAGAACGTGTTCCACCTGCGCGCCTCGTACAACGACGAGACGGCGTTGATCGTGCGGCAACTGACGTACCTGGGCCTGAAGCGGATCGCGGTCTTCTATCAGAACGACGCGTATGGCAAGGCGGGTCTCGACGGTGTGACGCTGGCGATGGGGCAGCAGGAACTGAAGCCGCTGGCGCTGGGAACGGTGGAGCGCAACTCGGTGGAGGTGGCGGCTGCCGTGAAGCACATCGTCGCGGCGCAGCCGGAGGCGATCGTGCAGATCGGCGCGTACAAGGCATGCGCGGCGTTCATCCGGGAAGCGCGCAAGGCGGGCTATGGCGGCACGTTCTTCAATGTGTCGTTCGTTGGGACGCAGGCCTTGGCGGACGAGTTGGGCAAGGACGGCGCGGGCGTCGTGGTGTCGCAGGTCGTGCCCTCGCCCTACAACCCGGCCAACGGGATCACGCGCGAGTTCTCCGAGGCGGTGCGCAAGAGTGGCGGCAACACCAAGGCGAACTTCTCGAGCATGGAAGGCTACCTGGCAGCGAAGGTGCTGACGGAGGGGCTGAAGCGCGCGGGTGGCAAGCCGACGCGCGAGACCCTGATCACCGGGCTGGAAGCGATCGACAAGCAGCAGTTTGGCGGGTTCGACGTGTCGTTCTCATCGAAGAACCATGTGGCTTCGAAGTTCGTGGAGTTGTCGATGATCACGGGGGATGGAAGGGTTCGGACATGATGGGGACGCTTGCGTCTCTGGAATTGCTCGTTGATTTGTTGATGCCGGTTCGTTCTCCCTGGTAAGAGCGCCCGGCACGCGGTACGGACCGGCCGACCCTACTGCACCGGCCCCTTCGGGGCTCCCTTGCAGTGCTCGCATTTGGCGGGGTCCACATGAACTCGCTGCGCTCAAACAGCATGTGGCCCTGATCCGCCAAATGCTGCGCGCTTCAGCGGCGCACAAGGGATCGACCAACCCGCACCGCGCACCGGGCTTGGGGGTGATCGAATGCCGCGTCCTCTTTTGGGGGGGCTGCCCTCACTCCGGCCCTCTCCCAGAGGGAGAGGGAGCAATACCGCGCAACTTGTCCACGGCGGTGGGTGGGGTTCGGTGCGCGACAGGTGCCGCCTCTGTGCCGCCGAAGCGCGCAGCGATCCGCGGATCAGGGCCACGTGCTGTTTGAGCCGAAGGCGAGTTCACGTGGACCCCGCGGATCGTGAGCACTGCAGGGGAGCCCCGAAGGGGCCGGCACAGTGAAGGCACATGGCGTGCACCGCACGCCGCCCACCGCCGCGCCCCGTTTGCAAATCACAGGCCGCGCCGGAACCTCAGCCCGTCAACCCATCCACCGCCTGGAACATCGCCTGCCGCGCCTGGCTGATGATCTGCCCCTTCCACGCATCGGTGTCTGTGTAGAACGCATCCATCATCTGCGCGTGGATGGTGTCGGCCAGTTCCGGCGCGGCGCCGGGATGCGCGTGCAGCCAATGGTCGGCGCGCAATGCGCCCATGACTTCGAGCAGCGGCTGCGTGCCGTACTCCAGCGCGATGGCGGTGAACTCCGCCCGCGAACACTCCTCGTAGACCGCGTTCATCATCAGCCCGGTCAACTTGGCCGAAGTCGACGTGCCGTCGTAGATCGACGTCACCGGCGCCTTGTCCGTGCCCCACCAGGCATTGGCGCGGGCATACGCGGCCTTGTCGTCGCGGCAGGCGAAGATGCGTTCGCCGATGCCGTTCGGGCCCAGGCCCGTGTGCAGGTCGATCCAGGCGATCTTGCGGGCCTGCTGCGCCTGGGATCGCAGCACCTGCCGGAAAGTGCTGTTGCTCCAGGTCGGCGCCTTGCCACCGAAGAACAGGCCGTCGTCGAACTGGTACTGGCCACCGCTGATCGCGAGTTGATAAGCAGGCAGGCCGTGCTTCTCGACCCATGCGCCGATCTCGGCATCGTTCTTCGGCGCGGGCGGCCATTCGGCGGGCAACAGCAACGAATGCAGCTTGGCATAGCCCGCGTTCACCGGGAGCGGCTGGCTGAAGTCGACGAAATTGCGATTGAGGTCCACGTTCTCATGCGTAACGCGTCGGCCATGCGCGAAACCGTGGGGGTTGAGCGCATGCAGGTACAGCACCGCGACACCAGCCTTGGCGGCCTTGTCACGCCATTCGGCGTCATGCAGCGCAAAGCCTTGCACGCCGCTGCCGCAATGGCCTTCGATGCCGTGGCAGGCGCTGCTGACGATCAGCAGATGCTGCGCATCGGGCGAACCATCGAGCGCGACATCCATCGACAGGTCCTCGCCGTTGGGGCCCTTGAGGGGATGCGGATGCGCATCGACCTTGAGGCCGGCGGCAACACAGCCTTGCAGGAACTTGCGGCGCGCTTCGGCGTAGGTGGGCGAAAAGGCTTCGACAACCCCGATCACGCTGCACCACCCGGCTTCAGGAACTGCTCCGCAATGCTCACCCAGCAGGTCGCACCCAGCGGGATCAGTTCGTCATTGAAGTCGTAGCTCGCGTTGTGCAAGGTGCAAGGCCCACCGCCGTGATGCATGGCGCGATGCGACCCGTCGCCATTGCCAATGAAGGCATAGGCACCGGGCTTGGCCTGCAGCATGAAGGAGAAGTCCTCGGCGGTCATCGCGGGATCCTGCGGCAGCACGTTCTCTTCGCCCACGATGCCGGCCATCACGCGGCGTGCGAAGTTGGCCTCGTCCGGCGTGTTGATGGTCGGCGGGTAGTTGCGCACGAACTCGAATTCGCACTCGGCGTTGTGCACCGCGCACAGGCCCTCTGCGACCTGCTTCATGCGCGCCTCGATCAGGTCCAGCACCTCCAGCGAGAAGGTGCGCACCGTGCCGCGCAATTCGACGTTGTTCGGGATCACGTTGACCGCCTCGCCGGCATGGAACATCGTGACCGAGATGACGCCCGCGTCGGTCGGTTTCTTGTTGCGCGTGAGGATGGTCTGGAAGGCCTGCACCATCTCGCAGCCGATCGGCACCGGGTCGATGCCGGTGTGCGGCAGCGCCGCATGGCCGCCCTTGCCGCGGATGACGATGCGGAACTCGTTGCTCGAGGCCATGCAGGGGCCGGGGCTCACCGCGAACTGGCCGGCCTTCATGCCGGGCCAGTTGTGCATGCCGAACACGGCCTCCATCGGGAACTTCTCGAACAGGCCTTCCTTGATCATCTCGCGGGCGCCGCCGCCACCCTCTTCCGCGGGCTGGAAGATCAGGTAGACGGTGCCGTCGAAGTTGCGGTTCGTCGCCAGGTGCTGCGCCGCCGCCAGCAGCATCGCGGTGTGGCCGTCATGGCCGCAGGCGTGCATCTTGCCGTGGTGCTTGCTCGCATGTTCAAAGGTGTTGAGCTCGGTCACGGGCAACGCATCGATGTCGGCGCGCAGGCCGACCGCACGTTTGCTGCTGCCGTTCTGGACGATGCCGATGACGCCGGTGGTACCGAGCCCGCGATGGATCGGGATGCCCCATTCGGTGAGCTTGGCTGCGACCACGTCGGCCGTTCGCACTTCCTGGAAACACAACTCGGGATGGGCATGCAGGTCGCGTCGAACCGCGGCGATGCCGGCCGCCTGGGTGACGAGGGAATCGATGAGTTTCATGGTGCGGACAGTCTAGGCCTTGCTGCAAAGGCTCGCATGGGCGACTACCCGATTCCCTCGCGGTGCGCTCAGCGGCCGGTTTCCTTGAGCCAGGCTGCGCGCGCAGAAAGCGCTGTGTCGGTGAAGTCGGTGAACAACCCGTCCACGCCGAGCCGGTAGTACGCAAGGTACTCGTTCTTCGGATCGCCCTTGTAGTCGCTGGCGAGCCGCCGGCTCTCGTTGCGGAAGGTGAACGGGTGGACGAACAGGCCGGCCTTGTGCGCATCGGCCACCAGCGTGGTGGGCGGCATGGAGACGGAATCCGCGTCGTTGAGCTTGCCGTCGCCGTTGATGTCCACCTGCTTGCCATCGGCGCCGATGGTTCCCCTGGTGCTGATGATGTAGCGCTTCCACGGGCCGATGCCGTCGGCATAGGTGGCGATCTCGGCCAGGCCGGCCGGCGTCGCCATCACGGCGAACGTGCGCTTGTCGCCGGCCTTGGTCCATTCGTACGGGCGCTCCACCGGAACCGCGTAGGTCATGGCGCCGGTCTTCGGATCGATGCCGTCGCCGTCGATCAACTGGATCAGCTTGGTCTTCAGGCCCTTGCCCTTCATGTACTTGAGGCTGCCGGGCTCGAAGGACTGCACGTACACCGGCGCCGTCTTGCTGTTGAGGCCGGCCTTGTCGAGCATGGCGATGAGCTTGTCTTCCATTGGCAGGCCGAGGTCGCGGAACCAGGTGGGGTTCTTGGTCTCCGGGTAGATGGCGATGGGGCGCCCCGTTTCCCTCTGCTTCGCGGCGGCCAGGTCAAGCACTTCCTGGAAAGTCGGAACCTTGTAGAGGCCATTGAACTGCTGCGGGCGCTCGGGGTCGGTGGAGATCGCGCCGAGCGTCTTGATCTCGGCCAGCGTGAAGTCCTGGCTGAACCAGCCGGTCTGCGTTTCGCCGTCGACCTGCATCGTCTTCTTGCGCGAGGCGAACTCGGGTTTGGTGGCGACGTTGGTGCTGAGCGCGAGGTTGGGGTCGTGGCGCGTGATCAGCACGCCGTCCTTGGTGACGATGAGGTCCATCTCGATCACGTCGGCGCCGAGTTCGATGGCGCGTGTGTAGGCCTCGATGGTTTCCTCCGGGACGTAGCCGGAGGCGCCCCGGTGCGCCACCACCAGCGGCGGCCGGCCGTCGAGCGTAGGCAAGGGCCGCTGGCCGACACCAGCCGTCGTGCAGGCGCCCAGCGCGGCCAGCGCCGCGGCGGACAAGGCCATCGACACCGCGCGTGATGCAGGAAATGCGGAAGGAAGTGCGGAAAGGATTGCGCGCATAGGTTCTTCTCTTTCTCTCGCCGTTGAAAACCGAGAGCCTACCTTCGTCATGTGTCAGCACTTGTCACAACTTGCCTGCGCCTGGTTTCCGTGGCGCGCCTCCATCGCATTGAGGATGAATTTCGAGAACGAACGCACACGCGGTTGCCAAGCGTTGCAAGGGGGCGACGCAGCACTTGCAGTTCCGTGAGAATGAACCCATGCCACACGTTCTCTCCAGCCGCAGCCTGCACATCGCGCAAACCCTGGTGCGGATGAACACCGTCAGCAGCAGGAGCAACCTGGAACTGATCGACTTCATTCGCGACCACCTGGCCGGCATCGGCGTGCGCAGCCGTATCACCCGCAATGCCGACCGCACCAAGGCCAACCTGTTCGCCACGCTGGGCGCGGGCAAGCCGGCCGGCGTGATCATCTCGGGCCACACCGACACGGTGCCGTGGGACGGGCAGGACTGGAGCGTGGACCCACTCTCGGGCATCGTGCAGGCCTGGCCCGAGGGCGTGGGCGAGGATGGCGAGGTCGCGCATTCGGTGCCGCGCCTCTATGGCCGCGGCTCGGCCGACATGAAGAGCTTCATCGCCATCGCGCTGGCCAATGCCGAGCGCTTCATCGAAAGCAACTCGCCCTTCGCGGTGCACTTCGCGTTCAGCTACGACGAGGAGGTCGGCTGCTTCGGCGTGAAGGAATTGATCGCCGACATGAAGGAGGCCGGCATCAAGCCGCTGGCCTGCATCATCGGCGAGCCGACCGAGATGGTTCCAGCCATCGCGCACAAGGGCGTATACCGGTACAGGTGCTGCGTGCGCGGCAAGGAGGCGCACTCGTCGCTGACGCCGAACTCGGTCAACGCCATCGAGATGGGCGCCCGCGTGATCGGCAAGCTGCGCGACATGGCCGAGGGCTTCGAACTGAGCGAGCCGCGCTACGAAGGCTTCGACGTGCCCTACAGCACGGCCAGCGTGGGCCAGTTCCGTGGCGGCATGGCCGACAACGTGGTGCCGCGCGACGCCGAGTTTCGCTACGAGTTCCGCAACCTGCCGACCGCGGACGCGCAGGACATGCAGAAGGAGGTGCTGGCTTTTGCCGCGAAGACCGAAGTCGCGATGAAGAAGGTCGCGCCCGAGGCCGGCTTCACCTTCGAGACGATCTGCGAAGTGCCCAGCTTCATGGGCTCGGCCAACGACCCGGTCACGCGCCTGGCCCAACGCCTTTCCGGGGAAGCACGCGTGACGCAGATCGCCTTCGGCACCGAGGCCGGTCTGTTCAAGAGCGCCGGCATCCCGACGGTGGTGTGCGGCCCCGGCAGCATCCACCAGGCGCACCAGCCCGACGAGTTCGTGACGCTGGACCAGTTGGCCCGCTGCGAAGAGTTCATGCGAGGCCTGGCGACGGTCAAGTCGATCGGGTGACATGAAGCGCGTCGCGCTGGCCCTGCTGTGCGGTGCGGCGCTGCTCTATGCGCTGTCCAGCGTCATGGACGCACGCTACCCGGATGCAGCATGGGGCGCGTGGGGCTACGTCGCGGCCTTTGCCGAAGCGGCGATGGTCGGCGCCATTGCCGACTGGTTCGCGGTGGTCGCGCTGTTCCGGCATCCGCTCGGCCTGCCCATACCGCACACGGCCATCATCCCGAGCAACAAGGACCGCATCGGCGCCAAGCTCGCCGGCTTCATCTGCAACAACTTCCTCGGCACCGAGCAGGTGCTGGCCAAGCTGCGCGAGTTCGATGCCGCTGGCCGGCTGGCCGACTGGCTGGCCCGGCCCGCCAGCGCCGACAAGCTCGGCGAATGGGGCGTGCTGGCCGCACGCTACGGGCTCTCCGCCTTCGACGATGCGCGCGTGCGCGACTTCCTCGGCAACATTGCCAAGGCAGGCATTGCGCAGCTCGACATCTCCCGCGCCGCCGGGCAGGCGCTCGAAGCCCTGACCGCCGGCGGCCGCCACCAGGCCCTGCTGAACGACGCGCTGGCCCAGATCTCCGAACTGCTGGAAGGCGAGACCGCGCAGGCGCAGATCACCGAGGCGATTGCGCGCGAGGTCAAGTCGCTGCGCTTCGTCGGGCTGGACCAGGTCGCCGCGCGGCTTGGCACGAAGAAGGTGGTGTCGGCCGTCGCCAGGAGCCTGGCCGAGATCGCGTCCGAGCCGGACCATCCGTTGCGCGCGCGTTTCGACGACGCCATGGCCGTGTTCATCGCCCGGCTTCGGCATGACCCCGCTTTCCAGCAACGTGGCGAGGACATCCGCGCCGAACTGATGGCGCACCCTGCCCTCGGCGAGTACCTCCACGGCCTGTGGGACGCGTTGCTCGGCTGGCTGCGCGACGACCTGGGCCGAGCCGACTCCATCATCGGCCAGCGCATCGCCGCCTTGACCTCGGCGCTCGGCACGCGCCTGCAGGCCGACACGGAGATTCGCCAGTGGATCAACGAGCAGGTCGAAGCCGCTGCGCCGCTGGCCATCGAACGCTACCGCGAGGACATCCGCCGCTACATCGTCGAGCGCGTCGGCCAATGGAACGCCCACGAGATGACCCGCGAGCTGGAACAGCACATCGGCCGCGACCTGCAATTCATCCGCATCAACGGCACGCTGGTCGGTGGCTTGGTGGGTCTGGTCATCCATGCGGTGACGCATTGGGTCCGCGGCTGATCGGGAAAGCAGTACTTTCGACCAGATTGCAACTGATCCGACACAACTGTATCTTTGTGTGTCCGAGAAAGGCTGCTTCGATGGACCTGGATTTTCATGTGCAAAAGATCGACGCGCTCACGCCTCGCGCCGCCAAGATCGCCCTGCGAATGCTGGATGGCGACCCGCGCATTCCTACCGAATGGGTCGTGACCCTGCGCCCTGCCCTGGTGGGCCGCAGCACCGAGTCGGAGGGATTCAAGAGCACCGACTGGATGACGATGGCCGCCATCGAGAAGCCAGCGATCCGCCGCGTGGCCGAGTTCTTCGAGAGCCGCGAGCAGCGGCATGCGCGACTTTGGGTAATGAGCCTGCGCAAGGCGTCGCAGCAATTGAATGATCGGCGAGCGGCCGATACGGTCAACGGATCGCTGGCGGGCTGAACGTACAGCGCCCCGATGGCGCTCAGTTCGCCAGCATCCGCTCCTGCGCAATCACCAGCAGCCCATCCATGATCAGGCTCTCGACCAACTCGAAGGGCGACACCATCGACGGCGCCATCTTCCAGCCCGCCCCGCCGGCCATGTAGCGCACCGGCTCCGCGCGGCAATGCTTGCGCACATGCTCGACCATGCGCTCCACCGCACCCGCGATGGCGTAGGTGCCGCCGCTGGTGAGCGCATCGCTGGTGTTGGTCGGGAAGTCGGTCACCTCGCCGGTCGGCACATGCAGGCCCGCCGTGCCCGACTCCAGCGCCTTCAGCATGATCCCGTGGCCCGGAAGGATCAGTCCGCCCAGGAACCGGCCGTTCACGTCGATGGCTTCCACCGTCACGGCCGTGCCGATCAGCACCACCACCATCGGCCGCGCCGGCCCCTCGCGCAGCATGCGGTGCCGCGCGCCGATCATCGCCACCCAGCGGTCGGCGCCCAAGCGCGTCGGATGGTCGTAGCCATTGATGATGCCGGCCTCGGCCGAGCTCGACACCACCCAGCGCGCGGCGCAGTCGAATCGTTCGTGGATCTGCTCCTCGGCGCGGCGCCGAAGCTGGTCGCCGGCCACCACGCAACCGAGCATCGAGCCGGGCTGCGGCAAGTCGGCCCAGGCCCCCTCCGCGAGGCTTTCGATGTGGTCGAGGAATTCGGCCCCGTGTCCCAGCAGGTTGGCGCCGGGACGCGGCGCATCGTACATGGCCCACTTGAGGCGCGTGTTGCCGATGTCGATGGCAAGAAAGGTCATGCGCGGCATTATGCTGAGCCCTTTTGATTAACACAGGGACACACAGTCATGCGCAGCGTCATCCTCGAATCGTTCGGCAACCCCCAGGAGGTCCTCACGCTGGGCGAGCGCCCCCTGCCCGAACCCGGCCCCGGCCAGGTTCGCGTGCGAATGAGCATGTCGCCGATCCACAACCACGACCTGGCGATCGTGCGCGGCGTGTACGGCTACAAGCCGCCGCTGCCGGCCACGCCGGGTACGGAAGCGGTCGGCACCGTCGATGCGCTCGGCGAGGGCGTGACCTCACCTGCCAAGGGACAGCGCGTGATGATGGCGGGCGCCACCGCGACCTGGGCCGAGTATTTCCTTGCACCGGCCGCCAAGCTCATCCCCGTGCCCGATGCACTGCCCGACGAGGCAGCCTGCCAACTCATCGCGATGCCGCTGAGCGCCGCGATGCTGCTGGAAGACCTGCAGCTGAAGCCTGGTGAATGGATGGTGCAGAACACCGCCAACGGCGCGGTCGGCAAGACCGTGGCGGGGCTGGCCAAGGCGCGCGGCATCCATGTCGTGAACCTGGTGCGGCGCGATGCGGGCATCGCCGAACTTGAAGCGCTCGGCATTGCCAACGTCGTCTCCACGGAGCAAGCGGGCTGGCAGGAGCGCGTGAAATCGATCACCGGCGAGGCGCCGATCCTGCGCGCGGTCGACTCGATCGGCGGCGACGCGGCGAACCAGATCGCCGGCGTCATGGCGGTCGGCGGCACGCTGGTGTCCTTTGGCGCGATGTCGGGCAAGCCGCTGGTGATCGGCGCCGACAACCTGATCTTCAAGCAGGCCACGGTCAAGGGCTTCTGGGGCGCCAAGCGCAGCGAAAGCACGCCGCCCGCTGAGTTGGCGAAGCTGATCGGGGAGTTGATGAAGGCGGTGGCGACCGGGGCGCTCAAACTGCCGGTGGAGGCTGCGTTCGACATTGCCGATGCAGCCAAGGCCGCTGGCGCGAGCGATGTTCCCGGTCGCACCGGGAAGATCGTGCTGACGGCGAAGTAGGACGCTGGATCAGTTCTGCTTCCACGGCAGGCCGCGGAAGCGCCAGCCGCCGACATGCCCGCGCTGGCCGTGCTCGTCGGGGTTGCCTTCAAAGCCTTCGAGGATGTTGTAGGCCTCGATGCCCAGCTCGGTCGCACGCTTTGCGGCTGAAATCGAGCGCACGCCACTGCGGCACAACATGACCGCCTTTCGACCCTGCGGCACCGCCGCACGCAGGCCTTCGTCGAAACCCGCGTTCAGCGCCATGCCCGGCCATTGCTTCCAGGCCAGGCCGACGCTGCCAGGCACATAGCCCACCCATTCGCGCTCGGCGTCGCTCCGGACGTCAACCAGCACCGCCTCCCCGCTGGCCACCCATTGGGCGGCCAGCATCGGACTGATGTCGCCCGCGTAGCCCGCTGCGGGCTGGACGGCGCCGGAGGGCGCGGAAGTTGCAGTGGAGGAGGAGGTCAAGGCGGTCATGCGCAAATTCTGCCACTCGTGGACGGATCGCGAGTGACAGAAAAAACATCCATACACCATCCGTACACCATCCATATGGATGGTGTACGATGCGCCCATGCCCTCCTCCAGCCTTTCCACGCAGCCGCGCGCCAAGCCGCCCGCCGAGTCCGAAAAGATCACCATCAACCTCGGCTACATCGACCTCGGCCAGGTCGACCTGCTGGTGGCCGAGGGTTTCTATTCGAACCGCACTGACTTCATCCGCACCGCCATCCGCAACCAACTCACCACCCACGGCGATGCGGTGAAGCAGGTGGTGGCACGCAAGACGCTGGTGCTGGGGCTGCAGAGCTTCGGCGTGGCGGAACTCGAGGCGGCACGCTCGGCCGGCCAGATGCTCGACATCCGCGTGCTGGGCCTGGCGAGCATCGCGTCCGACGTGTCCGTCGAGTTGGCGCTGGCCACCATCCAATCCATCACCGTGCTCGGTGCGCTGCAGGCCAGCGCCGCCGTGAAGGCCGCCTTGGCCAGCCGCATCCACTGAACAAGGATCCACCATGAACCCCGTACTCCAGCGCCTGATGAACGAGGCCACGCGGCTCACCCGCAGCGGCAACCTGCAGGCTGCGACTGCGGCGATCCAGCGCGCGCTGCACATAGGCAAGTCGCGCCGTGCCGAAACCGCGACACCGCCGCCAGCGCCCACGCCCGACGGAGATGTGATCGAGGCCGAAGTCCGCGTGATCATCGACCCGCAGCCGCCGGCCGGGTTCACCCGCGCGGAGCCGGTCGAGGTCGTCGAACCTGTCGAGATCGACGAGCCGGTCATCGTCCAGGACCTCCCCGAGACCGAGCAATGGACCGACGGCCGCTTCGCCCACGGTGGACGCACCCTGGCCTACAAGCTCTACCTGCCGCCTCGCTCGGCAGTCGCGGCGGCCGAGCCGATGCCGCTGGTGCTGATGCTGCACGGCTGCACCCAGAACCCGGCCGATTTCGCGGCCGGCACCCGCATGAACGACCTGGCACGCGCGCAAGGATTTGCCGTGCTCTACCCGGCGCAGACGCAGCAGGCCAACGCGCAGGGTTGCTGGAACTGGTTCAAGCCGCAACACCAGCAACGCGGCCGGGGCGAGCCGGCCTTGCTCGCGGCGCTGACGCAGAACGTGATGGCCGACCATGCCATCGATCCGGCGCGCGTCTATGTGGCCGGCTTGTCGGCCGGCGGCGCGATGGCGGACATCCTCGGACGCCGCTACCCGGACATCTTCGCGGCGGTCGGCGTGCATTCGGGCCTGCCGGCCGGTGCCGCCAGCGACCTGATGTCGGCCCTGGCCGCGATGCGCGGCGGCACCGCGGCCACCGCGCCGCATGCCGGCAAGGCGCCGCCCGTGATCGTGTTCCACGGCGACGCGGACGCCGTCGTGCATGCGAGCAATGGCGCCGCGATCGTCGCCGCGGCGCATGGCGGCTTCGCAGGCGCCGACGGCGCGCCCCAGATCATGCAAGGCCAGTCTCCCGGCAACCAGCGCTTCACCCGGAGCACCTGGCCCGCCGCCAACGGCCGGGCCACCATCGAGCACTGGCAGCTCCACGGCGCCGGGCACGCCTGGGCCGGCGGCAGCCGCAACGGCAGCTTCACCGACCCGAACGGCGTCGACGCCAGTGCCGAAATGTGGCGCTTCTTCCTGGCCCATCCCCGACGCTGACCGTCGCCCGCCCTACATCCTGTGACCCAATCCGTCGCAGGTTGACATTTCTTTGCGTGGCAACTGCCAGCCGAATGCGATGCTGGCGCGTTGATCCATGACGCCCTCCTGACTGGCGTCCACTTCATGACCCTTTCTTACAGATTTTTCTCGTCCCGCACGGCCCGTTGGATCCTGGCTCTCGCGCTGGCCTGCACCGGTGCGCAAGCCATGGCGCAGGAAGATCCGCCCGGCCGCGTGGCCCGACTCAATGCGCAGCAGGGCACGGTGAGCTTCTCACCGGCCGGTGACGATTCCTGGTACGACGCCATCCCGAACCGGCCGCTGACCACCGGCGACCGGCTCTGGTCGGACCGCAATGCCCGCGCCGAACTCTTCGTCGGCTCCGCGGCGCTTCGGCTGGACAGCAACACCGCCATCGAGTTCACCGAAATCAACGACCAGGCCATCCGCATCACCGTCCAGCAAGGCACCGCGCAGCTTCGCGTGCGTGACGACCTGAGCGGGCAGAAGGTCGAGGTCGACACCGGGAACCTCGCCTTCGTCGTCCAGCAACCCGGGGACTACCGCGTGCAGGTCGATTCGCAAGCCGACCTGACCCAGGTGATGGTGGCCAGCGGCGCCGGCACGGCCTACGGCGAGAGCGGCGAGCAGACCATCGTCTCGGCGCGCCAGCAGATCGTCGTGAACGGCCGCAACCTGGCCAATGCCGCCACCGCGCCGATGCCGCTGGACGATGCCTTCGAACGCTGGGTGGCCGAACGCAGTCGCGCCGAGGACGCCTCGATTTCCGCACGCTACGTGTCGCGCGAAACAGTCGGCTACCAGCAGCTCGACAACTATGGCGACTGGCAGAACGACAACGACTACGGCCCCGTCTGGTATCCGCGCAACGTGGCATCCGACTGGGCGCCCTACAGCGACGGCTACTGGGTAAGCGTCGCACCCTGGGGCTGGACCTGGGTCGACAACGCGCCATGGGGCTTCGCGCCCTTCCACTACGGGCGCTGGGCGCAGGTCGGCAATCGCTGGGGCTGGGTGCCGGGGCGGCAGCAATCGCGGCCGGTGTATTCGCCGGCGCTGGTCGGTTTCGTGGGCGGCGGGCGAGGTGGTTCGGCGCAGGTGCCCATCGGCGGTGGGCGCAACGGCATCGGCTGGTTCCCATTGGCGCCCGGCGAGGCGTGGCGGCCCGGCTACCACGCCAGCCAGCGCTATGTGGAGCAGGCCAATCGCATGGCGCTCTACAACCGGCAGCCACGCAACGACTTCTACGCCAACCAGCGCCAGCAAGCCGTGACCGTGGTGCCGAGCGACGTGTTCGGCCGCGGCCCGATCGGGCGGCGCGACCACATCCGCATGCCCGCGGCCGCCTTCGCCGGCGTGCCGGTGGCCAATGCACCGGGGATTGCACCGCCGTCGCACTTCGCACCGCAGATCGGCAGCGCGCCTTCGGGCTTCATGGGCCGTCCGGCCACGGCCATTCCGCCACCGCAATGGCAGCAGCGGGATCGGCAGCAACAGCAGTACGGCTACCGGCCACCGCAGGAATGGCGGCAGCCGCAGGATGGGCGCCAGCCACAGGACTTCCAGCGGCAGCAGCCCGGGCAACAACCGCCGCGCGGCCTTGCGGGCCCGTCGCCGCAGCAATTGCAACAGCAGCAGGTGCAACAGCAGATGCAGGCCCAGCAGCAACAGCAGCTGCAGCAATACCAGCAGGCCGTGCAGCAGCAACAAGCCGTCCGCCAGCAGCAAGAAGCGCAGCAGCGCGCGGCCCAGAACCAGGCGGTGCAGATGCAGCAGCTCCAGGTGCAGCAACAACAGCAGGCGCTTCGGCAGCAGCAGGAAGCGCAGATGCGCCAGGCGCAACTGCAGCAGCAACAGCAGATCCAACAGCAGCAGGCCATGCGCCAGCAGCAGGAGATGCAGCAACGCGCCGCGCAGGCGCAAGCGCAGCAACAAGCCCTCGCCCAACAGCAGGCGATCGCGCAGCAACAGGCGCTGGCCCAGCAGCAGATGCAAGCCATGCAGCAACAGCAGCAGGCGATGCAGCAGCGTGCGCAGCAGATCCAGCAGCAGCAACAACAAGCCGCGCAGCAGCAGCGTCAGCAGGCCCAGCAACAGCAACAGCAACAACGAACGCAACAGGGCCTGCCCGGTGAGATCCGGGACGGCTCGCGGCAACGTCGCCTCCCAGGCCAGCAGGGCGGCGACGGACCTTGATTGAGCGCCCCCAAGGACGCGCATCGGTCAGGAAGACTTTGATCGAGACCTGTGCGACACCGCTGCCGGCTACAGTCGGCAACGGAGGTTCCCGATGCGCACTTTTGACTTCGATCTCTTCGTGATCGGCGGCGGCAGCGGCGGTGTCCGCGCCGCCCGCATGTCGGCCGCCCGCGGCGCCCGCGTGGCACTGGCCGAGGTGGCCGAGCTGGGCGGCACCTGCGTCAATGTCGGCTGCATTCCCAAGAAGCTCTACAGCTACGCGGCTGGCTATGCGGAGGCCTTCCACGAGGCGCCCGGCTACGGCTGGAACGTGGGCCAGCCAAGCTTCGACTGGCAGGTGCTGAAGAAGCATCGCGCCGCAGAGATCAAGCGCCTCAACAACACCTACCGCGCCCTGCTCGATGGCCCCGGCGTCACCATGCTGCCGGACTGGGCGTCGCTGGCCGATGCGCACACGGTCGTGGTCGACGGCAAGCGCCACACCGCGAAGAACATCATCATCGCCACCGGCGGCATGCCCTTCGTGCCGCAGTTCGTCGGGCGCGAGCACGTGGTGGTGTCGGATGCGATGTTCGACCTGGAGCCCTTCCCCAAGCGATTGGTCGTGGTCGGCGGCGGCTACATCGCCTGCGAGTTCGCGTCGATCTTCAACGGCCTCGGCGCGCAGGTCACGCTGCTGCAACGCCGCACGCACATCCTCACCGAGTTCGACGAGGATGCTCGCGCCTTCCTCGCGGGCGAGATGAAGAAGGCCGGCATCGACATCCGCTTCAACGCGCAGATCAGCTCGATCACGCGCGGCGCCGACGGCCTCGACGTGATGCTGGACCGCGGCATGCAGTTGCAGGCCGACGTGGTGCTCGGCGCCACCGGCCGCGTCGCCAACACGCAGGGCCTGGGCCTGGAGAACGCCGGCGTGGCGCTCGACGACAAGGGCGCGATCGTGGTGGATGCGCAGTACCGAAGTTCGGTGCCCTCGATCTACGCGCTGGGCGATGTCTCCACGCGCCTGCAGCTCACCCCGGTGGCGCTGGCCGAGGCGATGGTGGTGGTCGACGAACTGTTCCCCGATCCGAAGCAGGCCAGGCGGCCGCGTCGCAAGGTCGACTACGAGTTCACGCCCACAGCCGTGTTCACGCATCCCAACGTCGGCACCTGCGGTTACACCGAGGCCGGCGCGCGGCAGAAGTTCGGCGAGGTCACGATCTACAACAGCGAGTTCAAGGCGCTGCGGCACACGCTGTCGGGCAGCAAGGAACGCACCTTCATGAAGATCATCGTGGAGAGGAAGACCGACCGCGTGGTGGGCATCCACATGGTCGGCGCCGACGCCGGCGAGATCGTGCAGGGCTTTGCGGTGGCCATGCGCGCGGGCGCGACCAAGGCCTGTTTCGACAGCACCATCGGCATCCATCCGACGGCGGCGGAAGAGTTTGTGACGATGCGCGAACCGTCCCCTTGAACTGCAAATACATCGGTGCAAACTATGGCGAATGACTTTTCCGGGAGGAAGGCACGCCATGGCGACCCAAACGAAAACTTGTGTTTACACCATCCTCGTCGGTGAATACGAAGCACTGAACGAACAACCCGTCGCGGCGCGTTCCGACATTCCCTTCATCTGTCTCACAGATGACAGCAGACTCACCAGCCAGACCTGGAAAGTGGTGCATGTGCCGACCGCCTTCGGCATGGATCCGGTGCGCAGCCAGCGCATCCACAAGATCTGTCCGCACCTGGTCGACGCATTCGCCGAGTTCGATCGATCGCTGTACATCGACAACTCCGTCATCCTGAGCGCGACGCCCGAGGAGATCATCGAGCGCTATCCGATGACAGCGGGCATCGGGCTTCCGACGCACAGTTTTCGCGAGAGCGTGATGGATGAATTCATCGAGGTCGCACGCCTGGGCTTCGACGAGCAGGTGCGCATCTTCGAGCAACTCAACCACTACATGACGCAGGGTGATCCGAGCCTGGCCGAGCGGCCGCATTGGACCGCGATCCTGCTGCGCAACCACTCGGACCCGCTGGTGCGCAAGGCGATGGGGCGCTGGGCGTCGCACGTGCTGCGCTACTCGCGGCGCGACCAGCTGTCCTTCAACGCGGCATTGCGCGATGTCGGATTGACGCCCGATCGCTGGGACATCGACAACCACCAGTCCTGGTTCCACACCTGGCCCCACATGCCGCATCGCGAGCGCTTTGCCGGACCGCGCAATCCAATGGTGTCGCACATGCCGCCGAATGTGCGGATCCGCCTGGAACAGGAGCAGGCCGCGGCGGCGAAGCAGGCGGCAGACACGCTCCGGGGCCAGCTCGAATCCATGACCGCCGAGCGCGATCAGGCGCGCGGCGAGCTCGAGGACGCGAAGCGCCAACTGGGTGCATGCCGGATGCAGCTGGAGCATGAGAACCAGCTGCTGCGGGACAGCCTGGAGAGCGCCCGGCGCGAGGCCGACGCGACGATCGCAGCGACGGTCGCCGCGATCCATGCCAGTACCAGCTGGCGCGTGGCGGCGCCGCTGCGGCAGCTCAAGCGCTGGATCGCCTGACTTCGCGCTTTGTCGGACCGATGCGCGCGGGTGTGGCGTAGGTCTTCCCGAATATTCCGGACAGGCCCGGCGACATTGCACAATGAGCCATGCCCTACATGCCCCCTTTCACCCCGCCGGCCCGCTTCAACGATGCGACAGAGGCGCTGGCCCGGGTCCGCGCCATCTACGACGAAGGCCTGGAGCACCTGCGCGACGCGATGCAGCGCTTCGTGGCCGGCGCGTCGCTGCCGGGACGCATGCGCGCCTGCTACCCCTTCGTGCGGGTGCACACGCACACGGTGTCGCGCCACACGCCGCCGGAGAACGCCGGCCTGAGCTATGGCTTCGTGGCCGGACCGGGCCGGTATGAGACGACACTGACGCGGCCGGACCTGTTCGCGCGCTACTACACCGAGCAGTTCCGCCTGCTGCTGGAGAACCACCAAGTGGAGCTGGAGATCGGCACCAGCAGCCATCCGATCCCGATCCACTTCTCCTTCGCGGAGAACGATCACATCGAAGGCACGATGAGCGTCGAGCGGCGCGCGCTGATGCGCGACGTGTTCGACCTGCCCGACCTGGGCGCGATGGACGACGGCATTGCCAACGGCACGCACGAGGCGCGGGCCGGTGAGCCACAGCCGCTGGCGCTGTTCACCGGTGCGCGGGTGGACTATTCGCTGCACCGGCTGCGCCACTACACGGGCACGGCGCCGGAGTGGTTCCAGAACTTCGTGCTGTTCACCAACTACCAGTTCTACATCGACGAGTTCGTCCGGCTGGGGCACGAGGCGATGATGGACGAGAACAGCGAGTACGTCGCCTTCATCGAGCCGGGCAATGTGGTCACGCCGCGGCGCGGCCTGAAGCCGGACGCGGCCGGTGGGTATGCCCGCCTGCTCGACGGCACGCAGGGCACGCCACCGCCGCGCCTGCCGCAGATGCCGGCCTATCACCTGGTGCGCTCGGACGACAGCGGCATCTCGATGGTGAACATCGGCGTGGGGCCGGCCAATGCGAAGACGATCACCGATCACATCGCGGTGCTGCGGCCGCATGCGTGGATGATGCTGGGCCACTGCGCGGGTCTACGCAATGCGCAACAACTGGGCGACTACGTGCTCGCTCATGCCTATGTGCGCGAGGACCATGTGCTGGACGAGGAGTTGCCGCTGTGGGTGCCGATTCCGGCGCTGTCGGAGATCCAGTTGGCGCTGGAGAAGGCGGTGGCCGAGGTGACGGGTTTTCACGGCCCGGAACTCAAGACGATCATGCGCACGGGCACGGTGGCCAGCACGGACAACCGCAACTGGGAACTGCTGCCGGACAACCGGCCGCAACGGCGATTCAGCCAGAGCCGTGCGGTGGCGCTGGACATGGAGAGCGCGACCATCGCGGCGAACGGCTTCCGCTTCCGGGTGCCCTACGGCACGCTGCTGTGCGTGAGCGACAAGCCGCTGCACGGGGAGATCAAGCTGCCGGGCATGGCCAACCATTTCTATCGCGAGCGGGTGGAGCAGCACCTGCGCATCGGCATGGCGGCGATCGAGATCCTGCGCAGCGAAGGGACGAGCCGGCTGCACAGCCGGAAGTTGCGGAGTTTTGCGGAGGTGGCGTTTCAGTAACGCTTCTATTGCGCTCGCTTTGGAGAGCGCCCGTCACGCGATACCCCTCTGGTCGCCTTCACTGTGCCGGCCGCTTCACGGCTCCCCTCCAGTGCTCGCGTCTTGCGGGGTCCATGTGAAACTCGCCTTCGGCTCAGACAACACATGGCCCTGATCCGCGAAACGCTGCGCGCTTCGGCGGCACAGAGGCGGCGACCCGCGGGGCATCGCATGCCGGGCTTGGGGGTGATCAACGGCCCAAGCGCTTTCGAATGCCTCAAGCCTCCAGTTCGAAGCGCTCGCGGAAAGCTTCGCAAAATGCCGCGCTGCCGGTGATGGACAGGCTGAAGCAACGGCGCGGCGTCGCGCCGGGTTCATCGGTCACGCTGACATCGCAGTCCCACTCGCCGCCCTCTTCCACCGGCGCCCGGCGGCCCGCGAACGTCGCCTCGGCCCATGCAATAACGGTGGCGATTTCGGCCTCTACGTCCGCCGCATGCTTCCATTCGACGGACGCCATCGCGTCGAATACTCCGGTGTCGTCGCTGCCTTCGCTGTAGTCGAAATCAAGCCAGCGCAAGCTCACGGCTTGCCGCCTGTCGCAGCGCGGGCAGCCGCTTCGCGCAGCTTGTCCTTCTTGCTCGGGCGCTTGCCCTTGATGCCGCCGTTGGGCGACTGGGCGCCGGGTGCGGTCAGGGGCGTCGCCGATGCCGCAACGGCAACCTCGACCGGCTCGAAGCCCGCGATGCGCTCGCGCGGCACGCTCAGGCCCTGGCGCTTTTCGATGAGCCGGAAGTGCGCCTCGGCATCGGCAGGGATGAAGCTCACGGCCAGGCCACTTTCGCCGGCGCGGCCGGTGCGGCCGATGCGGTGCACGTAATCGGTGGCCGAGCGTGGCAGGTCGTAGTTCACCACCACGGGCAGTTGCGCGATGTCGATGCCGCGCGCCGCGAGGTCGGTGGCGACCACCACCTGCACGCGGCTGGCCTTGAAGTCGGCGACGACCTGGGTGCGTTTGCCCTGGCTCAGCATGCCGTGGAAAGGCTCGGCCTCGATGCCGGCCTTGCGCAGCTTGTCGGCGACGATCTCGGCGGCATGCTTGGTCGCGACGAAAGCCAGCACGCGGGTCCATTTCTGCTCTTGAACGAGATGCCGCAGCAACTGCGTGCGGCGGCCGGTGTCGACCTCGATCGCGCGCTGGGCGATGTCGGGCACCGTGGCTTCCGTGGCTTCGACCTCGATGCGCAGCGGGGCGTTCAACAACTGCGCCGCCAGCGCTTCGACGGCGGGGACGAAGGTCGCGGAGAAGAACAGGTTCTGCCGTTGCGCAGGCAGCAGCCCGAGGATGCGTTGCAGTTCCTCCGCGAAGCCGAGGTCCAGCAGCCGGTCGGCCTCGTCGAGCACCAGGGCCGACACGTTGCCGATCTTCAGCGCGTTGTGGTCCAGCAGATCGATCAGGCGACCGGGGGTCGCCACGACGATGTCCGCGCCACCGCGCAGGGCCATCATCTGCGGGTTGACCGAGACGCCACCGAACACGACCGCGATCTTGGGCCGCTCGGGCAAGTGCTGGCCGAGGATGCGCAGCGTCTCGCCCACCTGCGCCGCGAGTTCGCGCGTGGGCACCAGCACCAGCGTGTGCACCGTGCGGCGCGAGCGGTGCCGGGGTGCCTCGGCCCAGCGTTGCAGCAAGGGCAGCGAAAATGCGGCCGTCTTGCCGGAGCCGGTCTGCGCCAGGCCCAGCACGTCCTGCCCGCGCAGGATGGCCGGGATGGCGCTGCCCTGGATCTGCGTCGGCGCGAGGTAGCCCGCGCCGGTGGCGGCTTGCGAGAGAGCGGGCGCGAGGCCGAGTGATGGAAATGGCATGAAGGGCAATGAATGGCGATGAACAAATCGGACAGCGGCAGCCGCCTGGTGTACTCCACCGAGACGGGCAGGGTCTGCCCCGGGTGCGGCCAACCGGTTGCGGCCTGCACGTGCAAATCGAAGTCGACGGGAATTCCCGTCACAGACGGCATTGTGCGTGTGTCGCTGGACACCAAGGGCCGCAAGGGCAAGGGCGTGACCGTGGTCAAGGGTGTGGCGCTCGACGCAGCGGCCCTCGCGCTGCTGGGCAAGCAGCTCAAGTCGGCCTGCGGATCGGGCGGCACGACGAAGGACGGCGTGATCGAAATCCAGGGCGACCATCGCGATACCGTCATCGCCGCGCTGCAAAAGCAGGGCATGGTCGTGAAGCGCGCTGGCGGCTGAACTTGAGACCTCGCTGAAATGACCCCCGAAGACCTCGAAAAGCTGGTGACGATGCCGATGCCCTTCGGCAAGCACAAGGGCGTGCTGATCGCCGACCTGCCCGGCAACTACCTCACCTGGTTCGCGCGCGAAGGCTTTCCCAAAGGCGAGATCGGGCGGCTTCTGCAACTGATGCACGAGATCGACCACAACGGATTGAAGGGGCTGCTCGCGCCATTACGCAGGCGATAAGCCAGGCGCCGTTCGCAGAAGGCCTATTCCGGCAGCAGGAAACTCATCGGCCGCCGGCACAAGCGCGAACGCACCGCGGCCCGGATGCGTGCCCGATCCATGCCGCTCACGTTGTGCGCGCGCAGCGCGACCCGGAAGGCGCAAAAGAAGCTGACGCCGACGTTGAGCAACCCCAGCATAGGAATCGCCGCCACGCTCCACCACAGCAGCGAGGACTTCAGCACCTCCGGCCCGATCGTCGCCGCCGCCACGGCGATCTGCCCGGTGGACAGCGTCACGTGCGGCACCTCCAACGGCAGGCCGAAGAAGGCCGTGACCACCGGCACCAGTCCCATCATCATCCCGAGCGAGATGTTCGCGGCCAGTCCCGAGACATGGGTGCGCAGGAACCCCGCCCAGCGCTGCGCCCGCGCCACGCCGAGCGCCCGGGTGATGCGCGGGTTGTAGCGGATGGCCGAGTCGATGCGGTGCAGCACGAAGAAGTTCTCCGCCCAGCCGGCGATCAGGCTGCTCGCGAACAGCACCACGCCGGTGGCCGCGGCCATCGGCACCAGCGGTCCGTAGAGGCGCAGCGAATGCAGGGTCTCGTGGGCATGGTGCTCGTCGATCGCATGGATGCCGAACACCCACACCAGCAGCAGGTACAGCAGCAGCGCCGTCGGCGCGACCAGGAACACGTTGCCCAGCACGGCCGCCACCTGCGAGCACACGAGGTTCGCCACCTCGTCCACGAAGGATTCGACCGCGCCCGCCGAATCCAGGTCCTTGAGCTTGGCGGCCATGGCCGGCGCCGTCATGGCCGGCTGCTTGGTGGCCAGCGTCGCGTGCGTGAACTGGATGACGATGAAGCTCAATGCATAGAGCACGCCCACGCCGAAGCCGGTCCAGAACGCGGTCAGGGCCAGTGCCAGCCAGCCGAACTTGAGCAGCACCGTGAAGCCGGTGATGAAACCGCCGCCGGCCGCCGACAGCAGCATGCCGCGGTATTCCGCCCGGTCGCGCGTGATGTAGTGCTCGCCGACCTCGGCGCTGCGCTCCACGACCTTGGCGGCCAGCAGCGAGGAGTTGTTGGCGATCAGTTGGCGGATGCTGTTGCGCTCGCCGCCGGCCAACACCAGGCGCGCCACCAGTTGCGCCATGGTGCGCTGGTGCTGCTCCGACAGCAGGCAGTCGAGCAGGTCGCGAATGCGCACGAGGCGTGCGCGCAACTGCCGCAGCTTGAACACCAGTTCCACCGAGATGCCGTTGTCGTCGAGGTGGGTGTACACGGCATTGGCGGCAGCGCGACATGCTTCGAGCCGGTTGCGGAAGGCCAGGAACGCCGCCTGCAAGGTCTCCGGGTCGCGCGGCTGCCGCACCAGTTCCTCGCGCAGGGCATCCAGGTCGGGCATGAGCTGGTGGAAGGGCTCGCTTTCGCGCAGCGATCCGCTCATGCCAGCACGCAACTCGGCCGAGAAGCCGGTCGCGACCACCTGGCTGGCGCAGAAGGTGATGGCGTCCAGCACGCTGTGCTGCCATCGCGGCAGGCCCTCGACAAGGTCCTGCGACGCCAGCTTGCCAATGCGGCCGAGCACATCGATGTCCAGTTGCTGGATCCATGCGGCATCCGAATCGCGGGGCAAGGCCAGCCGCATGAGGCTGGAGGCGTCGGTGGTCTCGGGCGTGCCCGGCAGGAACCTGTGGTGCAGGCGCTCGACGACTTCGCTCAGGAAGGCGCCGCGCGACGGGATCCCGTGTTCGGCCAGCCAGGAGGTCAGGTCGACGGTGCGCCCGAACACCAGCCACCAGGCGCGCAACCGCTCGTGGATTTCCGGCCGGGCTTCCACGGCGTCGAGGATCTGCCCCACGCGCTCGCCGGCAAGCTGCGGCGAGGACCCATCGCCGCGGATCCAGTCGAACAAATCGATCAGCCAGATGTGCCGCTGGGCCAGGCTGGCCTGCGGATCGAGCCGGTGCAGGAGCGCGTCGAGGTCGTTGGTCGCCGCGAGCCTGTTCATGCCGTCCGGCCCCGCGACGCCTCCGCGCCCTCGCGCAACCAGCGGGCCACCACCTGCGGCACGCATTCGGTCGCCTTGCCGCGCAGCCATTCGAATCCGTCGGGAGGGCTGTCGAGCTCGGGCGCCACGACCACCTTGTCGGCCGATGCCGGCGCCGCATACGCCAGCGACGCGGCGGGGAAGACGGACAGCGAGGTGCCCACCACCAGCAGGCGTCCGGCCGCTGCAACGTGAGCCCTTGCTTCCTCCAGATGCTGCACGGCTTCGCCAAACCAGACGATGTCCGGCCGGAGCTGGCTGCCTTGCGGGCACAGCTGGCCCATGTGGATCGGCTCGGCGCCGATGCGCTGGCGCAGGCCGCTGCGCTCGCCCCGGGCAAAGGCCAGCTCGCCATGCACATGCACCACCCGAGTCGAGCCGGCACGTTCATGCAGGTCGTCCACGTTCTGTGTGACGACGACCACGTCGAAGGCTTTCTCCAGTTCCGCGATGGCCCGGTGCGCCGCGTTCGGCTGCGCCTGCGCGGCCTGTTGGCGCCGCTCGTTGTAGAAGGCCTGGACCACTTCGGGATGCTTGCGCCAGCCTTCGGGGCTGGCCACCTCCTCCCATGCGTATTGCCGCCAAAGGCCACCCGAATCGCGGAAGGTGGGCAGGCCGCTTTCGGCACTCACGCCGGAGCCCGAGAAAATCACGATCCGGCGAAGGTCGGGGCGGGTCATGGTTGCGTATGCTTCCGTGATGGGGCGGCCAGCATATCTGGAGGGGTGGGCGGCCAGCAAGCGAGCGAAAGACTGACAAGGCACCGGCATCCTTGCACGACTCACCCGGGTCGAAGCAAAAGGCACGCTTGCACTTACTTTCGCACTTTCAGCTAGGTACGGATTTCGTTGGCAGCACCTACGATCGCTGCCATGAATCGCGCATGGGGACGGATGGATGATTGTCGGCATTGACCTGGGTACGACCAACAGCCTGGTGGCTGCGTGGCGCGGTGGCCAGTCCGTCCTGATCCCGAACAGTCTTGGCGAGGTGCTGACGCCCTCGTGCATCAGCATCGACGACGATGGCACTGTGCTGGTCGGCCGCGCCGCCCGCGAGCGGCTGCAGACCCATCCCGACCGCACCGCCGCTGTCTTCAAGCGCTACATGGGCAGCGACAAGACGCTGCGCCTGGGACAGCGCGACTTCCGTCCGGAGGAGTTGTCGGCGCTGGTACTCAAGTCGCTCAAGGCCGATGCCGAGGCCATGCTCGGCGAGCCGGTGACCGAGGCGGTCATCACCGTGCCGGCCTATTTCTCCGATGCCCAGCGCAAGGCCACGCGGGCCGCCGGGCAACTGGCGGGCCTGCGCGTCGACCGCCTGCTCAACGAACCGACCGCCGCGGCGCTGGCCTACGGCATGCACCGCATGGGCGCCGAGACACGCTTCCTGGTGTTCGACCTGGGCGGTGGCACCTTCGACGTGTCGATCCTGGAGCTGTTCGAGGGCGTGATGGAAGTGCGCGCCTCGGCGGGCGACAACTTCCTGGGCGGGGAGGATTTCGTCCACTGCCTGGTCGACCTGTTCTTCGAGCGCAAGTCGCTGCCGGCCGGGCTGCGAAAGGACGCGCTGTTCATGCAGCGGACGTTGGCGCAGGCCGAGGCAGCCAAGCGCGAGCTCAGCGGCCAGGCCCGCACGTCGATGTCGGTGCGCCTGGACGACGAAACCATCACGCTGGCGCTCGACGAGCCCACGCTGGAGCAAGCCTGCGCGCCGCTGCTCAAGCGCCTGCGCACGCCGGTGGAGCGCGCCTTGCGCGATGCCAACCTGCGCGGCGCCCAGCTCGACAACGTGGTGCTGGCCGGCGGCGCGACGCGCATGCCCATGATCCGGCGCCTGGTCACCACCATGTTCGGCCGCTTCCCGGCGATCGACTTCAATCCCGACGAAGTGGTGGCGCTGGGCGCCGCGGTGCAGGCCGGCCTGAAGGCCAAGGATGAGGCGCTCAAGGAAGTGGTGATGACCGACGTGTCGCCCTATTCCCTGGGCGTCGAGATCAGCCGGCGGCTGTCCGAGACCATTGCGGCGCACGGCCATTTCGACCCGATCATCGAGCGCAACACGCCGGTGCCGGTGAGCCGCGTGAAGACCTACCTGCCCATGACCCACGGCCAGCAGTTCGTCGACCTCAACATCTTCCAGGGCGAGGCTCGCATGGTGAAGGACAACGTGCACCTGGGCCGCCTGCGCGTGGAGATGCCGCGCGGCGCGACGGACGATGCCGGCGTCGAAGTGCGCTTCACCTACGACGTCAACGGCCTGCTGCAGGTGGAGGCCACGCTGCGCAAGACGCAGCAGACCTCCAGCCTGGTGATCGAAGGCAACCCCGGCCTGCTCACCGATCAGGAGATCGCCGAGCGCCTGCGCTCCCTGGCCGAGCTGAAGATCCACCCGCGCGACACGCTGGAGAATCGCACGCTGATGGCGCGCGCCGAACGCATCTACCAGCAGCTGCGTGGCGAGGTGCGCGAATGGCTGGGCGCACAGATCACCACCTTCGAGCAGGCCTTGGCCGGCCAGCAGCAGCGCGCCATCGCGTCGATGCAGCGGCAGCTCGAAGAGCACCTGAACCGCATCGAGCGGGACGGCTACATCATGGATACCGACTGATCGTGGCGGCCAGGCAAATGGACGACGACACGCCGGAATTCCTCCAGGTGCTGGGCCTGGACAGCGATGCCAGCGCGCGCGAGATCCGTGGCGCCTACGCGCGGCAGCTCAAGCGGATCGAGCCCGCCGCACAGCCGCAGGCCTTCCAGGAGCTGCGCGAGGCCTACGAGTTCGCCCTGCACTGGGTGGCCGAGGATGCGAAGCCCGCGCGCCATGCGGAACCGGCCACGCCGGAAAGCGCCCGCCAGTTGCAGCATGCCAATGCGCAGGCTACCGCGCGCGCCATGTTGGAGGAATTCAAGCTGTCCATCGCCGGCCAGCCGCCGCGGGATACCGAGGACGCGCGCCTGCGCCTGCGCGCCGCGCTCGACGATCCGCGCCTTCAGGACCTGGACGCGCGCTTCACCTTCGAGGGCGGCGTTGCCAACCTGCTCGCAGATGGCTGGCGGCCGGGCCACCAGCACCTGTTCGGTCCCGCCGTACTCTGCTTCGAATGGCGCACCGACCGGCCGCGCCTGAAGGCCTACGGGCACTCGGGCACGATCATCGACAAGGCCATCGGCGAACTGGAAATCCACCAGACCCAGCCGGCCGCGCGGCGCGAGGAACAGCGCGAAGTGATCCGCGACCTGCGCAGGGAGACCCCGCCGGCGCGCGGCGAGGCGAGCTACAGCCCGGACTTCATGCGCCAGGTCATCGCGAGCTATCCGAACTGGCTGCATGTCGTCACCCATACCGCGAACCTGACGCTCTGGCACGAAGACGGCATCGCGGCATCGCGCCGCTCGCGCTCCGAGGCCGCACGGAAGCTCGGGCGTGCGGTGGGCATGGCCGTGAAGTGGCTGCTGGTGCTGGCGGTGGCCGGCGTCCTGGCCTGGGCATGGCTGTCGGAAGGCGACGTGATACCGCATGGCGCCGGCTTGGCTGCGTCCCAACCGGACGATGCGTCGGGGCGGGGCGCACTGGAGACGCCGCCGGCCGCGCGCGCCGTTGACGACGCGAAGTAGAACGGATGAGCAGCGAAGTCCTTCCGTCCTTTCTCGCCGCACTCGAGCTGTCGCCAGCCGCGCAGGAGCGCGACGTGCGCCGCTCCTATGCGCAACGCCTCAAGAAAATCGACCAGGAGACCGACCCGCACGGCTTCCAGGCCCTGCGCGATGCGTACGAAGCCGCGCTGAACTGGGTCCGCAGCCCGCGCGATGAGGCACCGGTGGCGCCGGTCGTGGTGCAGCAGGCGGTCCGTCCAGACCCGTCGGCCACGGCCCAGGAGGTGCTGAGGGCCTTGTCGCAATCGATGGTCGCAGAGCCCCTGGTCAACCTGCGGATGGCGGAGGATCGCCTGCATGCTGCGCTGGATGACCCGCGTCTGCTGGACCTGGATGCACGCTGGATGTTCGAGGGCGGCATCGCGGTGCTGATCGCGGAAGGCTGGCAGCCCGGGCATGAGTTCCTGGTGCCGGCGGCGATCGAGCTCTTTCGCTGGCGCGTGGAGCATTCGCGGCTGCAGGGTTTCGGCCGGGCGGGGCAGATCGTCGACAGCGTGATCACCGAGCTGGACCTGTACGAGCAGCACGCGCCCGACCTCCGCCTGTCGCTGGACAAGGTGGTGCGGCTGCTGCGGGGGCACGAGCGGCCCGAGGTCGGCTTCCTGATGACGCACATGCAGTTCGTCGAGCACATGGCGCGGGCGTATCCGCACCTGGTCCATGTGATCACCCATCCGGGGAGCATCCAGCAGTGGCGGGAATGGGAGGCGCAGGCGATCGCGGCGCGGCCAGCGCCGGTCCAGGAACCACCGCGGCGTGGGCTCATGCGCATCGTGGACCGCAGGCCCGGGTTGATATTGCTTGCGATGCTGGCGGTCGCGTTCGCCCTGCTCTTCTTCACGGCGCCGAAGTCGCCTGGCCGGTCTGCGCCTGGCACGGCTTCCGGCACGCCGGCAGTCACGGCGCCGTCAGCCACATCGCAGGCCCCGTCGCACACGGCGCAAGAGCTTGCCTTGAAGGCGGGCAAGGAGGCGATGGCTCGCGCCATGAAGCCCGCGGAATACGAGCGTCCACCGGCGGTGGTCTATCCGGCGGCCTCACAGCGCCTCGGAGAGACCGGCAAGGCGCTGATCCAGGTCATGGTTCGCCGAGATGGAACTCCCGGCGAGGTCGAGGTGTTCCAAAGTTCAGGCTACGAAAAGCTGGACCGCGCAGCGCTCGACGGCGTTCGCGGCGCCAGCTTCGTTCCTGCGAAGGGCCGCGATGGCCAGCCGGTCAATGCCTGGTTCATCGTCCCGATCAACTTCACGCAGGACAAGAAGTAGCGTCCCGCTACATCGGCGCCATCTCGAAGCGCAGCGCTGCCCGCTTCATCGATGCGGTCGCGGCGAGTTCGGTGACATCCACCGGCTTCCCGACGAAGGCGATGCGCAGGTAGGGCACCGGCACCTGCAGGAGGCGGAAGGCGCGCAGCAGGATCTGCGCAGCCAGTGCGCTGTCAGGTCCGCCGACCGCGAGGTTGACCGGCTCGCTCTCACCGCGCGCCATGACCAGGGCCAGGTCCGACACCATCGGCGAGGACGCGGCGACGAGTGCGGAAAAAGCTTCGGGCGACAGCGGCGGCGAGCCGTCGGCGGGCGGCGCTGGCGCCGGCACCCAGACGGTCAGCATCTGGTCGCTCAGCTTCATTTCGGGGCCGAGCGACTGGTAGCCGATGCGGGCCACCAGGTCCGGCGTCAATTGCGGCGGTGCACTGGCGCAGGCCCCGAGCATGGCGCTCGCCGCCACGGTGCCCGCGGCAAGCAGCCGCCGCACATCACGTCGTCTCATCGATAGGCTCCTGCATAACGGTCGATCGTCAGTCCCTTCATGTCGATGCCAGGCTTGCGGCCCGAGATCACGTCGGCCATCACGCGACCGGTGCCGGCGGCCATGGTCCAGCCGAGCGTGCCGTGGCCGGTGGCCAGGTACAGGTTGGGCAGGCGCGTGGCGCCGATGACGGGCGTGCCGTCGGGCGTCATGGGGCGCAGGCCGCACCAGAACTCGGCGCGCCCGGTGTCGCCGCCGCGCGGGAACAGGTCGCTGACCACGTGCTCCAGCGTCTGGCGGCGCGCCTCGTGCAGCCTGAGCGTGTAGCCCGCCAGCTCGGCCGTGCCGCCGACGCGGATGCGGTCGCCCAGGCGCGTGACGGCGACCTTGTGGGTCTCGTCCATCACGGTGGACTCCGGTGCGCCGGTGGCGTCGGTGATCGGCACGGTGATCGAGTAGCCCTTGACCGGGTACACCGGGATGCGAATGCCCAGCGGCGCGAGAAGCAAGGGCGAATAGCTGCCCAGTGCGACCAGGTAGGCATCGCCCTTGACGGTGCCGGCATCGGTGACCACGCCGTCGATCTGCTGCGCGCCGGGCTTGAGCCGCTCGATGCGCGTGCCGTAGCGGAACTGCACGCCCTGCTGCACGGCCATCGCGGCCAGCGCCTGGGTGAACTTGAAGCAGTCGCCGGTCTCGTCACCGGGCAGCAGCAGGCCGCCGGCGAACTTGTCGCGCACGCCGTGCAGCGCGGGCTCCTGCCGCACGCAGCCGTCGCGGTCGAGCAGTTCGAAGCGGACGCCGTAGCGCTGGAGCACGGCGATGTCGGCGGCGGTGTGGTCGAGCTGGGCTTGTGTGCGGAACAGCTGCAGCGTGCCCTGCATGCGCTGGTCGTACTGGATGCCGGTCTGGTCGCGCAGTTCCTCCAGGCATTTGCGGCTGTACTCGGCCAGCCGCACCATGCGGCCCTTGTTGACTTCGTAGCGCGCGGCCGTGCAGTTGCGCAGCATCGACAGGCCCCAGCGCACCATGCCCAGGTCCAGGTGCGGCCGGACCACCAATGGACGGTGGTGCATCAGCAGCCACTTGATCGCCTTGACCGGTACACCGGGCCCGGCCCAGGGCGCCGAATAGCCGGGTGACACCTCGCCGGCATTGCCGTAGCTGGTCTCCCGTGCGGCCGCGGACTGGCGGTCGATCACCGTCACCTCGTGTCCTGCCACGGCGAGCTGGTAGGCCGCGGTGACGCCGATGACGCCACTGCCGAGCACGACAACCTTCATTCGTTTCCTTTGGTGCGCCTCGGGGAGGGCGTCAAGGCAGTGTAGATTGGGTTTTCGATATCAATGCTCCTTGACGCCAGGCGTCTTCCGCGATGCATCTATGGCGAACAACTTGGGCTTGTTCGGGGGCACCCGCGGAACCGGCTTCGCCGGGCCGCTGGGTGCGCCCCCTTGAGGGGGAGCGCCGTAGGCGCATTCGGGGGTGGGTCATCCTTCACCAAACAACTCCGGCATTTCCCGATGTGCCTTGGCCGTGACCGTCAGTTCGCGACCGTCCAATGCCTGCCGCACCCAGCCGCGCCGCAGCGACAGTTGCAGCCAGGCCGCGGCCAGCGCGCCACCGAGATGCGGCCGGCGCTCGCTCCAGTCGAGGCAGGCGCAGGCGAAGCGGCGACGTGCCTGGCGCGCGGCGGCGATGTCCAGGCCCAGGCTTTCGAGGGCCAGCGCGCCATGGGTGGTGAGTTCGTACACGCCGCCCTGTGCCACCGCCTCGATCCAGCCCTGCGCCAGCAACTGGTCATGCAATGCGACGCCGGCCGCGCCCGCCATGTGGTCGTAGCAGGTGCGCGCGGCGCGCAGGTTGGTGGGCGTACTGGGCTTGAAGCTGCTGCGCGTGGCGCCTGCGACGACGAGCAGGCCTTCCAGCGCCGCGGCCACGTCGTTGCCTGCCAGGCGAAAGTAGCGGTGCTTGCCCTGCGCCACCGACTCGACCAGCTTCTGCTCGCGCAGCCGTGCCAGGTGGGCGCTTGCGGTCGAGGGCGCGACGCCGCCGACGGTGGCCAGTTCGGTCGCGGTGCGGGCATGCCCGTCCATCAGGCTGCACAGCATGCGCGAGCGCGCCGGCTCCGCGATCGCGGCGGCCACGCGGGCCAGGTGGGTGTCGGCTTGATCGCTGGCGTCGTCATCCATGCTTCGATGGTAGACGAAGCATGCAATCCGGATCAACTGCAATATGGGAGTCATGAACCCTGCCAACGCCATCGATGCGGTGACGCATGCCGATCCCTATCCGTACTACGCGACCCTGCGCCAGGGTCCTCCGCTTGTGTTCGACGACATGCTCCGCCTGTGGGTCGCAAGCCGTGCCGACGTGGTGGCCGCCGTGCTGGGCCATCCGGCATTGCGAGTGCGTCCGGTGGCCGAGCCGGTGCCGCGCGCGATCGCCGATGGCCCGGCAGGCGCGGTGTTCGGGCGGCTGGTGCGCATGAACGATGGCCCGCTGCATGCCGTGCATCGGCCCCTGCTGCAACGGGCGTTGGCCGGGCTCGACCCGCAGGTCACGCGCGCTGAAGTGCTGGGCGTGGCCCGACGGCTGGCGTCCGGCTCGCTCGATGAATGGATGTTCGCGATGCCGCTGTGTGCGTTGGCGCACCTGCTGGGATTCGCGGAAGAGGATGCGCCGCGCATCGTGGCCGATGCGCGCGCCTTCTCGGCCTGCCTGTCGCCGCTGTCGACGCGCGATCAGCTCGATGCGGCGGACGGCGCGGTCTTGTCGTTGAGCGATCGCTTTCGCCATCTGATTTCCGAGCGTCGCATCCGCAACGGCAGCCTGCTCGACGCCGTGCTGGCACAGGCACGCGACGACGACATGGTCAATGCCGACACGGTGCTGGCCAACCTCGTCGGACTCTTCTCGCAGACTTGCGACAGCACTGCCGGCTTGATTGGCCAAGCCGTGGTGGCGCTGGCGCGCGAGCCCGGTCTTGCCGCCGCCGCCGACGCGCACGGCGACGGCTTCGCGTTGCTCATCCAGGAAGTTGCGCGCCACGACCCGCCGGTTCAGAACACGCGGCGCTTCGTGGCCGATGCGTGCACGGTGGCCGGCGTCAATCTGCGGCCGGGCGATGCGCTGCTCGTCATCCTTGCCGCCGCCAATCGCGATCCTGCATTAAACCCCGACCCGGATGCATTCCAACTCGAACGCGCCGCGCGACGCAATCTCGGCTTCGGACTGGGCGCGCACGCGTGCCCGGGCCAAGCGTTGGCGCAGGCCTTCGCGGCCTCCGGCGTGCAGGCGTGGGTCGAACAGGGCATCGACCTCGACGCGATGCGTCGATCAGGATGGGACTACCGTCCCTCGGTCAACGGCCGCATCCCGTGCTTCCGGGCCCAGGATGCGCAGTGAGCGCCGACGCGAAGCAAGCTCAGTTCGTCGACGCCACCGGCTGCGCCGCGGCCGGCGCGAACGCGCGCCTGTCGGTGCACAGCTTGCCGGCGTCCGTGGCGAAGCTCTGCACCGCGTTGGCCATGGCCGCATTCAGCACGGTCATGTATTCGCCATTGCCGTTGTTCCAGTTGCCGATGGTGCCCATGCCGTGGTAGCGGCGTGTCACCGGGCCGTCCGGTGTCTGGAAGCTGGCCTGGAGCACGACGTGCGATACGAGGTTCAGGCCCGCGGACCAGGCATGCGCCAGGCGCAACCCGAAGCTGGCGCCGACCTGGTTGCTGGTATCGGCTGTGGGTGCCGCGCCGTCCTGCGGTTGGAAGCCCATGGCACGCGTGGACTCCAGCGCCTGGTGCGTCCACTTGACGACGTCTCCGCTGCGGATGGACTCCACGACCATCGGCGCGTGGATGCCGAACATGAGCGCACCGACGGTGCCGGGGTTCGACCGAAGGTCCTCGATCGGCCCGAGGAAGAGCGCGCAATTGCGTGCCAGTTGCGCCGTGGTGTCCGCGACCGGCGGCCCGTTGGGGCGCTGCGTGGTGGGGGCCGCGACGGGCGCCATGTAGACCATGTTGAGCGGTTCGGCGGCATCGAAGGCGTGCGCGAGGCAAGGCAGCAGGGCAGCGCCGGCGGCCAACGTCAGGCAATGCAGGGCTTTCATGGTTGCGCTCCCTGGTCGACGGAGAACATGCCGACCGTGTCGACCCGGCGGATCGTGCGCGTGCCGCGGCGGTCCACCAGCACGCCCGAGAAGGTGGCCTTCATGCCGTTGGCGATCAGGTTGAACGACTCCTTCTTCGGCTCTACCGCCCCGACGGCCGGCTTGGCCTGCGCATCGATGTCGAGCGCGACCATTCGCAAGGTCTCGGTGATCGACTCGCGCATGTACGAACGCAGCAGGCGGCCATCGTCGGCCGTCAGCTTGGCGATCACTTCCGCCCGCGTGCCGGCCGGCAGCGGTGCCTGGTACACCGCGTTGCCATAGTACGAACGCTCGGCCTGGCCGTCCTGCCAGAGGTTGATGCCGGTGCGGGTAGTGAAGGCGCCAAGGCCAGGCTCAAGTGCGTATTGCACCAGCAAGGTCATGTAGGCATCGCCCTTGGCCGTGGCGGCGATGCGTTCGTCGCGCTCACGCTGCACGGGCATGGTGGACAGCACTTCGGCCGATTGGAGGCGCAGGGGAAAGCTGGCCTCGGTGGCCTGCTTCAGGGCGACGCGCGCCTCCTTGCGGAAGTCGATGTCGAGCAGCGGGTCCACCGTCGCCTGGATCTCGGCGGCCATGCCCTTCTGGCGGGACTTCTGGACCTCCACGTCGATGAGAACGCCGATCAGCCCACCCGGCGCGGCGGACGCACCCGGCGCCGTCGCGCTGAACATGAACCCATCCTGCGCCACGACGACGCGCACATCGACCGCCTTGATCTTCTGGCGGTTTTCGGCTGACAAGGGTTTGTGGAACTGGGCACAACCGGCCAGGCACAGGGCCATGGCGGCCACCAGCAAACGTTGAATTGACAAGACTTCCTCCCGGGGACATTGCTTCTTGGATCGCCCGGGAAATCTACCTCAGGGTTCCAGCGGCAACGATGGGGGTAGACCCCATCGCAACGAAAGTGCTAGTGGAAGCCGGTGCATTTGCACGACCTGCATCACCAGCAAGCGTTGCGCGCCGGGGTAGGCAGCGACTTGCTTCTCATCCAGCACGATCTGCACCTTGGCCGCGAGGTACAACAGGTCGCCGTTGTCGTAGTCGATGAACAGCAGTCCGGCGCGCGGCGACAGCAGCAGGTTGCCGAGCGTGTTGAAGAAGAAGTTGCCAAAGTAGTCGGGCACGACCAAGGTGCGCTCGTCGACGACATGCACGAAACCGCGCGGCCCGCCACGATGCGACACGTCGACGCCATGGGCCCGTGCCGCACCTTGCGAGCGCGCTTGCGGATGCGCCGTGGCAATGAAGAAGGTGTCGGCTTGCGCGATGAAGCGCATGGCTTCGGCGTCGAGACGGTCGGCGTGTTGGGGCGGCATGGCCGCGTCATCGCCCGCAATGAACGAAGGCTCGCGCGGCCAGATGTACTTGGGGCAGTTGCCGAAGCTTTGCGTGATGCGCACCGAGAAGCCATCGACCCCGACGCGGTCGACGATGCCGTTGGCCCGGTTGCGCCGACGCGTGTGCGGCTGGATGCCGAGCAGGCCGATCGATGCACCCGCCTTGAGCGACGCCGCCGCCGGGTCACCCGGCAGCGGCAAGGCCGCGATGTCGAGGTGACGGTCGTCGGGTGAGCGGATGAATCCGGGGGGCGCGGCCAGCACCGACGCCCACGGCTGCCCGTCCTCGTCGACCAGCCCCGTCAGCAGGAACGGTAGAAGCGCGAAGAAGCTGCGGTGCTGTTCCGGCATCGCCTCGCGCATGATGCGCGTGCCGACCTCCTCCAACTTGGCGCGCGAGCCGGCATGGGCCTGCAACGCCTTCTCGCCTTCGTGGAAGGGCGCGTCGGCTTCGAGAACATCGGGAGTCATGGTCATGGGCCTCACAGAAGAACGTGGATTCATTGTTCTTTCTTTCACCCTCCGGATGAATCACCCTCCGTGCACTGCACTGCTGCGTTTTTCGGTCTAATGCGGCGATGGATCGCCTCAAGGCCATGCAGACTTTCGTGCAGATTGCCGACCAGGGCAGCCTGACCGGCGCGGCGCGCGTGCTCGACAGCTCGCTGCCGGCGGTGGTGCGCTCCCTGGCCGCGCTGGAGGCGCACCTGGGCGTGCGCCTGTTCCACCGCACCACGCGTCGCAACGCGTTGACCGAGGAAGGCCGCAACTACCTGCAGAGCGCACGCGAGGTGCTGGCCGCCGCCGATGCGGCCGACCAGGCACTCAAGCGCGAGGCGCGCGAACCCGCTGGCCAGCTCACCATCACCGCGCCGGTGCTGTTCGGCCACATGTACGTGTCGCCGGCCGTCACGCGTTTCCTGCAGCGCCATCCCCAGATGCGATGCAGCGTGCTGCTGCACGACCGCAAGGTCGACCTGCTGGAGGAAGGCATCGACGTGGGCATTCGCATCAGCCCGCTGGAGGATTCGTCGCTGGTGGCGCAGACGCTCGGCACGATCCGCACGATGGTGGTCGCGAGCCCGGCCTGGCTCAGGCAGCAGGGCGTGCCAGCGCATCCGCGGGACTTGCAGGGCGCCGAGTGCGTGCGCATCCACCAGAGCATGGTCGGCGACTGGACCTTTCGCGAGCCTGGGAGCGGCAAGCCGATCCGCGTGCAGACGGACGGCCGGCTCTCGTTCAACCACATCGCGCCGGCCGTCGAGGCCTGTGCGGCGGGCATGGGCTTCGGCATGTTCCTGTCGTACCAGGTGATGCCGCAGGTCGCGCAGGGCCGGCTTCAGATCGTGCTGCAGGACTTCGAGGCGCCGCCGCGGCCGGTCAGCGTGATCTACCCGCATGCGCGGCTGATGCCCGCGCGCACGCGGGCCTTCGTCGACTGGATGAAGCAGGAGTTCAGCGGGTTCGCGCTGTGACGTCAGGCGGCGGACTCGCTCACAATGCGCCGGTGACCTCCCCCGCCCTCTTCCATGTGTCGCAGCTCAGCAAGCGCTACGGCGACACCACCGTGGTCAGCGACCTGTCCTTCGACATCGCGCCGGGCGAATGCCTGGGCGTGATCGGGCCGAACGGCGCCGGCAAGACGACGACGATCCGCATGTGCCTCGGCCTGACGGTGCCGGACACCGGCGACATCACCTACCGCAACGGCGGTACCGCGCCCCTGCAGATGCCGCGCGATGCGCTGGCCATCAAGTCGCAGATCGGCGTGGTCACGCAGTTCGACACGCTCGACCCGGACTTCAGCTGCGCCGAGAACCTGGTCGTCTACGGCCGCTACTTCGGCTTCTCGAAGGCGCAGATCCTGCCGCGCATTCCGAAGTTGCTGGAGTTCGCGGCCCTGTCGCACAAGGCCGATGCCAAGCCGGGCGAGTTGTCCGGCGGCATGCGGCGCCGGCTGTCGCTGGCCCGTGCGCTGGTGAACGACCCCAAGCTCCTGCTGCTCGACGAACCCACCACCGGCCTGGATCCGCAGGCGCGGCATTTGATGTGGGAGCGGCTGCAGGTGTTGCTGCAACAGGGCAAGTCGATCCTGTTGACCACCCACTTCATGGACGAGGCTGAGCGCCTGTGCTCGCGCCTGATCGTGCTGGACCATGGCCGCAAGATCGCCGAGGGCAGGCCACGCGACCTGATCGCCGAGCACCTGGAGCCGGACGTCATCGAGGTCTATGGCAACGGCGCGCTCTCGCTGGCCGAGCGGCCGGAACTGAAGGCGCTGGCGGCGCGCGTCGAGGTCAGCGGCGAGACGGTGTTCTTCTACACGCAGGATGCGCGCGGCCTGCTGCAGGCGCTGGCGTCGCACCACGGCCTGCGCACCTTCCACCGGCCTGCGAATCTCGAGGACCTGTTCCTCAAGATGACCGGGAGGCAGATCCGTGAAGACGGCTGAACTTGTTGCACGAAAGGAAGCCACATGCCCGCTTCTGCATCACTGAGCGAACCTGAGTCGGTCTGGCGGGCCCCCACCCTGTCGATGCGCTGGTGGCCCGTGTTCCTGCGCAACCTGCTGGTGTGGCGCAAGCTCGCGGTGCCGAGCCTCATCGGCAACATCGCCGAGCCGCTGATCTGGCTGGTGGCCTTCGGCTACGGCATGGGCATGCTGGTGGGCGAGGTGGATGTCGGCGGCACCAGGGTGCCCTACATCCTGTTCCTGGCCAGCGGCTCGATCTGCATGAGCGCGATGAACGCGGCCTCCTTCGAGGCGCTCTATTCCGCCTTCTCGCGCATGCATGTGCAAAAGACTTGGGACGGCATCATGAACGCGCCGGTCGGGCTGGACGACATCGTGATGGCCGAGATGCTCTGGGCCGCCTTCAAGTCGATCTTTACCGTGACCGCGATCCTGTTCGTGATGCTGGGCCTGGGCATCAGCCACAGCCCGAAGCTGCTGGTTGCCTGGGTGGTACTCGTGGGCTCGGGCATCACCTTTTCGTCGATCGCGCTGATCTTCAATGCGCTGGCCAAGGGCTACGACTTCTTCACCTACTACTTCACGCTGTTCCTCACGCCGATGATGTTCCTGAGCGGCGTGTTCTTTCCGCTGGAGCAGTTGCCCGGCGTGGTGCGCGCGGTGGCGGCCTGGCTGCCGCTGACCAATGCGGTACTGCTGGTGCGGCCGCTGTTCATGGACCAGTGGCCGGCCGACTGGGTGCGGCATGTGCTGGTGCTGGTCGTGTACACCGTGATCGCCTTCTGGGCCGCCTTGGCCCTCACGCGCAAGCGCTTCAGTGCCTGAGGGCGCGCAGAATCCCGACATGCGAATGCTCCGATACGTCCTGATGAGTTTGCTGATGGCGCTGCTTTGCGCGCAGGCCATTGCGCGGCAAAGCGTGGTCGACATCCCCACGCGCCCCGGCGTCACCGAACGCGCGCTCTGTGTCGAGCCCGACGTGGGCGCCCCGCGCGCCGCCGCCGTCTTGCTGCCGGGCGGACACGGCTCGCTCAAGCTCTATCCGAACGGCAGCATCGGCTGGGGCGACCTGGGCTTCCTGGTCCGCACGCGCGAGCAGTTCGCCGCGCAGGGCATCGCGGTGCTCGTGCTCGATGCGCCTTCGGACAAGCGCTCCGGTCTCGGCGGCTTTCGCGACACGGCGGAGCACGCGACAGACATCGGCGCGGCCATCGCCTGGCTGCGCGAGCACGCGGGCGTGCCGGTCTGGCTGGTCGGCCACAGCCGCGGCACCGAATCGGCTGCGTCGGCCACCTTGCGGCTCGGCGCACCACCGGCCGGACCGGATGGCCTGGTGCTGGCCTCCAGCATCCTGGCCGACAGCAGTTTGGTCTCCGGCAAAGCCGTGACCCACTACGCCATCGAGCAGGTGAAAGTGCCGGTGCTGGTGCTGCACCATGAAGCGGACCCTTGCAGCGTCACGCCGCCGGGCGAGTTGCCCTCGCTGGCCGACAAGCTGCCCAAGGATGCGCGCACGAAGGTGGTCCGCCTGTCGGGCGGGCGGCAGGTCGGCGATGCCTGCGGTCATGACGGCCTGCACGGCTTCGGCGGGCTCGATGCCCTTGCCGTGAAGACCATCGCCGACTTCATGCTGGAGGCCCCGTGACGTCAGCCACTCCCTTGCACATCGGCATCGTCGGCTGCTCGGCCGAAGGCGCCGCGCTTTGCTACAAGACCATCTGCGTCGAGGGCGCCTTGCTGCTCGGCCCGCATGCGCATCCGGAGGTGTCGATGCACACGGCCTCGCTGGCCGACTACGTGCGCTGCCTGGAGCGCAATGACATGCAGGGCATCGCCGGGCTGATGCTGGCTTCGGCCCACAGGCTCGCGCGGGCCGGCGCGGACTTCCTGGTCTGCCCCGACAACACCATCCACCAGGCGCTGCCGCTGGTCGCGCCGGCCTCGCCGCTGCCGTGGCTGCACATCGCCGAGGTGGTGGCGGCGGAGGCGCAGCGGCGCGGCTTCCGGCGCCTGGGCCTGCTCGGCACGCGCTGGCTGGTCGACAGCAACGTCTATCCGGAGAAGCTGACCTCGCGTGGCCTGCAGTACGTGCGCCCGACCGCCGCGGAGCGCGACGACAGCAACCACATCATCATGGACGAACTGGTGCGCGGCATCTTCAAGCCGGGTTCGGTGGCGCGCTACCAGCGTGTGATCCAGCGCCTCAAGGAAGACGACGGCTGCGATGCGGTGGTGCTGGGCTGCACCGAGATTCCGCTGATCGTCGACGACAGCAACTCGATGCTGCCCACGCTGGATTCGACGCGCCTGCTGGCGCGCGCGGCGTTGCGCAGGGCTGTCGGAACGCCCTGAATCTCGTCACGGTTGCAGGTTGGCTGCCGGCTTCTGCCGGCGGAGATCGCGTAGAGCAGAGTTCATCAATGCTTTACATCGCGAGTCAGAATCACTAAAATGTTCAACGATGTTAAACACAAGGAGGTGACGCAATGGAAGTGGTTCTGAGGAAATATGGCAACAGCACGGTGGCGGTCATGCCTCCCGCCGTGCTGCGCGATCTGGGACTCAAGTCAGGCCAGACGATGAGCCTGGAGACCACGGCCGAGGGCAGCATTGTGTTGTCACCAAAGCGCCGCTTCACGCTCGCCGAGTTGCTGAGTCAATGCGACACGAAGGCTGAGCCGCCGGCGGACATGGCGCTTTGGGACACATCCAGGCCGGTCGGTAACGAAGTATGGTGAGAGCGGCCAGCTTTGATCGAGGCGACGTCGTAAGCGTGAGTCTGGACCCCATCGTCGGACATGAAACCCGTGGGCAGCGCTTCGCCTTGGTCTTGACGACGAAGGAATTCAACCGCTTCGGAGACGTGCTGGTGGCGCCGATCACGCAAGGCGGCGATTATTCGCGCTATGCCGGCTTTGCAGCGTCCCTCATGGGCACTGGATGCAAGACGCAAGGCGTCGCGCTGATGAACAAGATTCGGATGCTCGACCTTGCAGCCCGTGGCGCGCGCAAGGTAGAGCGCGTTCCGCAGGAAGTCATTGATGACGCGTTGGGACGGCTCATGGCGCTCTTTGAGTAGTCGAGGAACCGGCGGCTGCCGATCGACCCGACCTACGAAAACTAGAGCCGCCTTCCCCGCGGCACCACGCTCAACTGCATCGTCGCCGTCGCAGGCGCCGCAGTCAGCGTGGCCTGTTGCGGCGCGATGTCGATGAGCTGGTCCGCATGCCAGACCTTGATGATCGCCGCGCCTTCGGGCACGTTGAGCGTGGCCACGCCCTCGGCGTTGGTCAGCGATGCCCAGGGCGAATCGCTCACGTAGACATAGCCGCGCATCGAGTTGTGCAGGTGGCAGCCGAGCAGCACCGCGCCGGGCTTGTCGAAGGTGGCGTCGGCCGACTTGGCCGCCTTGCCTTCCGCCTTGCCGTCGATGCGCAGCTCGAAGCCGCCCGCGGCATCGTCGTTGAACTGCGCGATGCCGGCGGCCGAGGCGCGCACGTGGTGCTCCCACGGGTCGTTGTTGACGAAGTGCGCCTTCGCGCCCACCGCCACGACGCTGACCGCCGGCACGAAGCGCATGTTCTGCTGGCTGATGACCACGTCCTTCGGCAGCCCGGCCGGCGTGGTGGAGCGGCCCGCGCTGACCACCACCACGACCGCGTTGGTGACGGGCTTGCCTTCCTTGTCGAGCACGCTGACCTGCAGCGAGGTGTTGGCCGCCGCGAAACCGGCGAGTGCGAGCAATGCCGCGGCGACGAGGCCGCGTGTCCTGGTCTTCATGGGACGCCTTCCTGGAGCTTGTGGCGGATCAGGACGGGATGATGTGCCAGACCTTCAGGTAGTTGTCGCCGTACTTGTCGCCCGGCTCCTGGTCTTCCGGCCAGGTGTAGAGCGGCTTGCCGCGGAAGGCCCACTGCTTCTTGCCGTCGTCGCGGGTGATGATGGTGTAGTCACCGCCCGCCTTGGCGCCGTCGGCGGCAATGACCGGCGGCCACTTGACCGCGCAATCGCCGTTGCAGACCGACTTGCCCGAGTTCGCCACGTCCTTGTCGAAGGTGTAGAGCGTCAGGCCCTTGGCATTGACGAGCATCCCGCCCGCGGCCTTGACCGGCAGGTTGGTCGGCGCCGTCGCGCAACCGGCGAGAACGGCAAGACTCAGGGCAATGCAGACAACCAGTTTCATGAACTTCCTCGACGTGGCGTGTGAATGATGGGCGCGAGATTACACATTTGGATACATTTGTGCGAGAGGGTGGACCCGGAAAATTTTCACGCTCAGCGGCAAATGCGCGCCGCGGACAGAATCGGCGCATGACCGATCTATCCCAATTCCCCATCACAGCCAAGTGGCCCGCCACGCACCCCGACCGGCTCCAGCTCTATTCGCTGCCCACGCCCAACGGCGTGAAGGTGTCGATCATGCTGGAGGAGACCGGCCTGCCTTACGAGGTGCACCTGGTCGACTTCGGCAAGCACGACCAGATGACGCCGGAGTTCCTGTCGCTGAGCCCCAACAACAAGATCCCGGCGATCCTCGACCCCAACGGCCCGGGCGGCAAGCCGCTGGGGCTGTTCGAATCGGGCGCCATCCTGGTGTACCTGGCAGGCAAGACCGGCCAATTGATGCCCAAGGACGATGCCGGCCGTTACGAGACCCTGCAGTGGCTGATGTTCCAGATGGGCGGCATCGGGCCGATGTTCGGCCAGGTCGGCTTCTTCCACAAGTTCGCCGGCAAGGACTATGAAGACAAGCGCCCGCGCGACCGCTACGTGGCAGAGGCCCGGCGCCTGCTCGCCGTGCTGGACAAGCACCTCGAAGGCCGACAGTGGATCATGGGTGACGAATACACCATCGCCGACATCGCGAGCTTCCCGTGGATACGCAACCTGAACGGCTTCTACGACGCGGGCGAGCTGGTGGGCTTCAATGACTTTGCCAATGTGGCACGCGTGCTGGCGGCGTTCGTCGCGCGGCCGGCGGTGGCCAAAGGGCTGACGATTCCTGCGCGGCCTGCGTGATGACTCAGTGGTAGTCGTCCTCGCGCTGGTGGCGGATCGCGGCGATCGTGACGATGTCGCCGGGCTCGATCTCGAACAGCGCAACGTAGCCAGTGCGACCGAACGGAATCACGAGTTCGCGCACATAGGAGCTGGCGCCGGCCTTGCGGCACGTGAACGGCGTGAAGCGCAGCGTCGCAATGCCCTGCCTGATCGCATCGTCGGCGCGCTCTGCCAGGTCCAAGTCACCGCCGACGGCCAATTGTCTTTCGAGGATGAAGTTGAAGAGGCGCCGCAGATCATCACGCGCTTCCGGCGTGAATCGAACCCGGTAAGTCACCGCGCGGCTTGCGCAAGTCGCGATCTCGCCTCAGCAAGCTGGGCCGCAAGGCCTTCGAGGACCTCGTCCGCCTCGATGTACTGGCCCGACTTCCTTGCCTTGGCAAGCGAACGCATGCCGCGTGCTACGAAATCCGCTTGCTCCATGCGCTGACGAACCGTATTCCGAACCGCGGTTTCCACGAAGCTGGAAAGCGATTCGTCCTCGCCCAGTACTTGCTCGATTTGCGCACGGAGTTCCGTCGCGACGCGGACAGATGGAATGGTTGCGGATTTCATGCGGCAAATGTAGCGCATTTGCGAGACAAATGCCCCTCGTCGTCACCGCTCCGCCCTCGCGCCCCGCACCCGCTCCTCGATCCACCGCGCGAACCCGCGCTCCGCCTGCAACCTGAATTCATTGCGCGCCTGGTTGCAGGCCGCATGCGCGAGCCGGCGATGCTGCTGCTTGCGCACGCTCCCCAGCGTTGCGTCGTTCAGGTGCTCGATGGTGGCGGACTCCGGCCTGCCGTGCGGCTCGTCGAAATCCATGGGCAGCTTGCACCAATGGCAGTTGGGGCCGAAGGTGGATCGGAGGGCTTGGACGCTCATGGGCTTGGACTGTACCGGCGCCGCTGGCGCTGACGACGCTTGTGCGTGACGTACTCAGGGGGCTGCCGTCGATACAAGGGTTAACCCTTGGTTTTTGTTAAAGTCCGCTTCCGCCATCAGGTAGCCGACAGCGATCCAGGCGCATCATCCAGCCCCCACAAACCCGACGGCGGCGCACCGCAGACGGAGACACCCATGTTCGGAATGAGCAAAGACATCTTCCTGATGGTCGACGCCTTGGTCGCCATCGTCCTCCTGATCCTGCTGATCACGCGCTGGCGCTTTCATCCATTCATCGCGCTGACGCTGGCGGCCGGCTTCCTCGGCCTGACCTCCGGCATGCCGATCAGCCTCTTGATGAAGTCCTTCCAGGACGGCTTCGGCGGCGTGCTCGGATTTGTCGGCATCGTGCTGGGCCTGGGCACCATGCTCGGCAAGATGATGGCTGCGTCCGGGGGCGCGGACCGCATCGCGCGCACGCTGGTCGACGCCTTCGGCAAGGAGCGCGTGCATTGGGCCATGATGCTCGCCGCCTTCATCGTGGGTATCCCGCTGTTCTTCGAGATCGGCTTCGTGCTGCTGATCCCGCTGGTGTTCATCGTGGCGCGGCGCACGGGCGTGTCGATCATCAAGGTCGGCATTCCGCTCTTGGCGGGGCTGTCGGTGGTGCACGGCCTCGTGCCGCCGCATCCGGGGCCGATGATCGCCATCGGCATCTTCGGCGCCGACATCGGCAAGACCATCTTCTACGGCCTGCTGATCGGGCTGCCGACCGCGATCATCGCGGGCCCGATCTTCGGCAGCTTCATCGCCAGGTACGTGCCCGGCCACCCGTCGGAAAAACTGATGGCGCAACTGGGCGAGGAACCCGAGGCGCGCGACCTGCCGGGCTTCGGCATCACGCTGCTCACCGTGCTGCTGCCGGTCGGGCTGATGATGCTCAAGGCGCTGTCGGACATCGCGCTGGACGAGAAGAACCTCATGCGCCAGTGGCTGGACTTCATCGGCAACCCGATCACGGCGCTGCTGGCGGCGCTGCTGCTGTCGATCTACACCTTCGGTTTCCGGCGCGGGTTCGACAGCAAGCAGATCCTCAAGCTGGTCGACGAGAGCCTGGCGCCGACGGCGGCGATCATCCTCATCATCGGTGCGGGGGGCGGCTTCAAGCAGATGCTGATCGCCAGCGGCGTGGGCGATGCGATCGGCAAGATGGCGTTGCAGGCGCACCTCTCGCCGATCCTGCTGGCCTGGCTGGTTGCCGGCGTGATCCGCGTGGCGACGGGCTCGGCCACGGTCGCGACCATCACCGGCGCGGGCATCGTGGCGCCGCTGGCGACGATGGTGCCGGGCGTGAACCGCGAGTTGCTGGTGCTGGCGACCGGGGCCGGCTCGGTGATCCTGTCGCACGTCAACGATGCGGGCTTCTGGCTGGTCAAGGAGTACTTCAACATGAGCGTGCCGGAGACCTTCAAGACCTGGACGGTGATGGAGACGCTGGTGTCGATCGTCGCGCTGGTGTTCATCCTGTTGCTCGGAATGGTGGTTTGAGAACGCGTGGATGCGGATAGAGTGACGACCGCCGCGCCGTGCGGCACAACGACTGTGAGACCCGCATGACCACCCGCATCGCCATCGGCGTCGACATCGGCACCACCAGCACCAAGGCCGTCGCCTTCAGCGTCGAGGGCAAGGTGCTGTCCCATCACGCGGTCGACTATCCGCTGCTGCGGCCCGAACCGGCCGCGGCGGAGCAGGATCCGGAGCAGATCTTCCAGGCGGTGCTCGCGGTGATCGCGTCCTGCGTCGCGCAATGCGAGGCGGCGCCGGAGGACGTGGTCTGCGTGTCCTTCAGCGCGGCGATGCACAGCCTGATCCTGGTGGACGCCGAGGGCACGCCGCTGACCCACAGCATCACCTGGGCCGACAACCGCGCCGTGTCGTGGGCCGAGCGCATCAAGACCGAATGGAACGGCGACGCGATCTACCGGCGCACCGGCACGCCCATCCATCCGATGTCGCCGCTGGCCAAGCTGGTGTGGCTGCGGCACGACCGGGCCGAGTTGTTCGGCAAGGCAGACCGCTTCGTCGGCATCAAGGAGTACGTGTTCTTCCGGCTGTTCGGGCGCTGGCTGGTGGATCATTCGATTGCCTCGGCCACCGGGCTGTTCAACCTCTCGACGCTGGATTGGGATGCCGAGGCCTTGCAACTGGCCGGTGTGAAGCCCGGGCAGTTGCCGCAGCCCGTGCCGACGACGGAGCATGTCGCGGGGCTGGCACCCGCGGTTGCCAAGCGATTGGGCCTGGCGGTGGACACGCCTTTCGTGCTCGGCGCCAACGACGGCGTGCTGTCCAACCTGGGCGTGAACGCGATCTCGCCCGGCGAGGTGGCCGTCACCATCGGCACCAGCGGCGCGATGCGCACCGTGGTCGACAAGCCGCAGACCGATCCGTCCGGCCGCACCTTCTGCTACGCGCTGACGCAGCGGCACTGGGTGGTCGGGGGGCCGGTGAACAACGGCGGCATCATCCTGCGCTGGGTGCGCGACGAGTTCGCGGCGGCCGAGGCGGAGACGGCCAAGCGCCTTGGCATCGACACCTACGAAGTGCTCACGCGCATTGCCGAGCGCGTGCCGGCCGGCGCCGAGGGGCTGCTGTTCCACCCGTTCCTCGCGGGCGAACGTGCGCCGTACTGGAATGCCAACCTGCGCGGCTCCTTCTTCGGCCTGGGCATGCACCATCGCAAGGAGCACATGATCCGCGCGGCGCTGGAGGGCGTGATCTTCAACCTGCACAGCATCCTGCCGGCGGTGGAATCGATCATCGGGCCGAGCACCACGATCAAGGCGACCGGCGGCTTCGCGCGCTCGGGCCTGTGGCGCCAGATGATGGCGGACGTGTTCGACCGCACGGTGGTGGTGCCGGAAAGCTTCGAAAGCTCATGCCTGGGTGCGGCGGTGCTGGGACTGTATGCGCTGGGGCATGTGGATTCCATCGAGGTCGTGGCCGGCATGGTCGGCGCGACGCATCGGCACACGCCGAATCCGCGCAACGTCGCCCTCTACAAACGGCTGCTGCCGATCTACTCGGCCTTGCCGGAGAAGCTGGCGGCGGAATACCGGGCGATTGCGGCGTTTCAGCAGGGGGAGTGATCTTGTTTCGCTGCGGAGGACACCCGATGCCCTCGGCCCGTGGAACGGTCCGTGGCGCTTTCAGTCGCCCTTGCGCCAGAACCGTTTCGCCTTGGCGAGTTGGCGCAGCGCCTTGCGACAGCCGCGCGCCGCGGCGGGTTGTTGCGCCGTCAGCCAACCCACGGCGAACCAGGCGTGCGGGTCGGTCGCGGTGGCTTCGCGGTACGTTGCAAGCGCAACCGTCTCGTCGTTGAACTCGCCCAGCGCATCCTGCGCCGGCACCAGGCTCGCGACGTAGCGCTTGACCTCGGCCTTGTCGAACAGCGGAGCCACGAACTCGGCCAGGTAGCGCAGCCGCTTGAGGCGCTTGCGGGTGCGGTGCTGCGCTTCGGCAGGGAGCGACTCGAAGCGCTTGCCGTCGCGCACGACCTGCTTGTGAAGCTTGCCCAGCCGCGCCTGCAGGATCTGGCGCACGGCGGCCGCATCGACCTGCGCCGTCGTTGCGTCGTCAGCCGGCGATGCGGTGAAACCAATCAGCGACACCAGCGCGGCCTGGAACGCCGGCGCACGCACCACCTCACCGGCAGACGGGGCCGGCTGCGCATCGTCGGATGACTTCATGGCGATGGCCGGCGCCCCAGCGGCGTCGAATCGGGGCTGCATGACCGACAGCAGGAGTTCCCGATCGCGCTGTGCACCGAGCGCGCGGAACACCTCGACCAGCGGCGCTTCCCATGCCGCATCGAAGCGCCCCGGCGCGAGCCCTTCCAGTTCCCGCAGCGCAGTGCGCGTCCGCCGGATGCCGATGCGCAACTGATGAATCACCTCGGCGTCCTCGCTGCCCGCGGCAATGGCGCTGGCGTTGGGGAGGATCTGGGCCAGGCAGGCGGCCAGCACCGCGCGTTGCACGACGTCGCCCGTGATCGCGTTCGAGCCATACACCGGCGGCGACGCCTTGACCGGACGCTCGCCCTCCTCCGCAGCCATCAACCGCTGCCCGCGCTCCGCCTTCGTGACCGTGCTGAACCACAGCCCATGCCGCTGCGACCAGCGCAGCGCAAGCGCGACCAGATCCTCGACGCGGCCATCGACCAGTTCGAGTTCCAGTTCGCAGACCTGCGACGCGCGCCCCTCGCGGCCGTCCGCTGGCGGCGTCATGACCTTGCCGGTGTCCAGTGCCAACTCGACAGTCGTGTCGCCTTCGCGCTCGTTGCGTGCCAGGCGCCAGATGTCGGTGCCGAAGGTCTCGACCAGCGGGATCGCGCCGTGGTCCAGCAGTTTGTCGAGCAGGTCGCCGACCGGCGTGCCGGCATGGCGCTGCGGATCATGCGCCGGCGCTGCGGCGCCGCCGCCCAGGTCGACGTTGTGTTCCAAGCGGTGCAGCGGCCCGTCGCCGAGCGCCTTGGCGGTCTGCACCCAGCGCCGCCCTTCCTTGCGCAGCCGCAAGGCCACGCCGCGCGCGGCGAGCAAGCCGTCTGGCGTGTCGAAGTAGTGCGCCTGCATGTGCTGGCGGACGGCCTTGGCGGCGCGGATGTCCTGCTCGACCGCCTTGAGATGGCGCGCGGGCACCTGGAACTTGAATTCGATTTCCATGAAGGCCTTCGGGTGGGATGCGGCAGATGTTGGCATGTCGTGCAACGCTTGCACATCGGGCGCACACGGATAGCCGGCACGGCCACGCTAATATGCCGGTGCGTCCAGGCTCCAGACAAAAAACGAACATGCAGCGACCTGAGGGAGAGGCGAGAGAGGCATTCCCCACGGCATTCCAGGCCGTGCTGCTGTATGTCGCGCTGCTGCTTTGCGAGCTGTTGGTCGGCGCGGCCTTGCGCGACATGCGCGGCCTCACAGAGTTGGCCTCCGACCAGACCAGCGCGCTCACCCTGGTGCTCGCCCACGGCTGCGTGTTCGTGGTGGTGATGCATTTCCAGAACATCACCTACCGGAGCCTGTTTCATCATTCACCGGCCTCCCGCCGGGCCACGCTGCTGCTCGTGGTGCCGCCGGTCCTGCTGCTGGTGCCGGCGCTGATGCTGACGATCTCGGCCGTGCTGGAGGTGCTGGTGCGCCTCGCGCCCATGTCGACCGGGCAGGAGCTGATGTTCCAGCGCATGAGCGACAACGGCATCGCCTCGCTGATGGCCACCTGCCTCCTGGCGCCGGTGCTGGAGGAGATGCTGTTCCGCGGCATCGTGCTGCGCGGCTTCCTGCGGCAGTATTCGCGCGGGCACGCGATCCTGGGGTCGGCCATCCTGTTCGGCGCGGCCCACATGAACCTCTACCAGTTCGTGGTGGGCCTCGCGATGGGCCTGGTGCTCGGCTGGCTCTACGAACGTACGCGCTCGCTCATCCCCTGCATTGCGCTGCATCTGGCCTACAACAGCGGGCTGGTCGGGATGGGTCGGCTGCTGGACAGCCAGTCGGGCAACTTCTCGCTGGCCAGCGTTGCCACGGTCTGGCTGGTGTCGCTGGCCGCGGCCGCCTGCGGCACGCTGGCGCTGCGGCGCATGCTGTCGCACCGGCCACGCTGACGGCATCCCGCGCTGCCGGCCGCCCCAGCTAGTTTCCGCAAGCCCCGGCGCGCCCATGCGCCTAGAGTGGGCGCCACCATGCAGTACACACACGAACATCTCGAGATCCAGAAGACGATGCGCCGTTTCATCGACGAGGAGATCAATCCGCACGTCGACGAATGGGAAGAGGCCGAGGCCTTTCCCGCGCACCAGGTCTTCAAGCGCATGGGCGACCTGGGCCTGCTCGGCCTGAACAAGCCGGAGGCCTTCGGTGGCGGCGGGCTCGACTATTCATACGCCATGGCGCTGGCCGAGGCGCTGGGCCACATCAGTTGCGGCGCGGTGCCGATGGCCATCGGCGTGCAGACCGACATGTGCACGCCGGCGCTGGCGCGCTTCGGCAGCGACGAGCTGCGCCGCGAGTTCCTCGCACCCGCGATTGCCGGCGACATGGTCGGCTGCATCGGCGTGAGCGAGCCCGGCGCCGGCAGCGACGTGGCCGGCCTCAAGAGCGTGGCCCGCAAGGACGGCGACGACTACCTCATCACCGGCCAGAAGATGTGGATCACCAACAGCTTCCAGGCCGACTGGATGTGCATGCTTGTCAACACCAGCGAGGGCTCCGCGCACCGCAACAAGTCGCTGGTGATGGTGCCGATGAACCTGCCGGGCATCGAGAAGGCCAGGAAGATCCGCAAGATCGGCATGCATTCGAGCGACACCGGCCTGATCTACTTCGACGACGTGCGCGTGCCGCAGCGCTATCGCATCGGCGAGGAAGGCCAGGGCTTCGTCTACCAGATGCAGCAGTTCCAGGAGGAGCGGCTGTGGGCGGCGGCGAGTTCGCTGGAGCCGATGGAAGACTGCATCCGCGACACCATCGAATGGGCGCAGCAGCGGAAGCTCTTCGGCGGCACGCTGGCCGACCAGCAATGGGTGCAGTTCAAGTTGGCCGAACTCAAGACCGAGGTGGAGGCCCTGCGCGCCCTCACCTACCGCGCCTGCGACCTGCATGTGGCGGGCGAGGACGTGACCGAGCTGGCATCGATGGCCAAGCTCAAGTGCGGGCGCCTCACGCGCCAGGTGGCCGACACCTGCCTGCAGTTCTGGGGCGGGATGGGCTTCACCTGGGAGAACCGGGTGTCGCGGCTTTATCGGGATGGGCGGCTGGGGTCGATCGGCGGCGGGGCTGACGAGGTGATGCTGGGCATCCTGGCGAAGACGATGGGGATTGCGAAGCGGCCTCCGCGGTAGGACGACCCGTGCACGTGTCGCGGCCGCTTGCGCGAACGGCCGCACGCTGTGCCTGCGGCGCCCGGAATTGCGTTTTCCCTGCCTGCCGTCCCAGAATCGCGAACACTCCGGGAGACCAGCATGGCCAGCATCAGCGGTATCGCCCACATCCAGCTTTCCGTCTCCGACATGGCACGCTCGGTGCCCTTCTACGAGAAGCTGCTGCATGCCATGGAAATGGTCACGCTGGTCAACACGCCGCAGTTCTTCTATTGCATCGGCGGCAAGACCGGCGTTGCCATTTCTCCCATAGAGCCAGAGTTCCGGGACCAGCCTTTCAACCAGCGTCGCGCGGGCCTGCATCACCTGTGCTTTCGCGCCAGGACGCGGGCCGACGTGGATGCGCTTTTCGAGGTGGCGACGGATCTCGATGCGAAGATCGTTCGCCGGCCCACCGAGACGGACTGGGCGCCGGGCTAATACTCCGTTCTCTTCGAGGATCCGGACGGCATCCGCATCGAAGTCAACTTCGTTCCAGGCAAGGGACACCTGAACTGATACAGCCCCGCCGCCTGCCGGGCACCCACCTTGCGCGACGCAAGGCGGGCAGGCTCGCAATTACTTCCGCACCTTCCCCACTTCCGCCATCAGCTCCTTCACCGTCGCCTCGCCCACGGTCGCGGTGTACTTGTCGATCACCGGCTTGACCTTCTCGCGGAGCTTTGCCACTTCCGCCGGCGGCAGTTCGCTGACGGTCATGCCGGCGGTCTTCAGCGCGGCCAGGGCGCTGTCGGCCGCGCCGCGCGACACGCCGCGCTGGAAGGCCGTGGCCTCGGCGGCGGCGTCGGAGATGATCTTCTTCTCCTCGTCACTCATCGAGTCCCAGGTCTTCTTGCTGATGATCAGCGCCTGCGGGTTGTAGATGTGGCGGGTCTGCGTGATGTACTTCTGCACCTCCGCGAACTTCGACGACAGGATCACCGTGTTCGGGTTCTCCTGGCCGTCCACCGCCTTCTGGTCCAGCGCCGGGTACAGCTCGGGGAAAGGCAGCGGCGTGGCGTTGGCGCCCAGCGTGTTGAACAGGTCGACGTAGATCGGCGACTGGATCACGCGGATCTTCAGGCCGGCGATGTCGTCGGCCTTGGTGATCGGACGCTTGCTGTTGGTGAGGTTGCGAAAGCCCAGGTCCCAGTAGCCCAGGCCTTTCAGGCCCTTCTCGTCCAGCTTGGCGAACAGCTTCTGGCCGAAGGGGCCGTCGGTCACGGCATCGGCTTCCTGTCCGTTGTTGAACAGGAAGGGGAAGTCGTAGACCGCGAACTCCTTGACCTGCGCGCTGAGGATGCCGGCGTTCAGCACCGTGATCTCGATGGTGCCGCCCTGCAGCGCCGACACCGTCTGCAGGTCGCCGCCGAGCGTGCCGCCCGCGAACAGCTTGACGCTGATCTTGTTGCCCGACTTGGCGGCCACGATGTCGGCGAACTTCTGCGCGCCCTGCGCCTGCGGATGGCCGGTCTGGTTCTGGAACGCGAACTTGAGGGTGCGTTCCTTCACCTGCGCGCCGGCGCTGGCCATGGCGAGCACGGCGGCAGTGGCGATGAGTGTCTTCCAGAGCTTCATGAGCATGTCTCCTGTCTTCCTATTGAATCGAAAAGCGATGAATCGGTATCAGTTTTTCATCACGCTATCGCGTGACCCCGACGTATGCAACCTGAGCGTGCCTTGCCTGTTCGCGGGCACCCGCGGAACCGGCTTTGCCGGGCCGCTGGGTGCGCCCCCTTGAGGGGGAGGCGCCGTAGGCGCTTCGGGGGTGGGCCTTCATCTCAGCCACTGAAGAACTTCGCCGGCCAGATCACCAGTTGTGGGAACAGCACCATCAGGAACATCACCGCGAACTCCGCGATCATGAATGGCACCACGCCCTTGGTGACATCGTCCATCGATATCTTCCCGACCCCGGCCACCACGTTGAGCACCGTGCCCACCGGCGGCGTGACCAGCCCGATCGAGTTGTTGATGATGAACAGCACGCCGAAGTAGACCGGGTCGATGCCCGCGGCCTTGACGATCGGCATCAGCACCGGCGTGAGGATCAGGATGGTCGGCGTCATGTCCATCGCGGTGCCGACGATCATCACCAGCACCATGATCGCGAGCATCAGCAGGATCTTGTTGCCCATGAAGGGCTGCAGCAGGCCGACCACCTTCGACGGCAGGTCCGCCACGGTGATGAGCCAGGCGCTGACCATCGCTGCGGCAATGAGGAACATCACGATCGCGCTGGTCTTGGCCGCGCCGACGAAGATGCCGTAGAGGTCCTTCCACGTGATCTCGCGGTAGACCACCATCGACACGAACAGCGCATACACCGCAGCGACCACGGCCGCCTCGGTCGGCGTGAACACGCCCATGCGCAGGCCGACCAGGATGATGATCGGCAGGAACAGCGCCCACAGCGCATCGCGGAAGGCGCGCAGGATGTCGGCGCCCGACTTGCGCGGTGGCGGGATGATCTTCTCGCGCCGCACAAGCCAGGCCCATGTCAGCCACAGCGCGCCGCCGATCATGAGACCCGGTGCGATGGCCGCGAGGAACAGCTTCGAGATCGACACGTTGGCCGCGACGCCGAAGATCACCAGCCCGATGCTCGGCGGGATCACCGGACCGATCACGCCGGTGGCGGCGATCAGGCCGGCCGAGCGTGCCTTGTCATGTCCCGCGCTCACCATCATCGGCAGCAGCAGCGCGGTCAGCGCCGCGGCATCGGCAACGGCCGAGCCCGACAAGGCGGACAGCAGGCATCCAGCCAGGATGGTCACGTAGCCAAGCCCGCCCTTCACGTGCCCCACCAGCGCCATCGCGAAGTTCACGATGCGACGGGACAACCCGCCGACGTTCATGATCTCGCCGGCCAGCATGAAGAAGGGCACCGCCAGCAGCGGGAAGCTGTCGGCGCCGCCAATGACGTTCTGCGCAAGGATCTGCGCGTCGAACAGGTCGAGGTGCCACATCAGCGCCACGCCGCTGGCCAGCAGCGAGAACGCGATCGGGATGCCCATGGCCATGGCCAGCAGCAGCGAGCCGACGAATACGAGGATGGTCATGGCTTGCGGCCTCCGTGCGAGGCGTCCGCGCCGTGGGGTCCGAGAATCTGCTGCAACTGCACCGACTCCTCCGACTCCTGGATCATCACCAGGTCTTCATCCGAGATCTGCCCGGTGAGGATGCGCACCAGGTCGAGCAGCAGGATGCCGCCGGCCAGCACCGCGAACACGATGCCCACGCTGTAGACGATGGCCATCGAGGCGCCGGTGACCGGGGCGGTCACGTCCCAGTTGATGCGCGTCTGCGCCAGGCTGCCCTGGAACAGCAGCCAGGTGATGTAGATCATGATGAGGTGGCCGGCCACGGCGCAGAACTTCTTGCCGATGGGCGGCAGCTTCTGCACCACCATGTCCATGCCGAGGTGGCCATGCTCCTTCAGTGCCACGATGGCACCGAGGAAGGTGACCCAGATGAAGAGCCAGCGCGAGACTTCCTCGGACACCGTGATGCCCGAGTTGAACCCGTAGCGCAGCACCACGTTGCCGAACACCAGCACCACCATCACCGCGAGGAAGAACGCGATGACGGCCTCGACGGCCTTGCAGGCGCGGTCGATCCAGCGGTTCATGCCGCAGCTTCGCTTTCGCGCAAGGTCTCGACCAGCGCACGCAGGGCCGCCAAGTACGAGATCGGACCGAGGCCCTGGATCGTTGCCTTGACAGCCGGCGAGATGATCGAGTGCGCGCGCCATGCCTCGCGTGCGGCGATGTTGGACATGTGGACCTCCAGCGTAGGGAACGGCATGGCCTTGATGGCGTCATGCAGCGGGACGCCATGTTGCGTCAGGCCGGCCGGATTGACCAGCGCGCCCTGCGCCACGTCGATGTTCTCGTGCAAGAAGTCGATCAGAGCGCCTTCATGGTTCGACTGCAGGATGTCCAGCGTCACGCCGAGTTCGGCGGCCAGCTTCTGCAAGCGTTCGTTGATCTGGGCCAGCGTGGTGTGGCCGTAGATGTGCGGCTCGCGCCGACCGAAGAGGTTGAGGTTGGGTCCATGCAGGACAAGGATCTTCATGGTGCTCACTTGCGGATGCGCGCGAGTTCGTCGTTGTAGAGCTTGACCATGACCGGGTCGTAGCTGGCGGCGAACTTGTCGGTGACCGGCTTGGCGATCTGGCGCATGCGGGCCTGCTCGGCGGGGCTCACCTCGTTGTATTGCATGCCCTTGGCCTGCAGTTCACCCACCGACTTCTGTGCCGCGGCACGGCTCACCTGGCGCTGGTAGCCGCGTGCCTCGTTGGCGGCCTCGTTCATCCACTTCTGTTCGCTGGGCGAGAGGCCGTCCCAGAACTTCTTGCTCACCAGCACGATGTTGGCCGCATAGACGTGGTTGGTCGCGCTCAGGTACTTCTGCACCTCGAACATCTTGTTCGACAGGATCACCGAATACGGGTTCTCCTGCCCGTCCACCGCCTTGGCCTCCAGCGCGCCGTACAGCTCGGCAAAGGGCATCGGCACCGGGTTGGCCTTGAAGGACTTGAAGGTCTCGAGGAACACCGGGTTGGGGATCACGCGGATCTTCAGGCCGTCGAGGTCTTCCGCCTTGGTGATGGGGCGCTTGCTGTTGGTGACGTTGCGGAAGCCCAGGTCCCAGTAGCCCAGCGCGACCAGGCCCTTCTCCGGCAGCTTGGCGATCAGCGCCTGGCCCAGCGGGCCGTCCAGCAGCGCATCGGCTTGCGCGAAGTTGCTCACCGAGAACGGGAAGTCGACCAGGCCGAACTCCTTCACGATGCCCGCGAGCGAGGTGGTGGCCGGCGCCGACATCTGCTGCACGCCGCCTTGCAGCGCGGACTGTTGCTGCAACTCGTTGCCCAGTTGCGAGGCCGGGAACTCCTGCACCTTCATCTTGCCGCCGCTCTTGGCGGCGAGCAGTTCGGCGAAGCGCTTGACGCCGAAGCTCACCGGATGGTCTGCATTGTTCAGGTGGCCGAAGCGGATCACGCGCTCCTGCGCCTCCTGCGCGACGGCGGAGGCGACCATGGCCAGGGACAGGCCGGCGGCGGCCAGCGAACGAAGAAGAAGGGTTCTCAAGACGGACTCCAGGCAAGAAGGATCGGGCGGGCCGCGGACGTGTTTCGACACGACTGTGGCCGGATGCGGCGCGATGTTAGATTTTGTGGAAAACTTTTCCACTAGGGAAAACGCTTGCGCGTTTCTGGGATTACAGTGACGATTCCGCACCACGAGACGAGGCCGATTCCACAGGCCGCGGGCACAACGACATGAGCGCAATCATCGAACGCAGCTTCAAACTGATGGAGCACCTGGCAGCGCATCCGGAAGGCCGGCCGCTTTCTTCGCTGGCCGCCGACCTCGGCATGCCGCTGAGTGCCACGCACCGCCTGCTGGTGGAACTGGTGCGTTGCGGCTATGTGCGACAGGACCAGAGCCATGGCGACTACACATTGACCATCAAGCTGGTGTCGCTGGGCCTGAGCTTTCTCAGCAACAGTGGCATCGTCGACGTGGCGCAACCATTGCTCGACAACCTGGCCAACGAAGCCGGCGAACTGGTGCGCCTGGCCGTGGTCGACGGCGACGACCTCACCTTCGTGGCCAAGGCCCAAGGCGCGCGGCGCGGGCTGCGCTACGACCCGGACATGGGCCTGTCGGTCAACCTTTCATGCAGTTCGGCGGGGCACGCATGGCTGTCGACGATGACGGACGAGGAAGCGCTGGAACTGGTGGCGCGCCAGGGCTTCGGCAAGCCGGGGGAGTTCGGCCCGAAGGCGCCGACCACCGTGAAAGCCGTGCTGGCCTACGTGCGCGCGGCGCGCAAGCGCGGCTTCAGCATGATCAACGAGGTGTTCGCGCCTGCGATGACGGCGATGGCGGCGCCGGTGCGCATCGGCAATGGCAGGACCATCGGTGTCATCACCATTGCGGGGCCGCTGGTACGTCTGACCGAGGATCGCATGCTCGAACTGGGCCCGGCATTGTTGGCGACCGCGGAAGACGTGGCGCATGCGAGCGGGGCCTCGGCGATGTTCAAGCGCAGGGCTTGACCTCCCGACTTGGCCCCGGTTAGATCCGCCTGGACTCCATCGGCGTCACGCTGAGATACAGCGGCTGCGTCCCGCGCAGGATTCGCAACACGCAGTGCTTTCCGATGCGCGATTCGTCGAGCAGGCGCTGAAGGTCGTCGACCGTGCGAACCGCCGCGCCGTCGATGCCAACGATCAGGTCATCGGCCAGCAGCCCGGCCAAGCCGGCGGGCGATCCCGGCTGCACCTGCGAGACGCGCACGCCACTGGCCTGTTCGACGCCGAGGAAGCGGGCCACGCGACGCGACATCGGCACGGTCGCGCCAGACAGTCCGATGAACGCCCGCCGCACGCGACCATGCGCGAACAGTTGCTGCACCACCCACTTGGCCGAGTTCACTGCCACCGCGAAGCAGATCGCCTGCGCGCCCGGGATGATGGCCGTGTTGACGCCGATCACGCGTGCCCGCGTGTCGAGCAGCGGCCCGCCCGAATTGCCGGGGTTGAGCGCGGCGTCGGTCTGGATCACGTTGTCGATCATCCGGCCCGTCTTCGACGGCAGCGAGCGGCCGAGCGCCGAGACAATGCCGCTCGTCACCGTATGGTTGAAGCCCAGTGGATTGCCGATGGCGATGGCCACCTGGCCCACGCGCAGCTTTGACGAGTCGCCCAGTTCGACGTGCGACAGCGCACGGCTCGCGCCAATGCGCAGCACCGCCAGGTCGGTCTCCGGGTCTTCGCCGACGAGTTGCGCGTCGCTGCGCGTACCGTCCGGCCGCAGCACCTCGAGCGAGGTGGCGCCGTGCACGACATGGCTGTTGGTCAGCAGGTAGCCGTCGGGTGTGAACAGAAAGCCGGAACCGGTGCCGCCCTGCCGGCCGCGGGGGCTGGTCTTGTGCGCCGCGATGGCGACCACCGCGTCCTGCACCTTCTCGACGGTCGAGGCGACGGTCTCGGAGTAGGCGTCGAGAAGCTCGTCGTCGCTTGTGAAGTCTGGTCGTGCGCCCATGATTGGGCTCAGTTGGTGGTCGATTGCGCGAACACAAGACCGCGGCGTCGCGGCCCCTCGCATGCCGTCGATCAGGACTCAGCGGCCACGGCTTCGAACTGCCGGTACAGCTCCGGCTGGAACCACCGTTCGCGAGCGTTGTAGCGGCGCTCGCCCGAGATCACCGGCACGTCCTGATGCTCCGCGGCCGAGTGGAAGGTCAGCTCCAGCTGCACGCCGTTCGGGTCGAAGATGAACAGTTGCCAGAGCGGCGTGGCCGGCACCAGGTTCTCGCGGTACGGCAGGCCGTAGCGCTCGAAGCGCTCCTTGAAGGCGCCGTAGCCCTGGCATGTGACGGAGACGTGGTCGATGGCAGCCGTTCCCGTCTGCACCGTGCCATCGGCCTCCTTCGCGGCATCGCCCGCATAGAGATGGAAGATCGCCTCCGCGCCCGCCTGCGCTGGCTTGAGCCATGCGCCGGGAAAGCCGATGGGCGGACGATCGGCGACGACCATGCCGAGCACCTCGGTATAGAAGCGCACCGTCGCTTCGAGATGGGCCGTCTTGATGGCCGTGTGGAAGAGCTGGCCGAACAACATCGCGCATGCCTCCTGCCGCTGAAAAACGCGGAGGAGCAGGATACGGCAACGCCGGAAAAATCGCTTGCGCGTCAATGCGCGTGGGCCCGCGTTGACTTCGCATTTTCCGGAACGCATCATCCCTGCGGCCCGATGCCGGCACACCGCGCGTTGCAGCCATCCACACGGAGAAAACACCACATGAAGACCATCAAGGGGCCAGCGATTTTCCTGGCCCAGTTCGCCGGTGACACGGCGCCCTTCAACTCGCTCGACAACATCGCCGCATGGGCCGCGGGCCTCGGCTACAAGGGCGTGCAGATCCCGAGCTGGGACGGCCGGCTGTTCGACTTGAAGAAGGCCGCCGAGAGCAAGACCTATTGCGAGGAGGTGAAGGGCACGCTCGCTTCGCACGGGCTGGAGATCACCGAGCTCTCCACGCACTTGCAGGGCCAGCTCGTGGCGGTGCATCCCGCGTACGACGCCGGCTTCGATGGCTTCGCCGCGGCCGAAGTCCGCAACGATCCGGTCAAACGGCAGCAATGGGCGGTCGAACAACTGCACTTCGCGGCGAAGGCTTCGGCCAATCTGGGATTGACGTCGCATGCCACCTTCTCCGGCGCTCTGGCCTGGCCCTACTTGTACTCCTGGCCGCCGCGCCCGCCGGGCCTCATCGAGGAAGCCTTCGACGAACTGGCCCGGCGCTGGAAGCCGATCCTCGACGCCTTCGACAACGCGGGCGTCGACGTCTGCTACGAGATCCACCCCGGCGAGGACCTGCACGACGGCGTGACCTACGAGATGTTCCTGGAACGCGTCGGCGGCCACAAGCGCGCCTGCCTGCTCTACGACCCGAGCCACTTCGTGCTGCAGCAGCTCAACTACCTCGACTACATCGATAACTACCACGAGCGCATCAAGATCTTTCATGTGAAGGATGCGGAGTTCAACCCGACCGGCAAGCAGGGCGTGTACGGCGGCTTCCAGTCGTGGATCAACCGCGCGGGGCGCTTCCGCTCGCTGGGCGACGGGCAGGTGGACTTCGCGGCGATCTTCTCGAAGATGGCGCAGTACGACTTCCCGGGCTGGGCGGTGCTGGAGTGGGAGTGCTGCATCAAGCATCCGGAGGACGGCGCGCGCGAAGGTGCGACCTTCATCGCGGACCACATCATCCGTGTGGCCGACCGGGCCTTCGATGACTTCGCGGCAGGGGGCATCGACACAGCGGCCAACAAGCGGGTGCTCGGCATCGGCTGACACCTCGTCGCCGTCGCATCGCTTAGAGTGACGGCGACATGCTTGCCAACCTCACCCCCTTCCTCCTGCACTGGGCCATCACGGCCCTGTCCCTCTGGATCGCCAGCCTGCTGTTCCGCGGACTCAAGTTCGACAGCACCGGCGCGCTGATCGGCTCGGCCCTGCTGCTGGGCCTGGCCAATGCGGTGGTCAAGCCGCTCTTGATCGTGCTGACCCTGCCGCTCACGCTGGTGACTTTCGGGCTGTTCCTGCTCGTGATCAATGCGCTGATGATCCTGCTGGTCGCGGCGCTGGTGCGCGGCTTCCACGTGTCGGGCTTCTGGACGGCGTTGTTCGCGAGCATCTTCATCTCGGTGCTCAGCATCGTGATCGGTGGCTTCTTCGTGGGCGGCACGCCGGACACCCAGATCCAGATGCCTAGCAGCGGGCAATGGTTGTAGCGGCCTGCGGGGCCACCTGAAGTCAGGTTTGCGAGCCGCGATCTGCTATTTTTTTTATAGCGCCAGACAACGCTACGCGTTAGTGCGTACGGACACAGTCAGTTAACAGTCAGTCTGTTGAGCCGATGCTTCCCTGACCAACTGGGGACACATCCGCATGCGCATCAAGAGCCAGACCGACTTCTTCTCGGGAGTCATGTTCGCCGCCGTCGGGGGCGCTTTCGCCATCGGCGCCACCACCTACAACATCGGAGACGGCGCCCGCATGGGGCCGGGTTACTTCCCGCTAATGCTGGGGATCATCCTCGCGATCCTCGGCGTGATCATCATTGCCGAGGGGCTGATCGTCGAGACCGCTGATGGCGAGCCGATCGGCAAGTGGGCCTGGAAGCCGCTGTTCTTCGTGATCCTGGCCAACCTCGCGTTCGGCGTGCTGCTGGGCGGCTTGCCGAGCATCGGCGTGCCGGCGATGGGCATGATCATCGCGATCTACGCGCTGACCATCATCTCCAGCCTTGCCGGTGAACACTTCAAGCTGCGCGACGTGCTGGTGCTCTCCACCATCCTTGCGGTCGGCAGCTACATCGCCTTCATCTGGGCGCTGAAACTCCAGATCCAGGTCTGGCCCACGTTCATCACGGGCTGAGGAGAGCTGCACCATGGAACTCTTTCATAACCTCTCGCTCGGCTTCGGTGTTGCGTTCACCTTCACCAACCTGCTGTACTGCCTGGTCGGTTGCATCCTGGGGACGCTGATCGGCGTGCTGCCCGGCATCGGCCCGGTCGCGACGATCGCGATGCTGCTGCCCGCCACCTATGCGCTCCCGCCCGTGTCGGCGCTGATCATGCTGGCCGGCATCTACTACGGAGCGCAATACGGCGGCTCCACCACCGCCATCCTGGTCAACCTGCCGGGGGAATCGTCCTCGGTGGTGACCTGTATCGACGGCTACCAGATGGCGCGGCAGGGGCGAGCGGGTCCGGCACTCGCTGCGGCCGGCCTGGGCTCGTTCTTCGCGGGTTGCGTCGGCACGCTGATCCTGGCCGCCTTCGCGCCGCCGCTGACCGAGTTGGCCTTCAAGTTCGGTCCGGCCGAATACTTCTCGCTGATGTGCCTGGGCCTGATCGGCGCCGTGGTGCTGGCCTCGGGCTCGCTGATCAAGGCGGTGGCCATGATCGTGCTGGGCCTGCTGCTGGGCATCGTCGGCACCGACGTGAACTCCGGCGTGGCGCGCTTCAGCTTCGACGTGCCGGAGCTCACCGACGGCATCGGCTTCGTGGTGATCGCCATGGGCGTGTTCGGCTATGGCGAAATCATCGGCAACCTGTCGCAGCCCGAGCATGAACGCGAAGTGTTCACCGCCAGCGTGAAGGGCCTGTGGCCGACCAAGGACGACTTCAAGCGCATGGCACCCGCGGTGATGCGCGGCACCACGCTCGGCTCGGCGCTGGGCATCCTGCCCGGTGGCGGTGCGCTGCTGGCGGCTTTCGCGGCCTATGCGTTGGAGAAGAAGATCAAGATGCGGCCCGGCGAAGTCGCCTTCGGCAAGGGCAACATCCGCGGCGTGGCATCGCCGGAGTCGGCCAACAACGCCGGTGCGCAGACCTCCTTCATCCCGCTGCTGACGCTGGGCATTCCGCCGAACGCCGTAATGGCGCTGATGGTCGGCGCCATGACCATCCACAACATCCAGCCAGGCCCGCAGGTGATGACCAGCAACCCGGAACTGTTCTGGGGCCTGATCGCCTCGATGTGGATTGGCAACGCAATGCTGATCATCCTGAACCTGCCGCTGATCGGCATGTGGATCAAGCTGCTGACGGTGCCCTACAAGTTCCTGTTCCCGGCGATCGTGCTGTTCTGCGCGATCGGCGTGTATTCGACCAACAACAACACCTTCGACATCTGGATGGTCGCGGCCTTCGGTTTTATCGGCTATCTGTTCCTCAAGCTCAAGACCGAGCCTGCGCCGCTGCTGCTGGGCTTCATCCTGGGGCCGATGATGGAAGAGAACCTGCGGCGTGCGCTGCTGCTGTCGCGGGGGACCTGGAGCGTGTTCGTCACCCGGCCGCTGTCGGCCGGGCTGCTGCTGGCGGCGCTGCTGCTGCTGGGGATCGTGTTGCTGCCTTCGATCAAGTCGAAGCGGGAAGAGGCGTTTGTGGAGGAGTGAGCGTCTGCGCCGCTGCTTGCGCAGCGACATGGAAGGAGCCGCCCCAGGGCGGCTTTTTTCATGGCCGTTTGCCGACCTGATGCAGTGCCGCACTGCATCGTCATTTGGCAACTGCGCCGGTGATCCTTGACCATGCGACGACGCGGACTACGATGCGTCCGATGCCCCGTTGCGGATCGCATCAGATCAGCACTCCCGCCATGAACACGTCATGAAGACCCAGTACTACACCGCCTCGAGCCTTGACGGATTCATCGCCACGGAGGATGACTCGCTCGACTGGCTTTTTCCCCTTGGCGACGTCAACGACACGAGCTATCCGGGCTTCATCAAGGAGGTCGGAGCGATCGCGATGGGCTCGTCCACGTACGCGTGGATGCTCCGGCATGTCGTCAAGCCGGGAGCCGGCCAGGAAGCGCCGTGGCCCTATGCGCAACCGACCTGGGTGTTCTCATCGCGCCAGCTTGAACCGATAGCAGGGGCGGACATCCGCTTCGTGCGGGGTGACGTGCGCCTCGTCCACGACCAGATGCGGCAGGCCGCTGCGGGCAAGAACCTCTGGGTCGTCGGCGGCGGGGATCTGGCGGGCCAGTTCCACGACGCGGGGCTGCTGGACGAAATCATCGTTCAGATCGGGTCGGTCACCCTGGGCCAAGGCAAGCCGCTTCTGCCTCGCCGGATCGCGGGTGCCGCAGCGCTGCGGCTGACATCCGTTCAAAGCGTCGGCACCGGCTTTGCGGAACTGCGGTACGAGGTACCCGCACGGCCATGATCGCCATGCGTCCCTTGGTGCCTTGCACACGCCGTAGCGCGATCGCCCATGCCGCGATCATGCTTGTCGCAGGCCAATCGTGGGCGGTGGGGCATTCGTCTGCAAGCGAGCCGGACCGCAAGTGGTACGAGGCCGCCGCTGCGCAGAGGAAGCTCGCCGAATCATGGGGCGATCAGTCCTACGGCGCCGTGCTCGTATTGGATGGCACAGTCGCCGGCGAAGGTCCGAGCCGGGTGGTGAAAAACCAGGACGCCGACGCGCATGCCGAGCGCGAAGCCATCCGGGATGCGCAACGGCGTCTGGGACGCACGGATATGGCGGGCTCGGTGCTGTATTCGACTTCGCGACCCTGCGCCTTGTGCGAAGCCGCGGCGGCACGAGCGGGGGTGAGCCGCATGTATTTCGGTCCATCGCTCGTTGACGCCGGTGTGCCGCGGCCTGTTGCGCAGTGACGTGACCTACACCAGTTCCTTGCAGGCAACAAGCGCCGGGTCCACCTCCACCGCAAACGGCATCCGATCCAGGACATCCGCCTGGACATCCACCCCCGGCGGCACTTCGATCAGCCGCAGGCCATTCGGCGTCAACTGGAACACCGCCCGCTCGGTGACGTAGAGCACTTCCTGCCCATCCGCCCGCGCCCGCGCACCGCTGAAGGTGATGTGCCGCACCTTCTTCACCAGCTTCGAGACATCCCCATGCCGCCGGATGGTCACCTCCTCGCCCTCATGCTCCACCACCAGCCCCTTCGCCTCGAAGGTGCCGCAGAACACCACCTTCTTCGCGCGCTGCGTGATGTCGACGAAGCCGCCCGGGCCGACGATGCTGTCGCCCAGCCATGACACGTTGACGTTGCCTTCCGCATCCAGTTCGCCCATGCCGAGGAAGGCGATGTCGACGCCGCCGCCGCTGAAGAAGTCGAACTGCTCGGTCGACTTGACGATGGCGCTGGGATAACGGGTCGCACCGAACAGGTGGCCGCCGAGCAGCTCGCCGTTGTGCGGGCCTTGCTCGATGGTGGTCCAGCCGATCTCGCGGGCTTCGGCCTGGGCCACGGCCGGGATGCCATCGGGCACACCGAAGCCGAAGTTGACGCACGCGTCGGCGCGCAGTTCCTTCGCGGCGCGGCGGGCGATGAGATAGCGCACGCCATCCGGCAGCGGCATGGCGGCACGGGTGGCGGGCGCGCGTTGCATGCCACTCATGCTGAGATCGTAGGCCGCGCCGGTGGTCTGGGTCTGCGCCGCGAACTGGCAGACCATGTCGACCAGCACGCCCGGCACGCTGACATCGCGGGCTGGCGAGATCGATTCATCGAGCACGTCGCGCACCTGCGCCAGCACCTTGCCGCCGCAGTTGTGCGCCGCCATCGCCGCCGCGAAGGCGTCCATTTCAGACGGTTCTTCGCGCGAGGTGAGGTTGCCTTGCGGGTCGCAGGCGGTGCCGCGGATCAGCGCGAAGTCGACCTGGATCGGCTTGTACCAAAGGAGCTCCTTGCCGCCCAACTTGATCACTTCGACCAGGTCTTCCGTCGCCTTGTCGTTGCAGCGCCCGCCGCCGTGGCGTGGGTCGGCAAACGTATGCAGGCCGATGTGCGTGACCAGCCCATGGCGGCCTGCGCCCGTCTCACGCATCAGCGTCTGGATCGGCCCCGCCGGCAACGTGTAGGCCTCGATCTCGTTGGTTCGCGCCAGCTCCTGCATCTTCTTCGACCAGCTCCAGTGGCCGCCGATCACGCGCTTGACCATGCCCTTGTGCGCGAAGCGCGTGATGCCGGTGGCGACGCCGTCGCCGATGCCCAGGCCGTGGATCAGCGTGAGGTTGCGCGGGTGCCCCGTGGTGAGGAAGCGCTTCTCGATCGCCTCCGCGATGTGATCGGCCTCCTGCAAGCCACCGCCGGAGCCGCTGAGCACCACGGTCGCGCCATCGAAAACTTCGTTTGCCATTTGCTCGGCGCCAACGATTCTGACTTTTTTCATTGCACTTCCTTGTGATTGCGCTTGACCGACGGGCCAAACGTCTGCCATGATTGTAATAACTAACCAGTTACATACATCAGGGTTTCACCCTAAATTCCAAGGAGACCAGCATGAAATTGACGATGGAACACACGCAAGTCGCCGACATGGCCCGACGCTTCGCCAACGAGGTGATCCGCCCGCAAGCGGAGCGCCTGGACCGGGAAGAAGCCTTCGCCGGCGACATCTATGCAGCGATGGGCGAGAGCGGCCTGTTCGGCATCACGGTGCCGGACACCTATGGCGGCGCCGGCCTGGATTGCCTGGCCTACAGCATCGTGATGGAGGAACTGAGCCGCGGCTACGGCTCCATCGCCGACCAGTGCGGCCTGGTGGAACTGCTGACCACCCTGCTCTGCGCCCACGGCACCGACGCGCAGAAAGAACAGTGGATCGAGCCGCTGATCCGTGCGCAGAAGCGCGGCGCCTACTGCATCACCGAGGCCGGTGCGGGCTCCGACGTGTCGGGCGTGAAGACCACCGCGGTGCGCCAGGGCGACGGCTGGGTGCTCAACGGCGCCAAGCTGTGGATCCACAACGCGCCGGTGGCCGACGTGGCCTTCGTGCTGGCCCGCACCGACCCGGCGGCCGGCAAGCGTGGCATGAGCATCTTCATCGTCGACTGCCACTCGGCCGGTGTCTCGCGCGGGCCGAAGGAACACAAGCTGGGCCAGCGCTCCTCGCAGGTCGGCGAGTTGGCCTTCAACGACGTGGTGCTGCCGGCGGATGCCATGCTCGGCACCGAGGGCCGCGGCTTCCACATGATGATGAGCGTGCTGGAGAAGGGCCGCATCGGCATCGCCTCGCTGGCCGTCGGCATCCTGCAAGCCGGGCTCGACGCCTCGGTGGAGCAGGCCAAGATCCGCAAGCAGTTCGGCGCGCCGATCTCCGAGTTCCAGGGCATCCAGTTCATGCTGGCCGACATGGCCAAGGACACCGAAGCAGCGCGCCTGCTGGTGCGCTCGGCGGCTTCGAAGATCGATGCCGGCGAGGATGCCACCGCCGCATCGTCGATGGCCAAATGCTTTGCCGGTGACGCCGCCGTAGCGCACAGCAGCAACGCGATCCAGATCTTCGGCGGCAGCGGCTACATCCGCGGCTACGAGGTCGAGCGCCTGTACCGCGACGCCAAGATCACGCAGATCTACGAAGGCACCAACCAGATCCAGCGCGTGATCATCGCGCGCAATTTGCTGAAGTAGGCCCACCCCCGAACGCGCCTGCGGCGCCTCCCCCTCAAGGGGGCGCACCCGGCGGCCCGGCAAAGCCGGTTCCGCGGGTGCCCTTGAAATGGGGCTGCATCAGGCTTTACGGCTAAACCACAACACGACAAAGCGGAGTCAATCCCATCATGAAGAAGACAGCCATCGTCAGCGGCGCATCGCGCGGCATCGGACGCGCCACCGCCCTCGCCCTCGCAGCCGAAGGTTTCGACATCGCGGCGCTGGCCTGGAAGGACGGCGAGAAGCTCGAACAGCTCAAGGCCGACGTGCTCGCCACCGGCCGCCACTGCCAGGTCTACGAGATCGACATCGCCGACCGCGCGAGCCACCAGCCCTTCGTCGATGCGGTGGTGGCCGAGTTCGGCGAGATCCATTGCATGGTCAACAACGCGGGCGTGTCGGTGCTGCAACGCGGCGACCTGCTCGAAGTCAGCGAGGAAAGCTACGACCGCTGCTTCGACACCAACACGCGCGGCACCTTTTTCCTGTCGCAGGCCGTGGCCAAGCACATGGTCGCGCAACAGCGCCAGGACGGCATCTACCGCAGCATGGTGTTCGTCACCTCGTCGAACGCCGCAGCGGCAACGGTGGAGCGCGGCGAATACTGCATGTCGAAGATTGCGCTGCACATGGCCTCGCGCCTGTTCGCGATGCGGCTGGCGCCGCTGGGCATCGGCGTGTTCGAGGTACAGCCCGGCCTGATCCTCACCGAGATGACCGCGCCTTCCAAGCCCAAGTACGACGCGCTGATCGCCAACGGCATGACCATCGAGCCGCGCTGGGGCATGCCGGAAGACGTGGCCCGCGTAATCCGCACGATGGCCGCCGGACTGCTGCCTTACACGGTGGCGCAAGAGGTTCGCGTGGATGGCGGCCTGCTGATCCAGCGCTTCTGAACCCAACGAAGAAATTCAAGGAGACACGACAACATGACCGACCTCAAGCTCCCCGACACCGCCGGCCGACTCACGCCCTACAGCCTGCAAGGCACCCCTTGGACTGCACAAGCGCCAGCCTGCGCCTTCAACCGCGTGGTGTTCTCCGCGGCGCACGTGGTGGCCGACCCCTTCGCCGACGTGGCGCCATCGAGCGGCGGCAAGATCGACTGGGAAGCCACGCTGCAATACCGCCGCTACCTGGCCGAACTGGGCCTCGGCATCGCCGAAGCCATGGACACCGCGCAGCGCGGCATGGGTCTCTCCTGGGCCGACTCGCTCACGCTGATCCGCGAGACGCAGAAGGCCCTGAGCGGCACCAACGTCCCCATCTACAGCGGCTGCGGCACCGATCATCTTGACCCGGCCACCGTGCGCACGCTCGACGATGTGACCGCCGCCTACCTGGAGCAGGTCGATGCGATCCAGCACTCCGGTGGCCGCCTGATTCTCATGGCCAGCCGCGCGCTGGCCCGCGTGGCGAAGACGCCCGACGACTACCTCAAGGTGTACCGCACGGTGCTCGCACGCGCCGAGCATCCCGTGGTGCTGCACTGGCTCGGCGACATGTTCGACCCGGCGCTCGCCGGCTACTGGGGCACCGACGACCTCACCGCCGCCCGCGACGTCGCGTTGCAGGTGATCGCCGAATCCACCAGCAAGGTCGACGGCATCAAGATCTCCCTGCTCGACAAGCAGCGCGAGATCGACATGCGCCGCATGCTCCCGGCCAGCGTGAAGATGTACACCGGCGACGACTTCAACTACCCGGAACTCATCGCGGGTGACGAGGTGGGCTACTCGCATGCGCTGCTCGGCATCTTCGACGCGATCGCGCCGGCAGCCTCGCACGCGCTCACCGCGCTGGCACAGGGCGACAAGCAACGCTTCCTCGACATCCTCGAACCCACGGTGCCGCTGTCGCGCCGCATCTTCGGCGCGCCGACGCAGTTCTACAAGACCGGTGTCGTGTTCCTCGCCTGGCTCAACGGCCACCAGTCGCACTTCGTGATGCTGGCCGGCCACCAGGCGATGCGCCCGCTGCCCTACTTCGTCGACATCTTCCGCATGGCCGACCAGGCCGGCCTGCTGCGCGACCCCGAACTGGCCGCGTCGCGCATGCGGCAGTTCCTCGCGCTGCACGGCGTGCAAGGCTGAAGGCGGACAAGCGATGGGCGAAATCCTCTCGTCGCGCGAAGGCGCGGTGCTGACCCTGCGGCTGTCGAACCCCGGCAAGGCCAATGCGCTGGACCTCCACATGCTGGGCCAGCTCGACCAGCACATCGATCAGGTCGAGCAGGACGCGAGCGTGCGTGCGGTGGTGCTGCGCGGCACGATCGGCGGCACCTTCTCGTCCGGCGCCGACATCGCGCAATGGGCGCCGATGACGCCCGGCCAGTTCGCCGATGAGTGGATCGCACACGGCAACCGCGTGTTCGGCCGGCTCGAACGGCTGCGCTGCCCGACCGTGTCCGCCATCGAGGGCCTCTGCTTCGGCGGCGGCCTGGAACTGGCGCTGGCCACCGACCTGCGCGTGGGCAGCCACGCGGCGCGACTGCGCTTCCCGGAAGTAGGCATCGGCGCGATGCCGGGATGGGAAGGCGGCAGCCGCCTCGCACACATCGTCGGCCGCGGCCGGGCACTGGAAGCGGTATTGACCTGCCGCGAACTCGACGCCGCCACCGCGCACCAGTGGGGCGCGCTGAATGCGGTGTGGCCCGCGACCGCCTTCGAGACCGCGCTCGGCCGCTTCGTCGAGACGCTCTGCCGCGTGTCGCCCACGGCCGCGTCATGGTCCAAGGCAGCCATCGTGCGCGGCGACGAGGAACCCGCCGCGTTCTATGCCGAAGCCGCCCGCGCCGTGAAGGCCAGCGCCGACGCCGCCATCGGCATCGCGGCCTTCAAGGCCAAGAAGTCCGCCATCTTTTGAATACCCAGGAGGAGACAACCCATGCATGACAACACCCTGCCGACCACGCCCCGACGCTTCCAGATGTTCATCGACGGCCGCTGGACCGATGGGCACGGCGACCAGTTGACGACGCGCCACAGCCCCGGCCACGGCGTCCCCGTGGCGCAGTGGCCCGCCGGCACCGCACAGGACGCCAAGGACGCGATCCGCGCCGCCCGCACCGCCTTCGACACCGGCCCGTGGCCGCGCATGCCCGCAGCCGAACGCGCCAAGGTGCTGTTCAAGGTGGCCGACCTCATCGAGCAGAACGTCGACGAACTGGGCCTCATCGAATGCCTGGAAACCGGCAAGCCCATCAGCCAGGCCAAGGGCGAGGTCCGCGGCGCGGCGGACGTATGGCGCTTTGCCGCGGGCGCCTCGCGCTCGATGGCGGGCGAGACGCTCAACAACCTCGGCGACCGGCTGCTGGCGCTCGTGCTGCGGCAGCCGATCGGCGTGATCGGTGTCATCACGCCGTGGAACTTCCCCTTCTTCATCCTCGCGGAGCGCCTGCCCTTCCTGCTGGCCGCCGGCTGCACCGCCGTCGTCAAGCCCTCGGAAGCCACCAGCGGCACCACGCTGCGCCTCGGTGAACTCTTGCAACAGGCCAGGCTGCCCGATGGCGTGGTCAACCTGGTCAGCGGCCACGGCGCCGAGGTGGGTCAGGTCATTCTCGACAGCGACCTGGTCGACATGGTTTCGGTCACCGGCTCGACCGCTACCGGCCGCAAGGCGATCCAGGCCTCCGTCGGCAACATCAAGAAGCTCGGCCTGGAGTTGGGCGGCAAGAACCCACACATCGTCTTCGCCGATGCCAACCTCGACGATGCGGCCGATGGCGTGGCCTTCGGCATGGCCTTCAACGCGGGCCAGTGCTGCGTCGGCGCGAGCCGGCTGGTGGTGCATCGCTCGGTGGCCGAGGTGTTCACGCAGAAGCTCGCGGCCAAGATGCGGCGCATCGTGGTCGGCGATCCGCTCGACCCGGCCACGCAGGTCGGCGCGCTGTTCGACGAGGCGCATATGCGCAAGGTGCTGTCGTACATCGACGGCGGCGTGGCACTCGGCGCAACCGTGGTGGCCGGCGGCGGACGCACCGGCTGCGAGAAGGGCCACTTCGTGCAGCCCACGCTGCTCACCGACGTCACGCCGGAGATGCCGCTGCTGCGCGACGAGATCTTTGGCCCGGTGCTGGCCGTTGTTCCCTTCGACACCTTCGAGGACGCGATCCGCATCGCCAACGACACCGAGTTCGGCCTGTCCGCCTCGATCTGGACGCAGGACGTGAACCTCGCCCTGCGCGCCATGCGCGAAGTGCAGGCGGGGCGTGTGTGGATCAACACGACGTTGGACAATGGCCCCGAAGCGCCGATGGGCGGCATGAAGCAATCGGGCATCGGCCGGGATGCGGGGCTGGCCGGCATCGAGGAATACACCGAAGTCAAGACGGCGCACATCAACCTGCAGCCGCGCACTCACTGGATTGGAGCGAGCGATGGACTATGACTACATCGTGGTTGGCGGCGGTTCCGCAGGTTGCGCACTCGCGGCCCGGCTGTCCGAGGATGCCGACGTCAAGGTGCTGCTGCTGGAGGCCGGCCCGCGCGACAGCAGCCCGTGGATCCACATGCCGGTCGGCTTCTACAAGATGACCGCCGGCCCCATGACCTGGGGCCTGAAGACCGCGCCGCAGAAGCATGCGATGAACCGCGAGATTCCGTATGCGCAGGCGCGCGTGCTGGGCGGCGGTGGGTCGATCAACGCCGAGGTGTTCACGCGCGGTTGTGCGCAGGACTATGACGCCTGGGCCAACGACTTCGGCTGCGACGGCTGGTCTTTCGAAGAGCTGCTGCCGCTGTTCCGCCGCTCGGAGGACAACGACACGCTGTCGGGGCCGCTGCATGGCATCGGCGGGCCGCTGGGCGTCTCCAACGGTGCGCCGCACCGGATGACGCAGGCTTTCGTGCAGGCCTGCCAGCAGATGGGCATGCCCTACAACCCGGACTTCAACGGTGCAACGCAGGCCGGCGCCGGCGCCTACCAGACCACGACGCGCAACGGCAAGCGCTGCTCCGCGGCGGTGGGCTACCTGCGGCCCGCGCAAGGGCGGCGCAACCTCACGGTGAAGACGGATGCGCTGATCAACCGCATCGTCATCGAGAAGGGCCGCGCGGTGGGCGTGGAGGTGATCGAGGCGGGGCGGCCGAGCGTGGTGCGTTGTGCGCGTGAAGTGCTGGTGACCTCGGGTGCGATCGGCTCGCCCAAGCTGATGCTGCTGTCGGGCATCGGCCCGGCCGACCAGCTCCGTGCACTCGGCATCAATGTGGCAGCCGACCAGCCCGAGGTGGGACAGAACCTGCACGACCACTTCGGCATCGACATCGTCTACGAGCTGAATGGCCCGAACAGCTTCGACAAGTACGCGAAGCCGCACTGGATGGCCTGGGCGGGCTTGCAGTACGCGCTGTTCAAGAAGGGGCCGGTGGCGTCGAACATCGTGGAAGGCGGCGCGTTCTGGTACGCGGACCACAACGAGCCGACGCCGGACTTGCAGTTCCACTTCCTCGTCGGCGCGGGCGTGGAAGCCGGCGTGCCGAAGATCGAATCCGGCTCCGGCGTGACGCTGAACTCGTACGCGGTGCGACCGCATGCGCGCGGCTCGGTCACGCTCGCCAGCGCCGATCCGCGCACCATGCCGGTCGTCGACCCGAACTTCCTCGGCGACGAACGCGATGTGAAGACTTCCGTCGAGGGTGTTCGACTCAGCCGCGAGATCTTCCGTCAGTCGGCGCTCGCGAAGTACATCCGCAAGGAGCACTTCCCCGGCGACCGCGTGTCGACGCCAGCCGAGCTCGAATCGTATGCACGACAGTTCGGCCGCACTTCCTACCACCCGGTAGGAACCTGCCGCATGGGCGGCGATGTGAATTCCGTGGTGGACCCGGAACTGCGCGTGCGGGGCATCGAGGGGCTGCGCATCTGCGACAGCTCGGTGATGCCGCGGCTGGTCAGCTCCAACACCAATGCGCCGTCGATCGTGATCGGCGAGAAGGCGGCGGAGTTGATTCGTGGTGGTGGCAAGGCGCCTCGGCGGGCAGCCCAGCCCTGGATGGCCGAAGCGCGCGCGAACGGCGCCTCGGCGGCCTCGCGCTCACAAGCCATGGAGACGACGAATTGAACCCCACGCAAAGGCGCAAGCTGGGCCGGGTCGACCTCGATGTCACGGCCTTCGGCTTTGGCACGGCACCTGTCGGCAACATCTTCCGCGCCGTGCCAGAGGTCGAGTCGGATGCGATGTTCAACGCGGCCTGGGACGCGGGCGTTCGCTACTTCGACACCGCGCCCATGTACGGCCACGGCCTCTCGGAACTGCGCACCGGGCAGAGCCTGCGGTGGAAGAACCGTGACGACTTCGTGCTGTCGTCCAAGGTCGGCCGGGTGCTCAAGCCCGCCCGCCGCTCGGACATCAAGTTCGCGCCCTGGGTCGACGCCGCGCCGTTCACGATGCACTTCGACTACAGCTACGGCGGCACGATGCGCTCCTTCGAGGACTCGCTTCAGCGCCTCGGCCTGGAGCGCATGGACATCTGCTTCATCCACGACATCGATGTCTTCACGCGCGGCACGGACCAGCCCGCGGTGTTCAAGCAGGCGATGGATGGCTGCTGGAAGGCATTGGAGAAGCTCCGTTCCGAAGGCGTCGTCAAGGCCATCGGCGTGGGCGTCAACGAATGGGAGGTCTGTCATGAAGCGCTGCGCCAGCGCGACTTCGACTGCTTCCTGCTGGCGGGCCGCTACACCTTGCTCGAACAGGATGCGCTCGATGAATTCCTGCCGCTGTGCGAGCAGCGCGGCGCGGCCGTGGTCGTCGGCGGAGGCTTCAATTCCGGCATCCTGGCAACCGGCGCGAAGCCGGGTGCCAAGTACAACTACGCGCCGGCGCCAGCCGCGATCATGAAGCGCGTGGCCGACATCGAAGCCGTATGCGCGCAGTACCAGGTGCCGTTGCCGGCCGTGGCATTGCAGTTCGTGGTCGCGCATCCCGCCATCCCATCCTTCATCGCCGGCACGCGCACCGTCGAGCAACTGGAACAGAACCTGCGCTGGTTCGCCCATCCGATTCCGCCCGAGCTCTGGGGCGACCTGAAGCGCAAGGGCCTGCTGCGCGAAGACGCGCCGGTGCCTTCCGCCTGAAGCGCAGCGACTAGAAGCGACCGGCAGCCCGCCGAACGACCACCGGCGCCTTGGCGGGCGACTTCTCGCCCTTGGCCGTCGACCCCGTCCGCGGCGCTCGCTTGGCAGGCTTGCGCCGGCCCTTGAGAGACTCGATCAGGGAGATGGCTTCCTTGTCGAACTTCGCGTTGTCGTCGGGCATGGGTGCCTCCGGAGGGTGCGGGGGGCGAATCATACGGCCGCGGGAATTTCGCCGCACGGACGCGAGAGATGCCAGGTGCCTTGCGACCCGGTTGCTCTCCGCGGCCGGGCGGAGCCATCGTCCCACGCGGTGCGCACCAAACTGTAGCTGCCGCACCATGAAGAAGCCAATTGGGCACCAATATTGCTTGCATCGCGATCCATGCGCCGGCGAAGGGCTGGCAACGCACCACTCTCAAGCAGTATCGGTACCAAACTTTCATGGATGCACTACATCGGGGCGCGGATGCGCTGTTCATTCTTCTCGGCGCGATCATGGTCCTGGCGATGCACGCGGGCTTCGCCTTCCTGGAACTCGGCACGGTCCGCAAGAAGAACCAGGTGAATGCACTGGTCAAGATCCTGGTCGATTTCTCGGTGTCGACGGTGGTCTACTTCCTGGTCGGCTACGGCGTCGCCTACGGCGCGCACTTCTTCGTCGGCGCCGAGTCGCTGGCGCAGCAAAACGGCTATGAGCTGGTGAAGTTCTTCTTCCTGCTGACCTTTGCCGCCGCCATTCCCGCGATCATTTCGGGTGGCATCGCGGAACGCGCGAAGTTCTGGCCGCAACTCATCGCGACGGCGGTCATCGTCGGGCTGGTGTACCCCTTGTACGAAGGCATCGCCTGGAACAAGGCCTTCGGCATCCAGGGCTGGATCGAATCGGTGACCGGGCATGCGTTCCACGATTTCGCAGGCTCCGTGGTCGTGCATGCGGTGGGCGGCTGGCTGGCGCTGCCGGCGGTGCTGCTGCTGGGCGCGCGCCGCAACCGCTACCGAGGCGACGGGTCGCTCAGCGCGCATCCGCCATCGAACATTCCCTTCCTGGCACTGGGCGCGTGGGTGCTGTGCGTGGGCTGGTTCGGCTTCAACGTCATGAGCGCGCAGAGCATCGACAAGATCTCCGGCTTGGTGGCGGTCAATTCGCTGATGGCGATGGTGGGCGGCACGCTGGTGGCGCTGGCCATGGGCAAGAACGATCCGGGCTTCGTCTACAACGGCCCGCTGGCCGGGTTGGTCGCCGTGTGCGCGGGCTCTGACCTGATGCACCCGATCGGTGCCCTCGTGGTCGGTGGCGTGGCGGGCGCGATCTTCGTCTACATGTTCACGCTGACGCAGAACAAGTGGAAGGTCGACGACGTGCTGGGCGTCTGGCCCCTGCACGGGCTGTGCGGCACCTGGGGCGGCATCGCGGCCGGCATCTTCGGCCAGCAGGCGTTGGGCGGGATCGGCGGCGTCAGCTTCATTGCGCAACTGATCGGTGTGGCGATCGGGGTCGCCTGGGCATCCGTTGCCGGTGTGGTGGTCTACGGCGCGCTGAAACGCACGATGGGTCTGCGGCTGACGCAGGAAGAGGAGTACGACGGCGCCGACCTGTCGATCCACCACATCAGCGCCACGCCGGAGCGCGAAGTCAACTGGTGATGCCGGCGCGGTGGCTGCCACGTTGCAGCCAACGCCATCCGCTCAGTGCTGCAACACCTGGTTTGCACGGTGTCGCCAAAGCATGAAGCGGCTACGCATTGCGGGCAGACAACGCCTGCTGCTGGAACGCGCCGGGCGAGACGCCCATCTGACGCCGAAAGGCACGGCTGAAGTTGGCGGCATCGCTGAACCCCAGCTGTTCCGCGACCCGTGAGACGGTGGCGCCGCGCTGCAGCAGCAACTCGCGCGCCCGCTCGAGGCGCACCTGTTGGGAAAGGTCCCTGAAGTTCAGGTGCTCCTTCTTCAGGTTGCGGTCGACTGTGCGTGCAGAGATGTTCATGCGCTGGGCGATGTCCTCCAGCGTGACCTGCTGGCCCTGGGCTTCGCGCAAAAGCATGACGACATAGTCGCCCCATCCGCGGTCGGGCACCGGTCGCCGCTGCAGCGACTGCAGCCGCTCCTCGATCTGCTCGACGACCTTGGGCTCTGCCATGGGAAGCGGGCGGTCGAGCAGTGCGGCATCGAACGCCATCGCGATGCCGGGCAGTGCGCTGTCGTCGAAGCGAAAGCGTGCGGGTATCAACGTGGTGTAGCGTGCGTGGTGTGCCGGCGCGGGCATCCCCATGCAAGCCTCGTAGGGCACGCCTGCACCAAGAACCATCTCGAGCTGGTTGTGCACGGACACCGCTATAAGTTCCATCACGAAGCGCATGGCCTGCACCGGCATAGCGACAACCGGTGTGAAGACAACCTGCCCGGCGCCTGCCTTGCGCGTGTACTGCATCGCGAACAACTCATTGATGAGGTGGTAGTAGCGACTCGCCAATCGCAACATCTGGTCGAGGTCACGGCAACTGAGCAAGGCATAGCCCAGCATGTCGTGGGAGTTCAGCTTGATGCTTCGCGCGGTTTCGAATGCGAGGTCGGTGCGGCCCGTCAGGCGGTTGGTAGCGATGACCAGCGCCTCCACTTCGGGTGGAGAAAGCATTCCGTCGCTGCGCTCCATGCGCCCGGCGTCGATCTTCGCAAGAGCGAGCAGTCCAGCCGTGTCCACGCCCTGGGCGGCAAGCATGCCCAGGAGCGGCGAGAAGTAGCGGGTTGGAACAGACTTGCGCGACGGGATCATGCTGGGCTGGCAATCCGGTGAGCATCTTGAACGCGACGCCAGCGGCGCGCAACCGCGTCTTCGTTTTTCGTTCGTCGCGCGATGTGCTGTCAGAAACTGACCAGCAAGTGTCGGCATCTGACATTTTCCATTTGCCGCCCCGATCGGATCATCGGTGCATACCCACTCAACGAAAGCAAACGATGATTCTCGGCAACCCGAACCTGGACGTGCGCAAGACCAACCGTGCCATCGATGCACTGCTGGAAGTGACGACCAATCCCCGCCATCGCTTCATGCTGGAGGCCTACCACCGCCACCGCTTCCTGGAGATCGCCGGCCGCTACGAGGAGATCTTCGCGCCCGACATGACGGTGCAAAGCCCCACGTACCACTTCGAGGTGGCCGGCAACAGCGCCACGCTGGAGGGCCGGGACGCAGTCAAGGGCTTCTACGCGGTCTGGGCACAGACGCACCAGTCGATCTTCTATGCAGAGGACGAACAGATTGCGGTGGCCGACAACTTCATTGCCTCCGTCTCGACCATGTACCAGCAGACGCATGGCAGGACACTCATGGCGAACGGCATCCAGGTGGAGGACGAGAACGCCTACTACCTGATCCGCATCCCCGGCATGCAGATGTTCTGGCCTTACGACGACCAGGGGCGCCTCATGGGCGAGGACGTCTGGGAACCTAATCCGGCCGCGCGCACGCTGACGAAGCTCGACCCTTCGGAGGTGTTGACCAGTGAAGAGTCCGGCAGATTGCTGGCCCCGTTCATCAAGCCATTGGGCTCTTTCAGGGAAGCCATGCTGGAAACCGCGTAAGCGCGCTCCTGATGGCGTGCGCCCCGCTCGCGGCGCACGCTTCGCGTTGTGCTTACGGCTGGCGGCGGCGCAGGACGGTCGGGTCGTTCCCGCCAGCCCTTTTGCCGCGGTCGACGATCGTCACTGCTTCGCCGACGACTGCTGGGCGGAATTGGACGTTGACGCAGAGCCGCCGGCCTGCGAGTTGGCCGCGGACTGCGCGGCCTGCGCCTTGGCCTGAGCCTTTTCCTTGTCCTTCTTCGCGGCCTCGTGATGGCTAACGGCGCAACCGCCGGCCGCCCCCAGCACCGCGTGATCGCCAGCGACATGGCCTGCGACGGCCCCGACCGCTGCGCCGGTCACGCAACCTGCGTTGACTGCGCCGCTCGCGAAGCCGAGCGCCAAAACGACCGCACCAAGCAATGTGTTTTTCATGAGTCACTCCAAGTTTCGGGAAACCCGACGGACTCACGGTAGGCCGACTGCCAGGCCACCCACCCGACCGAAATCGCCCCTCATGCAGTAGGCGGCCACGCATTCCCGACCTCGGCAGCCGCCGACGGCGGGCTGATCCCCTCAAATAACCAATAGGTTACTAGGCTAAACCCTATGGACGAAGCTCTTCCACAGGAGAACAATAACCATCCAGTTAGTTACATCCCGAGTGAACACCCTCTAACTTCAAGGAGACAGTGCATGGCCTTCATCAAGAACTACATCGACCAGCAAATCACGCGCCGCCGCGACTTCCTGCTGGCCAGCGCCTACGGCCTGGTCGGCGCGGCCGCCGCCGGCAACCCGCTCGCGGCCTTCGCGCAGGCACAAGGCAAGCCGGCCGTCGCCTGGAGCTACCGCGACCGCAACAACCCGTACTGGCACGCCATCGCCTCCGGCGGCGAATCCTTCTGCGAAAGCGTCGGCATGAAGAAGTCCGACATGGTCCACCTGCTCAACAACGGCAGCTCGCAGAAGTCGCTGTCGGACATCCAGGCCTTCCTGTCGAAGACCGGCGGCAAGGCCGCGATCGCCTGCGATGCCAACGACGCGCCCAACTGCCGCCCCATCGTCGAAGCCGTGAAGAAGGCCGGCGCCTTCGTCTCGACCATCTGGAACAAGCCGGACGACCTGCATCCCTGGGACTTCGGCGATGCCTGGGTCTCGCACATGACCTGGTCCGACGAGGGCCCGGCCGAGCAGACCGCGCGTGCCCTCTTCACCGCCATGGGCGGCAAGGGCGGCGTCGTCGGCGTGGGTGGCATCGCGGCCAACAACCCGGCCGTCGAGCGCCTCAACGGCATGAAGAAGGCGCTGAAGGACTTCCCCGGCATCACGCTGCTCGACTACCAGCCGGGCGACTGGTCCACGCAGAAGGCCAACCAGGTGATGTCGGGCTTCCTCACGCGCTTCGGCGACAAGATCGGCGGCGTGTTCTGTGCCAACGATTCGATGGCCTACGGCGTGCTGGAGGCGCTCAAGGCCGAGGGCCGCAAGGTGCCGGTGGTCGGCTACGACGGCAGCCCGGAGGCGGTCGACCTGGTCGTCAAGGGCGACCTGCTCGCCACCGTGTTCACCAACCCGCACTGGGGCGGCGGCATCACTGCGGCGCTGGCCTACTACGCGGCCATTGGCAAGTTCAAGCCATCCGCCGAGCCGAAGGAGCATCGCGAGTTCTACGGTCCCTCCGTCGTCGTCACGCAGAAGGACGCGGCCGAGTTCAAGAAGAAGTACATCAGCAGCACGCCGAAGTACGACTGGACCGACTTCTGGGGCACCTCCGGCGGCCAGATCAAGTACGGGGCCAAGGCGTGATCGCGCACATGGATGCATCGGGCTCGGCGCGCGCAGCCACCAAGGCTGACACGACGCCCCCCGCGCGCACGGTGAAGACGACACGCTCGGTGTCGTGGATGCAATGGGCGCCGCTCCTGGTGCTCGGCGCACTGGTGCTGGGCTTCGCGGCGGCCAACCCGAAGTTCATGACGCTGGCCAATTTCGCGCGGATCGCGATCGCGGCCGCGCCTGCACTGATGGTCGCCGTGGGCGTGACCTTCATCATCGTGATGGGCTCCATCGACCTGTCGATGGAAGGCACCATCTCCACCGCCGCCGTGCTGTTCGCGCTGATGTTCAAGGCCCTGGGCGGCGAGATGGCCGGCTGGGGCTGGGTGGCGATTCCGGCGGCGCTCGCAGTCGGTGCGGGCATCGGCCTGGTCAATGGCCTGGTGCACGTCAAGCTGAGCATCCCCTCCTTCATGTCGACGCTGGCGATCGGTTTCGTCGGCATGGGCCTGTCGGTGGTGCTGACGGGCGGCGACATCCTGCGCGTGGACGACGACGTGTTCCGCGCGCTGATCTTCGTGCGCATCGGCGGCTTTCCGCTGATGGTGTTCGTGGCGATCGCGCTGGTGTTCGTGGCCTGGTTCATCCAGCGCAAGACGATCCTCGGGCGGCACTTCTATGCGGTGGGCGGCGGCGAGGACCTGGCGCATGCGAGCGGCCTCAACGTCAAGCGCGTGCGCATCATGGGCTTCATGCTGGCGGGCGTGTTCTATGCGCTGGCCGCGATCTTCGCGGTGGCGAAGGGCGGCATGGCGGAATCGCTGACGGGGTCGAACTTCATGTTCGCCTCGATCACGGCGGTGGTCATCGGCGGCACCTCGCTGATGGGTGGCAGCGGCGGCGTGTGGAACGCGGTGGTCGGCGTGCTGATCGTCAGCGTCATCAACAACGGCATGGTGGTCGTCGGGCTGCCCAACTACTTGCAGGACGGCGTGCTCGGCGTGCTGGTGATCCTCTCGGTCGCATTGGCGATCAACCGCAAGAACCAATCCCTCGTGAAGTGAGAACGCCATGCTTGAATTCAAGAAAGTGGAGAAGCGCTTCCCCGGCGTGCATGCGCTGAAGGGCATCGACTTCCGCATCGAACGCGGCGAGATCGTCGGGTTGGTGGGTGAAAACGGCGCCGGCAAGTCGACGCTGATGAAGGTGCTCTACGGCGCCTACCAGCACGACGGCGGCGAGGTGCTCATCGACGGCAAGCCGGTCGCCTTCGCCAACCCGCGCGAGGCGATGCTCAAGGGCATCGGCATGGTGTTCCAGGAACAGTCGCTGATCCCGAACCTCTCGGTGATGGAGAACATCTTCCTCGGCTTCGAGCAGCGCTTCGTGCGCTGGGGCGTCGTCAACTGGAAGAAGATGGCCGCGGCGGCGCGCGTGCAGCTGGCCAAGGTGGAGCTGGACATCGATCCGCACATGGAACTTTCGAAGCTGTCTTTCGCGCAACGCCAGCTGGTCGAGTTGGCCAAGGTGATGGCGCTGGAGGAACGCGTCGAAGGCGACCTGGTGATCCTGCTCGACGAGCCTACCTCGGTGCTCGCGAAGGATGAAGTGCAGCTGCTGTTCCGGCTGATCCGCCGGCTGCGTTCGCGGGCTTCCTTCATCTTCGTCTCGCACCGCATGGACGAGGTGATCGACATCTCCGACCGGATCTACGTGATGAAGGACGGCGCGGTGGTCGATGTGGTCGATGGCAGCACCGCGGTGGCCAGCAGCATCCAGGAGAAGATGGTCGGCCGGGAGATCAGCACCGCCTACTACCGCGAGGAAAAGCAGAAGCCCTGCACCGACGACGTGCTGGTCGAGGCCGAGGGCTTGAGCCATGCCGGCAAGTACGAGGACATCAGCTTCCGGCTGCGCCGCGGCGAGGTGCTGAGCCTGGTCGGCGTGGAAGGCTCGGGTGGCGAGGAGATCATGCGCACGGTGTTCGGCTTGGAGAAGCCGACCGGCGGCACGCTGCGCATCAAGGGCAAGGCGGTGCGCCGCTTCAACGCGGCCAATGCGGTGAGGCACGGCATCGGCTACATCCCGCGCGAACGCAAGATCGAAGGCATCGTGGGTGGCATGTCGGTGTTCGAGAACATGACGCTTTCGCAGATGCGCAACTACAGCCGCGGCGGCGTGCTGAAGCGTGCCGCCGAACGCGCCACCGCGCAGCAGTGGGTGAAGCGGCTGGAGATCAAGACGCCTTCGGTCGATGCCAACGCCGGCAAGCTCTCCGGCGGCAACCAGCAGAAGGTGGTGATCTCCAAGTGGCGCAGCAGCGGCTCGGACGTGATCCTGCTCGACCATCCCACGCGCGGCGTCGACATCGGCGCCAAGGAGCACATCTACGAAGTGATCCGCGAGATGTGCGACGACGGCTGCGGCGTGCTGCTGATGGCCGACACGCTGGAGGAGGCGATCGGCCTCTCCCACACCATCGCCGTGCTGCGCGATGGCAAGGTGCAGCAGTGGTTCGACTGCGTGCCGGGCCACAAGCCTTCCCTGTTCGACCTCGTCCATCACATGACTTGAAGAGCCCGCCATGAACTTCGAAAAACTCCGCCCTCACCTGCCCTGGCTCACGCTGCTGATGCTCACGCTGGCGGTGAGCGCCATCAATCCTGGCTTCCTCTTGCCGTCCAACTTGTTGCAGATGACGGCCGATGTGTCCACGCTGTTCGTGATGGCGCTGGGCATCACGCTGGTGATCTTCATCGGCGGCATCGACCTGTCGGCGCAATCGGTGGCCAACATGACGACGGTGCTGGCCACCTTGTCGCTGCCCTTCCTCGGCATCTGGTCGGCGATTGGCGTGGTACTGGCGGGTGCGCTGATGGGCTTCGTGTCGGGCTATGCGTCGACGCGACTCAAGGTGCCGTCGTTCATATCGACACTGGCGATTGGCGGCATTGCCTTGTCGATCGCACAGTACGCCTCCGGGCAGCGCGCGATCTTCATGGATGCGGGGATGCGTGAGCAGGCGTTCGGCTGGGTGACGGCGAGCACGGCGGGCATTCCGCATGAGGTGCTGATCGCAGGCGCGCTGCTGGCGGTGATGCTGTTCGTGGAGCGCCGCACCACCTTCGGCCGTGCGCTGAAGGCTATCGGCGCGGGCGAGCCCGCAGCAGCTGCATCCGGCCTCAACGTGGACCGCTACAAGATCGCCGTCTACACGCTGTCGGGGCTCATCGCGGCCTTTGCAGGGCTGCTGTTCTCGGTCAAGCTGGCAGGTGGCGCGCCCAACCTGGCGGAAGGCTTCCTGCTGCCGGCCATCGTCGCGGTACTGATCGGCGGCACGCCGCTCACGGGCGGTGTCGGCGGCGTGCTCAACACGCTGATCGGCGCGCTGATCGTGGCGGTGATCCGCACCGGCATGGTGTACCTGGAGGTACCGGCGACGGCGCAGCAGATCGTGTTCGGTGTCGTGCTGACCGTGGCGATCGCGCTGACCATCGACCGCAGCAAGCTCGCGACCGTCAAGTAACTACCGAGTGCAATTGGGCTGGCCTTGCCCTAACATCGGCACCCTCTTCCACACACAGCGACAAGATCCATGGGCGAAAAGATGCCATTCCGCGCACGCGACCCGGCGGCCACCAAGGCCGACATCCTCGCGGCCGCCAAAGTCGAGTTCGCGAAGCTCGGACTCGGCGGCGCGCGCGTCGACGTGATCGCGGAGATGTCCGGCGCCAACAAGCGGATGATCTACCACTACTTCGGTGGCAAGGAACAACTGTTCGAAGCCGTGCTGGACGAGGCGTACGCGGGCATCCGCGGCAGCGAGCAGGGACTGGGGCTGGAGAGCACGCCGCCGGTCGAGGCGCTGAAGAAGCTGGTCGAGTTCACCTGGCAGTACTACCTCGACAACCCCGAGTTCATCACGCTGGTCAACAGCGCCAACCTGCACGAGGCGAAGCACATTGCCGGCAACAAGCAACTGCGCAAGCTGCAGAAGGCCTATGTGGAAAGCGTCGACGCGATCCTCCAGCGCGGCGTGGCCGAGGGTGTGTTCCGCCGCGACATCGACGCCACGCAGCTGTGCATCACCATCGCCGCCATCGCCTTCTACTACCTCACCAACCGGCACACCGGGCAGGTGCTGTTCGGCTTCAACTTCGTGAGCCGGGATGCGCTCGCCACGCGCTTCAAGTTCAACATGGACACGATCCTGCGGCTGGTGCTGGTCCACCCGGACAAGGCGTAGCAGACTCTGCGGGTCGCGGCTACATCCACCGCCTGCCCGACCCCACCGGGCGAGGGCTTGAAACGGGCAGTCACGACGCCCTCTTCGGCGCGGCCTATCATCGCGGGCTCATCTGAGGACTCCGCATGACATCCACCACCACCAGCTACCCCGACACCCGCCTCCTGATCGCCAATGAATGGGTCGACGCCGCCAGCGGCAAGACCATCGACGTCATCAACCCGGCCACCGGCAAGCCCATCGGCAAGGTCGCGCACGCCGGCATCGCCGACCTGGACCGCGCCCTGGCCGCCGCGCAGGCCGGCTTCGAGAAGTGGCGCAAGACGCCCGCCAACGAGCGCGCCATCATCATGCGCAAGGCCGCCGGCCTGCTGCGCGAACGCGCCGGCGACATCGGCCGCATCCTGACGCAGGAACAGGGCAAGCCGTATGTCGAGGCGCGCGGCGAAGCCACCGCCGGCGCCGACATCATCGAATGGTTCGCCGACGAAGGCCGCCGCCTCTATGGCCGCATCGTGCCTTCGCGCAACCTCAACGCCTCGCAACTGGTGATGAAGGAAGCCATCGGCCCGGTCGCCGCCTTCACGCCCTGGAACTTCCCGATCAACCAGATCGTGCGCAAGATCGGCGCGGCGCTGGCCAGCGGCTGCTCCTTCCTGTGCAAGGCGCCGGAAGAAACACCCGCCTCTCCCGCCGCCCTGATGCAGTGCTTCGTCGACGCGGGCATTCCGCCCGGCGTGGTGGGCCTGGTGTATGGCGACCCGGCCGAGATCTCCGGCTACCTGATCCCGCATCCGATCATCCGCAAGGTGACCTTCACCGGCTCCACGCCCGTGGGCAAGCAACTGGCCTCGCTGGCCGGCCTGCACATGAAGCGCGCGACGATGGAACTGGGCGGCCACGCACCGGTGATCGTCGCGGCCGACGCCGACATCACTCTGGCGGTCAAGGCCGCGGGCGCGGCCAAGTTCCGCAACGCCGGCCAGGTCTGCATCTCGCCGACCCGCTTCCTGGTGCACAACAGCATCCGCGCCGAGTTCGCCAAGGCGCTCACCACGCAGACCGAACGCCTCAAGCTGGGCGACGGCCTCACCGAAGGCACGACCCTCGGCCCGCTCGCCAACGCCCGCCGCATCGGCGCGATGGACAAGATCCTGGCCGATGCCCGCAAGGCCGGCGCCAAGGTGCTGACCGGCGGCGAGCGCGTAGGCACGGACGGCAACTTCTTCGCACCGACGGTGCTGGACGAGGTGCCGCTGGAAGCCGACGTGTTCAACAACGAGCCCTTCGGCCCGATCGCGGCCATCCGTGGCTTCGATTCGCTGGAAGAGGCGATTGCCGAAGCGAACCGCCTGCCCTACGGCCTGGCCGGCTATGCGTTCACGCAGTCGATCAAGAATGCGCACATGCTGGCGCAGCAGGTCGAAGTGGGGATGCTGTGGATCAACCAGCCTGCGGCGCCTACGCCTGAGATGCCGTTCGGCGGCGTGAAGGATTCGGGCTACGGGTCGGAAGGTGGACCGGAAGCCATGGAAGGCTATGTGGTGACGAAGGCCGTCTCCATCATGGCGGCCTGAAGGGGTATCCCCAAACTCCCTCTCCCCGGCGGGGAGAGGGAACAAGACACATCAGGGAGCGTAGTCCGCCACGACCTTCCACTTCCCATCCACGATCTGCGACAGGCGCGACTGGTCGTTGCCCAGGCGCTTGGTGGCCGTGAAGGTCATCTTCGGCGAGCCGAACATGTCGGGCATGAAGGTGATGGAATCCATCGTCTTGACGAAGCTGTCGGTCGACAGATTGGTGCCGGTCTTCTGCGCCGCCTGGATGAAGGCATCGATGATCTCGTAGCCGTAGGCGCTGAACACCGTCGGGTCTTCGTTGAACTTGGTCTTGTACTTGTTGGCCCAGAAGCGCACGGGTTGCGACTGGTCGTCGGTGTAGGGGTTCTGCACCGTCATCGTGGCGTAGACACCATCCATCGCCTTGCCGCCCAGCTTGTGGATCAGGTCGGTGTAGGCCGCGCTGGAGCCCAGGAAGATCGGGTTGAAGCCGGTCTTGCGCGATTCGCCCACGGTGCCGATGGTCTCGCGGATGATGGTGCCGAGCACCACGAGGTCGCAGTTCGCGGCCTTGAGCTTGGCGACCTGCGAGCTGAAGTCGGTGGCGCCGCGCTTGAACGAGGTCTTCTCGGCCACTTCCATGCCGATCGTCTTGAGGCCGGCCTCGGCGCCGCGCTCCACTTCCAGGCCGAATTCGTCGTCCTGGTAGATCGAGCAGACCTTCTTCACGCCCTTTTCCTTCACCATCTTCGGCAGTGCCTGGCGGATCTGGTCGTAGTAGGTGGCCGCGAAGGAGTACTTGAGCTTGTGGAAGGGCTCGTACATTTCACGCGCGGCGGTGATCGGCAGGAAGTTGATCACGTTCTTCTCGAACTGCACGGGCATCGCCGCCATGTTCTGCGCCGTGCCGATGTGGCCGGCCATGATGAAGATCTTGTCCTGGTTGACCAGCTTCTGCGCCGCGAGCACGGCCTTCTTCGGGTCGTAGCCCGAGTCCTCGACGAAGAGCTTGAGCTTGCGACCATTGATGCCGCCCTGCTCGTTGATCTCGTCGATGCGCAACTGCATGCCGTTGCGCGACTGCTTGCCGAAGGCCGCCAAAGGGCCTGACAAGTCCTGGATCGTGCCGATGCGGATCTCGTCCTTGGTCACGCCTTGCGGTGCTTGCGCGAACGCGGCGCCGACACCCAGCGCGAGCGAGGCTGCAAGGGCCAATGCTGTCAAAGTCTTCATCACAGTCTCCTTCGGTCAATAAAACAGTTGTGTTTCAACGGGACTCGCGCGGAACCAGTTACTCCGAGCGGGTTCATGCATACATCGCGTCGATGCGCTCGGCGTACTTGGTCTGCACCAGCTTGCGCTTGAGCTTCATCGTCGGCGTGAGCTCCTCGTCTTCCGCGCTGAGCTGCGTCTCCAGCAGGAAGAACTTCTTGATCTGCTCCACGCGCGCGAACTTGGTGTTGACGCGCTCCAGCTCCGACTGGATCAGGTCCAGCACTTCCTTGGCACGCGTCAGGCTCTGGTAGTTGCTGAAGGGCACGTCGTTGTCCTGCGCGAACTTCTCGACGTTCTCCTGGTCGATCATGATGATCACCGTGAGGTAGGGCCGCTTGTCGCCAATGACCACCGCATCGGTGATGTAGGGGCTGAACTTGAGTTCGTTCTCCAGCTCGCTCGGCGTCACGTTCTTGCCGCCGGCCGTGATGATGATGTCCTTCATCCGGTCGGTGATGCGGAAGAAGCCGTCCTCGTCCATCGAGCCCACGTCGCCGGTGTGCAGCCAGCCCTCGGCATCGATGGTCTCCGCGGTCTTCTCGGGCTGGTTGAGGTAGCCCATGAACACGTTCTGCCCGCGCACCAGGATCTCGCCGGTCTGCGGATCGATGCGCACCTCGTTGTAGACGGTCGCCGGCCCGATCGAGCCAGGCTTGATGCGCGTGGCCGGCACGGCCGTCGACGCGCCGCAGGATTCGGTCATGCCCCACACCTCCAGCATGGGCACGCCGAGCGCGAGGTACCACTTGACCAGCTCGGGCGAGATCGGCGCCGCGCCGGTCACGAGGAAGCGTGCGCGGTGGATGCCGATCAGCTTGCGCGCGTTGTCGAGCGCGAGCATGCGGGCGATGCGGAACTTGAACTTGAGCGCGCCGCTGACTTCCTCGCCGGCCAGCACCTTGGCCGCGATGGCCTCGCCGATGCCGATGCTCCACTTGTACGCGGCCTGCTGCAGCGGACTCGCTTCCTTCAGCGCGATCATCACGCCGGAGTAGAACTTCTCCCACACGCGCGGCACGGCGGTGAACACGGTCGGCGCGATCTCGCGCACGTTCTCGGGCACGGTCTCGGGGTTCTCGACGAAGTTGAGGATGGAGCCGGTGTACATCGCGAAGTATTCGCCGCCCATGCGCTCGGCGATGTGGCACAGCGGCAGGAAGCACATGCGCTCGTCGCGCTCGTCCTGCGCGATCAGCGTGTTGTAGCCGCGCGCGGTGAAGACCAGCCCGCCATGGCTGTGCATCGCACCCTTGGGCTTGCCGGTGGTGCCGGAGGTGTAGACCAGGATGGCGAGGTCTTCGGGCTTGCAGGCGGCGACCGCGGTTTCCACGGCGTCGGGGTGCGTCTTCAGGTACTCCCGGCCCAGCGCGCGCAAGGCGTCGAGACTCATCACGTCGGGGTCGTCAAGGTCGCGCAGGCCTTCCATGTCGGCCACGATGATCTTGCGCAGCAGCGGCAGGCCCGACCGCACTTCGAGCGCCTTGTCGAGCTGCTCGTCGTCCTCGACGAAGAGCACGGTGGTGCGCGAGTCCTCGCAGAGGTAGTGCACCTGCGACGCCGCATCGGTCGGATAGATGCCGTTGGCCACGCCGCCACAGCTCAGCACGGCCAGGTCGCACAGCACCCACTCGATCACGGTGTTGGACAGGATCGACGCGCACTGTCCCGCCCCGAAGCCGATGGCCATCAGCCCGCCCGCGATCTCCTTCACCGCGGCGGCGGTCTGGTTCCAGCTCCAGCTGCGCCAGATGCCGAGTTGCTTCTGCCGCATCCACACGGTGTCGCCGCGTTGACGCACCGCGTTCCAGAACACGGCGGGAATGGTGTCGCCGGGCACGACGATGTCGAACTTCGGCTGGATGGCGGCGGTGTCCCAGAGTCCTTGCATGGTCCTTATCTCCAGGTCTTCTTTTTCTTCCAGCGCCGCTCGCCGCGCACGCCGTCGTCCTTGAGTCCGAGGTAGAACTCCTTGATGTCGTCCTTCTCGCGCAGCCGTTCGCAGGTGTCTTCCATGACAATGCGGCCGTTCTCCAGCACGTAGCCGTAGTCGGACGCGTTGAGCGCCATGTTGGCGTTCTGCTCGACCAGCAGGATGGTGGTGCCGCGCTCACGATTGATGCGCACGACGATTTCGAAGATTTCCTTGGTGAGCTTGGGCGACAGGCCGAGGCTCGGCTCGTCGAGCAGGATCAGCGCCGGTGCGGCCATGATGGCGCGGGAGATGGCGAGCATCTGCTGCTGGCCACCCGAAAGGAGGCCGGCATCCTGCGTGGCGCGCTCGCGCAGGATCGGGAAGTAGTTGAACACCGTCTCCATGTCGCGCCCCACGCCGTCGCGGTCCTTGCGGGTGTAGGCGCCCATCAGCAGGTTGTCCTTCACCGACAGAAGCGGGAACACTTCGCGCCCCTCGGGCACATGGCTCAGGCCCTGTTGCACGATGAAGGCCGGGTCCTTGGCGGTGATGTTCTGGCCCTTGAACTCGATGCTGCCCTTGCGCGGGTCGATGATGCCGGAGATGGTCTTGAGGATCGTCGTCTTGCCGGCGCCGTTGGAGCCGAGGACGGTGGCGATCTCGCCGGGGCGCACCTTGAGGCTCACGCCGCGGATGGCCTTGATGGGGCCGTAGGCGCTTTCGACGTTGAGCAGTTGGAGGACGGGTTGGTCTTCGCTCATGCTTGTCCTTCACGCTGCGTCGAGACGGCACCATTGGTCAGGTTCGGGGTGCGTCGGCGAGCGGCATGCGGTACGGCGCGTGCGACCCTACTGCACCGGTCGCTACGCGACTCCCCTGCGCTGCTCACGTTTGGCGGGGTCCACATGAACTCGCTTCGCTCAAACAGCATGTGGCCCTGATCCGGCATGCGATGCGCGCCGGGCGCCGCCTCTGTGCCGCCGAGCAGCGCAGCCTTTTGCGGATCAGGGCTGGCGATTGTCTGAGCGAAGCGAGTTCGAGCCAGACCCCGCGAAAGGCGAGCAGCGCAGGGGAGTCGCGAAGCGACCGGCACAGTGAAGGCGCCCGGCGCGCATCGCATGACGGGCGCTCTCACCAGCGAACACGGCAACAACCCAATCACGCCGAAACCCTCCGCAAACTGCTCACATCATCCACAGTCCCCAAATACGCCTCGACCACTTTCGCGTCCGACTGCACCTCGCGCGGCGTCCCCGTCGCGATCTCCTCGCCCTGGTTCATCGCCAGCACGCGATCGGACACCTTCGACACCAGCGACATGTCGTGCTCCACCATCAGCACCGACACGCCCAACTCCTTCTGGATGTCCTGGATCCAGAACGCCATGTCCGCCGTCTCCTCGACGTTCAGCCCCGACGACGGCTCATCGAGCAACAGCAGCTTGGGCTCCGTGCACAGCGCACGCGCCAGCTCCACCACCTTGCGCACGCCATACGGCAGGCCCGCGACCATCGAATCGCGGTGGTGCTGCAAGTCCAGCAAGTCGATCACCTGCTCCGCCTTCTCGCGCGCCGCGATCTCCGCGCGTCGCGTCGCCGGCGTGAAGAACACCTCGCTCCAGAAGCCGGTCTGGCGATGCGTGTGCCGGCCGATCAACAGGTTCTGCAGCACCGTCGCGTACTCGAACAACTCGATGTTCTGGAAGGTGCGCGCAATGCCCAGCGCGGCAATCGAATGCGGCGCCTGCTGCGTCAAGGCCAGCGGCGCGGCCTCGCCATGCCACATGATCTCGCCCGAGGTCGGCGTGTAGATGCGGCTGATCAGGTTGAACACCGTCGTCTTGCCCGCACCGTTGGGTCCGATCAAGGTGAACACCTCGCCACGGCGCACATCGAAGCTCACCTTGTTGACCGCAAGCACGCCGCCGAAGCGCACGCTCAGGTCCCGGGCGGAGAGAAGGATGTCGTTGCTCATCTCAGCCTGTCCGACTTGGTGAACGATTTCTGCCGCTTGAACAACCCGCGCCGATAGAACGGAAAGAGCTGCAACCAGGTCCTGATCTTGAGCCAGCGGCCATAAAGCCCCAGCGGCTCGAACATCACGAACGCGATCAGCACCAGCCCGTAGACCAGCGCCTGCAACCCCGGCGCCTGCCCCACCATCGCCGGCAGGTAGTCCTTGCCCATCGAGATCAGTTGCGGCATCGCGATCAGGAAGATCGCGCCGAGGAAGGCGCCATGCACCGACCCCAGCCCGCCGATCACCACCATCAGCAACAGGTCGATCGACTGGATGATGTTGAACTGATCCGGCGAAATGAAGCTCAGCTTGTGTGCATACAAGCCACCGCCCACGCCCGCGAGCGCGGCCGAGATCGCGAAGGACATCGTCTTGTAGCGCGCCAGGTGGATGCCCATGCTCTGCGCCGAAATCTCCGAGTCGCGGATCGCCACGAAGGCGCGCCCCGTCGGCGAGCGCAGCAGGTTCAGGATGCCCAGCGTGGCCAGCACCGCCACCACCAGGCACAGGTAGTAGAAGCCGTTGCCCGAGCTGAGTTCCAGTCCGAACAGGGTGGCCGACTTCACGTGCAAGCCCGAGTTCCCGCCCGTCACGCTCTCCCACCGCGCAAACACTTCCTCGACGATGAAGCCGAAGGACAGGGTCGCGATGCCGAGGTAGATGCCCTTCACCCGCAGCGCCGGCATCGCCACCACCACGCCCACGCCAGCCGACAGCGCCGCGGCACCCAGCAGTGCGATCGGCAAGGGCACGCCCATGTTGCTCAGGACGGCCTGCGTATATGCACCGGTGCCGAGGAAGGCGGCATGCCCGATCGAGAACTGCCCCGTAAAGCCCGCCAGCAGCATCAGCCCCAGCCCGACGATGCCGTAGATCAGCACGAAGGTCAGTTGCGCCATCCAGTATTCGGGCACCACCCAGGGCGCGAGCAACAGCCCGACGCACAGCAGCCCGTACCAGAAGGTATGCCCGCCATGCTTGGCCAGGGCAACGTCTTGCGCGTAGGAGGTCTTGAAGAGGAACCGCATCAGACTTTCTTCCGCAGCTTTTCGCCGAACAGACCGTTGGGCTTGAACATCAGCATCAGCAACACCACGATGTACGGCGCCGTGTCCTTGAAGCCATCGGGCAGGTAGAAGCCGGAGAACGACTCCACCACGCCGATCACCAACCCGCCGACGATCGCGCCCGGCAGGCTGCCGAAGCCGCCCACCACCGCGGCCGGAAAGGCCTTGAGCCCGATGAAGCCCATGTTCGCGTGCACGAAGGTAATGGGCGCGAGCAGCATGCCCGCGATGGCCGCGACCGCCGCCGCCAGTCCCCACACCAGGCCGTTGAGCCGCTTAACCGGGATGCCCATGTAGTAAGCCGCCAGCTGGTTCTGCGACGAGGCCTGCATCGCGATGCCGAGCTTGCTGTAGCGGAACATCGCGAACAGCAGGCCGCACAGGATCGCCGTCGCCACGATGATCACCATCTGCTCGACGTTGAGCACCAGCGCGCCGAGCTTCCAGATCTCGTCCTTGTACGGAACGGGCAGCGTGTTGGTCTCGGTGCCGATCACCGGCAGCATCGTGATGACGCCGCGCGCCACGTAGGCGATGCCGATGGTCAGCATCACGATCGAGAACTGCGGCTGCCCCAGGATCGGCCGGATCACGACCAGTTCCAGCAGCACGCCGAAGGCGGCCATCGCCACCACCGCCAGCACGGCCGCCATCCAGAAGGGCATGCCCATCATCGAGATGCCGACGAAGGCCGCGAAGGCGCCGAGCATCATCAGCTCGCCCTGCGCGAAGCTCACCGTCTCGGTGGCCTTGTAGATCAGCACGAAGCCGAGCGCGATCAGGCCGTAGATGCAGCCCTGCGCGATGCCGGAGATCAGCAGTTGGATGACTTGCACGAAGTACCTCCCCGCTTCACAGCACGACGCGCCCGGCGTCGTGCAACGCGAGGCGACGTGAACCGGCGAATATGTCGCTCGGACGCAGGCCGTAGACCTGCCGGATCGAATGACTGAAGTGCGTGGAATCGGGATAGCCCGTGTCCAACGCGATGTCGGTCAGCGTGGACGACTCGCGCACATGGCGCAGCAGGCTGCGTGCGCGCTTCCAGGCACGGAACGCGCGGAAGGGAACGCCGGTCTCCTGCTTGAACAGGTGCAGGAAGCGCGAGAAGGAAAGATGCACCAGTGCAGCGCAGGATTCAGCCGATGCGGGGCCGGCCGGGTCGGCATTGATGCGGTCGACGACCTCGCGGATGCGCGCATCGAAGGCGCGCGGCTTCAGCACCGCGCCGAAGAACAAGGTGTCGAAGTCGAAGCTGCTGAAGCATTCGCGACCGGATGCGGCGAGCAGCCGTGCGTGACCGTCGCGCACGCGCTGAACGAAGGCCGGCGCGTCTTCGACCGGTCCGCAATGGTGCATGAACGAAGGCAATGCACCAGCATCGACGGAGTCGGCCTCGATGAGCAGGTTGAGGATCAAGGGACTGGTGCTCTGCACCTGGTGCGGCACCTGTGGCGGCACCACCAGGAGTTCGCCCTCCTGCCATGCACCACCGCCGATGCAAATGCGATTGGGTGGCGCGCCTGCAGGTGTCACATACACCGCATGCCCACCAAAGGTGCGCTCACCGGCGGCGCCAAGAAGGCCCGCATAAAAGACGCGCTGCGTCGTGATCCACATGAGTCGCTCGCCCCTCTTCACAGGTCGTGCGCTGCGGGTTGAGTCCTGCATGCCCTGGTTGCCTCCTGCGTGTGTGGAATCGGTTGGCTGCCGCATGTTGTTGTAGTGATTGCAGTTGCTGCTCTCGCTGCGCCGACCGTTTCGCGATCGGGGCATGGTAGCGGCGCAAATCGACGCGCGCGGTTGATTTGCGCCGGGACTTTCCCCTAAGGGGGCGCCCTAACCAAGCGCTAGGCACGCAAGGCGCGACGCAATTCGGCCGCGCAGAGTGCGACGGCGGCGTTCGCTTCATCGAGCACCTTGCCCATCGTGATGAAGCCGTGGATCTGGCGCTCGAAGCAGACGTACGTTGCGCGATTGCCGGCGGTCGCCAGCGAGTCCGCATAGTCGAGGCCTTCGTCGCGCAAGGGGTCGAAGCCGGCGGTGATCACGAGGGCGGGCGGCAGCTTCGACAGGTCCTTGTGCAGCAGCGGCGACGCGCGCCAGTCGAGGTCCTGCGCCACGTCGGTGATGTAGTGGTCGTGGAAGTAGGTGATGGTGTCGGCCTCGAGCAGGTAGCCCTTGCCATTGGTGGTGTGCGAGGCATGGCCGCGGCGCATGTCGGTGCCGGGGTAGATCAACAGCTGGAAGGCGATCGACAGGTCGCCTGCATCGCGCGCCATGATCGACATCACCGCAGCGAGATTGCCACCCGCGCTGTCGCCGCCGACGGCCAGCCGGCTGGCATCGATGCCGAGCGAAGCCGCTTCCTGGCGGATCCATCGCGTGGCCGCCCACGAGTCGTCGACGGCGGCGGGGAAGCGATGCTCGGGTGCGAGCCGGTAGTCGACCGCGATGACCGCGCAGCCCGAGCCGTTGCTGAGCTCGCGGCACAGCACGTCATGCGTGTCGAGGTCGCCGATGACCCAGCCGCCGCCGTGGTAGTAGACGAGGACGGGGAGCACGTCGCCAGGCTGGCTGCCCATGGGACGATACATGCGCAACGGGATGGCGCCTGCCGGGCCCGGCGCGCTGAGCTCACGGACTTCTGCGACGGCGGACGGTTCAGGTTGGGTGACGGCGCGGCGCTCGCGATAGAAGGCGCGGGCTTCGACGGCCGGCAGCGTGTGCGTGGGAGGTACGTTGCGCGATGCGATGAAGTCGAGCAGGCCGCGGGCTTGGGGGTGGAGCATGAGGTTCCCTTGGGGTCGGTTGGAAACGCTCAGTTTGGGGCGTGGACCGACGTTCGGGTATCAGCAGGCACCCGAATCAATGTGCGCGCAGCGCCGCTGCCGGGTCGCGCAGGCGACATACATTGACCGCAATGCAGATGACACGACCCACCGGGGCGATGGTCGACGCCCGCCCGGTGGACCTTGTTCGAGGCCGCTATCCCGCCACGCGCGGCTTGACGCAAGCCGCAGCCTCGCGCGCCCGGCTGCGCGCCGTGTCCACGTCCTTCGCATGCACCAGCGCCACGCCCATGCGCCGCTTGACGAAGCTCTCCGGCTTGCCGAACAGGCGCACGTCCGCACCTGGCACACGCATCGCCTCGGCCACGCCATCGAACACGATGCCCTTGGCGTCAACGCCGCCATAGATCACTGCGCTCGCACCCGCGCTCTTGAGCGTGGTGTCCACCGGCAATCCCAGGATGGCGCGCGCATGCAGTACGAACTCGTTCTGCCACTGCGTCGCCATCGTCACCATGCCGGTGTCGTGCGGGCGCGGGCTGACCTCGCTGAACCAGACTTCGTCACCCTTGACGAACAACTCGACGCCGAAGAGCCCCTGCCCGCCGAGGTCCGCCGTCACGGCCTGCGCGATCTGCTGCGCCTTTTGCAACGCCAGCGGTGACATCGGATGCGGCTGCCAGCTCTCGACGTAATCGCCGCTCACCTGCAAGTGCCCGATCGGCTCGCAGAACGAGGTCTGCACCTGGCCGTCGGCGCCGAGCGAGCGCACCGTGAGCAGCGTGATCTCGTAGTCGAAGTCGATGAAGCCTTCGACGATCACGCGGCCGTGGCTCACGCGGCCGCCGGCCATGGCGTAGTCCCAGGCCTTCTGCACGTCAGCCGGGCCGTCGATCTTGCTCTGGCCTTTGCCGGAGCTGCTCATGACGGGCTTGACCACGCAGGGGTAGCCGATGCCGCCATCGATCGCGGCCTGCAACTCGGCCAGCGAATCGCAGAACTTGTAGGGGCTGGTCGGCAGGCTCAAGCTTTCCGCGGCCAGGCGGCGGATGCCTTCGCGGTCCATCGTGAGGCGGGCGGCGCGCGCGGTGGGGATCACGCGCACTACGCCGGCGTCTTCCAGTTCCTGCAGCATCGGCGTGGCGATCGCCTCGATCTCGGGCACCACGAGCATCGGCTTTTCCGCCTCGATCAGGGCCTTGAGCGCGGCCGGATCACTCATCGTGATGGTGCGCGCATGGTGCGCCACCTGCTGGCCGGGCGCGTTCTCGTAGCGGTCGACCGCAATGGTCTCGACGCCGAGGCGCTGGAGGGCGATCAGCACCTCCTTGCCGAGTTCGCCGGAGCCGAGGAGCAACACGCGGGTTGCGGAGGGGGAAAGGGGGGTGCCGATCGTCGTCATGGGGACGGACTTTAGTCCACCGCGTGGCACAAAATGGCGGGTTTTGCGGGGTCAGCCCCCGACTCCCCCCTTTCAACAACTCCAGGAGCTTTTCAAATGGCTATTCAAACGGTCGGCATCATCGGCGCCGGCACCATGGGCAACGGCATCGCGCAGGCTTGCGCGGTGGTGGGCGTCAATGTCGTGATGGTCGACGTCGCGCAGGCGGCGGTCGACAAGGGGTTGGCCACGGTCTCGGGCAGCCTCGACCGCCTCATCAAGAAGGAAAAGCTGACCGAGGCGCAGAAGGTGACGGCGCTGGGCCTGATCAAGGGCTCGACCAACTACGAAGACCTCAAGTCCGCACAGCTCGTGATCGAGGCAGCGACCGAGAACCACGCACTCAAGCTCAAGATCCTCAAGCAGGTCGACGAACTGGTTGGACCCGAGGTCATCATCGCGTCGAACACCTCGTCGATCTCGATCACGCAGCTGGCCGCCGCCACCTCGCGCGCCGACCGCTTCATCGGCATGCACTTCTTCAACCCGGTGCCGATGATGGCGCTGGTCGAGATCATCCGCGGCTACCTCACCAGCGATGCGACGCACGACGCGGTGAAGGAACTGGCCGTGAAGCTCGGCAAGTCGCCTATCACGGTGAAGAACGCGCCCGGCTTCGTGGTCAACCGCATCCTGATCCCGATGATCAACGAGGCCTTCTTCGTGCTGTCCGAAGGGATCGCCACCGCGCAGGACATCGACGACGGCATGAAACTCGGCTGCAACCAGCCGATCGGCCCGCTGGCACTCGCCGACATGATCGGCCTGGACGTCTGCCTGGCCGTGATGGAGGTGTACCTCGAACAGTTCGGCGATTCGAAGTACCGTCCGTGCCCGCTGCTCAAGGAGATGGTCGCGGCGGGGCAACTCGGACGCAAGACGAAGCGTGGGGTGTACAGCTACTGAATTCGGACAGCGAACGCAGAAGTCGCAAAGGTTACGCAGAAGTCGCAGAAGGAAAACCAAAATGATTTGTCCGGAAGTCCTCTGCGACTCCTGCAAGACCTCTGCGTTCTGAATTTATTGTCAACGGAGACAACGAGACAATGACCGCCACCCCCACCACCCCGCCCGCGGAAGGCTGCATCGACACCCAGGTGCTCGGCCACGTGCTGCTGATCGGCATCAACCGCCCGGCCAAGCGCAATGGCTGGACGCCGCCGATGTTCAAGCAGCTCGCCGAGGCCTACACGCGGCTCGACGACGACCCCGAACTGCGCGTAGGCGTGCTGCATGCGTTCGGCGACCACTTCACCGCGGGCCTCGACCTGCCGGCCGTGGCCGAGTACATGCGGCGCGGTGAGAAGGCCATTCCGGCGGGCCTGGTGGAACCGCACGACTTCGGGCTGCCGGACTACCGCCGGCGCACCAAGCCGATGGTGGTCGCGGTCAAGGGCATCTGCTTCACGGTCGGCATCGAACTGATGCTGGGCGCGGACATCGTGGTCGCGGCCGACAACTGCCGCTTCTCGCAGCTGGAAGTGCAGCGCGGCATCATGGCCACGGGCGGCGCCACGCTGCGCATGGCCGAGCGCGCAGGTGTCGGCAACGCGATGCTGCACCTGCTGACCGCCGACGAGTTCGACAGCGCCGAAGCCTATCGCCTCAACTTCGTGCAGAAGGTGGTGCCGGCCGGGCAGGAACTCGATGCGGCGCTGGCGATCGCGCAACGCATCGCGGCGCAGGCGCCGCTGGCGGTGGTCGCGACGCGGCTCAACATCATCAAGGCGGTGGAGCATGGACCGCTGGCGGCGGTGGCCGAGTTCATCGAGACGCAGAAACGCCTGTCGAACAGCGAGGATGCGGCCGAAGGCATCCGTTCTTTCGTGGAGCGCCGGCCGTCGCGGTTCACCGGGCGATAGGCGGCCTGCGCAACGGCGTTGCGGCGGGCGCCGCATCGGAATGCAGGGCGTTCCGCATCGGTGGGGGCGCCGCCAGGCCAGTGCTGACAGGAAACGTTGGCTGACAAATGGGACCCGTGCCTAGAATGCCCCTCTGTGCCACCGAGGAGCCGCCGTGATCACGTTGTCGCCCGCCTTTCGCGCATTCGCAGCCTTGTGCATCACTTGCCTGGTCTCGGCTTGCTCTTCGCTGCCCGGCAAGGTTGAGCGCACTCCCACCACGGCGCTCACGCAAACGGCAGACACCCGTCTCGGCCAGGCCCTGCGCCAGCGCGTCGCGGCGCATCCGAACCAGTCCGGCATCCACGGGCTGCCGGTCGCGCAGGACGCCTTCGCGGCCCGCATCGCACTGGCGCGCGCGGCGCAGCGCAGCCTCGACATGCAGTACTACATCTGGCATGCGGACACCACTGGCCAGCTGCTCTGGGAGGCCGTGTGGGAGGCCGCCGAACGCGGCGTGCGTGTTCGCATGCTGATCGACGATGCCAACACGAAGGGGCTCGACCCGACGCTGGCCGCCCTCGATGCACACCCCAACATCGAGGTTCGCCTCTACAACCCCTTCGCCAACCGCAAGGCGCGCCTGGCCGACTTCGCCTTCGACTTCACGCGCGTCAACCACCGCATGCACAACAAGTCCTTCACGGCCGACAACCAGGCGGCGATCGTGGGCGGGCGCAACATCGGCGACGAGTACTTCGGCGCCAACACGCAGGTCGGCTTCCAGGACCTGGACGTGCTGGCGATCGGCGCGGTGGTACCGGAGGTGTCGAGCGAATTCGACCTGTTCTGGAACAGCCCCTCCGCCTATCCCGCGGCCAGCGTGATCCCGCCATCCGATGCCGGTGGGCCGGCGCTGCTGCGCGCGGGCTGGCAGAAGGTGCACGAGAGCGAAGAGGCGAAGCGCTACGTGGACGTTGTCCAACGGACGCCGCTCGTGTCGCAGATCGCACAGGACCGCATCCCCTTCGAATGGACCACGGCTCGCGTCATCAACGACGACCCCGCCAAGACGCTGTCGACCTCCGACCGCACCGAGTTCCAGCTTCTGCCGCAGCTCGAGAAGGCCATGGGCCGGCCCGATCGACAGCTTGACCTGGTCTCGCCCTATTTCGTTCCGGGCAAGGAAGGCACGGAAGGCCTGACGACGCTGGCCAAGCGTGGCGTCAAGGTGCGCGTGCTGACCAATTCGCTCTCGGCGACCGATGTGTCGCCGGTGCATGCCGGCTACACGAAGTACCGCAAGGACCTGCTCAAGGCCGGCGTCATCCTCTATGAACTCAAGCCCGGCGCCGCCCTGCCCTCGGTGAAGGACAACGAGGACGTGCCGCGCGGGCTTCCGGGCAGCGGCAGCGGCACGACCAAGGCGGCGGCGCTGCATGCCAAGACCTTCTCGAAGGACCGCAACCGCATCTTTGTCGGCTCCTTCAACCTCGACCCGCGCTCGGCGCGCCTGAACACCGAGATGGGCATGGTGATCGACAGCCCCGTGCTGGCCAATGCGCTGTCCAGCAAGCTCGACGGCCTGTTGCCCAACGAGGCTTACGAGGTTCGTCTTCTGCCCGACGGCGACAGCCTGGAATGGGTGGAACGCGGCGCGCAGGGCGAGACGCGCTACACGACCGAGCCGGGCTCCACCGCGATGCGCCGCGGCTGGGTCGACTTCCTGCGGATCCTGCCGATCGAGTGGATGTTATGACCCACCCCCGAAGCGCCTGCGGCGCCTCCCCCTTCAAGGGGGCGCACCCAGCGGCCCGGCAAAGCCGGTTCCGCGGGTGCTCACGAAAGAGACTCCGCTGAAGCCACGCGGGCAAGACCCAGCGCGCATATCCGCCCTCCCTGCGTGGTTTTCCAATTAAATTGCACGCAATTCAATTGGACCCTAGAATTCAGCCCATGCGCAACGCCCCCACCACCGACGAGATGCTCAAGCTGGACAACCAGCTCTGCTTCGCGGTCTATTCGGCGTCGCTGGCCATGACGCGGCTCTACAAACCGCTGCTCGACAAGCTGCACCTCACCTACCCGCAATACCTCGTCATGCTGGCGCTCTGGGAGCAAGACGGCTTGATGGTGTCGGAGCTGGGCACACAACTCTCACTCGATTCCGGCACGCTCACGCCCCTGCTCAAGCGGCTGGAAGCCAATGGACTCGTCACGCGGCTGCGCGACGTGGCGGACGAGCGGCGCGTGCACATCACGCTGACCGCCGCCGGTCGCAAGCTCAAGGCCAAGGCCGCGAGCGTGCCCGCCTGCCTGATGGCCGCGAGCGAGTGCTCGATCGACGAACTGGTCGGGCTCACGCGCCAGCTCCAGACATTGCGGGACCGCATCAAGGCCGCAGCATAGAGGTACTCAAGGATTTCTCACCCGCTTCGCCAGAGAAGCATTTTTTTTCACCAACCCAAGGAACGAAAGACATGACCACCGCACTCGACAAGGTTCTCTACACCGCTGAAGCCCACACCACCGGCGGCCGCGACGGCGCAGGCAAATCCAGCGACGGCGCCATCGACGTCAAGCTGAGCTCGCCCGGTTCGGGCAAGGCCGGCACCAACCCCGAGCAGCTCTTCGCCGTCGGCTACGCCGCCTGCTTCATCGGCGCCATGAAGGCCGTCGGCCCGAAGGTCAGCGTCAAGGTGCCGGACGACGTGGCGATTGACTCCAAGGTCTCGCTCGGCCCGATCAACGGCGGCGCCGCCTACGGCATCGCGGTCACGCTGGCCATCACGCTGCCGGGCCTGGACGACGCGCAGAAGAAGCTGCTGGTCGAGACCGCACACAAGGTCTGCCCCTATTCGAACGCCACCCGTGGCAACATTGACGTGAATCTCGAAATCGTCTGATCCAGCGCTGCGGGTTTGCATTCGAGCGCAGGACAAGGCGGGGCGCCGCAGACAGTGCTGTACCACGGCAAGGCGCACCAACGCAGTCATGCGTTCGAATGCGAAGCCGCAGGATTTCGATGCCCCGGTCGTCGCCCTCGAGACGCCCGGGGCTTTTTTTCGTGCGCTTGCAACTCGCCTGCGCTATGGTTCGGGCCATCGCGGAGACCACTTCATCATGACCACCACCCTGCTCGCCCGCAAGGACGCCCTGCCCACCGCCCGCCTGCGCACCAGCGCGGACGTGCCCCTGGCCCCCGGGCAGGTGCGCGTGCGCATCGACACCTTCGCGCTCACGGCCAACAACATCACCTACGCCGCCTTCGGCGCGGCGATGAGCTACTGGAACTTCTTCCCGAGCGGCGAAGAGGGCTGGGGCGTGATCCCGGTCTGGGGCTTCGGCACCGTGGTGCAGTCGCTGAACCCGGGCGTGGCGGTGGGCGAGCGCCTGTACGGCTACTTCCCGATGGCCGACCAGGTGGTGCTCCAGGCCGACCGTCTCAAGCCCGACAGCTTCGTCGACGCCGCACCGCATCGCGCCGAACTGCACGCCGTCTACAACCGCTACATGCGCTGCGGCGCCGACCCGATCTACACGGCGGACACCGAGGACGTGCAGGCACTCCTGCGACCGCTGTTCACCACCTCCTGGTTGATCGACGATTTCCTGGCGGAGAACGATTTCTTCGGCGCCGACACGGTGCTGCTGTCCAGCGCATCGAGCAAGACCGCCTACGGCACCGCCTTCATGCTGGCGCAGCGCGAAGGCATCGAGGTGATCGGCCTGACCTCGCCCGGCAACAAGCTGTTCTGCGAAAGCCTGGGCTGCTACAGCCGCGTGGTGGGCTACGACGAGCTGGACCAGATCCCGACCGACGCCGCCTGCGTGTACGTCGACTTCGCGGGCAACGCGGCTTTCCGGCTGGAGGTCCACACGCGTTTCGTCAACCTGAAATTCAGCAGTTCGATCGGCGGCACGCATGTGGAGCAACTCGGCGGTGCGAAGAATCTCCCGGGGCCGAAGGCGACGCTGTTCTTCGCACCCGCACAGATCAAGAAGCGCAGCGAGGACTGGGGCGCGGCGGAACTCAACCGCAAGTTGCTGGAGGCCTGGCATGCCTTCACGGCGCAGGTGACCGACGAGGCCGGGCCCTGGCTGGTGGCGGACCACCATCGCGGGCCGGAGGCCGTGCATGCGGCCTACCTGGAGGTGCTGGGCGGCAAGAGCCACCCGCGCGTGGGTCACATGCTATCGATGATCAAACCGGCCTGACCCAGCCTTAGACCGGCGGCGACCTGAAGTCGAAGACCTTCTGCAGCTCGATCCACTTGCTGCCCTTCGGCGTCCACGGCGTAGGCGCCTGGAACTTCCACATCAACGCCTCCCACTCGACCAGCACCGGATCGGACTCGCTCGCGGCCTGCATGCGCGCCGCGTCGTAGACCGCGTCGTCGGTGTGCATCACCATGACCATGCGCGTGCCGAGCCGGTAGATCTTCATCTCCGTCACGCCGTGGCGCCGCAGGTGCGCCTGCACCTCGGGCCACACCGCGCGGTGATGCGCCTCGTACTCGGCGATCAGCGCCGGATCGTCTTTCAGGTCGAGTGCGAGGACGTGCTGCATGCGGATCGCTGATCAGTCGTACAGGACAGCCGCGATCTTCGGATCCGCGATGTTGCTCTTGTCGTACCAGTAGAAGCCCGTGTCGATCACCTTCGGCAGCGTCTCGCCCTTGAGCGCCTTCACCGCCGCCTCGACCGTCTTGTAGCCGATGCCCACCGGGTTCTGCGTGATCGCGCCGGCCATGGTGCCGTCCTTGATCGCGTCCTTCTGCTGCTTGCCCGAGTCGTAGCCGACGATCACGATCTTTCGCTTGGTCTCCTTGGCCGCATTCACCACGCCGATGGCCGAGCCCTCGTTCGCGCCGAACATGCCTTTCAAGTTGGGCGAGGCCTGCAGGATCGACTTGGCGATCTCGGTCGACTTGAGCTGGTCGCCGCCGCCGTACTGCACGCTGACGATCTTGATGTTCGGGTAGGTCGACTTCACGCGCTCGAGGAAGCCGTCGCGCCGGTCCACGCCGGTGCGGCTGGTCTGGTCGTGCACCACCAGCGCGACCTCGCCGGACTTGCCGATCAGTTCCGCCATCTTGTCGGCGGCGAGCGCGGCAGCCGCCTTGTTGTCCGTCGTCGCGGTGGTCACGGGGATGTCGCTGTCCACGCCCGAGTCGAAGGCCACCACCGGGATCTTCGCGGCCTGCGCCTTCTTCAAGAGCGGGATCGCGGCCTTGCTGTCGAGCGCGGCAAAGCCCAGCGCCTGCGGCTTCTTGGCGAGCGCGGCGGACAGCATGTCGATCTGCTTGTCGACCATGGCCTCGGTCTCGGGGCCTTCGAAGGTCACCTTGACCTTGTAGTCCTTCGCGGCCTGGTCGGCACCCTGCTTCACCGCTTGCCAGAACTGGTGCTGGAAGCCCTTGGAAATCAGCGGGATGTAGGTCTCTTGTGCGAATGCGATGCCACTCAGGCCCAGCGATGCCACCAGCACCGCGGCGATGTTCACTGCTCTTCTCTTCATGCTTCGTGTCTCCAGGTGATGAAAGAAAACGCGCCGGCTATTGCTTCTTCCGGCGCAGGATGTCCATGTACACAGCGAGGATGATGATGACGCCGGTGACGACGGTTTGCCACTCCTGCGCGACCGACATGATGCGCAGCCCGTTGGTCAGCACGCTCATGATGAACGCACCGATGATGGTTCCGATGATCGTGCCCGTGCCCCCGCTCAGCGAGGTCCCGCCGATCACCACCGCCGCGATCGCATCCAGCTCGTAGCCCTGCCCCAGCGCCGGCTGCGCCGAGTTGAGTCGCGAGGCGATCAGGAGGCCGGCGATGCCGCAGATCGCGCCGCTCACCGAATACACCACGATCTTCCAGAAGTCCACGTTCACGCCCGACAGCCGCACCGCCTCCTCGTTGCTGCCCAGCGCGAAGGTGTAGCGCCCGAGCACGCTCTTGTTCAGAACGATGCTCGCCACGATGGCCACGATGAACAGGATCAGCACCGCATTCGGAATCGGCAGCGCCGGGATGAGGTCACCGATCAGCGACTCCTGCGAGATGTAGGTGAAGCCCGGCGTGTCGTTGAAGTAGATCGGCTTGGTACCCGAGATGACCAGCGACAGGCCCTTCAACAGCATCATCATCCCGAGCGTGGCGATGAAGGGCGGCACCTTGAGCTTGGCGATCAGCACGCCCGACACGAAGCCGCACAGCGCGCCGAAGAAGATCGCCGCCGCGATGCCCAGCCACAGCGGCAGCCCCCAGTACGTGAGCACCACGCCGGCCATCACCGCGCAGAAGGTCATCATCGTGCCCACCGACAGGTCGATGCCGCCCGTCACGATCACGAAGGTGCAGGCAATCGCCAGCACGCCATTGACGGCCGTGGCCTGCAGGATCGCGACCATGTTGTCGGTCTGCATGAAGTTCGACGAGGCGAAGCTGAAGAAGATCATCAGCACCAGCAGGCTCGCGAACGCCAGCAGCTTCTGGCGTGTGGCGGGGCGGAACAGGCGCGCGGCGATGCCGGACGTAGACGCGGCGGGTGTCGTCGATACGGTGGTGGTTGAGTTGGCCATGAGGGCGCTTCAAGCGGTGGTGGTCGCGCTTTCGCGCAAGGTGGCCAAGTGCATGATCTTTTCCTGTGTTGCCTCGTGGGCCTTCAGCTCGCCGGTGATGCGGCCCTCGCACATCACCAGGATGCGGTGGCTCATGCGCAGCACCTCGGGCAGCTCCGAGGAGATCATCACGATGGCCTTGCCTTGCGCGGCCAGCGCATTCAGCAGCTTGTAGATCTCGCTCTTGGCGCCGACGTCGATGCCGCGCGTGGGCTCGTCGAAGAACAGGATGTCGCAATCGCGCAGCAGCCACTTGGCAATCACGATCTTCTGCTGGTTGCCGCCCGACAGCAGCCGCACCAGTTGCTGCGCCGACGGTGTCTTGATGCTGAGCTGCCGGATGTAGTCCACCGCGGTCTTCTCGATCGCCGCCTGGTCCAGGAACATGCCGGCCCGGGTGAAGCGCTTCAGGCTCGACAGCACCACGTTGGTCTCGACATCCAGGCCCGTCGCCAGGCCGAAGTGCTTGCGGTCTTCCGAGAGATAGCCGATACCGTGGCCCACCGCGTCCTGCGGCGAGCGGATGCTCACGCGCTTTCCATGGATCTCGATCTCGCCCGCCTCGATGGGGTCCGCGCCGAACACCGCGCGTGCTACTTCCGTGCGTCCGGCGCCCATGAGCCCGGCAAAGCCGAGGATCTCGCCCTTGCGCAGCGTGAAGCCCACGTCCTTGATGACCGCGCCGCGCCGCAGTCCCTTGACCGTCAGCACCACCGGGTGGGCCGAGGTATCCGGAATGTCCGGCGCCTCCTGGTTCAGCTCGCGCCCCACCATCATGCTGATGATCGACTGCATCGGCGTGCTGGCCATCGGCACGGTCGCGATGTACTGCCCGTCGCGCATGACCGTCACGCGGTCGGCGATCTGGCGCAGCTCGTCCATCTTGTGCGAGATGTAGACCACACCAACACCCTCGGCCTGCAACTGCCGCACGACGCGGAACAGTTCCTCGATCTCCGCGTTGTTGAGCGCGGCCGTGGGCTCGTCCATGATCAGCACGCGCGAGTCGAAGGACAGTGCCTTGGCAATCTCCACCATCTGCTGCTTCGCCACCGTGAGGTCGCCGACCAGCGTGCGAGGGTCGAGCTTGAGGTGCAGGCGCTGGAAGATCGTGTCGGCCTTGGCATTGAGCGCATCCTCGTCGAGGAACATGCCGAAGCGCCCGCGCGGCTCGCGGCCGATGAAGATGTTCTGCGCGGCGCTCAGGTGGTTCATCAGATTGAGTTCCTGATGCACGATGCCGATGCCCAAGGCTTGGGCCGCACGCGGGCTGTCGATGTCGACCGCTTGGCCGTCGACGAGGATCTCGCCTTCGTCCTTTTGGTAGACGCCGGCCAGCACTTTCATGAGCGTCGACTTGCCCGCGCCGTTCTCGCCCATGAGCGCATGCACTTCGCCTGGCAGCAGCTCGAATTGCGCACGGTCGAGCGCGCGCACGCCGGGGAAGGACTTGCTGAGGTTGCGGATGACGACGATGGGCGTCATGGGGGAAGCTCCGCACTGGACGCTGCGGCGCGAGCGCCTTCGCACGGCCGCATCTCCAGGCCGTAGAAGCGTGCGGCGGTGTCGTGCCAGACGCTGGCTTGTTCGTCGGGCGACAGTTCACCGATCAGGCTGTTGGCCACGCCGATCCAGTTGGCATAGTCGCTCGCCAAATTGAGCACGGGCCAGTCGCTGCCCCATAGGAGGCGGGTGGGTCCGAAGCATTCGAGCAGGTGGTCCCACACGGGCCGCAACTGCGCCGCCCCAGCCGAATCGGGCGCCTCGGTGAGCAGGCCGGAGAACTTGCAGACGACCTGGGAATGCGCGGCCAATTCGGCCATCTGGCGGCGCCATGGGCCAGCCCAATCGACATCCCAGCCTGCGCGAAGTTGCGGCTTGGCCGCATGATCGATGACCACGGGCAAGTCGGGCCAAGACTGCACGAAGCGCAGCAACGCGCCCAGGTGCTGCGGCTTCACCAGCGCGTCGAACCGCAGGCCCAGTCGCTGCATCGTGCGCACGGTGTCCGCATGCGGCGCATGGGCGATCCATTCGGTGTCGGCAAGGTCCTGCAGCATCGGCCGCACGCCCTTCAAGTGCAGATGCCGCTCGACCCAACGCGCCAGCGTCGTCGAAGATTCCGCAAGGCTCACGTCGACCCAGCCCACCACGCCGCCGATGAAGGGCGTCGATTCGGCCAAGCCCAACATGAACTCGGTCTCCGCCTCGCTCTCGGCGGCTTGCACCAGCACGGTCTGCTCGACGTGATGGGCCTGCAGGGTGGCTTGCAGGTCCGCCGGCATGAAGTCCCGGTACAACGGCGCAATGCCGGGGTCGTCCGCACGCAGCCATCCATAGTCGCCCCTTGAAGGTCGCCAGAAGTGCTGATGCGCGTCAATCCGCTGGATCGTCATGGCCGGCAAATTATTGAGGAACCCTCCTCGGCGCGGTGGGCCGATGCGCTAGGACTTACCCGCGCCGGTACGTCGGTACGGTTGGTTCGTGGTCGGCGGCGACAATCGGCCCCATGTCTGCATCCCACGCGCTCGCGCACCCCTACGAGTCACTCACGCCCGACGTGGTGCTCGACGCCCTCGCGACGCTTGACCTGCACGGCGACGGCCGCCTGCAGGCGCTCAGTTCCTACGAGAACCGCGTCTATCAAATCCACCTGGAAGACCGCAGCGTGGTGGTCGCCAAGTTCTACCGGCCCGGCCGCTGGAGCGAGGCGCAGATCAGGGAGGAGCATGGCTTCTCCGCGGAACTCACGGCGGCCGAAGTCCCCGCGGTGGCGCCTCTGGAACTCAAGGGCGGGACGCTGCACGAGCACGCGGGCTTTTCATTCAGCGTCAGCCCGTACCGCGGCGGCCGGCCACCGGAGCTGGACGATTTCGAAGTGCTCGAATGGGTCGGCCGCTTCCTCGCGCGCATCCACACGGTGGGCGCCAAGATGCCATTCGTGGCACGGCCCGCGCTGGACCTGAAAAGCTTCGGCACCGCCTCGCGCGACTGGCTGCTCAAGCACGACAAGGTTCCGCTCGACGTGCAGGGCCTGTGGGAGAAGCACTGCACCGAGGCACTCGACATGATCGCCAAGACCGCGCTCGCAACGGATGCCAAGGGCGCCTTCGGCAACGAGTTCAAGAGCCTGCGCCTGCACGGCGACTGCCACCCCGGCAACATCCTCTGGACTCCCACCGACCGCCCCGACGGCGGCCCGCATTTCGTCGACCTCGACGACGCACGCACCGGCTTCGCGGTGCAGGACCTGTGGATGCTGCTCTCCGGCGATCGCGGCCAGCGCACCGGCCAGCTCAGCGGCCTGCTGGAAGGCTACGAACAGTTCCGCGAATTCGACCGGCGCGAACTGGCACTCATCGAACCCCTGCGCACCTTGCGCCTCATCCACTACAGCGCCTGGCTCGCGCGCCGCTGGGAAGACCCGATCTTCCCGATCAACTTCCCGTGGTTCGGCAGCAGCGACTACTGGATGGGCCAGGTGCAGATGCTGCAGGACCAGTGCGAGGCGATGGCGGAGGAGCCGCTCTACGCCTGATCACCCCGCAATCGGCAGCTGCGTCGTCGACAGCACCTGCTTCAACGCCATGAAGGTCCGCACCTGCCGCACGCCCGGCAGGTAGAGCAGTTGCTCGGCATGCAGGCGGTTGTAGCTGTCGTTGTCGCGCGTGCGCACCAGCATGAAGTAATCGAACTCGCCGGTGACGCAATGGCACTCGAGGCAGCCCGACACCTTCTGCACGGCCTTCTCGAACGCGGCGAAGGACTCGGGCGTCGAGCGGTCCAGCACCACGCCGATCATCACCAGCGTGCCGGCGTCCAGCGCAATGGGGTCGAGCAGTGCCACCACCTTCTTGATCAAGCCCATCGACTTGAGCCGCTCGACGCGTCGCAGGCAAGCAGGCGCACTCAGGTTGACCTTGGCAGCGAGCGCAACGTTCGACACCGAGGCGTCGCGTTGCAGGGCGCGGAGGATGGCGCGATCGGTGCGGTCGAGTTCACCCTTGGCTTGCAATTTTGTTGCGCGCATTCCAGTTCTTTCAAAATAACAGGCTGCTGATCTGACTTTTCATCAAGTCCAGTATCGCCAACCGCCCCATCTTTGCAACCATCGATCAGCCGATTCTTCCTACGATTCCTCCCACGTCTTCAACAAGGAATCGCCAAGTGAACCTGCAAAAATTCCCGCGCCATCCCCTGACCTTCGGCCCCACGCCGATCCAGCCCCTGCGGCGGCTCAGCGCCCATCTCGGCGGCAAGGTCGAGCTCTATGCCAAGCGCGAGGACTGCAACAGCGGCCTCGCCTTCGGCGGCAACAAGACCCGCAAGCTGGAGTACCTGATTCCGGAGGCGCTCGAAGGCGGGTACGACACGCTGGTGTCGATCGGCGGCATCCAGTCGAACCAGACGCGCCAGGTCGCAGCGGTGGCCGCACACCTGGGCCTCAAGTGCGTGCTGGTGCAGGAGAACTGGGTCAACTATTCCGATGCGGTGTACGACCGGGTCGGCAACATCGAGATGTCGCGCATCCTGGGCGCGGACGTGCGCCTCGATGCCGCCGGCTTCGACATCGGCATCCGCAAGAGCTGGGAAGACGCGATGGAGAGCGTGCGCAAGGCGGGCGGCAAGCCGTTCCCGATCCCGGCCGGCTGCTCGGAACATCCGAAGGGCGGCCTCGGCTTCGTGGGCTTCGCCGAGGAAGTGCGCCAGCAGGAAGCCGAACTGGGCTTCAAGTTCGACTACATCGTGGTCTGCTCGGTGACGGGCAGTACGCAGGCCGGCATGGTGGTGGGCTTTGCGGCCGATGGACGGGCCGATCGCGTGATCGGCATCGATGCGTCCGCCAAGCCGGAGAAGACGCACGACCAGATCCTGCGCATCGCGCGCAACACGGCCAGCCTGGTCGAACTCGGGCGCGAGATCGCCGACACCGACGTGGTGCTCGACGATCGATTCGGCGGCCCGGAGTACGGGCTGCCGAACGAGGGAACGCTGGAGGCGATCCGCCTGTGCGCGCGCATGGAAGGCATGCTCACCGACCCCGTGTACGAGGGCAAGTCGATGCACGGAATGATCGAGAAGGTGCGACTTGGCGAGTTCCCAGCAGGCTCCAGGGTGCTCTACGCGCACCTCGGCGGCGTGCCGGCGCTCAATGCCTACAGCTTCATCTTCCGCAACGGCTGAAGCGATCGCAATGGGGTGGCGACAGCGAGGTCAGCGCCCCTCCTTCACCGCCTGCAGGAAGTTCCGCACCACCGCGTTGTCCGGCCCGCTGCGCCACACGCAATACGCATCCGACCCGGCCACATCCTCCTCCAATGGCCGGAACACCGCGCCGCGCAAGGCCGCATGCTGCAACGCGCTCGGCACCAGCGCGACCCCCATGCCCTGCGAAACCAGCGACACCACCGACAGCCAATGCCGCACCTCGTGCCGAACCTCGGGCCGGAAGCCCGCGCCCGCGCAGATCGACAGGATGCGCTCGTGGTAGTCCGGCGAAGCCTCCCGCGAAAACAGCACGAAGGGCTCGTCGCGCAGGCTCGCCAGGCCCACTGTGCGGCGCCGCGCCAGCCGATGCGAGGCCGGCACGCACACCATGAAGGGCTCCGACAGCAGCAGCACCTGCTGCAACTCCGCCGGCATGCGGCTCGTGTGGACGAACCCGACGTCCATGCGGTCGTGCATCAGCTCGGTGATCTGCTGCCCTGAATTCAGCTCCGACAGCGACACGCGCACCGCAGGATGCGCCGCCTGGAAGCTGGCCAGTGCCTGCGGCAAGCCCCGGTACAGCATCGCGCCGACAAAGCCGATGCGCAGGCGCCCCGCCGATCCCTTCGACACGTCGCGCGCCTCGAGCGCCGCCTCCTCGGCCTGGCGCAGCAGGGTCTGCGCCGACGCACGCAGCGCATCGCCCGCCGGCGTGAGCCGCACCTCCTTGCTGTTGCGCTCGAACAGCCGCGCGCCCACCGACTCCTCCAGCTGCCGGATGGCCACGCTCAACGGCGGCTGCGAGATCGACAGCCGCCGCGCGGCACGCCCGAAGTGCAGCTCCTCGGCCAGCACCGTGAAGTAACGCAGGTGGCGCAATTCCATCGATAGCCCAATCAAATCAGACAAGTCAAATTCGATATTAGACAGATATCGTCGCCGCGCCAACAATCCGCGCCAGACAAGGAGACAAAGCATGGCCCCCACCGCTACAGCAGCCGCCCATCCCGTGCCCGACCGCCACGGCCAGAACCTCTTCACCACCGACACCGAACTGCACAGGCTGCTCGCGCTCTACCTGCCGCCAGACCTGCTGCGCCACATGCAGCCGCACTTCCAGCGCCTCGGCGCACTGGCCGGCGGCCCGCTCGACGAACTCGCGCATACGGCCGACACGAATCCGCCCACGCTGTCGCTGCGCACGCGCGCCGGCATCGACCAGCAGCGCATCAACAAGCACCCTGCCTACGTCGAGATGGAGCGCCTCGCGCTGAGCGAATTCGGCCTGGCCGCGATGTCGCACCGCGACGAGACGATGGGCTGGAAGGGCCGCATGCCGCCACTCGTCAAGTACGTGCTGACCTACCTGTTCGTGCAGGCCGAGTTCGGCCTGTGCTGCCCGGTCTCGATGACCGATTCGCTCGCACGCACGCTGAAGAAATTCGGCAGCCCAGAACTGGTCGAACGCTTCCTGCCGCGCTTCCAGTCGCTGGACTTCGATGAACTGGCGCAAGGCGCGATGTTCATGACCGAGCAGGCGGCCGGCTCCGACATCGCGGCCACGCAGACCAGCGCCACGCAGGACGACGAAGGCCGGTGGCGCCTCAGCGGCGACAAGTGGTTCTGCTCCAACCCCGATGCCGATTTCGCAATGGTGCTGGCGCGCGTCGAGGGCTCGGCTGCCGGCATGAAGGGCGTGTCGCTGTTCCTGCTGCCGCGCGAACTCGAGGACGGCACGCACAACCATTACCGCATCATCCGCCTCAAGGACAAGCTCGGCACGCGCTCGATGGCCAGCGGCGAGATCCGGCTCGAAGGCGCCATCGCCTACCTCGTCGGCGAGCAGGGCCGCGGCTTCGTGCAGATGGCCGACATGGTCAACAACTCGCGCCTGTCGAACGGCGTGCGCGCCGCCGGCCTGATGCGCCGCGCCTGCGCGGAAGCGGAGTACATCGCCAGCGAGCGCCGCGCCTTCGGCAAGCGCCTGGCCGACATGCCGCTGATGCAGAAGCAGTTGCAGAAGCTGCGCCTGCCGGCCGAGCAGGCCCGCACGATGGTGTTCCAGACGGCGCAGGCGCTGATGCGCTCCGACGGCGGCGAAGCGGCTGCGTATCCGCTGCTGCGCATCCTCACGCCGCTCATCAAGTTCCGCGCCTGCCGCGATGCGCGCAAGGTCACCGGCGATGCGATGGAAGTGCGCGGCGGCTGCGGCTACATCGAGGAATGGGCCGACCCGCGGCTCGTACGCGACGCGCACCTGGGCTCGATCTGGGAAGGCACCAGCAACATCGTCGCGCTCGACGTGATCCGCGCCGTGACGCGCGAGAACTCGCTGCCCGCCTTGCAGGCGCACTTCGGCGCGCTGCTCGACGATGCGCCGCTGACGCCTGCCTTCACGAAGGCGCTGCGCGACGCGCTGGACCGAGCCTGCGCCCTCACCGCCAGCGCTTCGGCCGCGGCGAAAGACGGCGACGTGATCGCACGCCAGGCCGCCTCCGCCCTGTACCACTGCGCCAGCGCCATCGCGATGGCGTGGGAGGGCGCACGCGGCGGCTCGGCCCAACGCATCGAGTGGGCGCAACTCGTGCTGCTGCACCGCGTGCTGCCGCGCGACCCGCTCGCGCCGACGGGCATCCCTGCCGACTGGACCGCTTCCGCCCCCATCGCCGCCACCGTCCCCGCCTGACGACCGCACACCAAAGAGAGACAAGACATGAAACTGATCCAGACCCTCGCCATCGCGCTGGCCTTCACAACCGCCCTGCCGCTCGCAACGACGGCCCATGCCGACGGCTTCCCCGACAAGCCCATCATGCTGGTCATCCCCTTCCCGCCCGGCGGCCCGACCGATGCCATGGCGCGCACCCTCGCCGCCGAGATGAAGGACCGCCTCGGCCAGCCCATGATCGTGGAGAACCGCGCCGGCGCCGGCGGCAACATCGGCGCCGAATACGTCTCGCGCGCCGCACCCGATGGGCAGACCCTGCTGTTCGGCACCTCGGGCCCGCTGGCCATCAATTCGAGCCTCTACCGCAAGGTCAACTACGACCCCGTCAAGAGCTTCGCGCCCGTCATCCAGGTCGGCCACCTGCCGAACATCCTGGTCGTGAACCCGAGCGTGCCGGCGAAGAACGTGAAGGAGCTGATCGCCTATGCCAAGGCCAATCCGGGCAAACTGAGCTATGCGTCATCGGGCAACGGCGCCTCGTCGCACCTGGCCGGCGTGATGTTCAACACCCTGGCAGGCGTCGACCTGCAACACATCCCGTACAAGGGCACCGGCCCGGCGCTGACCGACCTGCTCGGCGGCCAGGTCAGCATGAGCTTCACCGACGTGCTCACCGCCCTGCCCTACGTCAAGTCCGGCAAGCTGCGCGCGCTCGGCGTGACGACGGCCACGCGCTCGCAGGCCTTGCCCGATGTGCCGACCGTCGCCGAGCAGGGCGTGCCCGGCTACGACGTGAGCGTGTTCTTCGGCATCGTCGCACCGGCCGGCACGCCGCCCGATCGCATCGCCAAGCTCAACAAGGCTTTCGTCGAAGTGCTGGCCACGCCCAAGGTCAAGGAGCTCTTCGCATCGCAGGGGCTGGAACCTGCACCGTCGCACGCGCCGGATCAACTCGGCAAATTCATCGGCTTGCAGATGACGAAGTGGGCCGGAGTGGTCAAGCAGTCCGGCGCCCAATTGGACTGAGCGCGCAATGAACACCATCCCCAACACCGGCGCGCTCGCGGGCATCCGCGTGCTCGACATCTCGCGCATCCTCGGCGGCCCCTACTGCGGCCAGATCCTCGGCGACCACGGTGCCGACGTGCTCAAGGTCGAGCCGCCGCAGGGCGACGACACGCGCACCTGGGGCCCGCCCTTCCGCGACGGCGTGGCCTCGTACTACCACGGGCTCAACCGCAACAAGCGCACGATGGCACTGGACCTCGGCAGCGAGGAAGGCCGCGACGCCTTGCTGGCCCTGGTGGCCGAAGCCGATGTGCTGATCGAGAACTTCAAGACCGGCACGATGGAGCGCTGGGGCATCGGCTACGACGAGTTGTCGAAGCGCTTTCCCGGACTGATCTGGTGCCGCGTCTCGGGCTTCGGCGCGGATGGTCCGCTCGGCGCGCTGCCGGGCTACGACGCGGCGGTGCAGGCCATGACCGGCATCATGAGTGTCAACGGCGAGGCCTCCGGCGATGCGCTGCGTGTGGGCCTGCCGGTAGTGGACATGGTGACGGGGCTCAATGCCGTGATCGGCGTGCTGCTCGCACTGCAGGAGCGCCAACGCAGCGGTCGCGGCCAGTTCGTGGAAGCGGCCCTGTACGACAGCGGCCTCTCCCTGCTGCACCCGCATGCCGCCAACTGGTTCATGGACGGCCGCAAGCCCAAGCGCACCGGCAATGCCCACCCGAACATCTACCCCTACGACGCACTCAACACCGGCACCGACCCGATTTTCCTGGCCGTCGGCAATGACCGCCAGTTCGCGAGCTTCTGCCGCGTCGTCGGCGTGGCCGGACTCGCCGAGGACCCGCGCTACCGCGACGCCGGCGCACGCTCGGTCAATCGCGTCGCGCTGAAGCAGGAACTCGAAACCGCGCTGGCCTCCTTCGACGGCCGCACGCTGGTCGATGAACTGATGGCCGCAGGCGTGCCCGCCGCGCCGGTGCTGCCGGTCGATGCCGCGCTCGAGCATCCGCACACGGTGCACCGCGAGATGGTCGTCGAGATGCCCGGCGGCTATCGCGGCATCGGCGCGCCGGTGAAGCTGAGCCGCACGCCGGCCAGCTATCGCCATGAACCGCTGACGCCGGGGGATGGCTTCCTGGTGACGCCCGGCATCGCCGACTGATCGCCCAGTCCTACGCCGGCGCGACGCGCCTCATCGCGGCAAAGGTCGCGGGTGCTTGCATCGGGGCGCTTCGGCGTCGAACTTTTCCATGAACGAAAAGGAGTAAATTCCGCCTCGACGAGGAACATACCTCGCAACTTCAGGGAATCCACCATGTCAATTGCCATCGCGGCGCGCACGGCGCTGGTGCTCGAAACCAACAACCTGAGAGGCGGCCCCGGCATGGAGTTGGTCTCCGCCAGCCTGCAGCGGCTCATCTTGCTGCTGGGTCAGCAGACGCTCCCACTCACCGCTCTTGGCCAAGTCGTCATCACGCACGACGGACTCCCACCCCACATCTGCAAGAGCATCGAGCGGCTCGCGCACCGGCGCATCGACTTCGTCGAGATCGACCCCGACACCGGCTACTACGACGCCAAGAACGTCGGCTTCGAACTCACCGATGCGTCGCGCTGCGACTACGTGGCCTTCGCCGATGCCGACTGCCTGCCGGCGGCCGACTGGCTCGAGCGCCTGCTCGATCCGCTCGACGGTCCCGACGGTCCCTGCGTCGTGGCCGGCCGCACCAGCTACGACAACAGCCTGACCGGCATCGCGCTGACCACGCTCGACTTCATGTACTTCCCGAGCCCGCTGCGCCCCGGCGGCACGCGCAACTTCTACGCGAACAACGTGGTGTTCCGGCGCGACGTGTTCGAGCGCTACAGCTACCAGGCGCTGGACGGCGTCTACCGCGCCCATTGCCAGGTGCTGGGCCTGCGGCTGCAGGCGGCGGGCGTGCCGGTCTTCTATGAGCCCCGCGCCCACACGCAGCATCGCCTGCCGGACACGCGCCGCGAATGGTTCAAGCTGCGCTGGCTGCGCGGGCAGGACAGCCACGGCCTGACGCCGCTGCTGGTCAAGACCTACATGCCCGCGCCGATGCAATGGCTGGCCCGCAGCGGCCCCATCGGCCCGCTGTGCGTGCTGGCGTCACGGCTGGTGTTCAGCCTGCGTGCCATCAACCACCAGGACCTGCCGCGCGTGCGCGGCCTGCGCTGGCTGGGCACGGCCTTCCTCGTCATGGCCTATTCGGCGATCGACATGACCGGCGCGCTGTTCCGCGGCCTCGGCGTGCACACGCTCGGCCATACCAAGGCGGACGCGCAGGCCCTCTCGTACCACCGCTGAACCCGCGCCAGCGAGTTCGACCTTGCGCCAGGACTCGATGTCATCAGGGAGCGATGGGATTCCCGGGTGAACCCAGTGCAGCGGTGCCAATCACCGGACCGTTGACCGGTACGGTCCGCGGGTCGTGAAGCAGGACGCTCTTGCCGACCCCGATGCCAACGCCGGCACCGCCGGCCCCCACACCCACGCCAGCGCCGGCACTCGCAAAGACCTGACCCAGGTGGTTGAGGCTGACGCCGGCGCCCAACGGGCCCCAGCCGGTGCTGACGCCAATGACCGGACCGCCCGGCCCGACGCCGAGGTTCAACGAGACGCCCGGCACGATCGGCACGCCGATGCCGGCGCCCACGGCACAACCGCCCAGCACGAGGCCGGCGAGGAGCAGCGTGCCGCCAGCGGCAAGCCGCCGCAAGGATCGGATGAGGGGGCTCTGTGGTGAGCTGGCAGGTGTCAAGATGCTCCTCGGTAAAACCGCAAAAGTGCCTCGTCGCGACAGCTCAACAATCAATCTACGCTTCCGTGCAAAGCGCAGCGAGCACGGAAAGATTCAGCACCGCCCCTGAAGGCGTGAAGATTCCGTAGCGAGGGCGCCGAGGTCGGGTTCGCGGCGCGGAACCGCACTCCCGTGCGGTGAGCACCGCGGACCCGAGATCGGCGTCCGCAGTAGGAAGATTCGCGCCTTCAGACCAGGAGCGCGTTGACGCGGCGTACATAGGCAGCCGGATCTTGCGGCAGCCCACCCTCGGCCAGCAAGGCCTGGTCGAACAGGATGTTGGCCAGGTCGTCGAAATGTGCCGAGCTTTCGAGCTTTTTCACCAGCGGATGCTCGGCGTTGACTTCGAGCACCGGCTTCAGCTCTGGCGCGGGCTGGCCGGCCTGCTTGAGCATGCGCGCGAGTTGCGTGCTCATGCCGCCGTCCTTCACCACCAGGCAGGCCGGCGAGTCGACGAGGCGGGTGGTGACGCGCACGTCTTCGGCCTTGTCCTTGAGAGCTTCCTTGAGACGCTCGAGCACGGGCTTGAAGGTCTCGGCGGCGACTTCGGCGGCCTTCTTTTCTTCCTCGTCTTGCAACGTGCCGAGGTCGACCGCACCCTTGGCCACGCTTTGCAGCGGCGTGCCGTCGAACTCGTGCAGGTAGCTCAGCGCCCATTCGTCGACGCGGTCGGTCATCAGCAGCACCTCGATGCCCTTCTTCTTGAAGAGCTCGAGCTGCGGGCTGTTCTTCGCGGCGGCGAGCGTGTCGGCCGTGATGTAGTAGATCGCTTCCTGGCCTTCCTTCATGCGGGCCTTGTAGTCGGCCAGGCCTACGCTCACGGTGTCGCTGGTGCTCGACGCGAAGCGCAGCAGCTTGGCGATGCGGTCGCGGTTGCCGAAGTCCTCGCCCAGGCCTTCCTTCAGCACGGCGCCGAACTCGGCGTAGAACTTGGCGTACTTGCCGGCGTCCTCGCTGTTGGTTTCGGCGGCGGCTTCTTCCTTCTTGTCGACGACGTCGGTGACTTCATCGCTCGAAGCGGCCGGTGCGGCTGCGGCCGCGGCCTTGTTCGCCATGTCCTCCAGCATCGCCAGCACACGCTTGGTGCTGCCTTCGCGGATCGCCTTCACGTCGCGGCTTTCCTGCAGCAGTTCGCGGCTCACGTTGAGCGGCAGGTCGGCCGAGTCGATCACGCCCTTGACGAAGCGCAGGTAGCTCGGCAGCAGCGCCTCCGCATCGTCCATGATGAAGACGCGCTTGACGTAGAGCTTGAGGCCCGCGCTCTTGTCGCGGTTCCACAGGTCCATCGGCGCCTTCGACGGGATGAACAGCAGCTGCGTGTATTCGGTGCTGCCTTCGACGCGGTTGTGGCTCCAGGCCAGCGGCGCCTCGTAGTCGTGGCTGATGGTCTTGTAGAACTCGCTGTACTGCTCGGGCGTAATGTCCTTCTTGGCGCGGGTCCAGAGCGCGCTGGCCTTGTTGACCGGCTCCCATTCGCCGGTCTTCACCATGTCGCCGGGCTGGTCGTTCTCGCCTTCTTTCCATTCCTCTTTTTCCATGAGGATGGGCAGCGAGATGTGGTCGGAATACTTGCCGATGACCTGCTTGAGCTTCCAGGCGTTGAGGTAGTCGTCGGCATCCTCACGCAGGTGCAGCGTGACGCTGGTGCCGCGTTGCGGGCGCTCGATGGTTTCGACTTCGAAGTCACCGGCACCACCGCTGACCCAACGCACGCCCTCGCCCGCCACCATGCCGGCGCGGCGCGATTCGACGGTGATCTTGTCGGCCACGATGAAGCCCGAATAGAAGCCCACGCCAAACTGGCCGATGAGCTGTGCGTCGGCTTTCTGGTCGCCGCTGAGCTTGCTCATGAAGTCCTTGGTGCCGCTCTTGGCGATGGTGCCGAGGTTGTCGATGGCTTCCTGCTTGCTGAGGCCGATGCCGTTGTCGGCGATGGTCAGCGTGCGGGCGGCCTTGTCGAAAGTGACGCGCACTTCGAGGTTAGGGGCGTCTTCGTACAGGCCGCCGTCGTTGATGGCTTCGAAGCGCAGCTTGTCGCACGCGTCCGACGCATTCGAGATCAGCTCGCGCAGGAAGATTTCCTTGTTGGAGTAGAGCGAGTGGGTGACGAGGTGAAGCAGCTGGGCGACTTCGGCCTGGAACGGGAGTTTGGTGCTGGCGCTGGTCATGGGAGAAAAAACGGGGTTTGGAATGGTCAATAGCCGGCGTGGAGCCGGCCCGGACCTCAGTTGGTCACGGGTCCGGCATTTTCAACTGTCGCAAGGCCGCGAACATGTAATCCAAATCACCGACATCCGGGAAATCGCGCTGCGCCGGTGCCACGGCATATCGTGATTTATTGATCGATGTGGGCAATTGGCCGCGCAGCCCAGCCACTTTTTATGGACGGTGACATACATTTGTCGCCCAGAGGACCTGTCACCCTCTATTCACTTTTGTAGCCAACAGGGACGGATCATGAAAAAGTATTACATCGCTCCGGTGATTGCTTCGCTCGCGACGCCGCTCGCTGCGATCGCCGAGTCGGAGCAAGTCACTCCCATCGGCGCCCAGACCGCGGCCACGGCCAGCGCCAAGCTCGATTTCCAGATCACCATACCGCGCGTGCTGTTCCTGCAGGTCGGCTCAGGCAGCAACCTGGCCAACAACACGAAGGTCGATCTCATCGACTTCACGGTTCCGGTGGGCAACGTCGGTGATGGCTCGGTGGTGGCGGCGAGCGCCGCAAGCGGCGACCTCGGCACCGGCGCGGTGACGGTGCGCCTCATGGCCAATGGCGCCAGCACGGTCTCGCTGAACTCCAACGTCACACAGTTGAACAATGGCTCGGGCAGCAACGTGGGCTGGAACCGCATCGCGGTCGCCTCGGCGCCGCTCACCACGGGCATGACGGCCGGCTACAACAACACCGGCATCACCCATCCCGCGTTTGCGGCAAGCAACACCGGCGATGGGCAGCCCACCAATATCGCGGCCGTCAACGGCACGGTGCGCGAAGAAGGCAAATGGACCTTCACCTACCGCAACCAGGACATCCTGGCGGCAGGCACCTACGGCGGCGTCAACACCAAGGGCGGCCGCGTGATCTACACCGCCACCATGCCCTGAGCGCTTGACGCGCAGCAGCCATGCGCTCCCATGCGCGGTGGCGGCCGTGGGCCGGGCTTGTTGCCGGCTCGGCCGCCTTGACGGCGTCGGCCCATGCCGAATCGAACTATGTCACTGCCCTGATCGGTTCCATGAGCGCGACCGCGCATCTGGATTTCGTCGTGACGATTCCGCGCGTGCTGTACCTGCGCGTGGGCACCGGCACCGACGACGCGAGCGCAGGCGCGGTCGACCTCGTCAGCTTCACGGTGCCGGCCGGGTCGATGGGCAACGGCACGCCGGTCGTCGCGACGGGCGGCGACCTGGGCGCGGGCGCCGTGACCGTGCGGGTGCGCGGCAACGGCGGCGACATTACGCTCAATTCGAACACCAGCGGCCCACTGCACAACGGCATCGCGGCCCGGCAGATCGGCTGGAACCGCATCACGGTGACGCCAGCGCCGCTGCCAACGACGACGAACGGATTCACCAACGGCGTCATCACGCACCCGGCCTTCAATGGTGCTGGCGGACCGGGGTCGGCCGTGCTGCTGACCAGCGCGGGCAACCGGGTCCAGCGGGAGGGCAAGTGGACCTACGGCTATGCCAATGTCGATGTGCTTGCCGCAGGCACTTATGGCGGCGCTGGCGTCAACAACGGGCGCGTGACCTACACGGCTGTCATGCCGTAGCTGCCGGAGACCCACCATGCCACTTCATCGACCTGTCGCCGGCCTGTCGGCCACCGCGCTGCTGGGCTTGGCCGTGCTGTTGGCTTGCAGCGAGGCGTATGCATTCGAAGCGGTCATCTCGGTCGGCCTGCGGGCGCTCTACCTGCAGGTGGGCGCCGGCGCGTTCACCAGCCCCTACGACAGCGGCGGTACGCCCGGCGACAACGCCTTCACCAACACCGTGAGGGCCACCATCGCCGCGGGCGCCGTCGGCACGGGGCCCCGGACGATGAGCACCGACAGCACCGTCAACAACAGCCCGCTCGACAACGCCGCACGTTGCAACTCCAGCGCCGGCGAGGTCTATGTGGGCGGGTTCTATCGCACACACGGCCTGCTGACGGGCAACACAGCGACGCTGAGCGTCAGCACGCCGGCCAACCTGAGCGGCCCTGGGGGCGCGACCCTCCCGTTCAGCACGATCTCATGGGTCTCCGGCGGCGACAACAACGGTGCCTCGTCGATCCAGAGCGGCACCTTTGGCGGCACCCAGACCATCGCATCGATCCCCCGCAACACCTGGTTCGAGAACTGCCTGACGTTCAGCTACGCCAACAACCAGATGGTGCCGGCGGGCAGCTACACGGGCCGGGCCACCTACCAGTTGTACGCGCCATGAGACGGTCGATGGTCCGCGCCGTGTTCATGCGCTCCCTGGCCCTTGCCCTGGCTTGCGCGGGCGCACAGGCCGCGACCTTTCGCGTGAACGACACCGGCACCGTGGTCAGCCAGCCCGTCACGCCGATGCACTGGCGGCAACTGGTGCCTTCGCGCCATGCGGACCACACGGTGGAAGGCCGGCTCGACGTCGCGCTGCGGCTGAATCTCTCGGCATGGGTCAACCGGCCGGCGCGCATCTACATGGTGCTGGCGCCGACCGAGGGGCAACGCCTCACAGCCACCTGGCGCACCCAGGGTCGCTTGCTGCCGGGCGCCTTGCGCGGCGGCGATCGCACCGTGGTGTTCGACGGCCTGGTGCGCGACGCATTCCTGAGCGAGACCCTGGCACTCGACCTCGTGGCCGACGGCCGCCTGTTGACGCGCATGCAGTCGCTTCATTTCCATTTCGAGATCGAGGTTTCGCCGTGAGCGCCCGTCCGCACTCCTTCACGCCTTCCGTCGCAATGCGGTCCTTGCTGCTGTCATGGGGCCTTGGCCTGGCCTGCCCTGCGGCCCTGGCGCAGTTCGCGCTGGCCGTGTCGCCACCGCGCTTCGAGATCCGTGCGGAGCCGGGCAAGCCGACGCGCCAGGTGATCGAGTTGTCGCAGGTGGATGCCAGGCCAGGCACCTACCGCGTGCGCACGGCGGACTGGGTGTTGCGACCCGATGCATCGGTCGATTTCAGCGACGATCTGGCGCAAGGCAGCTGCCGCCCGTGGGTGGCCATCGAGCGCAGGGAGGTCGTGGTGTCGCCGGGGCGGCCCCATCGCTTTCGCATCGAGGTCACGCCGCCGTTGGACACGCCGCCGTCGGAGTGCCGCCTCGCGGTCCTGATCGAGGGCAAGGAGCAGGCGGCGGGGCCGGGCATGCCGATCGGCCTTGCAGGACGCATCGGCGTGATCGTCTACGTGGCCGTGGGCCAGGTGCAGCCGGCGCTCGCAATCGTCGGCAGCGCGGTGCAACAAATCAACGGCCAGCGCATGCCTGTTCTCAAGGTGCGCAATGACGGCAGCGCGCATGGACGCCTGGCCGGCTTCCTGGGCGGCACTGACGCCAGCGGCACCGCGCTCGAGTTCACCGCAGCCAGCGCACCCATCCTGCCGGGCGAAACGCGAGATATTGCGCTCACCGCGACGCGCGCCGGCAATGCGGATGCACAGGTGCAGGTGCGCTTTCCGGTGACGGTGCGGGGCACGCTCGAATGGGGTGAGTCGGGGTCGATGCCCGTCGACGAGCGCTTCGGCCCATGATGCCGCGCTGGCCCTGGGTCGCGCTGGGCCTGCTCGGTACAGGCAGCCACGCCTCCGAGGCCGTGCGCGCTCCCTATGAAGACCGCGTGCTGGACGAGGTGCCGCAGGCCGTCGAGGAGGCGGAGCCCGTCACGCCGGACACAGGCTGGCGACGCGGCGGCAGCATGGAACTGCAGTCGCTGCGGCAAGGCGGACTGAACCGCATCCGCAACGAGACGCTGCAGCTCGACGGCTACCTCGACACGCCCAACCACGGCACCTTCTCCGCCGACCTGAACATCAATCGCTATCGCAACCGGATCACCGGCGACCCACTGGCGGGCCGCACCGGCAACCCCTACAGCCTCTCGTACCGCGACGGCAGCACCGGCCGCATCGACCAGCGCGCAATGCCCTTGGGCAACGACTGGTTCGCCAGCAACAGCATCGGCGACATCAACAGCGCCGCCACGCCCCTGTCGCGCGGCATGGGCCGCGTCTACCTGGCTTCGCTGCCGATCGAAGGCCTGTCCTCGAGCCTGGAACAGGGCAACCGCACGCTGCTCAATGTGTCGGCCGGGCGGCTGGGTTTCTTCGAGGGCCTGGATTCGCAGGGCTTCGCGCTCGGACGCGGCCGTGCAATGACCTTCGGGGCGCAGCAGCGCATCGGTGGGGATGACAGCCTGCTCGGCATCGGACGCAGCGACGCGGCCTTGCAGTGGGTGGAGACGCGCGATGCCAACCTGAACGGCCTGCCCGGCTTCGCGCAGGACACGCGCTCGTTCTGGGGCGCCGTGTCGTGGCAGGGACAGGCGCCCTGGGCCGAGTCGATCGGGCAAGGAATCGGCCCGGTGCAGGAGCGTCCGGGCGGCCTGCGGGTGCAGGCCGCCTATGCGCACAGCACGGGCCGGCCCTCGGACAGCCACTCGCTTGCGCCAAGGGATTCGGCCAGCGGCTTGTGGCTCGACGCATCATGGCGCGGCGATTGGATACAGCAGGGCGTGAGCGTCTTCCACTTCGACCCGGCGCTGCGCTGGGGCAGCAGCCCGATCGCGGCCGACCTGCGCGGCGCTTCCTGGCGCGGCGACATGTCCACGCGCCAATGGCAACTGAGCGCCAATGCCGAAGCGAGCGAGAGCGTGAGCGGAATGCAGGGGCGGTCGGTGTTCGGCAACCTGTACGGGCGCTACCGATTCGACTCGCGCGATGCCCTGGCGCTCACGCTGGCGGCACGCAGCGGCAGGCAGGCTGCTCAATCCTTGCAACTGAACTGGGAGCACATCTCGCCGCAATGGGGCCAGAGCCAGTGGCGCGCCGACTTCGCGCATGGCGAGCGCCAACGCCTCGCGCGCGTCGGGGTGGACCACCAGTGGCCGGTCGGCGAATCGAGCTCGCTCTCGACCACGCTGGCCTTCGAACAGTCGCGGCAATTCGGCCTTTCGACGCATTCGGTGATCTGGGGCGTGCTCGGCAGCCTGCCTTTCCTCGCCGGCGGCCGCCTCGACCTGAGCGCGCGCGGAAGCCACGGCATCGGCGACAGCCCCAGCCGCTACCTCAATGCCAACGCGCGGGTGATGTGGCCGCTGGGCGCGGGCTGGTCGCTGATCGCGCAATACACGGCGGCGCGCGGGAGGGAACCGTTCAACCCGGCCGTGGTGTCGGCGCTCACGACCGCAATGCAGGCGCCGGTCTACATGACGCCATCGAACCGCTCGATGCAGGTCGCGCTGCGCTGGGAGGCCAGTGCCGGCGTCAACCTCGCGCCGATCGGCGGCGCCGCGGGCGTGGGATCGGGCCGGCTCGAAGGCCATGTGTTCTTCGACCAGGACGGCAACGGCCAGCGCGAGGCCGGCGAAGGCGGCGTGCCCAACGTGACGGTGACGCTGGACCGCAGATACGTGGCGCGCACCGACGCGCAGGGCTACTACGCGTTTCCGGCCGTGGCCGCTGGCAGCTACCGGATCGAGGTGGTGCCCGACAACGTGCCGCTGCCCTGGGCCGTGGCGTCGCGCGACGGGGTCGTCGCGCAGGTCCATGTGCGCAGCACCGCGGTGGCGGATTTCGCGGTGCAGCGGGAAAGGTAGCCCCTGGTCAGGCTGAGGTGAGGTTGAGGGGGCAAGCTGTCTGCGTTGACTCACAACTTTCTTTCAGGGAACCCCATGAACTTTCATCCTGCCCGGGCACTGCTCGCAAGTTCCTGCCTCCTCCTCGCCGCCTTCACCGCGCAAGCGCAGGCACCCTCCGCCGCACCGACACCGCCGGCAACCGTGAACAAGGCCGCGATGGCGCCCGGCACCGGCACCCCGGCCAAGGCAGCCCACGCCGACAAGACCGCGTCCATGCCGCAGGCCCCGGGCGGCGGCGCGGGCAAGGTATGGGCCAATGACGAGACCAAGGTCTACCACTGCATGGGCGACAAGTACTACGGCAAGACCAAGAAGGGCGAGTACCTGAGCGAAGCGGACGCCAAGGCGAAGGGCATGCACGCATCGCACAACAAGGCCTGCGCCGCCTGATCGCTCGAGCCGCGTCGGCTCTCGGCGTCAGCGCGGTTGCGACTCCACCTCGGTCGTCCACTTGTCAATCAGCCGCTTGCGCTCGGCCGCCTTGCCGTACTTCTCGAAGTCGTACTTGATGAGCTTGACGCCGTCGGATGAGGGGATGCGCGGGTCGGGCTTGAAGGTCTTGTTGGCGGGGGTCTGGAAGCTGCCGGCCTTGGCGCCGATGGACTGCCCCGCCGGGCTCATCAACCAGTCGTAGTACTTGACGGCATTGGCCTTGTTGCGCGCGCCTTTCACCAGCGCGATGCCGCCGATCTCGTAGCCCGCGCCTTCGCAGGGGGACGCGGTCTTCACCGGGAATTTGTCGTAGCGCCACCTCTCGAAGCCAAACAGGAAGCTCACGCCGATCGCCACTTCGCCCTTGGCCACGTTGGGCGCCTGCGCCTGGCCGCTGCGGGTGTAGCTGGTCACGTTCTTGTGCAGCTTCTTCATGTAGTCGAAGGCGGCGTCCTCGCCCATCAACTGCACCAGGCCCGCGATGATGGTGTAGGCGGTGCCGCTGGTCGCAGGATGCGAGATCTCGATCTCGCCCTTGTACTCGGGCTTGATCAGGTCGGCCCAGCACTTCGGCTCGGGCAGTTTCTTTTTCTTCAGCACGTCGGTGTTGAAGCCGAAGCCGATGGTGCTGGTGTAGAAGCCGCCGACCTGGTTGCCGCTCATGGCGTACTGGCGCACGGACCAGTCGAACAGGTCGTTCAGGTAGGCCGGCCTGTAGGCATCGAGCAGGCCCTGCTCGGCCGCCTGCAGAAAGGGGTCGCCGGTACCGCCCCACCAGATGTCGGTCTTGGGGTTGGCCGCCTCGGCGCGAAGCTGCGCCCCGATCTCGCCGGTGCCCTTGTGGGCCTGGTTGACCTTGATGCCGGTGGCGCGCGTGAACTCGGTCGCGGCGGCCTCGCACCAGCCTGCATCGGTGCTGCACAGCGCATTGACGCTGCCCTGCTGCGCCCACGAATTCATGCAAAGGACGGCCACTCCGACAGTCACCGCCGAGCGGATGGCGATGGCCCTGATTGCGATGGGAGACATGCGGTAACCCCGTGAAAAGAGATGAAACCGCAGGATAGCCGCGCTTGCGCGGGAAAGCGGATGGATTCGTGAACAGGTTCCGCGCCGACGCTGCCCACAGGTCGTAAGCCCTCGCCAAAGCGGCGAGATCGCTTCCACAATCCGCCCCGCCCGACACCGTTCGGGCGTTTTTTCGACCTCACAACAAGGACTTCAGGGATATGGAACACAGCACTTTCAAGAAGTGGTCAGCCGAGTTCGCCGGTACCTTCTGGCTTGTCTTCGGCGGCTGCGGCAGCGCAGTCCTCGCGGCCGCCTTTCCTCAACTGGGCATCGGCTTTCTCGGCGTGTCGCTGGCCTTCGGGCTGACCGTGTTGACCGGCGCCTATGCCTTCGGCCCGATCTCGGGCGGGCACTTCAACCCCGCCGTGTCGGTGGGCCTCGTGATCGGTGGTCGCTTCCGTGCATCGGAACTCGCGGGCTATGTCATCTCGCAGGTGTTGGGCGCCATCGCGGCGGCCGGCGTGCTCTACGTGATCGCCACCGGCAAGGCCGGCGCGGACGTTGGCGGCTTCGCGACCAACGGCTTCGGCGAGCATTCGCCGGGCAAGTTCAACATGACCGCGGCGCTCGTCACCGAGATCGTGCTGACGGCCATCTTCCTGATGGTGATCCTCGGCTCCACCGCCAAGCGCGCAGCCGCCGGCTTCGGCGGCATGGCCATCGGCCTGTGCCTGACGCTGATCCACCTGGTGTCGATCCCCGTGACCAACACCTCGGTGAACCCAGCGCGCAGCACCGGCGTCGCGCTGTTCGGCCCCGGCTATGCGATGTCGGAGTTGTGGCTGTTCTGGGTGGCGCCGATCATCGGCGCCATCCTGGGTGCGTTGATCTACAACGTGCTGCTCAAGGAAGACTGAAGCCTTCAGCCGCCCGAGCCCGGCAGCCGGTGGGCCATCGTTTCCCCGACGGATTCGCTGCCGGTGGTGTGCGCGGCGGTGACCGCCGCCTTGTAGGCATCGTCGGCCGACATGCTGGAGTTCATCGCCGGTGCGGCGGTCGACTGGCCGATGGCCTCGCTGCTGCCGCCGGCATGGGACGTGGCGATGGCTTCGCGCCGCACGTCATCGGGATTCACCGTCGAATTCATCGCTCGGGGGCTGGTGGACTGCCCGATGGCCTCGGTGCCACTGGCCTCGCGTTCGTCCTGAACCTGCGCCTGCGCAAAGGCGGATGCCGCACCGAGTGCGGCAATGGCGGTGATGGCGGCAGTCACGACGTGACGGAAGTTTGCTTGCATGGTGGGATGTCTCCTGGAAAGCTTCACTCTAGGCAGGCAGAGTGAGCGCCCCATGAGCAAAGTCTTAGGCGGGCGTGAGCAGATGCACCCGCGCGATGAGTCCTCGCGTGCCCTCGCCATCCTCCAACCGATCCCGCAATTCGATGCGCAGGCCCTGACGTGCCGCCGCGGCCCGCGCGATCGCCAGCCCCAGCCCGCTGCCGCCGGGCGGCGTGCCCGGCACCCGGAAGAATCGATCGAACACCTGGTCACGCCATTCGGGCGCGATGCCGGGGCCATCGTCGACCACGTCCACCACGGCGCGGCCCTCGATCGCATGCAGGCGCACATCCACCGCGCCGCCTTCGGGCGTGTGGCGCAAGGCGTTGTCCACGAGGTTGTCGAACACGCTGTGCAGGTCTGCCGGCGACGCATCGAGCACCGGCGCGATGCGGCCCTCGAAGCCGACATCGACGCTGCGCTGGTCGGCCAGCATCATGCGCTGGCCCAGGCTCTCGCGCAGCAGCGCCGCCACGTCCACCGGCTTGCGTGCCTCGTCGACCGCCCCTTCCTGGCGCGACAGGTGCAACAGTTGCTCGATCAGGTGCTGCGCGCGGGTGACGCCAGCCTCCAACTGCGCAAAGCGCTCGCTCGCCTCTCCCGGCGGCACATGGCCGCGCAGGTTCTCGAGCTGAAGGCCGATGGCGGCCATCGGCGTGCGCAGTTCATGCGCGGCGTCCTGAACGAAGCGGCGCTGCGAGACGAAGGCGTTGCGCAGCCGCGCGAGCAGGCTGTTGAAGGCGGCGACCAGCGGTCCGATCTCGTCGGGCACGCGTGCCAGCGACAGCTCGGCCATGCTGCGCTCGTCTTGCGCGGCCACCTCTCGCGCGACCCCGCGCAGCGCGCGCGAGGTGGCGCTGACGATGAGCCACAGCATCAGCAAGGTGGCCGGCAGCATCAGCGCCAGCGGCAGGCTTTCATACAGCGTGCGCCTTGCGATGCGCTTTTGCCGGAAGGCTTCGCTCTGGAGCACCTGCACGCGCGGACGCTCTGACTGTTCCGCGTCAGCAGGCACCGTGAAGACGCGCCAGTGCTGCGCCTCGCCCGGCCCGGAGCGCACCTCGGCGAAGCCCGGCGCCTGCTGCAGCGGGACGGCAGCCACCGGATAGGCGCTCGCGAGCGGCATGGCGCCGTCGGCCGACCACTCCTGCACGACGATGGCGCCGTGCACCTGCACGTCGGTGGCATCCAGCGACTGCAAGGGCCCCGGCTTGCGATTGCCGGCACGCGACTCGGCCACCAGCCGCATCTGGTCATCCATGAAGGTGTGCACCATCCGCCCATAGGCGCCCAGGGAGAACCAGGCGGTGGCGGCCGCGGCGATCACATGCAGCGTGATGAGCCACAGCAAGAGGCGCGTGCGCAACGAGCGCGGGCGCCAGCGGCTCGCGTTCATTGCCAAACCTCCGCGCTGCGCGCTGCGGTGCGAGCTTGCTTGAGGCGGCCCGGCGCGGCGCCCCCGGGCCCCCACGCTCGGCACTTCGTGTCCTCGCTGCCCCCCAAGGGGGTGTGAGCTTGCTTGGGGCGGCCCGGCGCGGCGCTCATGCGGGCACTGCGACGCGCCAGCCCAGCCCTCGCACGTTGCGGATCGCGTCCGGCCCGATCTTGCGGCGCATGCCGTGGATCAGCACGTCGACGGCATTGCTGGTGACTTCCTCGCCCCAGCCGTAGATGCGGTTCTCCAGTTGCTCGCGCGACAGGATGGCGCCAGGCCGTTCGAGCAGCGCATGCAGCAACGCGAACTCGCGTGCGGTGAGCATCTCGCGCACGCCGTTCTGCAGCACCTCGCGCGTGGTCAGGTCGAGCTGGAGCGCACCGATCCCGATCAGCGAATGAGCAGCCCCGTCGCGCCGCCGCACGATGGCACGCATGCGGGCCAGCAACTCGCGGAAGGCAAAGGGCTTCAGCAGGTAGTCGTCCGCCCCGAGGTCAAGCACGTGGATGCGGTCCTCGATGTCGCCACGCGCGGTGAGCACCAGCACCGGCGTGGCATCACCGCTCTCGCGGGCGCGGCGCAGCACTTCCGTGCCGTCCCTGCCGGGCAGCCCGAGGTCGAGCAGCACACAGGTGTAGTCGCCATCGTCCAGCGCGCTTTGCGCCAGCGGTCCGTCCCGCACCCAGTCGACCGACCAGCCCGCGCCTTCGAGGGCCTGGCGCAAGCTGCGCCCGATCATTTCGTCGTCTTCCACCAGCAATGCGCGCACGGATGTCCTCGGTCTGCAAAAACCCAGGCGGGAGGCTACGCCTGAATTGTTAGGCGTGCATGAGGAGGGGTCAGAACTTTTCGTGCGGGCCCAGATAGCGCCACTGGCCGGCCGGCAGGTTGCCAAGCACCACGCGGCCGATGCGGATGCGCTTCAAGCCGACCACCTTCAGGCCGACCTGCTCGCACATGCGGCGGATCTGACGCTTCTTGCCTTCGGTGAGCACGAAGCGCAGCTGCTCGGGGTTCTGCCAGTCGACGCGCGCGGGCTTCAGCGGCTGGCCGTCGAGGCTCAGGCCGTGGCGCAGGCGCGCGAGTTGCGCGGGCGGAAACACCTTCTGCACGTCGGTCGCGATGTCGCCCTTGTCACCGGGGCCGCTGCCGGGGGGCGACCAGGTCACGCGCACCAGGTATTCCTTCTCGATGCCGGAGTCCTCGCCGATCAGCTGGCGCGCCACGCGGCCGTCCTGCGTCAGCACCAGCAGGCCGACCGAATCGATGTCGAGCCGGCCGGCCGGCGCCAGGCCGCGCAGCTGCGGCGGCGAGAAGCGATTCGTGCTCGGATCCTCGCGCCAGTGGGTGCGCGGGTTGATCAGCATCACCGCGGGCTCGTGGCCGTCCTCGGCCTGGCCGCTGACGTAGCCCATCGGCTTGTGCAGCAGGATGGTGACTTGCGTGGCCTGGTGGCCATGCGCCTTCCTGTCGACCTCGACGCGGTCCTCCGGCGTGACCTTCACGCCCATCAGCGCGACCTGGCCGTTGACCTTGACCCAGCCCTGCTCGATCCAGAGATCGGCCTCACGGCGCGAGCACAGGCCCAGCTCGGCCATGCGCTTGTTGAGGCGCACGGCGCCGGGGGCGGACGAGGATGGGGCGTCGGTCATGGTGGTGGCGATTATCCCGAAGCGCGCCAGGGCGCCCCAGTGTTGGCCGACGCGTGCTGCCTTGACATTCCTACACACGGCCTGCCGCGCCGTCGCACGCTGGGCTTTCGTTCAACGCGGAGTCAGGAGCCAACCATGCCAAGAGGTGACAAGTCCTCCTACACGGACAAGCAGAAGCGCCAGGCCGAGCACATCGAAAAGGGCTACGAGCAGCGCGGCGTCAGCGAAGACGAGGCCGAGCGCCGCGCCTGGGCCACGGTGAACAAGGAAACCGGCGGCGGCAAGAAGAGCGGCTCCGGGCGCGGCAAGCCTGAGAACCATGCGCCCTCGCGCAAGGGTGGCCGGCTGGGCGGCGCGGCCTCGGCATCACGCAGTGCAGCGGAGCGCTCGGCCTCGGCGAAGAAAGCCGCCGCGACGCGCAAGCGCCACGCGGCCGCGCGCCAGCAATAGCTTGCGCCTGTGCGGCAACGGGCCGCGTCAAGCCCGCAAGGAAGCCGGGGGTTGCTCCGCCGCAAGGAGCGCCCTGCGCATTGCCTCCACATCCACGCGCTCCAGGTAGCGCGGAATATTGCGCCAGAGCGTGTGGTAGCCATAGCCGCCGCGGAACATCTCGTGGCGCGCCGCATACTTGCTCCAGCCCTGCACCACCATGCGATAGAGCGCGATGACCACGCCGGTGCGATCTGCGCCATGCCAGCAGTGGACCAGCACGGGGCCCTTCTTCTCGGCTTCGCGGATCTCGATGAGCGCTTGCAACACCTCGTCGTCGTTGATCGACCAGGTGTCGATGCGTACGCGCCGGCGCTCGATGCCGGGATGGTCGCGAAACGCCCGCTCGTCGCTGTTGAAGGAGCGGAAGCTCAGCACCGTGCGAATGCCCAGCGCCTCAATCGTGGGCACGTCCTCGCGGCGCGGCTGGCCGCTGCGATAGAGCGTGGGCGTGACGCGGTGCAGGTTCTCCGGCGCCACGCTCGGCAGTTGGCCATGCAGCCGCTCGGCCCAGTGTCCGGGCCGCTCTTCGAGCACGGCGTAGTGCCGACGCGAACGGCGCTTCATTGCCGGGCGCTCCCACCACGGCGATGCAGCAACCAGAGGATGAGCGCGGCACCACCCAACCCGATCCAGTAGTCCACCGGCGCACCGAACAGCCAGTGCGGATGCCAGACGGCATGCCCCGGATCGAACTTGGCCCAGCCATAGGCCGGATTGGCCACGAACCAGACGAAGTCCTCGACCATCCAGAAGGTCATGACCCCGGCCAGTGCGAGCGCGGCATCGCGCCAACTCCACCGGCCGTTGAAGGCCAAGGGCGAGAAGAACACCAATGCCATGAAGGAGAACACCCAGGCGTGATAGCCGGTCATCGCGCGGCCACCCCAGAAGATGTCGAGCAGCCAGTGCTTCTCGACGCGCCAGGTGGGCAGGTTGGCGGCCCAGCCCGCGCTGCCTTCGATCTGGATTTCCACGTTGGCGAAGAAAAACGCCATCAGGAGTACCCACGCGAGGTACCCCGCAGTCCGACGAACGCTCATGCCTACCAGCAGTTCGCCTGGGTCAGTTCATTGCCGGCCAGGTCGTTGTTGGTCTTGGTGCCATCGGCCTTGATGCGGAATTCGAGGCAGGCGGTGTCGGCGGTTTGCCGGGTCCCTGTCTTGGGCTTTGCCTTGGCGAGGTATCCCGTGGCATCGGTGACCACCGTGAGCTGGTAGAAGGCCGACCCGCTCGAGTTGATATCCAACGGCCAAGTCGACCCGGCGCCGTAGCCGAGCGTCGGCGGATCGAGTGTGTATGAATTGGTATTGCTGAACACGCGTTCCTCCCTTGCTGCCAGATCCAACAACGCATTCTTGGCGTCGGCCCTGCGCGACTTGAGGATGTACGACTGATAGGACGGATAGGCGATGGCGCTCAGAATCCCGATCACGGCCACTACGATCATCAGTTCGATCAGCGTGAAGCCTCGCACATGCTTGCGTCGCGACACCCGGCCGGCTTGACAAGAAAAAGTGGCCTTGATCATAGCGGCGTCCTCGCGTTGCATGGGTTTGCTGAAGTCCTGCGTTGTCGACGACAGCACATCAGCGCAGCTTGATCCAGGTTTGCCTACCATCGCCGCCAAAATACCTGAGCAGTTGCGGCTCAGGCGGCGTGGTGCCATCGCTTCTTTGTGTGAGCAGGTACTTCTGCTTACCAACGCTCACGATCGACGGCGAACCGACGCCGCTCAGGCCTATGCCGGCCACGATCTGGCCCGTGGGCGAAACGAAGTTGTCCGTGGCCGTGAAGTACGACTGTGCTGGCGGACCGCCGGTGACCGGGTCGATCGCCATCGTGAATCCCGAAGCCGGCTGCTGGTCGCAACTCAATGCCTGGTTCACCGCCGGCAACGTGGTGTTGACCACGAACAGGCCGTCGGAAATCACGGGGTTGTAGACGATCTGTTCGTTGGTGCCGGGCAACTCCACTGACCATCCGAACTTGTTATTGCCGCTGGTGCATGCGGTAGAGCCAGCCCAGCAAATTGGCGTCCGGGTCACCGTACGAGCCCCGGAAATCAGGCCATTAGAGTAAGTGGTGTCAGTAACCACGGTCTGCGACTGAAGCGTCGACAAGCTCACCGTCTGCGGCGCAACGAGGCTGGCGAGTTGTAGCGATCCCTTGGCGTTCCAGTTGGCCATGTCCCAGTCCCAGACACCAAGCATGTACTGCGTGCCAGTGGTGGGCGTGGCGGCGGAGGTCAGGGTTTGCGGAAAGATCTGACCCGTACCGAAGGTCAGCAACATACGCGGCGCGGTCGAGCCCGCAAGCACCGTGACGCCCGTGATCTGAGAGGTGATCGGCCGCCCTCCTGTGGAAAAGATCGGCGTCGAGCGGACGCTCCATGCGCTCGCCGTCGCGCTCGTGAGATCGAAGCGCCAGACATTGCCGAACACATCGCCCGCGTACACGTAGTCGGCCACATGGTCGCTGTCCAGGTCGGCCGAATTCACATACGAAATTCCGTTTCGGGCAGTGACCGTCGCACCGGAGGTTGTCGGGCCCGAGCCGGTGCCGGCCGGCAGGTAGCGGAAGGTCTTGGCGCCGGACGTCTGGTTGACCGTCATGATGAAGATGCCGGCGCCGCCGGTCTTGCTGTTGAGGCCGTTGCCGAAGATGACCGCCCAGTTGCCGTCATGCAGGCGCCGGATGATCGGGGTGCCATAGGTGCTCCCCAGGCTGTCCTTGCAGTTCACCGCCGGCACAGCGGGGGTGCTGCCGCTGGCGGGGACGGCGGCGGTGTCGGTCGTGCAAGTCAGGGTGCTCGAACTCCATTCGCCCAGCACAAGATTCGCCGCATTGGCCTCCGTGAAGTTGGCTGCGGTGGGCGTTGTGATATCGAGCGCGTAGATCGCGCCGTTGGCGATGCTGGTTTTGTCACCGATCACTCCGCCCGCATTGCCACCCGCGCCGAGTCCGCCCACGAGCCAGGTATGCCACTGGCCGCCGTAGTACAGGTCGCCGGTGCCGGGCGTGGCGTCGACGAAGGCGTTGTGGGCATATTGCGGCGATGAAAAATCGAGTGCCGACGTGGTGGAGTGAATGGTGTTGAGGACCGTCGCCGGCATGTAGGCAAGCAGTTCCTTGCCATCGTTGAAGGCCGTGGCGTCGAAAGTACCGCTGGCGGAGTAAGCCCCCGCGCGGAAACCATGCAGCAGGCCAGCGTTGCTGCCCACGTAGACCATGTTGGTCCGGGTCGCGTTGGCGGTCGCGAAGGCGGCATAGCTTGAGCCCTCGGGCATGGAGGTCAAGGGCGCCAGCAGGTCTTTCCAGGCGCCCTTGAACGGGGATTGCGGCGGCCCGACCCAGGTCGGACTCGAGTTGATGATGTCACCCAGCACGCTGTCGCGTGCGCGGTAGAGGCCGGTGCCGCTGGAAGTCCGCTCGTTGCTGCGGTCCCCGCGCAGGTAATTGAGGCGATTCGCATTGGCAGTGGCGTCGCCCGCGGTCAAAAGTGCCTTCTGACCGCCCGTGCCGCCGCCCAGGCTGTTCCACTGAAACGGGATGCCGACCGAGTTGTTGGAGGTGAGGATGGTGCGCGCCGAGGAGCCTTGTGCGGTGGTCGCGACGCCGGTGCTGGAACAGGCGCCACCCGTGAGAACGCAACTGGCATCCCAGTTGGCCGTCGGACTGATCGACAGAGCCTTGGTAGTGGAGTCGACAAGCAGGTTCTTCGCGGTGAGTTGCCCCCACCAGTTCACCGGGTGGTAGAACGCCAGGTAGATCTGCGACCCCACCTGCACTTGCGCCGACTGCTGGATGTTGATGCCGACGGAGCTAGCGGCCACGTTGACCGGCGCTGCCTTGAAGCAGACTATTTCGTGAACATTGCTGCCACCACCTGTGCCGGAGCTGAAGCCGAAGCGGAATTTGGACGGCAGCGGACCGTTCGACGCCGTGATCTGCTGCTTGTCGATGACGGTCTGCGCGGCGCCGCCGTCATAGCTGTAGCGGAGGCTGAGAAGGCCGTCCTGCGTGATCTTCAAGCCATACGTGATGGCCTTCGCGTCGCCCCGCCTCGGGTTCGCGGCGCCCTGCTGGCTGAAGATGGGGGACTGCACCGTGAGCGCGCTGGTCGCTATGAGCGGGTAGTCCAGCACCGTTTCAGTGGTCTGGCTCAGGGTCGGGATCCGATTGCCGTTGCGATCCCTGATGGTGCCGCTGCTGTAGTTCCAGAGGTACCCGGTGCGGCAGGTATTGCCGACGGCGATCTGCTGGAAGGTCGCGCTCAGGCTTGACGGGTAGTAGCTCGGGTACTGGCTGTTGAGCCAGGTCCAGTTGATATTGCCCGCACCCCGAAGGCTGACCCGGCCCGGCGCCGGACCCGGGCCGCTGGCGGTGTTGTCCAGCGGGTTGGGGAAGTTGCCGAATTCATCGATGCCCAGGCCCACATAAGCGCCCTGCAGGCCGTCATTATTGGGCTTGCCGTTGGCGCAGCTGTAGCCCAGGCTGCCGCCGAAGGCTCCGGTCTTGGTGTTGGCATCCACGCTCGTGACCAGGTCCCCGTTGACCAGGAAGAAGGCGATCCCGTCCGCGCCCGAGGCCTGCCCCCCCGGATTCACATAGCCATTGCCGCCATAGGTGACCGTCTTGAAGGTCACCTCGACGCCCTGGTTCGACGGAAAGTCGAACTTCGAATAGATGGCACCGGTCTGGTCGTTACCGTTGAAGCCGCCCAACTGGGTGTCGCCGTTAGTCAGGCGCAGCGCGCCGCTTCCGACCGGATCACCCGTCGTGCCGAGGCGCCCGGTGACGCCACCCACCAATGTCTCGCCCGCGTAGTACGGCAGCCCGACGCACTTGGGAATCGTGCCAGTGCCGTTGCCGGCGGTCAGGCAGGCTCCGGCAAGGCTTTGCCAAGGATACTGCGACGAGGCGCCGGTCAAGGTGTCGCTGATGACTGTCTGGGCCTGCGTGGTCAGCGCCCACCACCCCAGTGCGGGCAGCGCTATGAGTCGAAGGAAGTGTCTGAAAGTCATGGGATGGCGTTTCGGGTTAACAGCGGGTGTCGAAAGGGGGATAGCACCCATCCGACTTCGCATAGACGCTTTGCACCACGCTGACAGTGGACTCACGCCCGCCGTAGCCGACGGCTGTCACCTGGAACAGCCTCTTGCCGTACGCCTGTCCCAGCAGCGCGATGTGCAGGGCCGGACTCTTGGCATAGTTGACGTCGCTGACGGTGCCCTTGGTCGAATCGGTATTGATGTTGCCGGTGGCGGCTACCGGCATCTGTGGCGGCTTGTAGGTGATGCTGCTGCTCCAGGGAAGCGTCGCCGGAGTCAGCAGCTTGCTGTTGGCGCCGATGCAGACCCGCATGTTCAGCGGGTCGTTTCCATCGTACGTTCCGCTGCAGGATCCATCGAAGATCACATCCGTGTTGTTGTCCTTGTTCTGGCGGCTGAGCCAATCCTCGCCATAGCGCAAAGCGCTCTCGGCCGCTTGCAACGAGCGCTGCTTTTCCAGTGTGTTGCCGGCGATAGACTCTTGCGTGCCGAAGCTCCGGTACATGCTCACCGCCACCAGAGAAACGATGACCAGGATGAGCAGGCTGGTCAGCAATGCCACACCGCGTTGCACGCGGCGCCGTGTGACTGGAGTGTGTTGTTTCATTTCTTGTTCATCAAGTTGATGACCTGGACGACGGTGGCGGTTCCAGCCGAGCCGTCGGCGTTTCTCCGCGCGAATTGGAGCGTGACCCGTGCGGTGTAGACGCGACCCCAGAGCTTTGGACTCGCTGCCTCAATGCCGGAGGCCGGCATGTAGGTGTCGAGCGTTCCATCGTCATTGGTGTCGACGCCGTAACGGACGCTGAAGCCACTCACGTTGGTTGCCAACGCCACTGGCGCGTTCGCGCCCGTGCCGTCGTCCAGCGTGCATGTGAGCTCGTTGTTTGCGTTCAGGCGAAAGGTATTGACCGTGACGGCGCTGGTGCCCCCGCTGTAGGTGCCCCCCTGACAGTTCATCAGGCCGTCACCGCTCGCACGCTGGTAACGCACCGTGACGGAATCAGACGCTGCGCCCGTGCCGGTGCCAGTCGTTCCGGTGATGACCTGCTCTTTCGCAAATGTGTAGCTGGAGCCGTCAGCGCGGGTTACCGTAGGCGGATCGTCGAAGACGACGTTGCGCAAGGTATTCAGCGGGTCGACGAAATAGCCGGCCGACTGGATGGTGGTCGTCAGCATGGTGAGCGCAAGGCGCTGGCTGTCCTGCAACTGCGCAAGGTCGTCCTGCGCATTGAAGGTGTTCTTCATGTTCAGGTAAACGTTGAGCACGGCCGCGAGCAGGAACAGCGCGATGGCGATGGCCACCATCAGTTCGACCAGCGTAAAGCCGGCTTGTTGGACGGCGCGCAGGATGTGTCGGCTTCGCATGGACGTCGCCTCAAGGTTCGATATAGAGGGTGAACGACCGCCCGCCGCTCGTGCCAAAGCCGGTGCCCGCCGCCGTCTTCGTGGAATTGATGTACCTGTCGTTCCACTGGATCGTGAGGACGCAACTCACGGGCGTCGTCGTGGTGCGAGTCGAGCAATTGACGAGCGAAGTCGCCCCGGGGAGCAGGGCGTTGAGGTTGAATGCCCAGAGGCCGACTTCGCGCGTTGCGATTTGCTGCGGGGTGCACATGCTCTCGATCGTCGGCTTTGTAGCCGACTCGCAATTGTTCGGCCCCGCCGTCGTCAATACCCCGGTGGCGTCCGTTACGGTGGCGCCATTGGTGCTGAAGGTTCTCGCCACCACGCCCTCGCCCCAGAATTCCCTGCCGCCGTGCATCGCCGCCGCCAGGCTGTTCGCCTGCATCGCCACGATCGAGCGGCTGCTGGCCGTCTGCGTGCTGGAAATGGCCAGCGCCTGCATCTTGGCAAAGCCGAAGATGCCGATGGTGAGCAGCAGCACGGCGACCATCACCTCCAGCAGGGTGAAGCCGCGTTGCGCGAGTCGCGGACGACGCGGATGCGGCAGTGCCATGTGCATCATGGGCAGGTCCCAGTGAAAACCTGCTGCCGCCCGGCCAGGTTCAAGAGCACGCAGCGCGTGGCCTTGGCATTGACCGGACTGGTGTTGAGCGTCAGTCGCGCCGAGCCGCCCGGCAGGTTCAAGGCGAATCCATCGCGGCTGTAAGTGATCACGGCCAGGCCGCCGGTGGCGGTGAAGGTGTCGGTGTTGCTCCACTTCGCCTGCCTGCGAATGACCGTCTCTCCGGTGTCGACGGTGATGTTCGACGCATCGCCGTTGTTAAAGACCAGCCAGCCGTTCTGCCAGGCCGCGTCCGGGTTGGTCCCGTTGCAAACCGCGGAATTGGTGGCCGAGACCGCGCACACGGTCACGTTTTCTCCGCGACGGATCGCTTCGGCCCGCGCGAACTGCAAATCGCCGACGAAGGCATTGACCTCCGTGGCCACGCGGTTGCGCTGGGTCAGGTCAATGAAGGACGGCGCCGCGACGGTCGCGAGGATCGCGAGAACCGCGAGGACCACCATCAATTCGACGGCGGTCACGCCGCGCAGGTGGCGCGCTTCACGGGCGTTTGTCTGGAAGGTCGTGCGACGGGAGGCAACGACGCGGATCGGGCAATTCATCGATCAGGTACAGGTTGCTGGCGTTCTTCACCTGTGGCCTCCCTGGCCTGCTTTCCGCCCTGCACGAGGGCGAAAAGTAAGCCGATAGATTGCACTTTTTGAAGCCGCTTGAGTGAGTGCGCACGCACTTTCTCCGACAAACGGCACCCTGACGAGGATGGGCGGCGTGACTACAACTTCAGGGGTAGAGCACGCGGTCGAGCACGCGGCGCGCTGCGTCGGGCTTGCCCAACCGATGGCTGATCCCCGCCATGCGGGCGAGTTGTTCCGGTGCACCCATGAGGCGCGCGATCTTGTATTCGAGGCCGATGGTGTCGTAGGCCAGCCAGGCCGCGCCCTCCTCCATCAGGAAGCCGGCGTTGTGCTCCTCCTGGCCGGGAATCGGCGACACCAGCAGCATCGGCTTGCCGAGTGCGAGGCATTCGGAGATGGTCAGGCCGCCGGGCTTGGTGACCACCAAGTCGGCCGCGGCCATGAGCCGTTCCATCTCGTGGGTGAAGCCGATAGCGACCAGCCTTCCGGCCGCGCGCTGGCCCAGGCGCTTCAGAGCTTCATGCGCGGCTTCGTTGCGGCCGGCGACGGCGATGACCTGGAAGTCGCAGCCCGGTCCCTGGAGCGCCAGCACGCGCTCGACCATGCTCGGCAGGTCGCCCACGCCGGCGCCACCCGAGACCATGAGGATCACCTTGCGCGCCGGATCGAGGCCCAGCCGCGTGACGCTGGCGTCGCGCGCCAGCTCGGGCGCATCAGGCTGCGAGAACGCCGGCATGACCGGGATGCCGGTGACATGGATGCGATCGCTTGCGAGGCCACGTGCCCGCATGCGCACCGCCACTTCATCGGTGGCGGCGAGGTAGCCGGCCATGCCCGGCACGATCCACATGTTGTGCAGGTCGTAGTCGGTGACCTGCAGCCAGACCGGGCAGTCGATCCGGCCCTTGTTCTGCTCGCGCATCAGCAGTTCGGCGGGCAGGAAGTGGGTGCAGATGATCGCCTTGGGATCGACCCGGTGCACCTCGCGCAGCAGCGCGCCGGCGCTCACGCGCTCGATGCCACGGCGCAGGCGCTGCGATGTGGCGCTGTGCGGCGTGGTGTCGGTCAACTGGTGCAGGTAGGACCAGACCTCGGGCGCGCGGTTGACGAGCTTGATATACCAGTCGGTATAAATCCTGCGGAAGCCGCTGGGGAAGTGGGCCATGGCATCGATGTGGGTCGCGCCGCAGGGCGGTGTCATCGCTTGCGCGGTGGCGGCGAGTGCCTGGGCGGCGCGGACGTGGCCGTTGCCGGCGCTGACGCTGAGGATGAGGAGTTGCTGGGGTGTCATGGGCGTTGAAGTGGATCTTGACCGGCCGGCTTGTCGTGGGCTGCACCTCGATCGTGCCACGAGGCCGCTCGCACCCGCCCTAGTCGCATTGCAGTCCGTGCTCCCGCTGGAAGGCCTTGGCTTGCGCGGGCGGCTCCTTCGTGAGCAGAGCGCAGCCGGTGTAGTTGCCCAGCATGCGCCCCCTGTTCTCGTCGCGGAAGACCCAGTCGACCACCTGCGCACGCGAGAACTCGAAGCGCTCGCCGTTGTAGTACTTCTTGACCAGGCGCGGCTCGTTGGACAGCGTGCCCTCGAAGCCCTGGGCGGTGGGGAGAAAGTCGCCGACCCAGAAGTACTCCGTGTTCTTCTTGTCCGACACGGCGACCTTGAGCGCGAAGCCGGTGGTGCCGGGCGGCGGCGCGCTGGCGATGCGCAGGAAGTTGTCGAGGGTCGCCTTCGCCTGGTCCATGGCCCGGCGCATGGCGGGCTCGTTGGCGGCCATGTGCTTCACTTCATCGCGCTTGGCGCGCTCCGACAGGGACTGGGCCGCCTGGGCTGGCGCGTGGGCGGCGAGAAGGAAGGAAATCGCGGAAACAACGAGGGCGGCGGCGCGCATGGCATCAGGCTGGCAATGGATCGGTGAAATCGAAAGGCCGCGGCCCGCAGGCCCCGGTCGGTCGAAAGGTACCCGACATGAGGCGCGCGCCGACTTGCGCAAACTCGCCGATCGCAAGGATTGCACGAATGCGGAAAGTGAGACGACGGTGGCCACGGGGCGGGCGCACTGTCGAAGGCCGGATCAACAGCCGGGACGCAAATGTCGCGAAGGTTTCGCGAAGGTTGAAAGAACGAAAACCATACCTGGCCTCGACGAGGTGTCCCGCTTCGCCGGCTCCTACACCACCAGCCTGTAGCCCACCGCCGTCTCGGTCAACAGGTGCCGCGGCTGCGCCGGGTCGGCTTCCAGTTTCTGGCGCAAGTGCCCCATGTAGATGCGCAGGTAGTGGCTCTGTTCCGAGTGCGATGGACCCCACACCTCGCGCAACAGTTGCCGCTGCGTGAGCACGCGGCCGGGGTTTGCGGCGAGCGTGGCGAGCAGGCGGTATTCGGTGGGCGTGAGGTGCACTTCCTGGCCGGCGCGGCGCACGATGCGGGCGGCGCGGTCCAGTTCGATCTCGCCGAAGCGGAAGGTGGATTCGGGCTCGTCGCCACCACCGGTGGCGGCACGCGGGCGGCGCAGGTTGGCCCGTACGCGCGCGAGCAGTTCGCCCGAGCCAAAGGGCTTCGTGAGGTAGTCGTCCGCGCCGGCATCGAGCGCCTCGATCTTGTCGGTCTCGTCGGTGCGCGCAGAGAGCACGATGATCGGTACCGCCGACCAGCCGCGCACGTCGCGGATCAGCGTGACGCCATCGCCATCGGGCAAGCCGAGGTCGAGCACCAGCAGGTCGGGCTGGCGTGTGCCTGCCGCGGCGAGCCCGTCGCGCAGGTTGCCCGCCTCATGCACCTGCCAGCCCTCGGCCTCCAGCGCGCCACGCACGAAGCGACGGATCTGTGGCTCGTCTTCGATCACGATGGCGGTAGGTTGGGTCATGGCGTCGGGAGATCCGAAGGGCGCGAAGATGCACAGGAAGGGACGGGAAAGAATACATGGAAGTCCTGTCTTCTTTCGCGTCCCTCGCGGAAGCTTCACGCCCCCCTGGGCTACAGCACCTTGGTGATCGCGGCGATGAAGCGGGGCTTGTTCGGCGAGAGGGTCTTGCCGTCGGTGCCGGTGACTTCGTAGCTGCCCTCGTGGTTCGCGCCCTGGACCATGCCTTGCACGGACAGGCCGCTGCCTAGGTCATAGGCCAGGCCCACGCTGTAGTCGAGGTAGTTCGTGTAGCCCAGGCTGCGGATGTCCGGGGACATGAAGGTGTAGCCGACGCCGGCGTTCAGCGTGAGCCGGGTCACGACTTCCTTCGAGTACGTCAGGTTCAGGTAGCCCGTACCCGCGCCTTTCAGCCCCGAGCCGGCCTTGTTGCCGGCATAGTTGAAGTAGTCGTCCGACACGGTACCCGAGTACTTTGCCTTGAAGGTGCCGGCCACTTCGCTGGTGTAGCCCACAGAGCCGTAGAACTCGACGGTGTTGCCGGCGGTGTTGCCCGGATAGAGGTAGCTCCACATGCCGACGTCGAGGTCGAGCACGCCGGCCTTGAACTTGTAGCCGCCGTAAATGTCGCTCTCGATGCTGTTGCCCTTGAGCCAGTTCACGCTGGAGTTCCAGTTGCCGACGTAGAAGCCGCTGTCGCCGAAGGCGTAGTCGAAGCCACCCTGGATGGCGGGCTTGAAGCCCGAGGTCTTGAAGGTGCCGTCGTTGCGGCCGATCTGGTCCTGGTCCTGGCCGCGGAACTTGTAGTTGGTGGTGAGCGTGACGTTGCCCGTCAGCTTGGGCGCGGGCGCCGGTTCCGCTGTGGGCGCGGCGGCCGGCGTCTCCGTCTGCGCGATGGCAGAAGCCGGGACGGACAGGGCGGCGGCCAAGGCGGTCATGGCAGAGAAGGACAACGTTTTCACGAGAGCGTTTTGCATGAATTGGAAGCGCATTGAAAAGGAGCGCAGAGCGTAGGTGCGGGGGCGTAAAAGTCCCGTAAAAAACATCGACGCGCGCATAAAAGATTTGTGCGCATCGAAGGCACCAACGCTGTGCGGCTTGCTGTTGTTTGGCAATATGCGCAGCCTCGACAACGGTTCACATCCCTATGCTCATCAATTGCGTTGCATATGAAGACGGCATCAAGCTGGCGGACATCCAGGTCGATGAGATCCACGACTACGCCACACTGCCGGGTTGCTTTGTCTGGGTCGCGTTGCACGACCCGTCGCCCGAGGAACTCAACCGGCTGCAACCGGAATTCGGCTTGCATCCTCTGGCGGTCGAGGATGCGCATCAAGGACACACGCGGCCCAAGGTGGAGGAGTACGGCGAGTCCCTTTTCGTCGTGCTCCACTTGCTGGAGGCCGAGGCGGAGCAACCCTCCATGCTGCAGGTCGGGGAGGTGGACATCTTCGTCGGCCCGAACTACATCGTCTCGGTCCGCAATCGAAGCGAGCATGGTTTTGCCGACGTGCGCGAGCGTTGCGAGCGCGAGCCCGAGTTGCTGCGCAATGGCCCCGGCTTCGTGCTCTATGCGCTGATGGACGCGGTGGTCGACCGCTACTTTCCGATCATCGAGACGCTTGAGGCGGAGTTGGAAAGCATCGAGCAGCAGATCTTCACGCAGAAGGCGGCGCGTGCCAGCATCGAGCGGCTGTATGGTTTGAAGCAGCGCCTCACAGTGCTCAAGCACGCGGTCGCGCCCTTGCTCGAAGGGGCAGGCAAGCTGCATGGCGGGCGCGTGCCGCAGATCTGTGCCGGCACGCAGGAGTACTTCCGCGACGTGGTGGATCACCTGAACCGCATCAACAACACGATCGACGCGATCCGCGATTCCATCAGCGTGGCGATTCAGGTCAACCTCTCGATGGTGACGATCGACGATGGCGAAGTGGTCAAGCGCCTGGCATCGTGGGCCAGCATCTTTGCGGTGTGCACCGCGTTCGCCGGCATCTGGGGGATGAACTTCGAGGCGATGCCGGAGTTGAAGTGGCGGTACGGCTACCCGGCGGCCTTGCTGCTCATCAGCAGTATCTGCGGCTACTTGTATTACCGGTTCCGCCGCGCCGGCTGGCTCTGACGTCCTGACGCGCAATGCGTTCCCCGCCTGGGGCGAGGGGCGCATTTTTTACGCTTTCTTTACGGCGCCCTTCTCAGTCTCTGCACCGTTTTTACGCCCGGATTTCCAGAATCACAGCCTTCTCTGAGTATCAGGAGTGTGATGGATGGACATCGTATGGGTCGCCGCCACGGCGGCATGTTGGATCGTGATGTGCTGGGCCGTGGTCGGCCTGCACAAGCTCGAATCGCCCCGGAAGGAACGCTCATGATCGGCCTCGAAGCGCTCTACGGATTCGCGGGCCTGGTCACCGTGATCCTCTTCGCGTACCTGGTGTTCGCGCTGATCTGCGCGGAGGAGTTCTGAGATGAGCACCTCCGCCTGGGGCCTGTTGGCCCTTTTCCTCGTCGTGCTCGGCGTGCTGGCATGGCCGCTTGGTCGCTATCTGGCGGCGTTGTGCGAAGGGCACCTGCCGCGCTGGATTCTGCGCATCGAAGCGCCGCTCTACAGGATCGCCGGCGTGAAGCCGGATGAAGCGATGCACTGGAAGCTCTACGCTTTCGCACTGCTCGCATTCAATGCGGTGGGTGCGCTGGCCGTCTACGGACTGCAACGCCTGCAGGGCCTGCTGCCATTCAACCCCGCTGGCATGGCGGCCGTGTCCCCGGACTCGTCCTTCAACACCGCGGTGAGCTTCGTGACCAACACCAACTGGCAGGGCTATGCGGGTGAGTCGACGATGAGCTATCTGACGCAGATGCTCGGCCTCTCGGTGCAGAACTTCTTCTCGGCCGCCACCGGCATCGCCGTCGCTTTCGCGCTGGCGCGCGGTTTTGCGGCGCGCCGCACCGACGGCAAGGGTTTCGTCGGCAACTTCTGGGTCGACATGACACGCATCACCGCGTGGCTGCTGCTGCCGATCTCGTTCGTGATCGCCGTCTTCTTTGTCGGCCAGGGCGTGATCCAGAACTTCGACGCCTACAAGGAAGTCACCACGATCGAGGTGAATGCCTACCAAGCGCCCAAACTGGATGCGCAGGGCCAACCGCTCAAGGACGCGCAGGGCAACGCGGTCACCGAGGATGCCAAGACCAACACGCAGACGCTGGCCATGGGGCCAGTCGCGTCGCAGGAAGCCATCAAGATGCTGGGCACCAACGGTGGCGGCTTCTTCAATGCCAACTCGGCACATCCCTACGAGAACCCGACGGCGCTGTCGAACTTCGTCCAGATGCTGGCGATCTTCCTGATCCCGGCCGCCCTGTGCTTTGCGTTCGGGCGCCTGGTGGGCGACCAGCGGCAAGGCTGGGCCATCTTGGCCGCGATGACGGTGATGTTCGTCGTGGCGGTGATCGCGGGCACGCCCGCCGAGCAGGCCGGCAATCCATTGCTCACGCCACTTGGTGTGGATCAAGGCGCCTCGGCGCTGCAGGCCGGCGGCAACATGGAAGGCAAGGAACTGCGCTTCGGCATCACTGCCTCGTCGTTGTTCGCGGCCATCACGACGGCCGCCTCGTGCGGCGCCGTCAACGGCATGCACGACTCCTTCACGCCGCTGGGCGGCATGGTGCCGCTGGTGCTGATGCAACTGGGCGAAGTGGTTTTCGGCGGCGTGGGCACGGGCCTCTACAGCATGCTGATCTTCGCGATCCTGGCGGTGTTCATCGCGGGGCTGATGATCGGCCGCACGCCGGAATACCTGGGCAAGAAGATCGAGGTCTACGAGATGAAGCTCACCTCGATCGCGATCCTGGTCACGCCGATCCTGGTGCTGGCCGGCACGGCCATCGCGGTGATTGCGGATGCGGGCAAGGCGGGCATCGCCAATCCGGGTGCGCATGGCTTCTCGGAAATCCTTTATGCGCTGACCTCGGCCGGCAACAACAACGGCAGTGCCTTTGCGGGGCTGTCGGCCAACACGCCCTTCTACAACGCGCTGCTGGCGGTCGTGATGTGGTTCGGCCGCTTCGGCGTGATCGTGCCGGTGCTGGCGATCGCGGGTGCGCTTGCTGCCAAGAAGCGCCTGCCGGTCACCGCCGGGACCATGCCCACGCATGGGCCGCTGTTCGTCACGCTGTTGATCGGAACGGTGCTGCTGGTGGGCTTGCTCAACTACGTGCCGGCATTGGCCTTGGGTCCGATCGTCGAGCACCTGATGCTGTGGAAATGAAGCACCGCTTCATTGGGAACAACTGATATGCAAACCAAAACCTCCCTGTCGCTGTTCGACGCGACACTTCTGCGACCCGCGCTGTGGGCTTCGGTCACCAAGCTGAGCCCGCGCGTGCAATGGCGCAATCCGGTGATGTTCATCGTCTACATCGGCAGCATCCTCACCTCCGCGCTGTGGTTGCATTCGATGAGCTTCCCGGGCGACACCGGGATGTCGCCGGCCTTCGTGCTGGCGGTGTCGATCTGGCTGTGGTTCACGGTGCTGTTCGCCAACTTTGCCGAGGCGCTGGCCGAAGGCCGCAGCAAGGCGCAGGCCGCGTCGCTGCGCGGGCTGCGCAAGGACACCTGGGCCAAGAAGCTGGAAGAACCCTTCCACGGCGCCAAGTGGCTGCCGCAACAGGCGCTCGACCTGCGCAAGGACAACGTCGTGCTGGTCGAAGCCAACGACGTCATCCCGCTTGACGGCGAAGTGATCGAAGGCGTGGCCTCGGTTGACGAAAGCGCGATCACCGGCGAATCCGCTCCCGTGGTGCGCGAAGCCGGTGGCGACTTCTCGGCCGTGACCGGCGGCACGCGCGTGCTGTCGGACTGGCTGGTGGTGCGCATCACGGTCAATCCCGGCGAGTCCTTCCTGGACCGCATGATCAGCATGGTCGAGGCGGCCAAGCGCCAGAAGACGCCCAACGAGATCGCGCTGACCATCCTGCTGGTGGCGCTGACGATCGTGTTCCTGGTCGTCACCGCCACGCTGCTGCCCTACTCCGTGTTCAGCGTGAGCGTGGCGGGTGCGGGCACGGTCGTGTCGCTCACGGCGCTAGTGGCGCTGCTGGTGTGCCTGATCCCCACCACCATCGGCGGCCTGCTGTCGGCCATCGGCGTGGCCGGCATGAGCCGCATGATGCAGGCCAACGTGATCGCTACATCGGGCCGCGCGGTGGAAGCTGCGGGCGACGTGGACGTGCTGCTGCTCGACAAGACCGGCACCATCACGCACGGCAACCGCCAGGCCAGCGCCATGCTGCCGGCGCCCGGCGTCACGGCCGAGCGCCTGGCGCGCGCGGCCTTGCTGGCCTCACTGGCCGACGAGACGCCCGAGGGCCGCAGCATCGTCGAACTCGCACGCCGCGGCGGCGCCGACGACAGCGCGGTCGAGGGCACGCATTTCGTGCCATTCACGGCGCAGACGCGCATGAGCGGCGTCGACCTGCCGGCCGCGCCGAACAGCCTTGACGTGGCGCCCATCATGCTGCGCAAGGGCGCGGTCGATGCGGTGCGCAAGCACGTCGAAGCGCTGGGCGGCAGCCTGCCGCCGCAGATGGCGCGCGCAGCCGAGGAAGTGGCTCGCCGCGGCAGCACGCCGCTGGCCGTCGCGGAAGGCCAGCGCGTGCTGGGCATCGTCGAGCTCAAGGACATCGTCAAGGTCGGCATCAAGGAACGCTTTGCCGAACTGCGCCGCATGGGCATCAAGACGGTGATGATCACCGGCGACAACAAGCTCACGGCAGCGGCCATCGCGGCCGAAGCCGGGGTCGACGACTTCCTGGCAGAGGCGACGCCCGAGGACAAGCTGGCCCTGATCCGCAAGTACCAGGCCGACGGCAGCCTCATCGCGATGACTGGCGACGGCACCAACGATGCGCCTGCACTTGCGCAGGCCGACGTGGCCGTGGCAATGGGCAGCGGCACGCAGGCCGCGAAGGAAGCCGGCAACATGGTCGACCTCGACTCCAACCCGACCAAGCTGCTCGAAGTGGTGGAAACGGGCAAGGCCTTGCTGATGACGCGCGGCTCGCTCACCACCTTCTCGATCGCGAACGACGTGGCGAAGTACTTCGCCATCATCCCGGCGATCTTCGTGTCGACCTACCCGCAGCTGGGCGCGCTCAACGTGATGAAGCTCGCCAGCCCGTCGTCGGCCATCCTGTCGGCGGTGATCTTCAATGCGCTGGTGATCGTGTTCCTGATCCCGCTTGCATTGAAGGGCGTGCGCTACCGTCCGATCGGCGCGGCCTCGCTGCTGCGCCGCAACCTGGCCATCTACGGGCTGGGCGGCCTCATCGTGCCCTTCATCGGCATCAAGCTCATCGACTGGCTGCTGGTCGCGGTCGGTCTTGTCTGAGGATCTTTCACCATGAATCAAATTGTTCGCCCTGCCCTCGTGCTGTTCGTGCTGCTCAGCGCGCTCACCGGGTTTCTCTATCCCCTGGCCGTGACCGGCACCGCGAAAGCGGTGTTCCCGGAGCAGGCGGCCGGCAGCCTCATCGTGCGCGATGGCAAGGCGGTCGGTTCGACCCTGATCGGCCAGAACTTCAGCGACCCGGCCCACTTCTGGGGCCGGCCGTCGGCGACTGCGCCGATGGCGTACAACGCGGGCGCCTCGGGCGGCTCCAACCAGGGGCCGCTGAACCCGGCCCTGGTCGACGCCGTCAAGGGCCGCGTCGAAGCATTGCGCGCGGCCGATCCGGGCAACACCGTGCCGGTGCCGGTCGACCTCGTCACCGCGTCGGCCAGCGGGCTCGATCCGCACATCAGCGTGGCCGCGGCGCGCTACCAGGCGGCACGCGTGGCACGCGAGCACAAGCTGCCGGTCGATCGCGTCGAGCAGTTGATCAACGAGCAGACCGAGCGTCCGTTACTCGGCTTCCTCGGCGAGGCTCGCGTGAACGTGCTGGCGCTCAACATCGCGCTGGATGCGCTGGCGCCAGCGCCTTGAAGCGTTGCGATGTTCATAGACGTTCTCCATGCGCTGTGCGCGCTCGCCGTGGTATTCCTGCCGATGGGCATGGCCTGGTTCATCGTGCGGTGGACGACACGGGGTCAGCGCCGCGCGAGGAAATCTCGGGTCGGGCCGGGTGTCGACCCATTCAAGGAAGCACCAGTATCGAAGGGACGCCGACATCGGCATCACCATCGGCGCCCTTCGCGTCTCTAAGCTCCTAGACTCCGGCCGATGAACGATTCCTTCCGCCCCGACCCTGACGCGTTGCTCGCGCAACTGCGCGCAGAGGGCGAGCGGGCGCAGCGCGGCAAGCTGCGCATCTACTTCGGCGCGAATGCCGGCGTGGGCAAGACCTGGGCGATGCTCAGTGCGGCCCGGCGCGAACGCGCGGCCGGGCGCGACGTGCTGATCGGCGTGGTCGAGACGCACGGCCGCAGCGAAACCGCGGCGCTTCTGACAGGCCTGGACACGCTGCCGCTGCGCGAGGTGCCGTACCGCGGCCGCAAGCTCGCCGAGTTCGATCTCGACGCTGCCCTGGCGCGCAAGCCCGCCGTGCTGCTGGTGGATGAACTCGCCCACACCAACGCCCCCGGCTCACGCCATGCCAAGCGCTGGCAGGATGTGCAGGAACTGCTGGCCGCGGGCATTGACGTCTGGTCGGCCATCAACGTCCAGCATCTCGAGAGCCTGAATGGAACGGTGGGCGCCATCACCGGCGTGCGCGTGCATGAAACCGTGCCGGACACCGTGCTCGACGACGCCGACGAAGTGGTGCTGGTCGACGTCACGCCTGACGAACTCACGGCGCGGCTCGCGGCCGGCAAGGTCTATCTGCCGCAGCAGGCCGAGCGCGCGGCGCAGAACTTCTTCCGCAAGGGCAACCTCATCGCCCTGCGCGAGATCGCATTGCGGCGCACGGCCGAACACGTCGAGGACGACGTGCGCGGCTGGCGCGTCGAGCAGTCGGGGCCGCAAGGCGACGCGGGCCCGCCGGCCTGGAACACCTCGGGCGCCATCCTCGCCTGCGTCGGGCCGCACGAGGGCGCGGGCCAGACGGTGCGTGCGGCGGCACGGATGGCCGGCCAACTCAACGTGCGCTGGCATGCGGCCTATGTCGAGACACCGCGCCTGCAACGCCTGGACGCGACCCAGCGCGACCGCATCCTGGCGATGCTCAAGCTGGCCGAGGAACTCGGCGCGGAGACCGCCGTGCTCACGGGTGACGACGTGGCGGCGCAACTCGCCGCGCAGGCGCAACGGCTCAATTGCGCCACGCTGGTGGTGGGGCGCGCCGAGCCCGCTTCCGGATGGCGGCGCTGGTGGCCCTCGGCCGTCCTGACGCGCGAGCTGGCGCGCCAGGCACCCGGCATCGACATCGTCGAAGTCGCCCGTGCGGACAAGTCCCGCCGCCTCGCGCAGGCACGCCCTGCGCGGCGGGACGATGGCGGTGCGGAAGACGTCGGTCGCTCGCATGCGGGATGGCCCGGCTACGCATGGGCTGCCGGCATCAGCGTGGCGATCACGCTGCTGGCCATGCCGCTGGCCGGCGTGCTGGAGCTCACCAACATCGTGATGCTGTTCCTGCTGGGCGTGGTGGGCGTGGCCATGCGTCTGGGTCGCGGCCCGGCGGCCCTTGCCGCTGTGTTGAACGTGGCCGGATTCGACTTCTTCTTCGTCTCCCCGCGCATGTCCTTCGCGGTCAGCGACGTGCAGTACCTGGTGACCTTCGCGGTCATGCTGGGCGTCGGCCTGCTGGTGGGGCAGCTCACCGCGGGACTGCGCTTCGCGGCCGGCGTGTCGACCAGCCGCGAGCGGCGCGCGCAGTCCTTGTTCGAGCTGACGCGCGAACTGTCGGCCGCGCTGGAAAGCGCGCAGGTGGCCACGCTCGGCGCGGCCGCGGTGCAGGGCCACTTTGGCGGCCACGCCGTGGTGCTGGTCACCGATGCCAGCGACCGCCTGGTGATGCCCGAAGCGCCGCCGCCCGGCTTCGATCGATCCGTGGCCGACTGGGCCTTCCGGCACGGACAAGCCGCCGGCCTCGCGACATCGACGCTCGCGGCCCAGCCGTGGCACTACGTTCCGCTGAAGGCGCCGATGCGCGTGCGGGGCGTGCTGGCACTGGAGCCAGCCCAGCAGCGCTGGCTGCTGATTCCCGAGCAGGCCCAGCAACTCGACACGCTCGCGCGCCAGATCGCCATTGCGCTGGAACGGGTGCACTACGTCGAGGTGGCGCAGCAGGCGGTCGTCGAGATGGAGTCGGAGCGGCTGCGCAATGCGCTGCTCGGCGCGATCTCGCACGACGTGCGCACGCCCTTGACCGCGCTCATCGCGCTGGCCGAATCGCTGCAGGCGCTGCCCGAGGCCGCAGGCCAGATGGGCGAGACGGCGCGTGCCATCGTCGCGCAGGCGCACCAACTGCATGCGCTGGTCAGCAACCTGCTGGACATGGCACGCCTGGAAAGCGGCATCGCAGGCGGCGCCGTCAACCTGCGGCGCGACTGGCAGTCGGTGGAAGAGGTCGTGGGATCGGCCATCCGCGCGGCGCGGCCTGCGTTGGCAGATGCGCTGGTGCAGACGCAGTTGCCCGCGGAACTGCCGCTTGTCGAATTCGATGCGGTGCTGATCGAGCGCGTGCTGGTCAACCTGCTGGAGAACGCGGCCAAGTACGGCAAGCCCCCCGTGGTGGTGGCGGCCCATGTCACGCCCAGGAGTCTGGTGATGAGCGTGCGCGACCATGGTCCGGGGCTGCCCGCTGCCATGCAAGGCCGCGAGCAGGATCTGTTCGAAAAATTCACGCGTGGGCAGGCCGAATCGGTCACACCGGGCGTCGGGCTGGGCCTGGCGATCTGCAAGGCGGTGGTGAACGCGCATGGCGGCGAGATCGCCGCGCGCAATGCCATGGGCGGCGGCGCGGAATTCACGGTGACGCTGCCGCGTCGCGATGCGCCGTTGCCTGTCGACGAAGCCAACAAATAGCGGAGGACTTCTCCATGCCAAGTCGCGTTGCCATCGCAGCGCGTCTGGCCGATCGGTTCTGCTGCCGGGCGGCGAGCGCGCCGCAACAGGCGCCATGCGCCATCGGGTTTGCGGACCTCGCGCCACGCGAGTACTGTGCGGTCTGCCTTCGTGTCTTCGATGCCTGGATCACTCCAACAAGCCCACGACCATGACCGACTCCACCCCACCCGACCTCAAGGCCGGCGTCCCGCTCGAACACATCGCCGATGGCGCGATGCTCCCCGGGCAGATCGACGGCGAAGACGCGCTGCTGCTGCGCCAGGGCGATGCCTTCTACGCCATCGGCGCGCAGTGCACGCACTACCACGCGGCGCTTGCCGACGGCCTGCTCTGCGGGCACGTGCTGCACTGTCCGATGCATCACGCGCAGTTCGACATCCGCAGCGGCGCGTCGCTGTGCGCGCCGGCCTTCGACGACCTGCCCTGCTGGCGCGTCGAGCAAGCCGGCGGGCGCGTGTTCGCGCGCGAGCGCATCGTCGCGGCGCCGCGTTCGCGCAAGACGAGCGACGCGCCGCTGGACGACGTGGTCATCGTCGGCGGCGGCGCGGCCGGACTGGCCGCCGCCGACAAGCTGCGGCGCGAAGGCTACGAGGGCCGCCTGACGATGCTCAGCGCCGACGGCGATCCGCCCTGCGACCGGCCGAACCTGTCGAAGGACTTCCTCGCCGGCACGGCGGAGCCCGACTGGATTCCGCTGAAGCCCGACGACTGGTACCGCGAGCAGCGCATCGACCTGCGGCTGAACACGCGCGTCGAGACGATCGACGTGACCGCACGCAAGCTGCGCGTGGCCGGCGGCGAATCCATGCCCTTCGGCGCGCTGCTGCTCGCCACCGGCGCCGATCCGGTTCAGCTTGAAGTTCCGAGCGCAGCGCCGGGGCAGGTGCTGAGCCTGCGCAGCTTCGCCGACAGCCGAGCGATCGTGGCGCAGGCTGCAACGGCCCGCTCCGCGCTGGTGATCGGCGCGAGCTTCATCGGCCTGGAGGTTGCCGCATCACTGCGCACGCGCGGCCTGGAGGTGCACGTCGTGGCGCCGGACGCGGTGCCGATGCAGCGTGTGCTGGGGCCGGAGCTCGGCGCCTTGGTGCGCGACCTGCATGCCTCGCACGGCGTGAACTTTCATCTGGGCACGAAGGTGACGCGCGTGGATGGCCGGCGCGCCACACTGGCAGACGGCACGGTGGTCGAGGCCGACCTGGTCGTCGCAGGCGTCGGCGTGCGGCCGTCCGTCGCGCTGGCCGAACAGGCCGGGCTCGCGATGGATCGCGGCATCAGCGTTGACGCGTACCTGCAGACCAGCGCACCGTGCATCTACGCGGCCGGCGACATCGCGCGGTGGCCCGATCCGCATTCGGGCGAAAGCATCCGCGTCGAACACTGGACGCTTGCGGAACGCCAGGGCCAAGTCGCCGCGTTGAACATGCTCGGCCGGCAACAGCGCTTCGACATCAGTCCGTTCTTCTGGAGCCAGCATTACGACCTGACGCTGCAGTACGTGGGGCATGCGGAGCGGTGGGATGCGATCGAGATCGATGGCTCGCTGGAGGCGCGGGATTGCACCGTGCGCTATCGGCTGAGCGGGCGGGTGCTGGCTGTCGTGACGATCGGGCGCGACCTGGACAACCTGCGTGCGGAGCGCGAGCTGGAAGGCGATGTGGCAGCCGGACAGCCTGTGCCGGTCGGCACGCCGGGTGCCTGACCTGCGACACGCCGATCGAGCAACGCACTCAACCCGCGATCATGTCTTCGACCTTGAGCGATCCCATTCGCTGGAGGATCAGGTCGTGCAAGGTCTGCGCCGCGATGGAAAGGCTGCCCTCCCGCCGTTGAACCAGATGGATCGTGCGGCTCAAGCCTCGTGCCGAGAGCAGGCGGGTCACCAGCGATTTGCGCTGGAAGTGAAACAGCGTGAGCGTGGGCACGACACTGATGCCGACGCCCGCTTCGATCAGGCCCGTGACCGTCGCCAGGTGTTCCACTTCGAAGACGGTGTTCAGCCGCAGCGGATGCAATGCGGCATCCAGCGCCTGGCGCACGCTGCTGTTCCGCGTCATCTGGATGAAGGGATAGGGGGCGAGTTGTTTGGGGGACAGGCGGTCTTCCTTCGCCAGCGGGTGATCGGTCCGGCACACCAGGTGGAAGCGGTCCGTGCACAACTTCATGCTTCGCAAGTCGGGCGCCGAGCTGGACTGGCCCCCGCTGGCGGAGAGGGCAAAGTCGGCTTCGTGATTGCGAACACGCGCAATGCACGCATCCGACAGCGCGTCATGCAACTCCACGGTGATGCCCGGCCATGCGCGCATGAACTCCGCCAGGATCTCGGGCAACCAACCGGCCGCGAGCGAAGGCAAGGCGGCAACGCTCACGCGCCCCTTGCGCCGCTCCACGCGATCCGCAAAGTCACCGATCAGGTCCTGCATGTCATCGAGCAGGCGCCTCGCCGAGCTTTCGAACTGCAGGCCTTCGGGTGTCAGTTGCACGCTTCGCGTGTCGCGGTCGAACAGTCGCGCGCCCACCGTGTCCTCGAGCGTCCGGATCAGCGTGCTGAAGGCCGGCTGCGACAGGTGACACCGCTGCGCCGCCCGCGTGAAGTTGCGCTGGTCGGCCAGCGCCGCGAACGCCCGAAGCTGCCGGGTCGAGAGATCAGCGATGGGCATGGTTATTTGAATTTTGGATGAACTGATTCGAACTTTCAATTTTACCGATAGAACCCTTGTCCGTACATTCGCCCCACAAGAGACGAACCACCCATGAATTCATCGACTGTTCCTTTGTTGATTGGCTGCGCGGCCGGCTTCTCCGGCGACCGCACCGACGCGGCTGGCCCTGTGGTCGACACATTGATCGAGCGGCTTTCCGCGGGCCTGCACGGGCAGCGCGCCTTTCTCATCTTCGAGACGCTGGCCGAACGCACGCTGGCACTGGCGCAGTTGCGACGCCGCGCGGATCCGGAGGCAGGGTACGAGCCCTTGCTCGACGAGATGTTGCGTCCGGTGTTGCTGCGCTGCCTGGCCAACGGCATCCGCATCGTCAGCAATTTCGGCGCCGCCAACCCGCGTGCGGCGGCTCGGCATATCGCGCGGATCGCGCAGGAACTCGGCGCGGCGGCACCACGCATCGCGGTCGTCGAGGGCGATGACCTGTCGGCGCCCGCCCAGCGCGCATCGCTGCGCGAGCAACTCGGCCCGCAACTCGATGGGCTGCGCATCGTCAGCGCCAACGCCTACATCGGCGCGGAACCCATCGCAGCGGCGCTCGACGCCGGCGCGCAGATCGTCGTCTGCGGCCGGGTCGCGGATCCATCGCTGACGGTCGGCCCCGCCATGTCGCATTTCGGTTGGCGCGCCAACGAGTGGGAAAAGCTCGGCCGCGCCACCATGGCGGGTCACATGCTTGAATGTGGCGCACAGGTGTGCGGCGGGTATTTCGCGGACCCGGGCTTCAAGGACGTCCCGGGGCTGGACAACGTCGGCTTTCCGATCGCGGAGATCGACGCCGATGGGCAATGCGTCATTGGCAAGTCGCAAGGCACCGGCGGCCTTGTGAGCGAAGCGACGGTCAAGGAGCAGCTGCTCTACGAAGTGCATGACCCAGCGGCCTACCTCACGCCGGATGTCATTGCCGACATCGAGGAGGCGCAGGTGAATGAAGTGGGCGCCGACCGCGTCGCGCTCACTGGCGTGCGCGGCCATGCACGACCGACGCATTACAAGGTCAATGTCTGCCACGAGGGCGGCTGGCTCGCCGAGGGCGAGATTTCGTATGCAGGCCCCCGTGCGGAGTCGCGGGCGCGCCTGGCGGCCGATGTCTTGCGCAGCCGCCTGAAGGACTTGAAGCTGCGCGTCGACCTGATCGGCGCCCTCAGCATCCTCGGCGATGACGCGGGTCGTACGCTGGCAGCCACGGCAGACAGTGGTGCGCGCGACGTTCGCCTGCGCGTCGCTGCCACGCACGATGACCGCGCCCAGGCCGAGCGCCTGGGCCGGGAAGTGATGGCGCTCTACACCTGCGGCCCGGCCGGAGGCGGCGGTGTTCGCAGCACGCTCACGCCGCGGCTCAACACGATCTCCTGCCTGCTTCCGCGCGAAGCGGTGCCGGTGCATTTCGAAATGGTGTCGCCATGAGTTCGATCACGGTTCCTCTCTATCGCGCCGCGCATGGCCGCACCGGTGACAAGGGCGATCGCTCCAACATCAGCGTCATCGCCTGGCATCCGGACCTGTTCCCCTTGCTCGTCGAGCAGGTCACGCCGGAAGCCGTGGCCCTGCAGTTTCGTCATCGGGCGCCGAGCCACGTGCAGCGCTTCGTACTGCCCAGGCTGCACGCGATGAACTTCGTGCTCGACGCGGTGCTCGACGGCGGCGTGAACGATGCGCTGAACCTCGACACGCACGGCAAGTCGCTGTCCTTCCTGCTGCTCGACATGCCGATCGACGTGCCTCCCGCCTTGCAACATCTGCTGGCCGGTCCGGCCGAATCCTGATCCCCCTTTGACATCCATCACCTTCCGGAGACAACACAGATGAACCGAATCCACTCCATCGCGCTCGCGGCAGCCGCTGCCTTCGCCGTGGTGCCCCAATTGGCACAGGCCGAGAGCTTCCCCGACAAGCCCATCACCTTCGTCGTTCCCTTTGCCGCCGGAACGGCCACCGACCAGATCGCACGTGCCATCGGCAACGGTGTTGCGGCCGAAACGAAGCAGGCCGTGGTCATCGACAACAAGGCCGGCGCCAGCGGCTTCATTGCCTCGCAGCAAGTGGCCAAGGCGGCGCCGGACGGCTACACGGTGCTCATCACGACCAACACCACGCATGCTGCCAACGAGCACCTGTTCAAGAAGTTGCCTTATGACCCGGTGAAGGACTTCGCGCCGATCACCGCGCTCGGCAAGGGCGGCCAGATCATGGTGGTCAACCCATCGTTCCCCGCAAAGACGGTGGCCGAGTTCGTTGCGTTGGCGAAGAAGGAGCCGGGCAAGTACAGCTTCGGCAGCGGCAGTTCGTCGAGCCGGATGGCGGGCGAGTTGCTGCAACAGATGGCGGACATCAAGCTGCTGCATGTGCCCTACAAGAGCAACACGCTGGCCGTCACCGACCTGCTCGGCGGCCAGATCAACATGATGATCACCGACACCGCCACCGGCCTGCCGCAGGTGAAGGCCGGCAAGCTTCGTGCACTGGGCATGTCGAGCAGCAGCCGCTCGCCGCTCGCACCCGATGTCCCGACCATCGCCGAGGCCGGCGTCAAGGGCTACGAGATGGGCTACTGGTTCGCCGCCTATGCGCCCGCCAAGACCCCACCCGCCGTGGTCAAGCGCCTCAACGAATTGCTGGTCAAGGCCGCGAAGAGCGAAGCCGCCAAGACTGCCTTCTACGAGCCCACCGGGACAGAAGTCTTCACCACGTCGCCAGAGGAAATGGCGAAGTTCCAGGCCGGCGAATCCCAGAAGTGGGGCCGCATCGTGAAGGCCGCCGGGATCGAGGCGGAGTAGACAGGGAAGGGGTCAGGAGGGCGATCAGTGCCAGATCGCCCTGAGCACCTGCGCGAGCCGCGCGCCGGCCTTGGCGATCTCCTGGCGCTGGACATCCGCCTTCAGCTTTGAATAACCGGCCGGCAGCTGGACGGCGTGGTGATGATGGGCATCCTCGGCGGCGTAGGTGATGCCATCGAACGCGACCTTCCCCTTGGTCAGCGTTTCAGTCGCCCATGCCGTTGACCAGCCCGACAGGTCTCCCGCAGTCACGGGAACGGCCCGCGCGAGCTTCATCATGTCCGCCGGAGGTGGCTGCGACGCCAGGCTCGAGGGCACCGAATCCCATTCGGCATGGAGCTTCCTCGAGCCGATGTACAGGTCGTTGCCGCCGTGCGTTTCGGTCTTTGCATCGAAGGTGCCCTCGTCCGGATCCACCACCTTGCCCGTCGCGTCTACGTAGACGGAGACCACATGCAGCGGTTGGTGGATGTCGCCGACGTAGTGCGACAGCAGGCGCAACGCTTCCTTCTTGCTCGCGATGTTGAAGGGTGGCGGACACGGCTCGCCCTGGAGCACTGCGATGGTCGCCGCAATGGCCGCGACGACGTCCTGGTCGGCGGTTCCAACCAGCCCCTTCTTGTAGGTCGCGCGTTGCACGGCGACGTCGGTGTAGTGGTACTGCTTGTGGCAGGCCTCGGTGTTGTGCTGCGAGGTGCAGTTGCCCACGTTGCGGCGCACGAAGGCTTCCATCTGCTGCTCGCTCGCCGGGTTCTCGTAGATGGCGCAATCGGCGAATCCGGTCTTGACGTACTTGAAGGTCGTCGGACTCACGGCCTTGGCGCAATCGGCCCAGACCGCGGAGGTGCGCAGCGTGTTCCCGAGGATCTTGCGGACCTCCTTCGCGGTTGGCGTTCCCGCGATCAACGCATCTGCGATTGCGCCCACGGCCATGTGGCCATCGGGCCCGTAGGCGAATGCGCTCCCGCATGCGACGGCGCAACCGAAGGCCAGGGCGCACAGTCTCTTTGACATGGGATCTCCTTGAGATGCGTGACGAGCATCGAGCCTAGCCGCTTCCATCTTGCGATGGCGCCCCCACGCCGAAGGAGGAACCACGCTGCAAGGCCTTGGCGCATGCCGAAACCCCAAGACAGGGCAAGCGAGCATTGCAGTCACTTCTGTTCTTCCTTATAACAATCTATAACAATTCACTTCCCTCGCGGAGACTCGATGGACGATGTGGCATCCCGCGCCGAGCCCTTGCTCAGCGTGCGTGGTTTGACTGTGCGCTTCGGCGGCATCGTCGCGCTCGACGCGGTCGGCTTCGATGTCGCGCGTGGCCATGTCTGCGGGCTGATCGGCCCCAACGGTGCCGGCAAGACCACCCTCTTCAACTGCCTCAGCCGCCTGTACCGCTACCAGGAAGGCGACATCCTCTTCGAGGGCCGCTCGATCACGAACCTGCCGACGCATGGCATCGCGGGCCTGGGCATCGGCCGCACCTTCCAGAACCTCGCGATGTTCCGCACGCTGTCCGTGCTTCAGAACGTCATGGTGGGCGGCCACTCGCGTTCGTCCGCTGGCTTCCTTGCCAGCGCGCTGCAACTGCCGCAGGTGAAGGCCGAGGAGCGCCAGCAGCGCGAGCGCGCCGAGGAGATCATGGTTTTCCTCGCGCTTACGCCCGTCGCGGCACGGCCGGTGGGCACGCTGCCCTTCGCGACGCAGAAGCGCGTCGAACTCGGCCGGGCGCTGGCCGCCAACCCCAAGCTGCTGCTGCTCGACGAGCCGGCCGCCGGCCTCAACCACGAGGAACTCGACGACCTCGCGCGGCTGATCCGCGAGATCCGCGACCGCCTCGGCGTCACGGTGCTGCTGGTCGAACACCACATGGGACTGGTGATGGGCGTGTCCGACCGCATCGTCGCGCTGAACTTCGGCCGCAAGATCGCCGACGGCACCCCGGCCCAGGTCCGCGACGACCCGGCCGTCATCGAGGCCTACCTCGGCGCACCGGCGGAGAAGCGACATGCAGAGCCTGCTTGAAGCACGCGGCCTCACCGCGACCTACGGCGCGACGCAGGTGCTGCACGGCATCGACTTCACCGTGGAGCAAGGCCGCATCACCGCCTTGCTCGGTGCCAACGGCGCGGGCAAGACCACCACCCTGCGCGCGATCTGCCAGATGATGGTGCGCACCGGCGGCACGCTGTCCTTCGAGGGACGGTCGCTGGCGGGCCTCGGCACCGAGGATGTGGTCCGCCTAGGCGTGGCGCATGTGCCCGATGGCCGCGGCACCTTCACTGCCCTCACGGTCGAGGAGAACCTGCGCCTGGGCGCCTACCTGCGGCGCGACAAGGCCGGCGTGGCGCAGGACATGGACCGCATCTACGCGCGCTTTCCGCGCCTGCGCGAGCGGCGCATGCAGCAGGCTGGCACGCTGTCCGGTGGCGAGCAACAGATGCTCGCCATCTCGCGCGCGCTGATGCTCCGGCCCAAGCTGCTGCTGCTCGACGAACCCTCCTTCGGCCTGGCACCGCTGATCGTGCGCGAGATCTTCTCGATCATGCGGCGCATCAACGCGGAGGACGGCGTCAGCATCCTGCTGGTCGAGCAGAACGCGACGCAGGCGCTGGAACTGGCCGATGCGGTGGTGCTGCTGGAAACCGGCCGCGTCGCGATCGCCGGACGGGCCGACGACATCCGGCGTGACGAGGCGCTGCGCCGCGCCTACCTGGGGTACTGATGGACGCACTGCTGCATCAAATCTTCTCCGGCCTGGCGACAGGATGCATCTACGGCTCGATCGGGCTGGCGCTGGTGATGATCTACCAGGCCACGCACCACATCAATTTCGCGCAGGGCGAGATCGCGACCTTCTCGACCTTCATCGCCTGGTCGCTGCTGCAGAAGGGCTGGCCGTACTGGGTGGTGTTCGTCGTCACGGTCGCCCTCTCCTTCACCGGCGGGCTGGCGATCCAGCGGCTGATCGTGCGGCCGGTGGAGCGGGCGCCGGTGCTGACCAACGTGATTGTGTTCATCGGCCTGCTGGTGATCTTCAACTCGCTCTCCGGCTGGATCTTCGACCACACGATCAAGGCCTTCCCAAGCCCCTTTGCGCAGGACTCGGCACTGGCCACGCGCTTCTTCTCTGCGCATGAACTCGGCACGGTGGGCGTGATGCTGTGCGTGCTGCTGGGACTGTGGGCCTTCTTCCGCTTCACGCCGATCGGCCTCGCGATGCGTGCGGCGGCGCAGAATCCGGAGTCGGCCCGGCTCGTTGGCATCCGCGTGTCGTGGATGCTGGCAATGGGCTGGGGCCTGGCGTCGGCCATCGGTGCGGTGGCCGGCATGATGATCGCTCCGACCGTGTTCCTGGACCCGAACATGATGACCGGCATCCTGATCTACGGCTTTGCGGCGGCGCTGCTTGGCGGCATCGACAACCCCGCCGGCGCGGTGGCCGGCGGCTTCATCGTCGGCGTGCTGGAGAACCTGCTCGGCGCCTACGTGATCGGCACGGAATTGAAGCTCACCGTCGCGCTGCTGCTGATCGTCGGCACGCTGACGCTGTTCCCCAATGGCCTGTTCGGCCGCAACGTGGTGACGCGCGTATGAACGACCGCCAGAAAAAGCTCGCGTGGATTTTCGGGGCGCTGCTGGTGGTGGCGCTCTGCGTGCTGCCCTTCATGGTCAAGAACTACCGGGTGTTCCAGTTCAACCTGGTGCTGGTCTACGCGATCGCGATCCTCGGGCTGAACATCCTGACCGGCTTCAACGGGCAGATCTCGCTCGGCCATGGCGCTTTCTTCGCGATGGGCGGGTATGCGGCGGCGATCATGATGGATCGCTTCGGCCTGCCCTACTGGTCGACGCTGCCGGTGGCGGGTGTGCTGTGCTTCTGCATCGGCTTTCTCATGGGCTTTCCGGCGTTGCGGCTGGGCGGGCATTACCTCGCGCTGGCCACCTATGCCTTCGCGCTGGCGGTGCCGCAGTTGCTGAAGTGGAAGTTCATCGAGCACTGGACCGGTGGCGTGCAGGGCATCGTGCTGAGCAAGCCGGAGCCGCCGTTCACGTTCCGCTTTTTGGGTCAGCCGCTGAACGCCGACCGCTGGCTGTTCTTCTTCACCTGCGCGGTGACGGCGATCATGTTCCTGCTCGCGTACAACCTGCTGCGCGGGCGGACGGGTCGCGCGCTGATCGCGATCCGGGACCATCCGATCGCGGCGACGGCGATGGGCATCAACCTGCCGATCGTGAAGTCGACGGCCTTCGGCATCTCGGCCGCCTACACCGGCGTGGCGGGTGCGCTCGGCGCGATCTGCGTGGCCTTCGTCGCGCCCGACAGTTTCTCCGTGCTGCTGTCGATCACGCTGCTGGTCGGGCTGGTCGTCGGCGGACTGGCATCGATCCCGGGCGCGTTCTTCGGCGCGCTGTTCATCCAGTTCGTGCCGAACGTGGCCGACGAGCTGTCGAAGTCGGCGCCGTGGGCGATCTACGGCGTGCTGCTCATCGGGATGATGTACCTGATGCCCACCGGCGCGATGGGCTTGCTCAAGGGTGCGTGGGCACGCTTGCGGCCGGCAGCCGCGCCCGACACGAAATCCCCCAACCCGGCTCTGACCCCCAGGAGACATCCGACATGAAGCTCATGAAAGCGTGGACCCTTTCCTTCGCATTCGGCCTCGCCGCCGCAATGCTTGGCACGACGGCGATGGCGCAGAAGAAGTACGACCCCGGCGCCGACGACAAGGAGATCAAGATCGGCCAGATCGGCCCCTACTCCGGGCCCGCGTCCGCCTACGGCACCATCGGCAAGACCATCGGTGCCTACTTCGACAAGGTCAATGCCGAGGGCGGCATCAACGGCCGCAAGATCAAGTACCTGCCGCTCGACGATGGCTACAACCCGGCCAAGACCGTCGAGATGGCGCGCAAGCTGGTCGAGGAAGAGGAAGTGCTGCTGGTCTTCAACCCGCTCGGCACCGCGACCAACACCGCGATCCGCAAGTACCTCAACGACAAGAAGGTGCCTCAGCTCTTCGTCGCGACCGGCGCGACCAAGTTCGGCGACCCGAAGAGCTTCCCCTACACGATGGGCTGGCAGCCGCCCTATGCGGCCGAGGCGCGCATCTACGCGCAACATTTGCTCGAGTCCCAGCCGAACGCGAAGGTCGCGGTGCTCTACCAGAACGACGACTTCGGCAAGGACTACGTGCAGGGCTTCGAGGAAGGCCTGGGCGACAAGGCCAAGGCGATGATCGTCTCCAAGCTGAGCTACGAGGTCACCGACCCGACCATCGACAGCCAGATGCTGAGCATGAAGTCGTCCGGCGCGACCGTGTTCTTCAACATCACGACACCGAAGTTCGCGGCCATGGCCATCAAGAAGGCCGCGGAGATCGGCTGGAAGCCGACCCACTACCTGACCAACGTGTCGATCTCGGTCAGCTCGGTGATGGAGCCGGCCGGCCTGCAGAACGGCGCGGGCATCCTGACCGCGCTGTACGGCAAGGACCCGACCGATCCGCAATGGGCCAACGACGCCGGCATGAAGGACTGGCTTGCCTTCATGAAGAAGTACTACCCGGCCGGCAGCCTGACCGATGCCAACAGCGTCTACGGCTACGGCGTGGCACAGACCATGGTGCAGGTGCTCAAGCAATGCGGCGACAACCTCACGCACGAGAACGTGATGAAGCAGGCGGCCAACCTGGACATCACGCTGCCGATGTCACTGCCGGGCATCAACATCAAGACCGGGCCGGATGACTTCTATCCGATCGAGCGGGAGCAACTGGCGAAGTTCGATGGGAAGACTTGGGTGTTGTTTGGGAAGGTTTACGGGCGGTGAGAGCAACGGCCGATCTGGCCATTCGCCCTCGCCCTTCAAGCGCAGGGCGCCCGCTCCTCAGGCCGCCTTGCGCAGGAACCCCTGGTTTGCACCATTGCGATTCGGCGCAAACCCATTGGCCTGGAGCGTCTCGTCCGCCGTCTCGTAGAAGACCCCGATCTTCATGATCTCGCGCGCCTGCTGCGCGGTCGCGATCGGACGGCCGAACTCACCGGCGATGCGCACCAGTTGCCTGATCTGCTCGACCGAACTCATCTTGCCCGTGCGGGTCTGGTTCCAGAGCACATCCTCGATGCCGCAGCGCACGTGCAGGCCCAGGGCCATGCCGATCATGTTCACCGGCAGCACGTTCAACACCGAACTCTCCACCGTGATCACCGCGCCGTCCGGCGCCGCCCGCAGGAAATTGGCCAGGTTGTAGATGTTGGCCTGGTCCATGCCGCCGCTGATCGCCACCCAGTTCATCACCAGCGGCCCCTTGTAGATGCCGCGGCGGATCATCCGCTCGATCGTCTCGAAGCTGTTGATGTTGTAGCACTGGAACTCGCTCTGGATGCCGGCGGCCGTCAGCCGGCGGATGTGCTCCTCGACCCAGCTGGGATTCGCGGGCACGATCATGTCCTTGTAGGTCGCGTGGAGGTGCGGGAAGCCGCGCGAGACGCCCTTGAAGTCGTCCAGGCCCGCATGCTCCGTCACGTTCATCTGCGTGGTGTTGACGGTCACCGTCACCTGGTCGGGCCTCGGCGTGAGTTCCGCCAGCATGTGCCGCGTGTCGTCGCTGAGCCACTTGGCGGCCTGGCCTTCGGACTCCGGCGCGAAGCTGATGGAGCCGCCGACCTGGATGACCATCTCCGGCACCCGCGCACGCACCCCGGCGATGAGTTCGTTGAACATGGACAGGCGCTTGCTGCCCCTGCCATCGGGTTCGCGCACGTGCAGGTGCAGCACGGTGGCACCGGCTTCGTAGCAGTCCACCGCCTTCTGGATCTGCTCCTCCATGGTGATGGGGATGTCTTCCGGGAAATCCGAGGGAATCCAGCCCGGCGCATAGGGGGCGGCCGTGATGATCAGGGGTTGTTGGTTCTCGGGATACAGGTGTCCGTCGAGGAAGTTCATGGTGATGGGTCTCCGGGTTGAACTGTGAGTCGGGAAAAGGCTTACTCAGGGCTGATCTGGAGTTGCAGCCGCTTGATGATTTCCTGGTTGTGGGTCGAGGTCAGGGCCAGGGTCTGGCGAAGCTGGTCCAACGAAGCTTCTTGCGGAAAGTCCATGCCCTGCGCCATCAGCGCGGCACGGTACATGTCCGAGCGCACGACCTTGGCCATCTCGCCCTGGATGCGATCCACGACCGGCTTGGGCGTGCTGCTCAGGACGAAGACGCCGACGCTGGCATGCGGAAGCACGAAGTCCGGCAGGCCCAGTTCACCGAAGCTCGGCACGTTGGGAAGATGCTGCGAGCGGGTCGACGATGCGACGGCGAGCGCCTTCAGCTTGCCGCTCTTGACGAAGGGCACGACGTTGCTCACCACCTCGAAGGTCAGCTGCACCTGGTTGCCCATCAGGTCCACCATCGCGGGTGCGGAGCCCTTGTAGGGAACCACGAGCATGTCGTTCCCGCTCTTCTCACGGAGCATCTCGCCGAGCAGGTTGGAGCGTGTGCCGACGCTGAGGTTCGCGACGCTGATGGACTTGGGATTGCGCCTCGCGTAGTCCAGCACTTCATTGACCTTGCTCGGTGAAAAGCTCGCGTTGGCCACCAGCACATGAACCATGCTGCTGGCTTCCGCGACATAGGTGAAGGTCTTGAGGACGTCGTAGGGCGTCTTGACCGTCAGCGGTATGTCGGTCAGTACGCTCGACGGCCCCACCATCCAGGTGTAGCCGTCGGCAGGCGCGCTCATCAGCGCCCGCTCGGCCACCACGGCCGAGCCACCGGGCTTGTTGTCCACCAGCACGGTCTGGCCCAGGTTCACGCGCAATTGCTCGGCGAGCAGCCGGGCCACCGCATCGGAAATGCCGCCGGCAGGCGCGGGGACGATCAGGCGGATGGGCTTGTCCGGCCATTGCTGTGCCAGCGATGGCGTGACTGCCGCGAACCAGCACATCGCAATGATCGCGAAGCGTCGCAGTCTCAAGAAATTTGAAAGCATGGTCGCTCACCTCAAATGACGAAGATGGAGGAGCCTGTGGTCTTGCGAGCCTCGAGGTCCCGGTGTGCCTGCACTGCGTCCTGCAATGCATAGCGCTGGTTGATCTCGATGCGGATGCGGCCCGCGGCCACATGCCCGAACAGTTCATCGACCAGTTCCGCCTTCTCGACCGGATCCGCGATGTAGTCGGCCAGGCCCGGCCGGGTCAGGTACAGCGACCCCTTGCGCGCCAGGATCTGCGGATCGAAGGGCGGGATCTTTCCGGACGCGGTGCCCACGCAGACCAACAGGCCACGGCGCTTGAGCGAGTCCAGAGAGGCCATGAAGGTGTCCTTGCCAACGCTGTCGAAGACCACCGAAACGCCGACCCCGTTCGTCAGTTCACGCACGCGGCTCGCGACATCCTCGTGGCTATAGTTGATCGTGTGATCGCAGCCATGGGCGCGCGCCGTCTCGGCCTTGGCATCGGTCGACACGGTGCCGATCACGGTCAGCCCGAGCAGCTTCGCCCACTGCGAAACGATCAGGCCGACGCCGCCTGCCGCGGCATGCAGCAGCACCGCGTCGCCCGGCTTGAACGGGTAGATCCGGCGGACCAGGTAGGCCGCGGACAAGCCTCGCATCGTCATGGCCGCGGCGACCTCGCAACTGATGGCCTCCGGCAGCTTGATCAGCAATGCGGCGGAAATCAGCCGCTCGGTGCTGTAGGCGCCGAGCGTGTTGATGAAGCCGGTATAGGTCACGCGATCGCCGACCGCCAGATGGCTCACGCCAGCACCGACCGCCTCGATCACGCCGGCCCCTTCGTTGCCGATGCCGCTGGGAAGCGGGACCGGATAGGTGCCGCCGCGGAAGTACGTGTCGGCGAAATTCAGGCCCACCGCCACGTGGCGGACGCGGACCTCGCCAGGATCCGGTTCGCCGACGTCGACCTCTTCTGCGCGAAGGACCTCGGGCCCGCCGGTTTCGTGGAACTTGATGGCTGTTGCCATGGGGCTATCTCCTTTGATTGACAGGTGTCTGCAGGGCTGCGAATTCAGTACGGCACGTCGCCCACGATGGCCGTGCGTTCCATCTTTCGATCGCATGGCGGGTAGTCCATCACGGCATAGTGCTGGGTCGACCGGTTGTCCCAGAAGGCCACGCTGTTCTTCTTCCAGCGGAAGCGGACCTGGTATTCGGGGATGAAGGCCTGGCTGACCAGGTAGTTGAGCAACTGGCTGGCGCCCGGCGACTTGTCCAGGCCGCAGCGCACATTGGCCGGCGTATTGAAATCGGTGAAGTGCGTCGTGAAGCTGCCGTTGACGAACAGCACCTTCTCGCCGGTTTCCGGATGGGTGCGAACGACCGGGTGCTCGGCATCCGGGTACTGCGCCTTCAACGCATGGCGCTTCTCGATCGGCATCGCCGCGCCGAAGCTCTGCTCGATGCCGTGGCGCGCATGCAGGGGCGCGATCTTCGCCTTGATGTCCTCGGGCAACTGGCGATAGGCCAGGGCCATGTCGACCCACATCGTGTCGCCACCCACGGGTGGGCATTCGATGCATCGCAGCACGCAGCCCATCGGCGGCTTGTCGCGCCATGTCGCATCGGTGTGCCAGGAATTCTCGTGGTGTTCCGGCGGGCTCGCGGCGGTCTTGTAGATCTGCACGAGCCCCGGATGGTCGGGGTGGCTGCCCACCACGGGGTGGTCCTCCAGTTCGCCGAAGTGGCGCGCAAATGCGACGTGCTGGGCCCGCGTGATGTCCTGGTCGCGGAAGAACACGACGCGGTGCCTGAGCAGCAGCGCACGGATCTCCGCCGCCAGCGACTTGTCTTCCGCGGCCGCGCCCAGGTTGACGTTGCCGAGCTCGGCGCCGATTGTGCAAGTGAGCGGCTCGACACGGATCGAGTTGCCCAGCGAACTGGCGCGGACCACTGCGGGTGCCGCATCGAGGATGAGGGTCATGTTGCGTCTCCTGAAAGCGTGTGCGCTGTTGATGCCGGCCAGTGTCGTGACGCGCGCGGCATCGCGCTTGACATTCGACGACACGCACTTATCCTCGTGCGCCAGATTCCATTCGGTATGTCGCGATGTCCCTGCTTGTCCGGTCTGCGTGCCTCACCAACTACAGCGAGGTCGCCCGGGCCGGCGGGCTGGACCCGGTGCGCATGCTCTCCGAGGCAGGTTTGCACCCCGGCGTCTTGCAGGACGCGGACCTCATGATTCCGGTCGAGCGCGTGGGTCAATTGCTCCAGGCATCTGCAGCCAAATCGGGCAACGAAAGCTTCGGCCTGTGCATGGCGGAGTCACGCATGTTGTCCAACCTTGGCGCCGTGGGCATGCTGATCCGCGACCAGGCCACCTTGCGCGATTCGCTGGATGTGCTGGTGCGCTACCAGTCGCTGCTCAACGGTTCGCTGTCTCTGATGATCGAGGAGTCGGCCGGCGTGGTCGTGATCCGCGAGGACGTGCGGGCCGGCAACGCGAAGCAGTTCACGCGGCAGCGAATCGAACTGGCACTCGGCGTGATGGTGCGCTTGATGCGCCAGTTCCTGGGCGAGCATTGGCAGCCGCGACGCGTGTGCTTCGAGCACCAGGCACCGCGCGACGCCAGCACGCATCACCGCCTGTTCGGCCCGCGCGTCGACTTCGACTATTCGATCAACTGCGTCGTCTGCACGAAGTCCGATCTCGATGCGCGCAACCCTTCGGCCGATCCGGCGATGGCCCGCTACGCGCAGCAATTGCTGGACACCTCCGCCAGGCTGCAAGGGGAAACGATGCTCAAGGACGTGCGGCGCGCGATCCTCCTGCTGATGCCGAGCGGGCGCTGCACGATCGAGCAGGTGGCCGACCACCTGGGCCTCGTGAGCCGCACGATCCAGCGCCGCCTGGATGAACAAGGAGAGACCTTCTCGTCCATGGTCAACGAGATCCGCAAGGAGCTCGTGCAGCGGCATGTGATCGAGAGCGATCGGCCGTTGACCGAGGTTGCCATGCTGCTCGGCTTCTCGGCGCCGAGCGCGCTCTCGCGCTGGTACCACACCCAGTACGGTTGCAGCGCGAAGCAGAGCCGGGCGCAACGCGGCGCCTTGCGCAAGGGCCGTTGACTCCCTCTGCGCCGCGCGCGAGCGCAGGCATGAAATGAAAAGTCCGTGTCATCCACGGTCAAGCTGACGGCGACCCCGATCCATAAAGTCTGGCCTTCGCTCAACGCAGCAAGGACAACGACTTCATGGCCCACGCTCCCGCAAGAATTCCCGCGACCTTCGCCGCCCTCTTCGTTGCCGGCGGCGCGTGGGCCCAGTCCTCCGTCACCGTGTTCGGCGTCCTCGACGCCACCGTCAGCAGCTATTCGAACAAGTCCGAAACGCCGCTCGGCCTGAGCGTGACGACCAGCAGCACGGTGCAGAACAGTTCGGGCTACGCGGGCAGCCGACTGGGCTTTCGGGGCACGGAGGATCTCGGTGGCGGCATCGCGGCCGGCTTCTGGCTGGAGGCCGGATTGGCCAACGACACCGGCGGCGGCTTCGCGCCCGGTGGGGTGATCGCCTTCAACCGCCGTTCGACAGTCAGCCTGTCCGGCACCCTGGGCGAAATCCGCGTCGGCAGGGACTACACGCCGACGTTCTGGAACGATGCCGTCTTCGATCCGTTCACCTCCAACGGCGTCGGCATCAACCTGATTGCGACCGCGAGCGGCTTCAACACACCCGGCCAGGCCGCCAACGGATTCCAGGCCAACCCGGCCTACGTTCGCGCCTCCAACTCGGTGGGCTACTTCCTGCCGCCGAACCTGGGCGGCTTCTACGGCCAGGTCATGTACGCCTTCAACGAGGCCATCAAGTACGAACCGGGCGTTACGACCCCGAACGTGGCCAACAGCCAGCGTGCGGGCCGCTACGTCGGTGGTCGATTCGGCTATGCCAAGGGCGGCCTGGACATTGCCCTCGCGGCTGCGCGAAGCACGATCGGCGACCAGTTCGCGCAGGGCACGACCACCTCGCTCGACATCTGGAACCTGGGCGCCTCCTACGACTTCGGCGTCGCGAAGCTGATGGCCGAGTACTCGCACAACAAGCTGCGGATCGATTCCTCGGCCGCTCCGGTCAGCACCGCGCCTCCCGGCGCCAACGGCGCGCTGGTGGGCATTCATGTGCCGGTCGGACCCGGCCTGATCCGCGCCGTCTACACGCAGGTGAAATACAACAACGTCGCTGCGCTGGCCCAGGTCGTTCCTGGCCTGTCCCGTGATCCGAAGTCCGAGAAGTTCGCCCTCGGCTACGTGCACAACCTGTCCGCGCGCACGGCGCTGTACGCGACCGCGGCGCGCATCAACAACAAGAACGGCGCCGACCTGACGGTGGGTGGTCCGAGCTTCTACACCAAGCCGGTCAACGGCTCGACGCCGGTGCCGCAGTCATCCACCGGCTACGACATCGGCATCCGGCACCTGTTCTGAATCGACGCTTCGCTGCAAGCACATCTCCCATGACTGCATTGACCCTGTCCTGCTGGCCCGCTCTGGGTCGCGAGCTGTTCCCTGGCGTCCTCGCCAGTGCCGTCGTGGCCGCGGCGGCCACGTTCCTGTCGCAGCACTACGGCGCGCCCGTCATGCTCTTCGCATTGCTGCTCGGCATGGCCATGAACTTCCTGTCCGCCGACGGCCCCTGCATCGCGGGCATCGAGTGGACGGCGCGGCAGGTGCTGCGCATCGGCGTGGCGCTGCTGGGCCTGCGCATCACCACTGGCCAGATCGCGGCCATGGGCTGGCATCCGGTGCTGATGGTGGTGGCATCGGTGGCGCTCACCATCGGCCTGGGCATCGGGCTGGCCAGGCTGATGGGGTATCGAAGCTTCTTCGGCCTGCTCACCGGCGGCGCGGTCGCGATCTGCGGCGCCTCGGCGGCCATGGCGCTTTCCGCGGCCATGCCGAACCATGCCCTGCGGGAGCGCGCCACCCTGTTCACGGTGATCAGCGTCAGCGCGCAGTCGACGCTGGCCATAATCGTGTATCCGATGATCGTGCGCGCGCTGGGCCTCGACCCTGTGCAGGCCGGGATCTTCCTCGGCGGCACGATCCACGACGTGGCCCAGGTCGTCGGTGCCGGCTACGGCATGTCCACCGCCACGGGCGATGCCGCCACCTTCGTGAAGCTGCTGCGCGTCGCGATGCTGCTGCCGGTGATCGCGTTCGCGGGTGTGCTGGCGCGAAGCCATCGAGTTGGCGCTGTCGAAGGCAAGCGCCCGCCGCTGTTGCCATTGTTCGCGTTGGCCTTTGCGGTACTGGTCGCCGTCAACAGCACGGGCTGGGTGCCCAAGGCGGTCACGCAAGCGGGTGTGGACCTTTCGCAATGGTGCCTCGTGACGGCGATCGCCGCGATCGGCATGAAGACCCGATTGAAGGACCTTGCAACGGTGGGATGGATGCCGATCGCCCTGATGGTTGGCGAGACGATATTCCTCGCTGCGTTCGTGGCCGCATGGCTGCATTGGGGCGGCGCGGCACTCGGGTGAGCCTCGCGCGCTTGAAGTTCAGCCGCGCTCCACACCATGAGTCCAGCCCGGCATGTTGACGTAGTACCGCACGGCCCGACCCATGCCGATGGACCACATCTGACCCGCTTCCACCATGGCGGCCAGGTCACGTGTTGCCGTGGGCTTGGATGCCTTGGTGATCTTCATGTACTTCTCGGCATTCATGCCGCCGTCGAAGCCTCCATCGCCATCGTCGAGGAGCCGTTGCAGGACCATGCGCTGCCTGTCGTTGACGCGCGCGCCATGCTGATCCCAGAAGCGCCGCTTGGCGATCGCCTGGTCGATGACCGTGCTTGTGTGCGTGCACGCGGCCGAGAACTGCCGAGCCAGCCATTGCACCCAGGCTGACACATCGACGTCGCCGCGCTGTGCCTGGTTGAGCGAGTCGTAGTAGTCCTTCCGGGATGACAGCAGTTGGCGCGACAGGCTGTAGAGCCGCACCGGCTTGCGCTGGTGTTGTGCGATGGCCATGTCCATGATGGCCCTGCCAATGCGGCCATTGCCGTCCTCGAACGGGTGGATGGTTTCGAACCACAGGTGCGCGACCGCGGCCCGCGCCACCCCGTCGAGTGTCCCGCCAGCGGCCGGCGCCGTGTCGGCGAACCAGGCAAGGAATCGATCCATTTCCGCGCGCACGGTGCGCGAAGGAGGCGCCACGTAGTAGATCGTCTCGCGGCCCAACTTGCCGCCCACGATCTGCATGGGCTCTTCGTGATCCCGATACCGCCCGACCGCGATTCGCTGGATCCCGGATGTACCGCCCGGGAACAAGGCCGATTGCCAGCGGCAGAGCCGGTCCTCGTCGAGCGGCAGGTCGAACCGAGTGGTCGCGTCATTGACCACCTCGACGAGGCCATCGACATGGCGGTTCGATGGCCCTGTGGATCCCATACCCAGTCTGCGCATCACCGAGGACCTGACGGCATCAACGGACAGTGCCTCGCCCTCGATGGCGGCCGTGGCGATGACCTCGCCCGAAAAGACGTCGAGCGCCACATCGCTGGTGGTCCCCAGCCCCAGCGCGGCGGCCTTGCCCTCGATCTCGCCAAGCATGCGGTGCGCATCCGTCAGTTCCTGGCCGACGGTGGCCATATCGAAATGGAGCTCAGGCCAACCTGGCTTCTGCCATATGTAGGGGGTGCGCTTTGGGCTCATGAGCCGATGGTATGTCAATTCGGCTCATATCATGAGCCGTAAATTGGCAATTGCGGCTCATGTTCTCGCGCGTTCGAAGAGGCCGTTCGGGCTCCGCTTGGACAGGAACCCGCGCCCTCGCCTCACCGCTGCGTCTTGTCCTTCGCGTTCTGCGCCTCGATGCGTTCCCGCGCGGCCATCCAGTCCGCATCGCTCCACTGCCGCAGTTCGTAGAAGTTGCCCCCCGTCGCCGCGGCCTGTCCGCCGTCCATCATGATCGACTGCCCGGTGAGCCAGTCGCATTGCCCCGGCGCCATCAGGAAGGCGGCCAGGTTCTGCAACTCGCTCATCTCGCCGACGCGGCCCATCGGGTTGGTCTTCTTGCTGCGCGCGCCGGGCTCCTCGCCGGGGTTCAGGCGCTTGCTCATACCCTCGGTCGGGATCTCGCCGGGGCCGACCGCGTTGAGGCGGATGCCGTAGCGCGCCCACTCCAGCGCCAGCGACTTCGTCATGACCTCGATGCCGGCCTTGCTCATGGCCGAGGGCACGACGTAGGGGCTGCCGTTGTCGACCCAGGTCACGATGATGCTCATCACGCTGCGGAACGGGCTGCCCGGCTTCCATTCGCCCGACTTGGCCTGCGCCACCCAGCGCTTGCCGACGGCCTGCGTCACGTAGAAGCTGCCGTGGAAGACGATGTTGGCAATGGCATCGAAGGCGCGCGGCGACAGTGCCTCGGTCGGCGAGACGAAGTTGCCGGCCGCGTTGTTGATGAGCCCTGTGAGCCCGCCGCTGGCGAACAGCGCCTCGACCATCTCGTCCACCGCCTGCGCATTGCGGATGTCGACGCCGAAGGTGTCGATGCGCCGATCCGGAAACTGTTTGCGCCACTCGGCCGCCGTCTCCTCCACCACCGACTGTCGCCGGCCGCAGATGGCCACGTCCGCGCCGAGGCTCAGGAAGCGCTCGGCCATCGATTTGCCGAGCCCGGTGCCGCCGCCGGTCACGAGGATGCGCTGGCCCGACATGAGGGTGGGTTGGAACATGGTTGCTGTCTCCTTTTCTTGCGTTGGTTAGTCGATCATTCAATCGGGGACGAAGTTGGCCTGGAACTTGACCTCGTCCTCCGGGAGTTCCAACGTCACGAGCTGCCCCATCTTGCCGTCCGACAGGCGGCACGCGGCAAACAGGCTGTACTTGCCCTTGAGGTAGTAGCTCGGCAGGTCGATCAATGCATACGGATGCGGCACGAAGACCTGGTGCGGGAACACCGTGCGGTGCACGTTCCGCGGCGACGGAAAGAGCTTGTAGTCGGCGGTGTCGAAGGATCTGGCGACGGCCATGGCGGGTTCCCTGTGTTCGTAGGTTCGGTTGCGGCTCAGCCTTGCCTGAACTGCTTGCGCAGGAGCGCGCGGTGGCGGGCGATGTGTGCCATCTGCGGCTCGGCGATGGTGCCGCCCAGGTCGACGCCATCGCCGTTGAGCACGTCGTTGGCATAGGCCATGGCGCGGTTCACGACCTCGGCCTCGCTAACGCCCTGCTGGGCAGCCAGGTCGAGCGCCACGCGCTTCATGGCGCGCTGCGAGAGCAGCCACATGGCGCCGAAGGCATCCCAGGCGGCTGCCGCTTCCTTGAACTTGTCGCGCTCAGCGAGGATTTCATTGAGCGGCTTGGCGAGCAATTCGTTCAGTTTGGCGAGTTGCTCGGCCATCGCGTCGTGCTGGGCCTGTGCGGCCAGCAGGGCGTCTCCGGCGTCCGCGAGGGGGGCGCCGGCCGTGGAGGGCTTGTCGGATGGAGGCATGGTTGGCTGGAGCGGCCGGTGAATTCGGCCGGGCAGCCATTGTGGCGCGACGCCGCGGAGGTGCAGCGCCCTGGCACGGAAGCGGCCTACTTGAGCTGGGCCATGAACGTGGTTGGCGTGCCGAATGAAGTCTGGCCGGCGCCGGAGTTGGCCAGGTCTTCGTCCGTACCCTTGCGCATCGAGAAGACAAAGGTACAAGCCACCAGCGTGACGGTGACGAGCAAGGTCCACCAGCCAAACGAGTAGATGAGTCCGACAGTCAGCAAGGGCGCGAGCAGGAGGGCGAAGGTTCTCAGCATGGGCTTTTGCGGTTGTCTATGACGAAAGCATTATCCGTTACAAACAATACAAAATGTTAATGACTGTGGTTTTCCCTTAGCATGTCCACCCACAGCGAGGCCGCACTCACCCGCGCAAGACGCCTACCCCTCGATCAGATGTCGATAGGCCTCGCGCGTGGCCGGCGACACCGATTCGAGCGCGAGCTGATACGAGGTCTGGTGCCGGGCCATCATCCGTGCCGAAGCGACGATCTTCGACTTGCAGAACCAGTGGCAGGTGTGCTGCATGAGGAACAGCTCCGCCGACATCATGAAGGCCTTGGCCTTGGGCGGCTGGTCGAGCGTGTTGGCCGCGGCGTCGGCAATGCCCTTCGCATGGATGGCAAAGGCCTTGCGCACGTCAAAGGTGGCGGCCGGGAACAGCGTGTTGGCCAGCGGCAAGGCCAGCGGGATCTTGCTCACGCGGGCGTCTGCCTCGCTGACCCGCGCGAAGCCCGTGGCAAAGCGGGTGAACTGCGCGGAGAGGTCCAGTTCGGTCGTGCTCAGCATGCTCCAGATCTGGGCCTGGCGCTCGGCGTTGGGCTCGCCGAGGCAGCGCATGTAGCCGTCGGTCAGCTTCTCCATGAGCTTCTCGATCTCGTAGTTGCCGAGGTGGCTGCCCAGCAGCGCGATGCGCTGGCGCTGGTCGCGTGACTTGAGGACGAAGGCGACGACTCCGAGGAAGGCGAGGAGGATGAAGGTTTCCATGTTCAGGACTTGACTCTCTTCGCTGTCTTGGATGAGGGTGCCAATCGCGGAACGGCCGCGCTCAATTGCCGAAGCTCGCGGCGCAGTTCGCTTTCCAACTCCTGTTCCGTAGGCAAGTGCAACTGGTATCGGCTCGTGAAGATGTTCCGCTCCTGTTGCTCGCCCAGGGTGTACCTCACGACTGCGTCGTTCTTGTCGGGGCACAGTATCAAGCCCAATGTTGGGTTGTCCCCTTCGGTTCTCCGCTCTCCGTCGTAGAAATTGACGCAGAACTGGATCTGGCCGAGGTCTCCGTGCGTGAGCTTTCCCACTTTCAGGTCGATAAGCGCCTGCTCCAGTGCGGATTCGACCAACCGAGGAGATTCCGGCAGTCCGAGGAATTCGATCACAAGCGGGTCTTTCAGTGCGTCGAGCAAGCCGGGCTCCCATTCGCCCTCCACATCCGATTTCCGAGACAGCGTCTCGGAATTTGAGTCTGGGAGCAAGACCGGTGGGAGAGACGAATTCCGAGACGCCGTCACGGAAATCAGCCGCGGATAGTCGATGTAGAACTGACGAAACACCTCCAGGTTATCAACCGAGTAGCCGCGACCGAACTCCATGTTCAATCTCGCCGAGAGATCGGACAGGATCTTCGCGCCATAGCCGGCGCGGCGCTGCCCCCTCTGTTCCTCTTCAACAATCTCCCGCCCGATCAGCCAATTGGCGGCGACTTGCGAGGTATTGACCGTCCGCGCCACGTTGAATCGCGCGACATCAAGGATCTCGCGCACCCGCGCATACAGCGGGACGGCAGTTGCGGTGGCATTCTTTCGAGGTGGGGTGCGGCTGAGGCTGGTTGCCAATCTTGTGTTCTCTCGGTGGCTGCGCGCGATTATCGGGTCAGGGCTGCTGCGAACCACGTCCGTTCGCCACCTTCCCGATACGCAGCGCCGGCAGGTCCAGCACACGAATGCCGCCGTACTCCACCCGCAGCGCGCCCTGCCCTTCCAGCGTCCGCAGCGCCTGGTTCACGCGCTGGCGCGACAGGCCGATGAGGTAGGCCAGCTCCTGCTGCGTGATGCGCAGCAACTGGCCCACGCCCGGGAACAGCACCGGGTTGAACAGCGCCGCCAGGTTGCGGGCCACGCGCGCATCGGGGTCGTTGAGCCGGTCGGCCTCGCGCGCCGCGATGAACTGGCCGAGCCGCTCGTTGAGCTGGTTCATCACGAATCGGTTGAAGCCGATCGAATGGTCCAGCAGCCAGTGGAAGTCGTCGACAGGCAGGCCGGCCACGAGGCTGCGGCGCAGGGCCTGGATGTTGTAGCGGTAGGGCTCGCGCTTGAGCGCCGTGCCTTCGCCGAACCAGCCACCGGGCGGGAGCCCGCTGTAGGTCAGCGAGGTGCCATCGGCGTTGTCGTTGCTCATCTTGAGCAAGCCCTCGACCACGCCGAACCAGAAGGTCGGTGCACGACCGATGCGGCAGACCAGATCGCCGGGCTCGGCCTCGGCGACGGCGATGGCGGACTCGGCGCGCTTGCGCTCGACCGTCGAGAGCGTGTGTAGCCAGGGGATGTTGGCCAGCTCGTCGGCGGTGGCCGGTCGCGCGCGATCGCGGATGGAATTTCCGGCGGGTGAAGTCATGAGCTAAGGCGCCACTCATGCGGCATCGGGAAACTCCGGGGAGTAGTGTCCCTAGGATTGTCGTTGGAACGACAAGCTGGCGTCAAAGTGCGTCCTACGATCCGGCGCACCGTGACCCTCCCCCCACTCCCTGCCGACACCTTCCCGCGACTGCTGGCCGCGCACGCGGCACGGCAGCCGGACGCGCCTGCCGTGCGCGAGAAGGACCTGGGCATCTGGCAGACCTGGACCTGGTCCGGCGTGGCGAAGGAAGTGCGCGAGATCGCCTGCGGGTTGGCGAGCCTGGGCTTCCGGCCCTTCGACAACCTGGCCATCGTCGGCGCGAATCGGCCGCACCTGTACATGGCCGTCATCGCGGCGCAGAGCCTGCGCGGCGTGCCGGTGCCGCTGTACCAGGACGCGGTGGCGGGCGAGATGGTGTTCATGCTGCAGGACGCTTCCATCGACTTCGTGATCGCGGAAGACCAGGAGCAGGTCGACAAACTGCTCGAATGCCGCGACCTGCTGACTGCGGACGGACACCAGGGACTGCGCCACATCATCTACGACGACCCGAAAGGCCTGCGCCATTACGACCAGCCGGGCGTCATCAGCTACGACCAGTTGCGCGAACTGGGCCGCGCCTTCGATGCCGCGAATGGCGGCCACTTCGATGCGGCCGTGGCCAGCGGCGTGGCCTCCGACGTGGCCGTGATCCTCTACACCTCCGGCACCACTGGCCGCCCCAAGGGCGTGTGCCAGACGCATGCGAGCTTCATCGCGGCAGGACATGGCGGCGTGGCCAGTGACAGGCTCGGCCCCGGCGACAACATCATGAGCTACCTGCCGATGGCCTGGGTCGGCGACCACTTGTTCTCGGTGGCGCAATGGCTGGTCGGCGGCTTCACGCTGAACTGCCCCGAGTCGGCCGAAACGGTGATGAACGACATGCGCGAGATCGGCCCGAGCTACTACTTCGGCCCGCCGCGCACCTTCGAAGGGCTGCTCACGGCGGTGTCGATCCGCATGGAAGACGCGGCTGCGCCCAAGCGCTGGCTGTATGCGAAGTTCATGGCGCTGGCGCAGCGCGTGGGCGCGGACATCCTCAATGGCGCGCCGGTGGGCATTGGCGATCGCTTCATGTATGCGATCGGCAATGCGCTGGTGTATGGGCCGCTGCGCAACGTGCTGGGCATGAGCCGCATCCGCGTGGCCTACACGGCCGGCGCGGCAATCGGGCCGGACCTGTTCCGCTTCTATCGCTCGATCGGCGTGAATCTCAAGCAGTTCTACGGGCAGACCGAGACCTGCGCGTATGTCTGCCTGCAGCAGGACGGCAAGGTCAAGCTGCAGACCGTCGGCACCGCGGCGCCCGGCATGGAACTGCGCATCGCCGACAACGGCGAGGTGCTGGTGCGCGGCGTGTCGGTGCTCAAGGAGTACTACAAGCGGCCCGACGCGACGGCCGAGGTGCTGGACGCCGACGGCTACTTCCACACCGGCGACGCGGGCGTGCTGGATGCCGAAGGACACCTGCGCATCATCGACCGTGCCAAGGACGTGGGCCGCATGAAGACCGGCGCGATCTTTGCGCCCAACTACATCGAGAACAAGCTCAAGTTCTTTCCGCAGATCAAGGAAGCCGTGTGCTTTGGCAACGGGCGCGACGAGGTCTGCGCCTTCGTCAACATCGACTTCGAGGCCGTGGGCAATTGGGCGGAGCGGCGTGGGCTGCCCTACGGCGGCTACGTCGACCTGGCCGGCAAGCCCGAGGTGCTGGCGCTGATCGCCGAGTGCGTCAGCAAGGTCAACGCCGACCTCGCCGCCGAGGAAGGCATGGCCGACACGCAGGTCGCACGCTTCCTGGTGCTGCACAAGGAACTGGATCCGGACGACGACGAGATGACGCGCACGCGCAAGGTGCGGCGCGGTTACGTCGCGGAGAAGTACGCGGTGCTGGTGGATGCGCTGTATGACGGCAAGGCGGAGCAGTTCATCGAGACGCAAGTGAAGTTCGAGGACGGGCGCACGGGCGTTGTCAGCGCGACGCTGAAGATCGTCGAGGCGAAGCGCTTTGGTGCTGTCCGGGAGGCCGCATGAATTACGGGATCGGACAGCCGGACGCATTCCTGGGGACTGTCCATGGCTAGGAAGACCGGCGACGTCATCCTCGACGTACAGAACATCACGCTGGGCTTCGGGGGCGTGAAGGCGCTCACGGACATCAGCTTCAACGTGCGCGAGCACGAGGTGCGGGCCATCATCGGACCGAATGGGGCGGGCAAGAGTTCGATGCTCAATTGCATCAACGGCGTGTACCAGCCGCAGCAGGGCTCGATCACCTTCCGGGGCAAGACCTTCAAGCACATGAATTCGCGGCAGGTGGCGGAGATGGGGGTGGCACGCACCTTCCAGAACCTGGCGCTGTTCAAGGGCATGAGCGTGCTCGACAACATCATGTCGGGGCGCAACCTGAAGATGAAGTGCGGGCTGCTCGCGCAGGCGCTGCGCTGGGGGCCGGCGGAGCGCGAGGAGTTGCAGCACCGCGAATTCGTCGAGCACATCATCGACTTCCTCGAAATCCAGGCGCATCGCAAGACGCCTGTCGGTCGCCTGCCCTATGGACTGCAGAAGCGCGTGGACCTGGGCCGCGCACTGGCCATGGAGCCGCAGGTGCTGCTGCTCGACGAACCGATGGCCGGCATGAACGTGGAAGAGAAGCAGGACATGAGCCGCTTCATCCTCGATGTGAACGACGAGTTCGGCGCGACCATCGTGCTGATCGAACACGACATGGGGGTGGTGATGGACATCAGCGACCGCGTCGTGGTGCTGGACTATGGCAAGAAGATTGGCGATGGCACGCCGGATGAAGTGCGGGCGAATCCCGAGGTGATCCGGGCTTATCTGGGGACGGAGCATTGACATGGGCTTCTTCCTCGAAACCCTGTTCGGCGGCCTCATGGCCGGCATGCTCTACGCCCTCGTCGCATTGGGCTTCGTGCTCATCTTCAAGGCCTCCGGCGTCTTCAACTTCGCACAAGGCGCGATGGTGCTCTTCGCCGCATTGGCGATGGCGCGCTTCGCCGAGTGGATCCCGCAGTGGCTCGGCTTCAACAGCGCCCTCCTCGCCAACCTGCTCGCCTTCATCGCCGCCGCGCTGTGCATGGTCGTCGTCGCGTGGCTGGTCGAGCGGTTGGCATTGAGGCGCCTCGTCAACCAGGAAGGCATCACGCTGCTGATGGCCACGCTGGGCATCGCCAACATCCTCGACAGCGCGGGCCAACTGCTCTTCGGCAGCGCCACCTACAAGATCGACATCGGCATGCCCAAGGACCCGATGATCGTGCTGGAGAACGTATTCCAGGGCGGCCTGCTGCTCAGCAAGGAAGACCTCTATGCGGCGGTGCTCGCGGCGGCGCTGGTGACGATGCTCACGCTGTTCTTCCAGAAGACCGCCACCGGCCGCGCGCTGCGTGCCGTCGCGGACGACCACCAGGCCGCGCAATCCATCGGCATTCCGCTGGCGCGCATCTGGGTCATCGTGTGGTCGATCGGCGGTTTCGTGGCATTGGTCGCGGGCGTGATCTGGGGCAGCAAGCTGGGCGTGCAGTACTCGATCTCGCTGGTGGCGCTGAAGGCGTTTCCGGTGGTGATCCTGGGTGGGCTGACCTCGGTGCCGGGGGCGATCCTGGGCGGGCTGATCATCGGTGTGGGCGAGAAGCTGTCGGAGATATACCTCGGGCCGTACCTGGGTGGTGGTATTGAGAACTGGTTTGCCTATGTGCTTGCACTGGCCGTATTGCTGGTGAGACCTCAAGGGCTCTTCGGCGACAAGATCATCGATCGCGTGTAAGGAAGCCCGTCGATGTTCTACAGAGAAAACGGCCAATTCAAGAGCAGCTACAGCGCCGACCTCGCGCTGTTCCCGGTCGCGCAGGACCGCTGGGCCATGCTCGCGCTCGCGGCGATCGCCTTCATCGCGCTGCCGATGTTCGCCAGCGACTACGCCTTCCGCGCGATCTTCATCCCCTTCCTGATCCTCTCGCTCGCGGCCATCGGGCTCAACATCCTGGTCGGCTACTGTGGCCAGATCTCGCTGGGCACTGGCGCCTTCATGGCCGTCGGCGCCTATGCGGCCTACAACCTGCAGGTACGCATCGACGGCATGCCGCTGATCATCGCGCTGATCGGCGGCGGTTTGTGCGCGACCGTGTTCGGCGTGCTGTTCGGCATTCCGAGCCTGCGAATCCGCGGGCTGTACCTGGCGGTGGCGACTTTGGCCGCGCAGTTCTTCGTCGACTGGTTCACCAACCGCGTGAAGTGGGTCACCAACGATTCGTCATCGGGCTCGGTCAGCGTGCGCACCTTGCAGATGCTGGGCTTCGAGTTCACGACGCCGATGCAGAAGTACCTGCTGTGCCTCACGCTGGTCGTGGTCTTCGGGCTGCTGGCCAAGAACCTGGTGCGCGGCGCCATCGGCCGTGAATGGATGGCGATGCGCGACATGGACGTGGCAGCGGCCGTGATCGGCATCCGGCCTGTGTATGCCAAGTTGTCGGCCTTTGCGGTGAGCAGCTTCATCGTCGGCGTGGCGGGGGCGCTGTGGGGCTTCGTGCACCTCGGGGCTTGGGAGCCCTCGGCTTTCAGCATCGACAAGTCGCTGCAACTGCTGTTCATGATCATCATTGGCGGGCTGGGCTCGATCGCGGGCAGCTTCTTCGGTGCGGCCTTCGTGGTGCTGCTGCCGCTGTTCCTCAATTACGTGCCGCACTGGCTGGGCCTCTCGATCTCCACGGGCACCGCGTCGCACCTGGAGCACATGATCTTCGGCGCGCTGATCGTGTTCTTCCTCATCGTCGAGCCGCATGGATTGGCGCGGCTCTGGTCTACGGGTCGGCAGAAGCTGCGACTCTGGCCCTTCCCACACTAGCTTTCACTCGCACGTTCCGCATTTCAATCAAGAAGGAGACAAGCATGCAACTCAGGAATCTCGCCCGCGCTGCCGCACTCGCCGCTGCCGGGTTGTCGATGGTCACGGCCAGCACGCTCGCCCAGGCCCAGGCAGCAGAGCAGTTCATTCCGCTGCTGGTCTACCGCACCGGCCAGTTCGCACCGCTGGGCATTCCATGGGCCGATGGCAAGCAGGACTACTTGAAGCTCATCAACGCACGCGACGGCGGCGTCAACGGCGTGAAGCTCGCGTTTGAAGAATGCGAGACGGCCTACGACGCGGCCAAGGGCGTGGAGTGCTATGAGCGGCTCAAGGGCAAGGGCACGGGCGCCTCGGGCTTCGACACGCAATCGACCGGCATCACCTTCGCCGTCACCGACAAGGCATTCGTCGACAAGGTGTCGGTGGAGACGGCCGGCTATGGCCTGTCGCAGTCGGTGGACGGCACGGTGTTCGAATGGAACTTCCCGCTGATGGGCACCTACTGGACCGCCACCGACGTGATGCTGCAGGACATCGCGAAGAAGGAAAAGGGCAGCCTCAAGGGCAAGAAGATCGCACTGGTCTATCACGACTCGCCCTATGGCAAGGAGCCGATCCCACTGCTGCAGAAGCGCGCGGCGGCCGAGGGCTTCGAGGTGCAGCTCTACCCTGTCACGCCGCCCGGCGTCGAGCAGAAGTCGACCTGGCTGCAGATCCGCCAGGCCCGGCCCGACTACGTGCTGTTCTGGTCCGCCGGCGTGATGACGCCGGCCGGCATCCGCGAGGCGCAGGCCAGCGGCTATCCGCGCGAGAAGATCTACGGCATCTGGTGGGCCGGCTCGGACCATGACGTGAAGGACATCGGCGACGGCGCCAAGGGCTACAACGCCATCACGCTGCAGAACAGTGCGGCCAAGGACAAGGTGCTCGACGACATCAAGAAGTTCGTCCACGACAAGGGCCAGGGCACCGGCCCGGCCAATGGAGTCGGCAGCATCGCCTACAACCGCGGCATCATGATCTCGATGCTGCAGGTGGAGGCCATCCGCGCGGCGCAGGAGAAGTACGGCAAGGGCAAGTCGCTCACGTCGGAACAGGTGCGCTGGGGCTTCGAGAACCTGGACCTCACGGCCGACAAGCTGAAGGCGCTGGGCTTCGGCGAAATGATGCGGCCAGTGAAGACCTCGTGTGCCAACCACATGGGCAACGACTGGGCCAAGATCATCCAGTGGGACGGCGGCAAGTGGAACATCACCTCCGACTGGTACCAGTCCGACAAGACGCACATCAATGCGCTGGTGAAGGAGTTCGCGGAGAAGTACGCGAAGGACAAGAACGTCAAGGCCCGCACCTGCTGAACATGTCCGCCAGCAAGCCCTTCCTCGATGTCAACGGCATCGAGGTCATCTACAACCACGTGATCCTCGTGCTGAAGGGCGTGTCGCTGGTCGTGCCCGAGGGCGGGATCGTGGCGCTGCTCGGCGGCAACGGTGCGGGCAAGACGACCACGCTGCGCGCCGTGAGCAACCTGCTCGCGGGCGAGCGTGGCGCGGTGACCAAGGGCACGATCGAGCTGCGCGGCGAGCGCATCGAGGCGCTGTCGCCGGCCGAACTGGTGCGGCGCGGGCTGGTGCAGGTGATGGAGGGGCGGCACTGCTTCGCGCACCTGACCATCGAGGAGAACCTCATGACCGGCGCCTACACGCGCAGCGACGGCAAGGCCGCCGTCGCCGCGACGCTGGAGAAGGTCTACGCGTACTTTCCGCGGCTGAAGACGCGGCGCACGTCGCAAGCGGCCTACACATCCGGTGGGGAGCAGCAGATGTGCGCCATCGGCCGCGCGCTGATGGCCAACCCGAGCATGGTGCTGCTGGACGAGCCGTCGATGGGCCTCGCGCCGCAGATCGTCGACGAGGTCTTCGGCATCGTGAAGGACCTCAACGACAAGGAACGCGTGACCTTCCTGCTCGCCGAGCAGAACACCAACATGGCGCTGCGCTATGCCGACTACGGCTACATCCTGGAGAGCGGCCGCATCGTCATGGATGGCAAGGCCAGCGACCTGGCGAACAACGAGGACGTCAAGGAGTTCTACCTCGGCGTCGGCGGTGCGGAGCGCAAGAGCTTTCGCGATGTGAAGAGCTACAAGCGCAGGAAGCGCTGGCTGGCCTGACTCTCAGCCTCCGAGGCGACACACAAAAATGTCCGAACACTACGACGCACTGGAGTTGCGCGACCCTGCGCAGCGCGAAGCCGATTTGCTCATGGCCTTGCCGCGCCAGATCGCGCATGCGCAAGCCGCGGCGCCCGCGTTCGCGGAGATCCTGCGCGGTGTCGATGCCAGCGCAGTGCGCAGCCGCGAGGCGTTGGCGAAGTTGCCGGTCACGCGCAAGTCCGAACTGCTGGAACGCCAGAAGGCCCAACGTGCGAATGATCCGCTCGGCGGCTTCAGCGCCATCGCGCGCGGGCCGTCGATGCGGCGGGTGTTCGCAAGCCCCGGCACCATCTACGAGCCCGAAGGCGTCGCGCCCGACTACTGGCGTACCGCGCGCTCGCTCCATGCCGCGGGCTTTCGCAGCGGCGACCTGATCCACAACAGCTTCAGCTACCACATGACCCCGGCCGGCGCGATCCTCGAAAGCGGCGCGCATGCGCTGGGCTGCACCGTGTTCCCTGGCGGCACCGGCCAGACCGAGCAACAGTTGGAAGCCATGGCTGAGTTGAAGCCCGACGGCTATGTCGGCACGCCGAGCTTCCTCAAGATCCTGGTCGAGAAGGCCTCGGCGATCGACCTCCAACTGCCGAGCCTGACCAAGGCGCTGGTCTCCGGCGAAGCCTTTCCGCCGAGCCTGCGCGACTGGCTGGCGGAGCGCGGCATCCGCGCCGTGCAAAGCTACGCGACCGCCGACCTGGGCCTCATTGCCTACGAGACCTCTGCGCATGAAGGGCTGGTGCTGGATGAAGGCGTGCTGGTCGAGATCGTGCGGCCCGGCACGGGTGACCCGTTGCCCGACGGCGAGGTCGGTGAAGTTGTCGTGACGACCTTCAACCGCGACTATCCGCTGGTGCGCTTCGGCACCGGCGACCTGTCGGCCGTGCTCGCCGGCCAATGCCCCACCGGGCGGACCAACACGCGCATCAAGGGCTGGCTCGGGCGCGCCGACCAAACGACGAAGGTGCGCGGGATGTTCGTGCATCCGGGGCAGGTGGCGGAGGTGGTGAAGCGCTTTCCGGAGGTCGCGCGCGCGCGCCTCGTGGTGGAAGGCGAGATGGCGCAGGACCGGATGACGCTGAAGGTGGAAGCACCGGCAACCGAAGGCTTGTCCGAACGCATCGCGGAGGCCGTGCGCGAGGTGACCAAACTGCGAAGCGATGTGCTCTGTGTTCCCGCGGGCAGCCTGCCGAACGATGGCAAGGTGATCGAGGACGCACGCAGCTACCGGTAATCGTATTCTTGGGTGTCACCCCTCAAAGAACGACCCATGAAAATCACCATTGAAACCGTCGTCCGCGCGCCCATCGACAAGGTCTGGGCGGCCTGGACCACCCCCGCCGACATCGTGCAGTGGAACGCTGCATCCGACGACTGGCACACCACGAAGGCATCCGTCGACCTGTGTGTCGGCGGGGCCTTTTCCTCCCGCATGGAGGCCAAGGACGGCAGCATGGGCTTCGACTTCGCCGGCGTCTACACCCAGGTGGTGCCGAATGCGCTGATCGAATCGTCCTTCGGCGACCGCACGCTGCGGGTGGAGTTCGTGCCGGGCGTCGACGGCGTGACCGTGCGCGAAACCTTCGACGCCGAAAAGACGCATTCCGTCGAGCAGCAGCGCGGCGGATGGCAATCGATCCTGGACAGGTTTGCGCGGCATGTCGAGGGCAAGGGTTGACGGTGCAATTTCAAGCCTGGTGAATCGATGACGCGCTTTCGAAAGGAGCAAGCATGGAAACGCAAGAACTTCATCGCGGGCGACTCATCGATCACATCCAGTTGGTCGTGCGCGACCTCCCGGCTTCACAGGCCTTCTACGCCGCGATCTTCGAGGTCCTGGACATTCCCATGGGCGGCACGGGCGATGGCTTCTTCTGGGCGGACGAGTTGTTCGTCTCGACGGCTGACAGCCAGGCGGCGCAAGGGGCGCTGACCGGACGCCACCATCTGGCTTTCCAGGCGCAGGACCGGGCCATGGTGGATGCGTTCCACAAGGCGGCGCTGGCGCACGGGGGCAAGGACAACGGTGCGCCCGGCGAGCGTGCCTACCACCCGGGCTACTACGCCGCCTTCGTGCTTGATCCGGACGGCAACAACATCGAGGCCGTGTTCCATGGCGAGGCCAGGCGCAGCGCGCGGTCTGTCCAGATCAACTTCTGATGATGGACGGCAACCACGGCGGCGTTCCATGCGAACAGCGGTGGTGCACCGGTCCGTTCCTCAGGTAGTCGTGGCCGTGTCCCCGTCAACGATGCAGGCCCTCCGCGCCCTTGCCGCCGTCGCCATACTCGCCGCGATCACTGCGTGCGCGTCACAACCAACAACGTGCAAACGGGGTGAACAGAGCGCAATCCAGGACACGCTTTACTTCGGCGCCGCCAAGCCCGACGGTACCGTCACGGCCGCCGAATGGTCCACCTTCCTCGCAACCATCGTCACGCCACGCTTCCCCCAAGGACTCACGGTCTCGCAGGCTTCGGGCCAATGGCGTGGTGCGGACGGGTCGATCGTCCAGGAATCGACCCGCGTCCTGCAACTCGTGCATCCGGACGACGCGCCGAGCGAGCAGTCGGTGGCCGAAATCTCTGCCGCCTACAAGTCCCGGTTCCAACAGGAAGCCGTTCTTCGCGTGCGGACGCGCACTTGCATCTCGTTCTAGTCCGGATCACAGCAACCCGCAGTCGCGCAGTTCCCGGTCCAGCCGCGCCGCCCCCACGAACAGGCAGGCCTGCAACCCGACCCGAACCGCGCCTTCGACATTGGCTTCGACATCGTCGATGAACAGCACCTGCTCAGGCTGCACACCAAACCGCTCGATGCTGCGCAGATAAGCCCCAGCCTCCGGCTTGGTCGCCCCGACCATCGCCGACGTGACGATCAACCCATTCTTGAAGTGCCGCCCGATGTCAGGGCACAGCGTCTCGATGTCCTCCGCCAGCATCGGCGAGTTGTTCGTCAGCCCCGCGATCCGGCAGCGCCGCTTCACGCGCTCGACCAGCGCGAGAACCTGCGGGTCCGGCGTCATCCCCGCGCGGCGCGCGGCCAGCCAATCGACGCGCGTCACCGCGTGGCCCAGCCGCCTGGACATCTCCCGCAGGTAGGCCACCGGATCGACGTCCCCGCGGTCCGATCGCGTCTCCAGCCCCGAGCCCCAGACCGCCTCGCGCACGAACTCCGCCGTGTGCCCGGTCAGCGCGCCCAGCGCGGCCTGGAACACCGCGCGGTCGTACTGGCAGAGCACGCCGTCGATGTCGAACAGGACCAGGTGCGGGCGGTTGCGCATGTCCGACCCATAGCAAATATCAGGCCCCGCCGCGCCGGTAAGCGCCCGGCGCACTCCCCGTCCAGCCCTTGAACGCCCGCTGGAACGCCGCGCTGTCAGCGAAGCCGAGCTCGAAGGCCAGCGTCGCCAGCGGCACCGCGCTGGCGTTGAGCCGCACGATGGCCGTGTCTCGCCGCAACTCGTCCTTCAGCGACTGGAAGGTGGTGCCTTCGCCGGCCAGCCGGCGTTGCAGCGTCGAGCTCGACATGTGCAGCGCCTCGGCCGTCGCGACGAGGTCCGGCCATGCCGGCTGCGCATGCTGCAGATGGCCGCGAACGCGCGCGCTCAGCAGGTCGTCCGCGCGCCTCGGCACGATGACGTGCGTGCGAGCATCGGCCAGGAAGGCGCGCAGCGCGGCCTCGTCGCGTCGCACGGGACGCTGCAGCCACTTCGCGTCGAACCAGAAGGCCGAGCGGCTGCAATCGAACTGCAGCGGCGCCGGAAAGATCTTGCCGTAACTGCCCGCATACGGCGGGCTGGCAAAGGCGAAGTCGAAGCGCGCCACGGGCAACTGGCCACCGACCAGCCAGGCCAGCACGCGCCAGATCACGCGCAACAGCAATTCGTGCAGGAAGGTTGGACATGCGGCTGTCGCGGGGCTGAAGCGAAGCGCCACGCCGGCCAACTCGCCGTCGCGGACCGGTTCGAGCATCACATCGTCCTGCAGCAAACGGAAGGTGTTCGCGCAACGGCGCGTTGCGACTTCCAGCGTCGCCGCGCTGATCGCCGAGCGGGCCATCAACGCCAGGCTGCCTTGCTTCATCGGACGAGAAAGAAAGCCGAGGCATTCGTCATCGAAGCGCTCGATCAGCAGCTGGAACAGCGCCACGTACTGCTCTGCCGTCACACGAGCGCTGGGCTCCTGCAACAGGGCCGGTGCGATACCGGCTTCTTCGAGCAAAGGGTCGCTCGGCAACCCACGCGCCTGCACGCCGGACACCATGCCCCGGACAAAAGCGATCGGGATCGTGACGGGCGGTCGCAGCATCAGGCGCGCATCGGCATGAGCGGGTTCGGTTTGAGGTCTTTTGCCATCGGATCGATGCAAAGCGCAATCGCTCGCGAGGCCGCCGATTTCTACCATGGGGCTCCGCACAACAGGCCACGGATTTCCCGAAGAAGGCCCCGAGGAGACAAGCCGCATGTACTTCACCCAAGGCCTGCACCGCGCCGTGCAGCAACACCCCGACCGCATCGCCGTGCGCTTCGCCGGCCGCGAGCGCAGCTTCCGCGAATTCGCCGACCGCGTCGCGCGGCTGGCCGGCGCATTGCAGAAGCTCGGCATGCAGCCCGGCGACCGCGTCGCAATGTTGTCGCTCAACTCCGACCGCTACCTCGAATACCAGATGGCCGTGCCCTGGGGCGGCGGCGTGCTCAACCCCTGCAACATCCGCTGGTCCGCACCGGAGATCCTCTATTCGCTGAACGACTCGGGCTCGATCATCCTGCTGGTCGACGCGACCTTCGCGTCGCTGGTCGAGCCCTTCCGCCGCGATGCCACGACGCTGCGTTCGGTGGTCTATTGCGGCGATGGCGAAGCCCCCGCCGGCATGCTCGACTACGAAACCCTGCTGCGCGATGCCACGCCGGTCCCCGACGCCGTGCGCCGAGGCGAAGACCTGGCCGGCATCTTCTACACCGGCGGCACCACCGGCTTCCCCAAGGGCGTGATGCTGAGCCACACCAACCTCTGCAGTTCCGGCCTGGCCCTGCGCGCGGAAGGGCTGGCCTCGCCCGGTGGCACCTACCTGCATGCCGCGCCGATGTTCCACCTGGCCGACATGGGCATCGCGACGCCGCACTGGATCGAGGGCAACACGCATTCGATCATCCCGATGTTCAACCCCGAACACGTGCTCGACACCATCCAGCGCGACCGGGTCACGCACACGCTGCTGGTACCGACGATGATCCAGATGCTGGTCGACCATCCGGCCATGCAGAAGCCGCGTGACCTGTCGTCGCTGGAAGGCATCGCCTATGGCGCATCGCCGATCTCCGAAGCGGTGCTGGAACGCGCGATGGCCGCGCTGCCGAATGTGGAGTTCACGCAGGCCTACGGCATGACCGAGCTGTCGCCGGTGGCCACCGTCAACCCGGCCTGGTACCACACGCCCGAGGCGCGCCATCTCGGCAAGCTGCGCTCCGCGGGGCGGGCCAGCCACTGCATGGAAGTGCGCATCGTCGACCCCTTCGGCGACGAGGTGCCGCTGGGCACGGTCGGCGAAGTCGTGGTGCGCGGGCCGAACGTGATGCAGGGCTACTGGAACAAGCCCGAGCTCACCGCCGCCGCGCTGCGCGACGGCTGGATGCACACCGGTGACGGCGCCTGGATGGATGCGGACGGCTTCATCTTCATCGCGGACCGGTTGAAGGACATGATCGTGAGCGGCGGGGAGAACGTCTACTCGGCCGAGGTCGAGAACGCCCTGGCGCAACACCCCGCCGTCGCGGCCTGCGCCGTCATCGGCATCCCCAGCGACAAGTGGGGCGAGGCTGTGCATGCGGTGGTGGTGCGCAAGCCGCAGCAGGAGGTCGACTGCGAGGCGCTGATCGCGCATTGCAAGGCGCTGATCGCGGGCTACAAGTGCCCACGCAGCGTGGACTTCGTCGAGGCGCTGCCGCTGTCGGGGGCGGGCAAAGTGTTGAAGACCAAGTTGCGCGAGCCGTTCTGGCAAGGGCGCGAAAGAGCAGTCGCTTGAACCCATTTTTCAGGAGCTACCCATGACCCAGGATGTCTACGTTGCCGGTGTCGGCATGATCCCTTTCACCAAGCCGGGCGCAAGCGAGCCCTATCCGCAGATGGCCGCGAAGGCCACGCGCGCGGCGCTGGCCGACGCGGGCATCGGCTACGAGCTGGTGCAACAGGCCTACGTCGGCTATGTCTACGCAGACTCGACCGCAGGCCAGGCCGCGCTCTACGACGTCGGCATGAGCGGCATCCCGATCGTCAACGTCAACAACAACTGCTCAACCGGTTCGACGGCGCTGTTCCTCGCGCGGCAGGCGGTGGCCAGCGGCGCGGCTGAATGCGTGCTGGCGCTGGGCTTCGAGCAGATGATGCCGGGCGCCCTGGGCGCCGTCTTCAAGGACCGTCCGACACCCTTCGAGCGCTTCGACAACGCAGCGAACGAACTCGTCGACGAGCCTCAGATTCCGCTGGCGCTGCGCTACTTCGGCGGCGCGGGGCTGGCGCACATGAAGGAGTACGGCACCAAGCTCTCCACCTTCGCGAAGGTCCGCGCCAAGGCCAGCCGGCATGCGGCCAACAACCCGCTCGCGCTGTTCCGCAACGTGGTGACGGAAGAAGAAGTGATGAACACGCCGGTGATGTGGCCCGGCGTGATGACGCGGCTCATGGCCTGCCCGCCGACCTGCGGTGCGGCGGCGGCGATTGTCTGCTCCGCCGACTTCGCGCAACGCCATGGCCTGGACCGCAGCGTGCGCATCAAGGCGCAAGCGATGACCACCGACAAGCCGATCAGCTTCGAGGCACGCGACATGCGCGAGGTCGTCGGCTTCGGCATGGCGCAGGAAGCGGCGCGGCAGGTCTATGAAGCCGCGGGCATCGGTCCGCAGGATGTGGACGTGGTCGAGCTGCATGACTGCTTCGCGCAGAACGAACTGCTCAGCTACGAGGCGCTGGGCCTCTGCCCGGTCGGCGGCGCGGAACAGTTCATCTGCGATGGCGACAACAGCTATGGCGGCAAGGTGGTGACGAACCCTTCCGGCGGCTTGCTGAGCAAGGGCCATCCGCTGGGTGCGACCGGCCTCGCGCAGTGCACCGAGCTGGTCCAGCAACTGCGCGGTACCGCCGACAAGCGCCAGGTGGAAGGCGCACGGCTTGCGCTGCAACACAACCTCGGCCTGGGCGGCGCCTGCGTCGTCACGCTCTACGAACGCGTCTGAAAGGGACAGGGAATGATCGACAAGAAATGGATCGGCCACCAGTTGCCCGCCTCGGTGTTGCCCATCGAGCGCAGTCGCCTGCAGTTCTTCGCCAAGGCCATCGGCGAGACCGACCCCGTCTACACCGATGCCGAAGCCGCACGCGCGGCCGGCTATCCCGACCTGCCCGCGCCGCCCACCTTCCTCTTCGCGGCCGAACTCGACTCCGGCGCCTCCAACCAGCTGCTGACCGACCTGCAGATTCCGCTGGCCAAGCTGTTGCATGGCGAGCAGGGCTTCAGCTACCACCGGCCGGCTTGCGTCGGCGACGTGGTCACGGTGCGCTCGACCATCGACGACATCTACGACAAGAAGAACGGCGCGCTCGAGTTCGTCGTGAAGACCTCGCGCGCGACCAACCAGCGCGATGAGCTGGTAGCGGAGCTGCGCACCGTGATCGTCTGCAGGAACTGACCATGACCCATCCCACCTTCGACACCGTCAACGTCGGCGACGAGTTGCCCGTCGTTCAACTGCCGCCCGTCAACCGCACCGCGCTGGCCCTCTTCGCCGGCGCCTCGGGCGACCACAACCCGATCCACATCGACACCGACTTCGCGCGCCGCTCCGGCATGCCCGACGTGTTCGCGCAAGGCATGCTCGGCATGGCCTGGCTGGGACGCGTCGTCACCGGCTGGGCGCCGCAGAGCCGGCTGCGCAAGTTCGAGGCGCGCTTCCAGGGGATCACGCACCTGGGCAATGCGATGCGCTGCAGCGGGCGCGTGGTCGAGAAGCTGGCCGACCACCGCGGCGAGCGCTGCGTGCGCATCGAGGTGCTGAGCGCCAACCAGTACGGCCAGACCAAGATCGCGGGCGAGGCCATCGTCGCCTTGCAATAGGCCCACCCCCGCAGCGCCTTCGGCGCACCCCCTCAAGGGGGCGCACCCTGCGGCCCGGCAAAGCCGGTTCCGCGGGTGCCCACGAACAGGCATTGATCGCCCTGAACTGAAACGAAACCCGAACTGAGACACAACACATGACACGCAAGCTCGAAGGCAAGGTCGCCCTCATCACCGGCTCGGGCCGCGGCATCGGCCGCGCGATCGCGCTCAAGCTCGCCAGCGAAGGCGCGCGCATCGTCGTCAACGACCTGGACATCGAACCCGCCAGCGAGGCGGTGCAGGCCATCAAGGACATCGGTGGCGAGGCCGTGGCCTGTCCCGGCAACGTCACCGCATCCGACTTCGCCGAGCGCTTCGTCGCCACCGCCGTGAGCGAATTCAAGGGCCTCGACATCGTCATCAACAACGCCGGCTACACCTGGGACAACGTGGTGCAGAAGATGACTGACGAGCAGTGGTACGCGATGATCGACTGCCACCTCACTGCGCCCTTTCGCATCCTGCGCGCGGTGCAGCCGGTGATCCGCGCACTCAGCAAGGCCGACACCGAGGCCGGCCGGCGCGTGGTGCGCAAGGTGGTCAACATCTCGTCGATGGCGGGGCTCTTCGGCAACGCGGGCCAGACCAACTACTCAGCCGCCAAGGCCGGCGTGGTCGGCATGACGCAGACGCTGGCCAAGGAATGGGGCCGCATGAACGTTACCGTCAACAGCGTGGCCTACGGGCTGATCAAGACGCGGCTCACCGGCAACGCGGCGGAAGCAGGCACCGCCAACATCGACGGTCGCGAGATCAAGGTCGGCGTCAACCCGGGGCTCATGGCGATGATGGAGCAGACCATTCCGCTCGGCCGCGGCGGCACGCCGGACGAAGCTGCCGGCGCGGTCTACATGCTGTGCATCCCGGAGTCCGACTACGTGAGCGGCCATACGCTGGTGTGCAGCGGCGGCCTGACCGGTTTCTAGGCGATGAGCGCTCACGTCCGCACCACGCTGGAAGACGGCGTTGCCACGCTCACGCTGGATCGGCCGCAAGCGCTCAATGCGCTGAGTCCGGCCTTGATCATCGACTTGGCCAGCGCGCTGCAAGCGAGCGCCGAGGACGAAGCCACGCGCGCCATCGTGCTGACTGGCGCGGGACGCGCGTTCTCCGCGGGCGGCGACATCGGCTGGTTCGGCGAAGTGCTCGCCGGTGGCCGTGCGCATGCGCGGTCCGAAATCGCGGGCTACATGGAGAGCGAGGGTAATCCGCTGACGCTGGCCATCGCCGACTGCCGTGTTCCCGTGGTGTGCGCCGTCAACGGCCCCTGCGTCGGTGGCGCGGTCGGCATCGCGCTCGCGGCGGATGTGGTGATCGCCGCGCGCTCGTCCTACTTCCTCGTGCCGCAAGTGCCGCAACTCGGCGCCGTGCCGGACCTCGGCGCCACCTGGATGCTGGCCCGCCTGCTCGGCCGCAGCCGCGCGCTCGGCATCGCCCTGCTGGGCGACCGCATCGAGGCCGCGCAAGCCGAGCAGTGGGGCTTGATCTGGCGCTGCTTCGATGACGCGGCCCTCGCCGAGCAGGCGCACGCCACCGCACATCGCCTGGGCAGCGCGTCGGCCGCAGCCGTCCGCGACACGCGACGGCTCATCGATGAAGCGCCCACCCAAACGCTCGCCCGCCAACTCGACCAGGAGTGCGAAGCCCAGCGCGCGCATGTGGGCGCCGACTATTTCAACGCAGCGTGCACGCGCTTCCTGGCCCGCACAGCTCGCAACTGATGCACCTCACGCAACGCCCACCTTCGATGTGACACAGACACGCTGCACTGCAGCGTTTACTTCCCTCACCCGCGCCCTCAGAATTCGCTCTCCCCAAACAGGAGAGCGCTCATGGATCTCGGACTCAAGGGCAAGCGCGCCGTCATCACCGGCGGCAGCCGGGGCATCGGCCGGGCCGTCGCCGAATGCTTCGCGGACGAGGGCGCGCACACGTCGATCTGCGCGCGCAAGGCCGAGGAGGTGCAGGCAACAGTTGCCAGCCTGAAGGCCAAGGGCGTCAACGCCTTCGGCCGGGCGGTCGACGTGGCCGACGCCTCAGCCCTGAGCGCCTGGATCACCGCCACCGGCGGCGAGCTCGGCGGCATCGACGCACTGGTCTGCAACGTCAGCGCACTCGCCGTGGGCGACAGCGCAGAGACCTGGGACAAGTCCTTCCGCACGGACATGATGCACACGGTCAACGCCGTGGCCGCAGCCGTGCCCTTTCTCGAGAAGTCCGACAGCGCCTCGATCGTGCTGATCTCCAGCGTCTCCGGCTTCGAGGTCGACTTCGCCGCCGGCTCCTACGGCGCGATGAAGGCGGCGCTGATCCACTATGCCAAGGGCCTGAGCCGTCAGCTCGTCGCCAAGGGCATCCGCGTCAACTGCGTATCGCCCGGCAACACCTACTTCGACGGCGGCATCTGGCAGACCATCGAGAAGAACATGCCCGACCTCTATGCCTCCACGCTCAAGGTCAACCCGACCGGTAAGTTCGGCACGCCGGACGAAGTGGCCAAGGGCGTGGTCTTCATCTCCAGTCCCGCCGCCAGCCGCATCTCCGGCACCAACCTCGTGATCGACGGCGCGCTCACCGTGGCCGTGTAGCAAGGAGCACGAACCCATGGGCCACACGATCCACAAGGACCACATCCACCACGGCTGGAACAACGCCTTCGCGCCGGTACTGAAGATCGCGCCGGGCGAGAGCATCGAGTTCGAGACGCTCGACGCATCCTCCGGCCAGTTGAACAAGACCTCCACCGCCGCCGACCTGGAGAAGCTCGACCTCGGCCGCGTCAACCCGGTCACCGGCCCGGTCTACATCGATGGCGCGAAGCCCGGCGATGCGCTCAAGGTCACGGTGTTGTCGCTCAAGCCTTCGGGCTGGGGCTGGACCGGCAACATCCCTGGCTTCGGCCTGCTCACCGACCAGTTCCCGAACGCCCGCCTGCACCACTGGAACTACGACCCCGGCCTCACGCCCGCGATGTACGGCCCGGGCGGCCGCGTGCCGCTGCGCCCCTTCACCGGCACCATCGGCGTCGCGCCCGCGGAGCCCGGCCTGCACAGCATCATTCCGCCGCGCAACGTCGGCGGCAACATGGACGCACGCGACATCGCCGAAGGCTGCGAGCTCTACCTGCCGATCGAGGTCGAGGGCGCGATCTTCTCGGTCGGCGACACCCATGCCGCGCAGGGCGACGGCGAGGTCTGCGGCACCGCCATCGAAAGTCCGATCGACGTGGCGCTCAAGTTCGAGCTCATCAAGGGCGCCAACCTGCGCATGCCGCGCTACGTCACGCGCGGCCCGGTCACAGATCACTTCGACAAGAAGGGCTACGAGGTCACGACCGGCATCGGCCCCGACCTCATGGCAGGTGCGCGCATGGCCGTCTCCGAGATGGTCGAGCTGCTCAGCAAGCGCTACGGCTACGAGCCCATCGACGCCTACATGCTCTGCAGCGTGTGCGCCGACCTGCGCATCAGCTCCATCGTCGACGTGCCCAACTGGGTCGTCTCCTTCTATTTCCCCCGGATCGTGCTGGAGTAGCCGCGTCGCGCGCACGACAGACCCAAGGGCATTCCCGCTGAAGCGATTTCTCCATGCTGGGTTAGGGTTCGCAGGCGCGCCGGGAGGCTCGCAGCCCGGCGGCGAACTACAACATCACATCGGAGAAATCGATGAAGTATTTGCACGTATGGAGCGTGGCCGCCGCGGCGACCCTGTTGACGGCTTGCGGTGGCGGCGACAGCGGCCCCAGCTTCGTGATCCCGCCCGTCAGCATCTCGACCGTCAGCACTGGTACGCTGGTCGAGCCGCAGGCCACGGTGACGACGCTTACCAAGGCCCAGATCGACGCGGGCACCAAGGCCAGCGGTCTGCAGGCCCTGAGCGGCTTGGCGCAGTGCGACGTCACCGTGGTCGCGCTCAACTACACCACGCTCGGCGCGAAGGGCGAGTCCACCAACGCATCAGGCGTGCTGCTGATGCCCGCCGGTTCCTGCGCCAGCACCCCCGCGCCGCTGGTGGCCTATGCCAGGGGCACCGAGGTGCTGAAGACTCGCGCGCTGGCAAATCCGGCCGATCCGGAGACGCAATTGCTCACTGCCATGTACGCCGCGCAAGGCTACGTGGTGGTGGCCACGGACTACCTCGGCTATGCGAAGTCGCAGTACGCGTTCCATCCCTACCTGCATGCCGACTCGGAGGCACGCTCGGTGCTCGACGCCGTCCGCGCTGGCCGCCGGGCGGTCACGAACCTGCAGGGCGTCCTCAACGGCAAGGTCATGTTCACCGGCTACTCGCAGGGCGGCCACGCCTCCATGGCGGCGCACCGCGCGGCCGAACGCGACTACCCGCTCGAGTTCAACGTGGTCGCGGGCGCCCACCTCGCCGGCCCGTACAACCTCTCCGGCGCGACCAAGCTCGGTATTGCGCCGTTGGGCTACCAGTACTTCGTGCCCTTCCAGGTCACGTCGTACCAGAAGGTGTACGGCGACGTCTATGCCAAGCCCAGCGATGCCTTCAAGGCGCCCTACGACAGCTACATCGAGAACCTGCTGCCGAGCGCCACGCTCAACTACACCACGCTGGTGACCACCGGCGCGCTGCCCGGCGCCAATGGGGAATCACCGGCGCAAGTGCGCGACCTGCTGTTCCAGCCGGCCTTCCTGAGCGACGCGCAGACGAACGCGAACAACCCGCTCTACCTCGACGCAAAGAAGAACGACCTGCTCGGCTGGAGCCCGCGCGCGCGCACCCTGCTCTGCGGCGGCGCCGGCGACCCGACAGTGCCACCGGCCGTTCACCAGGCCCCGATGAAAGCGGACTTCGATGCACGCGGCGTGACGACGGTGACTTCGGTCGACGTCGATCCGCAGATCCAGGCGACCTACGGTCCGGGTGGCGTGGCGCCGACGGACCCGTCCTCGGCCGCCTTCCGGACCTACTACGGCTCCTATCACGGCACATACGAGCCGCCCTTCTGCAGCGCCGCCGCGCGTCAGTTGTTCAACGCGCTGAAGTAGTCGACGACGCGATCAGCGCGCGCCGACCACGCGCGCGATCCACGCGAGGAGGACGGCGAACACCTCCTCGCGGTTGGTTTCATTCAAGGTCTCGTGGCGCGCGCCGCCGAACACGTGGCAGGACACGTCGCGCAGCCCCGCCTCGCGATAGCGTTCGACCAATGGATAGAACCACTGGGCCTTGTTGCTGACCGGATCCTGGTCGCCGGTGAACAGGTACACCGGCAGATCCGGCCGGATGCGCGACTGCATCGCCGCCGGTGCCAGGTCGGCCAGCCCCGCGAACATCGAGCCCATGCCTTCGGCCGTGACGGTGAAGCCGCACAGCGGATCGGCGATGTAGGCATCCACCTGGGCCGGGTCGCGGCTGAGCCAGTCGAAGGGCGTGCGCACGTCGGGCAAGGCGGCATTCATGTCCTCCAGCTTGAAGCCGCTTTGCAGCGCGGCGCCCAGCAGGTCCAGCGCACTCGTCCCCGAAAGCACCGCGCCGGAGAGCAGGTCGCTGTGCTGCACCAGGAAGTACTGCGTCGCGAAGGAACCCATGCTGTGGCCGATGAGGATCAGCGGCAGGCCCGCATGCGCCGCGCGTGCATGGCGGCTGAGTTGCGCCATGTCCTCCACCAACCCGCCGAAGCCGCGCGGCCCGAATTCGCCCAGTTCGCCAAGCGCCTGCGCACCCTTGCCATGGCCGCGATGCTCGTTCGCATAGACCACGTAGCCGGCCTGCACCAGCGCATCGCAGAGGGGGCGGTAGCGCAGCGAATGCTCGCCCATGCCATGCGCCAGTTGCACCACGGCGCGCGGCGTTCCGCTGCCCAGCCAGCGGTGCGCCTCGATGAGATGGCCGTCGTTGGCGGTGAGGTCGAAGTGCGTCTCGGTGCTGCGCGTCATGCGGTCTGTCTCCTTTTTTGTGGACGGCCATCCTAAGACGAACTTTCAGATCGCGCCCACCCTCCCCGTCACCGGCAGCACGATCCCGGTGATGTAGCTGGCGCACACCGGCGAGGCCAGGAACACATAGGCCGGCGACAGTTCCTCGGGCTGCGCCACCCGCTTGAACACCGTGTCGCGGCCGAACTTCTTCACGTCATCAGCCTCCTTGTCGGCCGGGTTCAGCGGCGTCCACACCGGCCCTGGCGCCACGGCGTTGACGCGGATGCCCTTGTCGATGAGGTTCTGCGCCAGCGCCTTGGTGAAGGCATGGATCGCGCCCTTGGTGGCGGAGTAGTCGAGCAGCTTGCTGCTGCCGGCCAGGCCGGTGACCGAGCCGGTGTTGATGATCGAGCTGCCGTTCTTGAGGTGCGGCACGGCCGCCCGTGCCATGCGCATGTAGCCGCCGACGTTGGTCTGCAGCGTGAGGTCGATGCGCTCGTCGCTCAGGTCCTCGATACTGCCGGCATGCATCTGGAAGGCGGCGTTGTTGACCAGCGCGTCGAGGCGGCCGAAGGCCTTCAGCGTGCGCTGCACCGCGCGCTCGCAGAAGGCGCTGCGCCGCACGTCGCCAGCAATGAGTACGCAGCGCCGGCCTTCCGCTTCCACGGCGGCGCGGGTCTGCTCGGCATCGGCCTTCTCGCTGAGGTAGACCACCGCCACGTCCGCGCCCTCGCGCGCGAACAGCACGGCCACCGCGCGGCCGATGCCCGAATCGCCGCCAGTCACGATCGCCGCCAAGCCTTCGAGCTTGCCGCTTCCCACGTAGTGTGGCGCCTGGTAGCGCGGTTGCAGTTTCATGCCGGCTTCGCCGCCCGGCTTCCGGAGCTTTTCCGGCGGCAGGCGGCTCGGCTGTACGCGCGTTCCAGCCTGAACGGCCTTGCTGCTTTTTTTGGCGGCGGGCGTCGCGCGGTCACGGGCATCCTGCTTGCGCTGGATGGCGGCATGCTTGCGCACCAGCGCGGCCCGCGCCTTGGCGGGAGTGGGGGTTGAACTTGCCATGGCCGTGTCCTTCGTGCGATGCGGATTTGGCAGGATGTTCGGCACACCCATGCGTCCGGCCTGTCGTCCAACGCCGATGAATTGCTTCGCAAATTTCCCGTTGATACACAGGTTTACAGGGAATATCGCGAGGGGTCAGCCGATGGTCAGTCGATAAGATCGCCGTTTTTGGCCATAGGGACACCCATGAAGCAACTGCTCGCCTTCACCGCCATCGCCGCCGCTGCGGTCACCGCCACCTTGCCCGCGCAAGCCCAGAACTTCCCCGATGGCAAGCCCATCACCATCATCGTGCCCTTCGCCGCCGGCGGCCCAACCGACCGTGTCGCACGCGACCTGGCCGAGGCCATGCGCAAGCCCCTCGATGGCGTCAGCATCATCGTGGACAACGCGGCCGGCGCCGGCAGCACCATCGGCAACGCCAAGGCCGCCCGCGCAAAAGCCGACGGCTACACCCTGCTGCTCACGCACGTGGCCATGGCCACGACACCGGTGCTCTACCGCAAGCTGCCCTACAACTACGAGACCGACTTCGAGTACCTGGGCATGATCAACGACGTGCCCATGACCGTCATCGGCAAGCCGCAACTGGAAGCGAAGAACTTCAAGGAACTGCGCGACTGGATCGGCAAGCAAGGCGGCAAGGTCAACCTGGGCAATGCCGGCATCGGCTCGGCCTCGCACCTGTGCGGCCTGCTGTTCCAGAGCGAGCTGAAGGCCGACATGACGCCCGTGCCGTACAAGGGCACCGCGCCAGCGATTGCCGACCTGATCGGCGGCCAGATCGACATCCTGTGCGACCAGACCACCAACACCACCAGCCAGATCGAGGCCAAGAAGGTCATTCCCTACGCCGTGACCACGTCCAAGCGACTGACCACCCCGGCGCTGAAGGACATCCCGACGCTGGACGAGTCGGGCATGAAGGGCTTCCAGGTCACGATCTGGCACGGCCTGTACGCACCCAAGGGCACGCCGGCCCCGGTGCTCAAGAAGATCAACGACGCACTGAAGGTGGCGTTGAAGGACCCCGAGTTCATCAAGAAGGAAGAAGGCCTGGGTGCCGTGGTCGTCAACGACAAGCGCATGGAACCGGCGGAGCACAAGAAGTTCGTGCAGGCGGAAGTGGCACGCTTCGGGCCGGTGATCAAGGCTGCCGGGCAGTACGCCGACTGATCGCCGTCGACACTCGCTGATCCATTGAAAAAGCCGCCGCAGCCCTCGGGCCGCGGCGGCTTTCTTGCGGGCAAGCCATGGGCCGCCCGCTGAAGCACCGGATGCTTACTTCGCCATCGAAGGCCTCACCGCATCCGCCGTGCCCTGGATGAATGCCTTGATGGCATCGATGTCCCCCATCGACAGCTTGCCCGTGAAGTCCGGCATGCCGCGGTCCGTCGCCGGGCCCTTCAGGATGAACTTGTCGAGGTTCTCGATGTACGCCGCGTCAAGGTAGGCGAGGTTGGGGATGGCGCCGCCGCGATCCACCGCAGGCACGCCGTGGCAGGCCAGGCAGTTGGCCACGTAGAGCAGCGTGCCGGCCTGGACCTTGGCAGGGTCGTACTTCACGCCCGCTACCAGCTTGTCGACCTTCTTCTGCACGTAGTCCGGGACCTTGGCCGTGCCGCCCACCGCAAAGGTGTAGACGGTGCCCGGCGCCTGCTGGTCGGTGTAACGCTGGACCATGCCGAAGTTCCCGCCCCAGCCCACCGCCACGGAGACGTACTGCTTGCCGTCGACCATGTAGGTCACGGGCGCGGCCAGCACGCCGGTGCCGACCGGTGAATCCCAGAGCTTCTCGCCGGTCTTGGCGTTGTAGGCGACCAGGCGGCCATCGACCGTGCCCTGGAACACCAGGTTGCCGGCCGTGGTGAGCGTGCCGCCGCTGCCCGGCCCCACATGCTCCACGCCCCAGGCTTCCTTCTGCGCGATCGGATCCCAGGCCACGAGGCGGCCTGACGGCTTGCTCTTCGGTTGCTCGACGTTCAGGAGTTCAGCCGTGTTCCAGCCCGTCCCGGATTGCGGACGGCCCGGCGCGGCCTCGTTGAACTTCCAGGTCTTGTCATCCATGATGTTCAGCGGGATGTTCTGCTGCGGGATGTAGGCCAGCCCGGTCTGCGGGTTGAACGACATCGAGTGCCAGTTGTGGCCGCCGTACGGGCCCGGGATGGAGTCGCGCGGCTTGCTGCCGTCGCGCGCGCCCGGGATGTCGATCGGCCGGCCGTTCTTGTCGTAGCCGGAGGCCCAGTTCACCTCGGTGAAGTTCTTCGCGGAAATGAACTTGCCGTTGGTCCGGTCGATGACGAAGAAGAAGCCGTTCTTCGGCGCGTGCAGGATCACCTTGCGCTGCTTGCCGTCGATCTTGAGGTCGGTGAGGATCATCGGCTGGGTCGAGGTGTAGTCCCAGTTGTCGCCCGGGGTTTCCTGGTAGTGCCAGACGTACTTGCCGGTGTCAGGGTTCAACGCGACGATGGACGCGAGGTAGAGGTTGTCCCCTCCCTTGGGGCTGCGCGCCTTGTGCGACCACGGCGAGCCGTTGCCGGTGCCCACGTACATCAGGTTGAGGTCCGGGTCGTAGGTGATCGAGTCCCATGCGGTGCCGCCGCCGCCATGTTCCCAGTACTTGGCCGAAGGATCCCAGGTCTTGGCGGCCTTGGCCATGGATGCGTCTTCGAAGGGCTTGGACGGATCGCCCGGCACCACGAACCAGCGCCACTTCTGCGCACCGGTCTTGGCGTCGTAGGCCGTCACGAAACCGCGCACGCCGAAATCGGCGCCGCTGTTGCCGATGACGACCTTGCCCTTGATCACGCGCGGCGCGCCGGTGATGGTGTAGTTGCCCTTCTGGCCTTCCACCGTGTTCTTTTCCCAGACCATCTTGCCGGTGGCCGCGTCGATCGCGATCAGGCGGCCATCGAAGGCGCCGAGGAAAATCTTGCCCTCGTACATCGCCACGCCACGGTTGACCGCGTCGCAGCAGCCCTTGTAGGCCTTGGTCTTGTCGACCTTGGGGTCGAAGGTCCAGAGCTTCTGGCCGGTGCGCGTGTCGATGGCGTGCACCACGCTCCAAGTGGCGGTGACGTACATGATGCCGTCGACGACCAGCGGCGTGGCTTCGACGCCGCGCGTGGATTCGAGGTTGTAGGTCCAGGCCAGGCCCAGTTGCTTGACGTTGCCGGCATTGACCTGGTCCAGCTTGCTGAAGCGGGCCTCGCTGTAGTCGAGGCCGTAGCTGGGCCAGTCGGCGGTCTTGCCCGCGCCGTTGGCGCGGATGAACTTGCTGTCGACACGCTTGGTGGCGTCGAGTCGGGCTTGCGTGCCTGGGTCTGTTGATTGCGCCTGGGCGATGGAAGCGCCCATGCCAAAGAACACCGCGAGTGACACCGCGGCGGCGAGTTTTTTCATCGATTGGTCTCCTGCATGAATCTCAAGGATCTTGAGATTTCGTTTCTTATTCACCTTCGGGTAATCCCGGAAGGCTCCCCTGTTCCAATTGGGAACATATCACAGAGTTTTTCGAGTCGATCGACGATGCCGCTATACATGCAATCAGCAACTACTGCGCCGTTGCAACTATTCACGAACACAAGGGTGCAGCGCGTGGCGCTGGCACGCAGGCAGTTCTTCGAGGAAGGGGTGCGTCCCTCCGGCTTGGTCGGCGAGGCCGTGCTCCAGTCGTGGATGCGTTGCAGCCGCAACCACAGCGACACGCATCGGCCGGTGCGGATCGAGCCGGTCAGCGGGAGCCGGCTGCATTCCGCGCTCAGGCGCAATCGCCAGTTGCTCGATGCCGCCCGTTCCGAGCTGTCGGCCATGGAAGACGCGCTGGGCGGCATCGACTGCCGCGTGGTCCTGACCGATCCCTCTGGCGTGGTGCTGCACGTCACCCATCGCCATGCGGGTGCGCACCAGGCGGTGCTGGGGCGCAACTCGCGCGTGGGGGTCAACATCTCCGAGCAGGTGATCGGCACCAGCGCGGCCGGCATCGTGGCCGCCACCGGCCAGGCCTGCGCCGTGGTGGGCGGGGAGCATTACTTCGAGGCGTTGAGCCAGATGCATTGCGCAGCCGCACCTGTGCGCGATGTCCATGGCCGCTTGGCAGGCGTGCTCGACCTCGTGACGGAAGTCCGGCATTTTCCTTTCGATGCGGCTTCGCTGGTGGCGCTGCATGCCACGACCATCGAGAACACCTTGCTCCAGGTGCAATCGAATGACCACCTGGTCCTGTGCTTCCAGGCCAGCCCGGCGCTGCTCGGCACGCCGCTCCAGGCGCTGGCCGGCATTTCCAGCGATGGCACTGTCGCCTGGCTCAACGATGCCGCCAGGCGGCTTGTCGGCGGGTCGGCGGAGGGCGAGCGCGATGTCGAACAGCTGTTCGGCCTGGACCTGGCGAGCCTGCTTCGGCTGGCTCGCCAACCCACGGCGCAATCGCTGCGGCTGGCCAACGGCCTGGGCGTCTGGGTGCGAGCCCGACTGTCGGCGGCGGACGGCATCGACTTCCGGCATGCCATCGCGCTTGGCGGGGAGTCTGCGGCACCGGGTGAGGCCGAATGCCCGAACGGGAACTCCGTCGCGCCTGCGCAGGAGCCGGAGGCGGTCGCGCAATTGGCGCACGAAGAAGCTGCGGCCAGCGACACCGGCAATTCCGGGACCTTGCTCGAACGCAATCGCAAGCTGATCGAGGCGACCCTGGCAAGTTGCGGCGGAAACCTGTCGGAAGCGGCCCGGCAATTGGGGGTGTCGCGCGGCACGCTGTATCGGCGCCTGCGGGGGACGGAGGCAACGCACGCGGCTCAGGGCCGGTAGACGCGACTGCCGGGTGCGGTCGCGTCTGGCGCGTCCCGCTTCGGCTCAAGCTCAGCGCACCGCCAGATGCGGGCTGGCCCGCTCGCGCCGCTCTACCGTGTTGGGATGCATCGGCCGCAGATAGTCGTGCAGGGCCAGTGCCGCCGCGCCCACGGCCGGCGCCAGCAGTCCACGCCGCGCGCCGCGCACCACGGGCGGCGGCATGCCGGCCGCATCGGCATAGCGATGCACCGTCTCGATGGCGCTCTGCAGGAACGCCGGATGATGGATGCAGGTGGAACCGCCGACCACGATCGCGCGCGGGTCGAAGGTGATCCACAGGTTCTGCAACAGCACGCCGAGCATCTCGCCCGCGCGACGGCCGTCGTCCGCCTTGTTGCCCAGCATGCGCGAGCCGAAGAAGGCCTCGGCGCAACCGCGCCGGCCGCAAGAGCACAGGGGCCCGTCGGCTTGCAGGATGGTGTGGCCGATCTCGCCGGCCATGCCCTGCGCACCGGTGAAGAGGCGATCGTTCAGCACGATGCCGGCGCCCACGCCCACATCGCAATCGACAAAGATCAGCGGGTCCTCGCCCTCGCCGTCGCAGAACTCGTATTCGCCGAGCGCGGCCACATCGGCTTCGTTCTGCAACTGCACCGGCACGCGCGGCAGGCCGGCCGCGGCGAAGGCCTCGGTGAGCAGCGGCAGCAGGTCGAGGCGGCGCCAGCCCAGGTTGGGCGCGAACAGAACGATGCCGGTCGCGTCATCGACCGCGCCTGGCACGCCCACGCCGATGCCGGTGATCTCGAGCCCGCGCGCCGCGATCTCGTGCCAGGCCTGTGCGCACATGGAGGCCGCTTGCGCGCAGGCGGCCGTCGGCTCCGTGCTGTGCAAGGGCTGCGCGTCCGACCGCAGCACCGTGCCGAGCAGCGATACACACACCACGCGCATCGTTTCCACGCCGATCTCGATGCCCACCAGCGCACGCACCTGGTCGTTGATGGACAAGGGCGTGGACGGCCGCCCGAGTCCGTCGACCACGGCCGCATCGGATTCGGTGAGCCAGCGGTCCTCGATCAGTTCGCGCACCAGGCCGCTCACCGTCGACTTGGTCAGCCCGCTCTCGCTGGCCAGCCGCGCCCGCGACAGCCCCGGTCGCGCACGCAGCAGCCGCAGCAGCACGCTGCGGTTGATGCGCTTGAGCAGTTGCTGGTCTCCGATCGTTTTCATATCCAGGTTGATCAAGCGTGTTCGGCCTGTGGTTTGCCCTCGGGCCGCTTGCCCGCAATGATCATCCCCAACACCTCGTCCTCGGTCACGTCCGCGGTGCGATACGTGCCCACCAGCTTCCCGTTCTTCATCACCGCCAGGCGATCACTCAGGCCGAACACATCGGGCATGTCGTGCGTGATCAGGAAGATGCCGACGCCATCGGCCTTGAGCTGCTTGACCAGCCCGCCGACCATCGCCGTTTCCTCCGGCCCGAGGGCCGCGCAAGGCTCGTCCATGATCAGGATGCGCGCATTGAAGTACAGCGCCCGCGAGATCGCCACCACCTGCCGCTGCCCACCCGAAAGCCCGCGCACCGGCACGCGGATGTTGGTGAAGTTCTTGTTGAGCCGGTTGAACACCTTGCGCGCCGCGCCTTCCATGAAGTGGTCGTCGAGCGTGCGCCACGGCGTGAGCTTCTCGCGGCCGAGGAACAGGTTCGACACCGAGTCCAGGTTGTCGGCCAGCGCCAGCGTCTGGTAGATGGTCTCGATGCCCTGTGCCTGCGCTTCGGACGGCGTGCGGATGTGGACCTTCTCGCCCGCGATGATGGTGTCGCCCGAGTCGATCGGATACGCGCCCGCGAGCATCTTCATCAGCGTGGACTTGCCCGCACCGTTGTGGCCCAGCAATGCCACCACTTCGCCGGGATAGAGGTTGACGCTGACATCGTCCACCGCATGCACGCCACCGAAGGCCTTGCGGATGTTCTTCAGCTCGACCAGCGGCTTGGATTTGTCGATCGATGCCATTTCAGCGGTCTCCGAATTTCTTGCGATAAAGGACGTCGAACACGACGGCAATGATCAGCACCTGCCCCACGATCACCATGCGCTTGCCGATCGCCACGTCCAGCAGCAGCATGCCGCTGTCGAGCGATTGCATGATCAGCGCGCCCAGCACCGAGCCGAAGATCGTGCCGCTGCCGCCGGCGAGCGCCGTGCCGCCGATGACGGCCGCCGCGATCACGTACAGCTCCATGCCCGTGCCCAGCGAATTGGTGCCCGCGTTGAGCCGCGCGATCGACACGATCGCCGCGATGGTCACCAGCACCGCCAGCAGCGCGAACAGCATCAGCGTGACGCGCTTGACCGGAATGCCCACCAGTTCCGCCGCATCCGGGTTGCCGCCCATCGCGAACACGTAGCGCCCGAAGCGGGTGCGGTGCACGAGGAAGGACAGCACGATCGCCACCGTCGCCCAGATCAGCACCGGGATCGGGATGCCCTGCGCCTCCGTCTTCGACGAGATCTGGTAGTTGTTCATCGCCCAGGCGAAGGCGGCCAGCACCAGGATCGGCACTGCGGTGAACATCAGGTCGATCGCGATCGGCTCGGTCGGCATCTCGTAGCGTTGCAGCGCCTTGCGCTTCTGGACCATGCGAAACAGCAGCACCAGCGCAACGATGCCCGTCAGCACCCAAGTCGCGCTGACGCCGATGCCGCCGTCATAGCCGCCGCCCAGCGTCTGGAAGAACTCGTCGTTGACCGGTTGCGTCTTGCCGTCGGCGACCAGGAAAGCCGCGCCGCGGAAAGACATCAGCCCGCCCAGCGTCACCACGAAGGACGGCACGCCCAGCACCGCCGTGAGCCAGCCCTGGTAGATCGACACCAACAATGCCACCGCCAGGCCCGCCAGGCATGCGGTGGGCCAGGACCAGCCCGAGGTGTATTGCAGGTAAGCGATCAGCACGCCCACGAAGCCCATCACCGAGCCCACCGACAGGTCGATGTGCCGCGCCACGATCACCAGCACCATCACCGTCGACACGATGCCCACCACCGCCGTCTGCTGCGCGATGTTGTAGAGGTTCTCGGGCGAGAGAAAGACCCCGCCCGACAGCACGTTGAAGACGACGCCCATGGCGATGAGAAGCACGCTCATGAGGATCAGCCGCAGGTCGACGCCGCTGCGGCGCCAGATCGGCAAAGGTTTGGTCATTTGGATTGACTCCCATCAAGAAGGATTGAGACCAGGGTCCGGGGACGGACGCTGCGCGGTATCGGCGGCAGGTGCTCGTTGCGAGGCCGTTGCCCTCACCCCAACCCTCTCCCAGGGGGGAGAGGGAGTGAAATCGCCAAAGCCCTGTGCCGAGTTAAATCGCGTGAAACACCGCGGAACCGGCTTTGCCGGGCCGCTGGTGTTGCCCCCTCGAGGGGGTGCGCCGCAGGCGCTTCAGGGGTGGGCGTTACTTACAGGCGGCAGGGGCCTTGTCGCCCGACACACCCTTGCACAACTCAGCCTTCTTGATCCAGCCAGCCTTCACCACCACGTCCAGGTTGTCCTTGGTGATCGGCACCGGCGTCAGGAAGCGCGATTGCAGCGCAATCTTCTTCTCGCCCTTGTCCCACGAGGTGGCCTTGTCGACCGGCTTGCCGGCGGCCAGCGCCAGGGCGGCATCGGCGGCTTCCTTGCCGAGTTCGCGCGAGTCTTTCCAGACCGACACCGTCTGCGTGCCCAGCGCCACACGGTTGAGCGCGGCGAAGTCGGCGTCCTGGCCCGACACCGGGATGCCCTTGATGCCCTTGGCGGTCAGCGCCGCGACCACGCCGCCGGCCGTGCCGTCGTTGGCCGCCACGACCGCGTCGACCTTGCCGCCGGCCTTGGTCAGGATCTGTTCCATGTTCTTCTGCGCGACTTCGGGCTTCCAGCCTTCGGTGTACTCGTCGCCGACGATCTTGATGTCGCCCTTCTTCACGGCGGCGTCGACCACCTCTTGCGCACCGGCGCGCAGGAAGTTGGCGTTCGGATCGGTCGGCGAGCCCTTGATGAACACGTAGTTGCCCTTGGGCGCGAGCTTGAACACTTCGCGGGCCTGCATGCGGCCGACTTCCACGTTGTCGAAGGTGATGTAGAACACGCCCGGCGCCTCGATCAGGCGGTCATAGGCGACGACCGGCACCTTCTGGCGCACGGCCTTGGTGACGGCCGGCAGGATCGCGTCCTTGTCCATGGCCAGCACGATCAGCGCCTTGGCGCCCTTGGCCATCAGGCCCTCGATGTCGCCGAGCTGCTTTTCCGGCGAGCCACCGGCATCCGCGCTGATGTACTTGGCGCCGTGCTTTTCAAGTTCCGCCTTGATGGCCGCCTCGTCGGTCTTCCAGCGCTCTTCCTGGAAGTTGGACCAGCTCACGCCGACCACGGTCTGGGCGCAGGCGCCGAAAGCAGCCAGGCCCAGGGCCACGGCTGTGAGAGTGCTCTTGAAGTGCATGTGGAAGTCTCCGCTTGAGGAAGTTGGTAAGTCACCGCTCAGTGATTAGTTCGGCTGACAAACTAACTATCCCATTGCCCGGACTTTTTGCACATCAGGGTATGCCCGAGGGCCGCCGTCCTCTCCGAAAGGGTGTCTCGCATGGCGCCGATCCGACCTCAGGCTCGGCGCGAGGGCGCCGCCGACCGATCCCGCCAGCGCCAACGCCCACCACTACTGCGGAAACTGGATCACCGGCCCCGCCGCCTTTGTGCCCGGCGGCACATACGCCGGTGCCGGCGCACCCGCCGTCCCCAGGGAACGGGTATAGGCGTAGATGGCCTTGAGGTCCGCATCGGTCATCGCGCGCACGTTGAACCACGGCATCGGCGGGCGAGGCTCCATGTTGCGGGCGTGCAGCAGCCATTGCTTCTCGCTCATGCCGGCCAGCAGCAGGCGCAGGTTGGTCGGATAGGTGGTGCCCCACGGGCCGGCCCAGCCCAGTGCATCCCCGGTGAGCCAGAGCTTCTCGTCAACCTTGCCGTTCTGCGGCGCGTAGCCGGGCGTGTGGCAATCGTTGCAGCCGCCGATCTGGACCAGGTAGCGTCCGCGCGCCAACTGGCCGGCCTTGGCCGACGCGGCGGTTTCGGCCAGGGCGACCGTGCAGGCGCTCGCGAGCAGCAGCGCAGCGATGGATGGCATGAGCGTCTTCATCATGGGGACTTCTCCTCTTTGGGGGTTGGCAAAGCAGCGTTGACCAGGGCACGAATGGCCCATCGGCGGACCTTGCGCGCCTCGGCATCGTCCAGGCGCAGCACGTCCTTGAAAACGATCATGGATTCCGTGCCCATCACCAGTGCCAGCGCGTGCTGGAGGTTGCGCAGGCCGGCGGGGCTGAAGCGCGCACGCGTGGGGCCGAGCGCCGCCTCGATCAGCGGCGAGCGGCGGTTCTGGCGCGCGGGCAACTGGGGGTCGACCTCCCCGCGCGCACTGCGCGCCAGCGACTGCGCCAGCATCATGCGCAAGGGCACTTCGTTGGCCGCCATCATCGCGTGCAGCGCGTCGTCAATGCGCTCCAGCCGCGCGATCGGATTGCCCGGCGGCACTCCGGCCAGCACCTGATCGGCCTGCGGCGTGTCGATGTCGATCGAGGCCTCCAGGTACAGCGTCTCAATCTTCGGAAAGTAGCGGTACGCCGTGGCGCGCGACACCAGCGCCTCTGCCGCGACCTCCTCCAGCGAGGGTCGGTCGCCCTGGCGCATGAGTTCCGATGCGGCTTGCAGCAAGGCCTGCCGGGTGCGCTGCTTCTGCTGGTGCCGCAGGTCCGGCGGCGTCATGCAGCGACGGCGGTTTCGTCCTGCGGCAGTTGCTGCAAAACGGCGGCCATGTCGATCCACACGTTCTCGCGCTTGATCTGGCCTGCATCGGTGAACTCGACCACGTGCAGCAGCCGGAAGCTCAGCGGCCGGCCGTGCCCGTCCAGGCCGAAGGGCCGCCCGGGCGCCTTGCCGCTCCACAGCGAATCGTCGACCATGAAGTTGTCGCCGTACAGGCGGCGCAGCGACTTCACCTTGCCGTCGGTGAGATCCGCGAACAGGGATTCATAGAAGGGCCGCGCGGCCTCGCGCCCATGGCTCGGGCCGGTGGGCCAGCCGACGATGTCGTGCTCGACGGTGGGCGCCAGCGTGGCCAGCACGCCGGCCACGTCGTCATGGGCCTCGAAACCGAAATGCTCGTCGAGCTTGCGGTCCATCTCTGCGGGGGTGAGCGACATGGGAACTCCTTTCAGGCTGGAAAGAGGCTCCCTGCTCGTGAGATCAAAATCTCATGACAAGAATGCTAGATCGCGAACATGCGTTTGCGAAGTGAACTGCGTCACTCCGGCGGGGCGCGAAATTCCACCTCGGGCTGGCAGTCGGATGCATGGACACCCGCTCAACAAACCGGCGCGAGCTACGATTTGTGGACACCTCCATTCACGTCACTTCAACGCGCCGGCCAGGCGCATCCGGGAAAGCGCCGCCATGTCACTCGTCACCTTCGATGTCGATGCAGGGATCTGCATTATCACGATCAACCGCCCGGAGAAGCGCAATGCCGTCGATGGCCCCACGGCCCTTGCGTTGCGCAACGCGTTCGAGCGCTTCGAGGCCGAGCCGGACCTGCGCGTGGCGATCCTGACGGGTGCCGGCGACAACTTCTGCGCTGGCGCCGATCTCACGGCGGTAGGCGACCCCGCGCTGCGCAACGAACTGGACCCGGACGGCGGCGGCAAGGGACCGATGGGCCCGTCGCGCATGGCACTGTCCAAGCCGCTGATCGCGGCCATCAGCGGCTACGCAGTGGCCGGCGGCCTGGAGCTCGCACTGCTGGCCGACCTGCGCGTGGCGGATCCGGACGCGGTCCTCGGCGTCTTCTGCCGGCGCTGGGGCTTCCCGCTGATCGACGGCGGCACGGTGCGCCTGCCGCGCATCGTCGGCATGGCGCGCGCACTCGACCTGATCCTCACGGGCCGCCCGGTGGACGCGCCGGAAGCGTTGGCCATGGGGCTGCTCAACCGCGTCAGCACCGCCGGCAAGGCGCTGGCCGAAGCCAAGGCACTGGCCCGCGACATTGCGGCCTTCCCGCAGCAATGCATGCTGACCGACCGCCACTCGGCTTACGCGCAATGGGACTTGCCGCTGGCGGAAGCGCTGCGGCAGGAAGGCGCGCGCGGCGTGCCGATCGTCGCGGCCGAAGGCAAAGCCGGCGCCGAGCGCTTCGCCAAGGGCGCAGGGCGCCACGGAAACTTCAGCGGCAATTGACTCAAGCCCCGAAGCCCCCGTCGATCGTCAGGCTCGCCCCCGTCACATAGCCCCCGTCCGGCCCGGCGAGGTACGCCACCATGCCGGCGATGTCTTCGCCCTTGCCGAAGTGCGGAATCGCCATCATCGAGCGCAGGCCATCCGCGTTCGGGCCGTCAGCCGGGTTCATGTCGGTGTCGACCGGGCCGGGCTGCACGTTGTTGATCGTGATGCCGCGCGGGCCAAGGTCGCGCGACAGGCCCTTCACCAGGCCGGTCAGCGCCGCCTTGCTCATCGCGTAGGCGCTGCCGCCGGCAAAGGGCATGCGATCGGCGTTCGTGCTGCCGATGTTGATCACCCTGCCGCCCTGCGCCATGTGCGCGGTCGCGGCCTTCGTGGCGACGAACACGGCCCGCACATTGACCGCCAGCGTACGGTCGAAATCTTCCACAGAGAACTGGTCGACCGTTCCGAGCAGCAGCACGCCGGCGCTGTTGACCAGGATGTCGAGGCGGCCGAGATCGGCGGCAACCTTGTCGATGCCTGCGGTGAGCGCAGCGGCATCGGCGCTGTCGATGCGCACGGCCTGGGCGCGACCGCCGGCGGCTTCGACGCTGCGCACCAGTTCATCGGCGGGCGCTTGCGACGCGGCATAGCTGAAGACGACGTTGGCGCCGTCGGCGGCCAGCCGGCGCACGATGGCGGCGCCGATGCCGCGCGATCCGCCGGTGACGAAGGCGACCTTGCCAGCGAGCGGGAGGGAGTTTGCAGAGGTGGTCATGAGGATCTTTCGAAGGGAATGTGTTGAACAGGCCTTCAGTTTCGGGATTTCCACCTGTTCCCGGTAGCCATCAAAAACATCAATGACTTGCAACCACGGGTTGAAAATGGCGGCCATGGAACCGCTCAGCCATCTCGAATCCTTCGTCCAGAGCGCCGAGTCCGGCAGCTTCTCCGCCGCCGCCCGGCGCCTGGGCCTGACGCCGGCCGCCGTCAGCAAGAACGTCGCGCGGCTGGAGGGCAGCCTGGGCGTGCGGCTGTTCCAGCGCAGCACGCGGCGCCTCGCGCTCACCGAGACTGGCGAGGCCTTCCTCCGCCAGGTGAGCGGCGGCCTGGCCACCCTGCAGGACGCACTGGCCAGCGTGGCCACCGTCGGCGGCCAGCCGGCCGGCACGCTCAAGGTCAGCATGGGCCAGGCTTTCGGCCGCGCCTACGTGGTGCCGCTGCTCGGCGAATTCCTCGCGCGCTACCCGGCCGTCGTCCCCGACTGGCATTTCGACAACCGCCAGGTCGACCTGATCGGCGAAGGCTTCGACGCGGCCATCGGCGGCGGCATCGAGCTCTCGCCGGGACTGGTGGCGCGGGAACTGGCGCGCGTCGACGTGGTGGCGGTGGCGTCGCCGCGCTACATGGCGGGTCGGGCCTCGCCAGTGCACCCCTCGGACTTGGCAGCCCTCGACGGCATCGTGCGGCGCTCGTCGCCGACCGGGCGTGTGCGCAGTTGGACCTTGCGCAACTCGGCCGGCGACGAAGGCGCTGCCGATCTGCGCGCGCGCATCGTGTTCAGCGATCCGGAGGCCATCGCCCAGGCCGTGCGCATGGACCTCGGCGTGGCACTGCTGCCGATGCCCTTTGCCGCACCCGGCCTGGCCAACGGCGAGTTCGTGCGACTGCTGCCCGGCTGGGCCGCAGACATGGGGCAGTTGTCCCTGTACTACCCGAGCAAGAAACTATTGCCAGCCAAGACACGCGTGTTCGTCGATTTCATGGTGGAGCGCTTCCGCGAGGCCGGCTTTGCGGCGCGGATGAAAGGTCGTTGACCATCGACCGGGCCGCCAGCACCGCTTGGGTAACTACGGGCAACGGATCGCTCGCTTCGCGCTTACAACGAGCGCGATGACTTTCCCGCAACCCACTTCCTCGAAAGCCGGCATGACCTTCCACTCCAAGCCGAATCGGCGCACCGCCCTGGCCGCCACCGCAGCAGCGGCCCTGCTGCTGCTCGCGGGCCCCGCCGCCGCGCAGGACAAATGGCCCAGCAAGCCGGTGCGCATCGTCGTGCCCTTCGCGGCGGGCGGCACCACCGACATCCTGGCGCGCGCCGTGGCGCCCGAGCTGTCGAAGGCCTTCGGCCAGCAGTTCATCGTCGACAACCGCGGCGGCGCCGGCGGCAACATCGGCGCCGAGGTCGTGGCCCACTCGCCGCCCGACGGCTACACGCTGCTGATGGGCACGGTCGGCACGCACGGCATCAACCGCGCGCTCTACAACAAGCTTCCCTACGACCCGATCAAGGACTTCGTGCCGATCACGCTGGTCGCCGCCGTGCCCAACGTGATGGAAATGAACGCCGACAAGGCCAAGGAGATGGGCATCAAGAATGTGGCCGACTTCATCAAGTACGCCAGGAGCCATCCGGGCAAGCTCAATATGGCGTCGAGCGGCAGCGGCACCTCGATCCACCTGTCGGGCGAGCTGTTCAAGAGCATGACCGGCAGCTTCATGACGCACATCCCGTACAAGGGCTCCGGCCCGGCCTTGATGGACATGGTGGCCGGCAATGCCGACGTGATGTTCGACAACCTGCCCTCGTCGATGCAGCAGATCAAGTCCGGCAAGCTGATCGCGCTGGCGGTGACGAGTTCGAAGCGTTCCGCCGCGCTGCCCGACGTGCCCACGATCGAGGAGGCCGGCGGCCCGGCGCTCAAGGGCTACGAGGCCAGTTCGTGGTTCGGCCTGCTCGCACCGGCCGGCACACCGCCCGAGATCGTGAACCGCGTCCAGCAGGAAGTCGCCAAATCGCTGAACACGCCGGCCATCAAGGAAAAGATGCTGGCCCAGGGCGCCATCCCGAGCGGCAACACGCCGGAAGAATTCGCCAAACTGATCGCGAGCGAGCACACCAAGTGGGCGAAGGTGGTGAAGGATTCGGGCGCGAAGGTGGATTGACCGCCGGTTCTGGTCGAAAACGGCACCGTAACTTGATTGCAAAGTAGTCAATCGCCGACAGCGTGAACCCCGGCCTTGGCACACAGTCCAAGGCTTGTTCAGTCAGGAGTGGGTTCATGACGACCGCTTGCGGTATCTGCGGAAAGCTCAATCGGAAGAATGCCAAGTTCTGCGTCGGCTGCGCCGCGCGGCTGGGTGTCGAGCCGGTGGGCACTTCCATTCCCGGGCCGGCGTTTGCGGATTCACGGCGCGATGTGGGCTTCGACTCGACGCGCACAGAGACGACCCGACCGACACCCTTGCACGCCGCGGCGCCCGCGCGCGAACCGGCCATGTTCTGGCTGCGCGCCGGGATTGCCGGCCTCGTGTTGCTGATCGGCTTCGTGGGATGGTGCATGTACGTGCTGACCTCGCACAAGGCGGTGGTGCCGTTGCAGGCGACGACGAATGCTTCGGTGCCGGCCGCCCAACCAGAATCGCAGCCGGTACCGCCAGTACCGACGGCCGCTGCGCCGGCCACCTCCTCGCCAACCGCGCCTGCGACGCCGGCAGCATCGAGCCGAATCGCAACAGTTGCGCCCGCAGCGCCCGCAGCACCTGCCGCCCCCGCGGCAAAGCCTTCGCCGGCAACAGGCACGGAGGCCGACGCATCCATCTCTGCACCTCACACCACGATCACCGGTGCAGCGCGCAGCCAGGCGCCTGCCGCGCCGCGCAGCTACGCGCGCGAGCGCACGCGCCGTCCGGACCCGCAGGACGCCGAGGCCAGCGGACTGCCGCCCACCTACAGTTGGACAGAGCCTTACCGCCAGCCGGCAAACACGCTGCATCCAGGCTACGCAGATCCGGGCCCGCCGGTGGTGCCGGGCCCCGGCCCGCGCTACGCCTCGTCGATCCCGTCGCCCGTGGAAGTCACGCCCACGTATGAGGGCGCAGTTCCCATCCGCGGGCCCGACGCAGGGCCGCCTATCGTTCCAGGCCCCGGACCACGCTATGACTTTTCAAGCCCTGGCGCCGTGCCAAGGTGAATCAGCGCAGGGGGCGAGTCTCCATTCGTGAAACACCGCGGAAGGCCGCTGCTGTTGCCCCGGTAGGGGTGCGAGCCGCGAAGCGGCGACCTGGGGCGAGCTTTATTTAGCTCCCCAGATCACATCCTTGCCATCCGCCTGCGAGTCTTTCAGCATGTGAATGATCGGCGCCGCGCGCTGGTGCAAGCCGATGTGCTGCCGCTCCGCTTCTTCCGCATGCCCTTCGACCGCGAGCGAATCGTGGTTGTGCTTGTTGGCGCCTTCATTGCGCACCGCCGCCTCCAGCGCGGCCAGCGCTGCCGGGATCTGCTCGACCGTGATGATGCCGCTCGCCCCTCCCGACTTGCCCATGATCTCGAGCAACTGCCGGGCATTGGCTTCGAGCATCACGACGTCTTGGGTCGCTTGTGATTTGAATTTGTAAAGCATGTGATCTCTTACAGGTAGATATGGTCCCGGACGAAAGGGTACGCCGAATGTGCGCCGGGCATCAAGCCCGTTTCCTTGTGGCCGTCCGGCTTGATGGCAAGGATCTGGTGCAGCGAGATCCAGCCCTGCTCGAAACTCATGGCCGATCCGGCCAGGTAAAGACGATAGGCCCGCAGGATGCGCTCCGCCCGCTCGCGGCTGCCGGTGGAGCGCTCCAGCACCGCGAGGGCCGCCTCCAGCTTGCTCTCAAGGCCGTCCGACCAATGCCACAGCGTGCGCGCATAGTGCGGTCGCAGGTTCTCCGTATCGACCATCTCCAGCCCCGCCATCGCCATCTCACGCAGCACATGCGTCACGTGCAGCAGTTCCCCGCCCGGGAAGATGTACTTCTCGATGAAGTCGCCCATGCCATTGCCGAGCTGGTCCTGGTCGAGCCGACCTGATGTGATGCCGTGGTTCATCGCGATGCCGCCGGGCACCAGCAGTTCGTTGATCCGGGCAAAGTAGGCCGGCATGTTGGCCGCACCCACATGCTCGAACATGCCGACGGACGCGATACGGTCAAAAGGCTTGCCGGCGGCCAGCTCCCGGTAGTCGCGCAGTTCCACGCGCACCCGCCCGCCCAGGCCCTTCTCGTCGATGAGCCGCTGCACGTACGCATGCTGGTTCTTCGACAGGGTGATGCCGGTCGCATCGACGCCGTAGTGCTCGGCGGCCCACATCAAGAGCGCGCCCCATCCGGAACCGATGTCCAGGAAGCGCTGCCCGGGCGCCAGCATCAGCTTGCGGCAGATGTGGTCCAGCTTGGCCTCCTGCGCCTGCGCCAGCGTCATGTCGGGCGTCTTGAAGTACGCGCAGGAATAGACCCGGCGCGGGTCCAGCCAGAGGGCGTAGAAGTCATCCGAGACGTCGTAGTGGAACTCGATCTGCGCCGCATCCTTGTTCATCGAGTGCGCCCCGCGCGACTTGGCCCGCCGCAGCAGCCGTCCCCACCAGCCCGTGTTGGTTTCGACCGGGTTGCCCGGCAGAAGACCGACGGCGACATCGGTGAGGTCGCGCATGGCGCCCTCGATCTGGATCTTGCCCTCGACGTACAACTCGCCGATCGCACCGATCTGGCTGGCCGCAAGCTTGGTAAGCCCTGACCAGTCGGAAAAGGCCAGCGTCACACGCGACCCCGGCTTTGCAACGCGCCGCCCATCCGGCAGCTCCAGCGCAATGGGCACGGCCAGCGTGTCCAGGCGCGACTCGATCTTCGGTATCAAGCTTTGCATGCGGAAGATTCTTGCGATGCGTCAATCGATCGTCAACTGACCCGGCCCGATGCCCTTGTAGTCCATTGACAAATGATTGTTTAAGCCTAAACTATTCGACCATGAATTGCCCAAAGCTGCCCTCTCCCGCCCTCCGCCGTGTGTTGTGCATCGGGGGTGGCCCCGCCGGCCTGTACTTCGCGCTGCTCATGAAAGCGCGCTGGCCCGACCTGGCCGTCACCGTCGTCGAGCGCAACCGCCCCTTCGACACCTTCGGCTGGGGCGTGGTGCTCAGCGACCAGACACTCGCCAACCTGGCCGCGGCCGACGCGCCCACCGCCGCGCTCATCGGCGACGCCTTCAACCACTGGGACGACATCGAGGTCTTCTTCAAGGGCCGCAGCGTGCGCTCCGGCGGCCACGGCTTCTGCGGCATCGGCCGCAAGCGCCTGCTCAACATCCTGCAGGAGCGCTGCCTCGAACTCGGCGTGGATCTCGTCTTCGAATGCGACGTCACCGACGACCAGGCCCTGGCCGCCCAATACGACGCCGACCTGGTCATTGCCAGCGACGGCCTCAACAGCCGCATCCGCACGCGCTACGCCGACGTGTTCCAGCCCGACATCGACACGCGCCAGTGCCGCTTCGTCTGGCTCGGCACCAAGAAGCGCTTCGATGCCTTCACCTTCGCTTTCGAAAAGACTGAGCACGGCTGGTTCCAGGCCCATGCCTACCAGTTCGATGCCGACACCTCCACCTTCATCGTCGAGACGCCCGAGGAAGTCTGGAAGGCCCACGGCCTCGACAAGATGGAGCAGCCCGAGGCCATCGCCTTCTGCGAAAAGCTCTTCGCGCCCTACCTCGACGGCAACGCCCTCATCAGCAACGCCACCCACCTGCGCGGCTCCGCCAACTGGATCCGCTTCCCGCGCGTGGTCTGCGGGCACTGGACGCATCGCGTCGATGTCGGCGGCAAGTCCGTGCCGGTGGTGCTCATGGGCGATGCCGCGCACACTGCCCACTTCTCGATCGGCTCCGGCACCAAGCTGGCGCTGGAAGACGCGATCGACCTGGCCAACACCTTCGCCCTGCATGGCGACGTCGAGCAGGTGCTCGAAGCCTATGAAGGCCGCCGCAGCGTCGAAGTGCTGAAGATCCAGAACGCCGCGCGCAACTCGACCGAATGGTTCGAGAACGTGACGCGCTACAGCGGCATGCAGATCGAGCAGTTCGCGTACTCGCTGTTGACCCGCTCGCAACGCATCAGCCACGAGAACCTGCGCCTGCGCGACGCAAAGTGGCTCGGCGGCTACGAGACATGGCTGGCTGGCGGCAAGCAACTTCCGCCGATGCTGATGCCGCTCACCGTGCGCGGCCTCACGCTGAAGAACCGCATCATCGTCTCGCCGATGGCCACCTACAGCGCGGTCGACGGCGTGCCGCAAGACTTCCACCTGGTGCACCTCGGCGCTCGCGCACTCGGCGGCGCGGCGATGGTGATGGTCGAGATGACCAGCCCCACACCGGAAGGCCGGATCACCCCGGCCTGCACCGGCCTCTACAACGACACGCAGCAGGCCGCGTTCAAGCGCATCGTCGACTTCGTGCATGCGCAGAGCAGCGCGCGCATCGGCATGCAGCTGGGTCACAGCGGGCCGAAGGGCTCGACCCAGGTCGGCTGGGAAGGCACCGACGAGCCGCTGCCGACTGGCAACTGGCCGCTGCTGTCGGCCAGCGCGCTGGCCTACGGCGAACAGAACCAGTTGCCCGCTGAAATGAGCCGCGCCGACATGGACCTCATGCGCGACCAGTTCGTCGCCTCCACCCGCCGCGCGGCCGAGTGCGGCTTCGACTGGCTCGAACTGCACTGCGCCCACGGCTACCTGCTCGCCTCCTTCATCAGCCCGCTGACCAACCTGCGCACCGACGAGTACGGCGGCGACATCGACGCGCGCTGCCGCTACCCGCTCGAAGTGTTCAAGGCCATGCGCGCTGCCTGGCCCGCCGACAAACCGATGAGCGTGCGCATCTCCGCCCATGACTGGGCGCCCGGCGGCAACACCGGCGACGACGCCATCGAGATCGCACGCCTGTTCAAGGCTGCGGGTGCCGATTTCATCGACGTCTCCTCGGGCCAGACCACGCGTGCCGCCAAGCCCGTCTACGGCCGCATGTACCAGACCCCGTTCGCCGACCGGATCCGCAACGAGATCGGCATCTCGACCATCGCCGTCGGCGCCATCACCGACGCCGACCAGGCCAACAGCATCATCGCGGCCGGCCGCGCCGACCTCTGCGCCGTGGCCCGCCCGCACCTGGCCGACCCGGCCTGGACGCTGCACGAAGCCGCCAAGCTGGAAAGCCGTGCGGTCGACTGGCCCAAGCAATACCTCAGCGGACGCGACCAGATGTACCGGGAGATGGCGAAGCAGAAGGAGATGGCTGCGGCCACGCAAGCGGTCGCGGCAAAGCCCGCGCCGGTGGAGTGAACACCATGGACCTCGAAGCCCGCGCCCACAGCGAACACCCCGACGAACTGCGCCTCTGGCTGCGCCTCCTGACCTGTACGCAACTCATCGAAAAGCAGGTGCGCAACAGCCTGCGCGAACAGTTCAGCACCACGCTGCCGCGCTTCGACCTCATGTCGCAACTCGAGCGCGCGCCCGAGGGCCTGAAGATGAACGAACTCTCGCGCCGCATGATGGTCACCGGCGGCAACGTCACCGGCATCACCGACCAGCTCGTCACCGAAGGCCTCGTCGAACGCGTCGACGTCGCCAACGACCGCCGCGCCTGGCGCGTGCGCCTCACGCCGCGCGGACGCAAGCTCTTCAACGACATGGCGCAGAAGCACGAAGCCTGGATCGTCGACGCCTTTGCCGGCCTCAACGCCAAGGAGATCTCGCAGTTGCACAAGCTGCTCGGCAAGGTCAAGCAAACCACACCCACCACGGAAATCGCATGAAGCACTACATCGGCGCCGGCAACCCCATGCACGCGCAATTCGAACCCAAGGCGTCGTATACCGCGAAGCACTTCGCCTGGTCCTTCGCCGACGGCATCGGCACCATCACGCTGAACCGCCCCGAGCGCAAGAACCCGCTCACCTTCGACTCGTATGCCGAACTGCGCGACCTGTTCCGCGCACTCAACTACGCCACCGACGTGAAGGTCATCGTCATCACCGGCGCGGGCGGCAACTTCTGCTCCGGCGGCGACGTGCACGAGATCATCGGCCCGCTCACGAAGATGGAGATGCCCGCGCTGCTCGAATTCACGCGCATGACCGGCGACCTGGTGAAGGCGATCCGCGCCTGCCCGCAACCCATCATCGGCGCCATCGACGGCATCTGCGCCGGCGCCGGCGCGATGATCGCGCTGGCCTGCGACATCCGCTACGGCACGCCTGCCACCAAGACCGCCTTCCTGTTCACCCGCGTCGGCCTGGCCGGCGCCGACATGGGCGCCTGCGCGCTGCTGCCGCGCATGATCGGCCAGGGCCGCGCGTCGGAACTGCTGTTCAGCGGCCGCGCCATGACCGCCGCCGAAGGCCACGCCTGGGGCTTCTTCAACGCGCTGCATGAAAGCGTCGCACTGTTGGAGGCCGCGACCACGATGGCACGCGAGCTCGCCGCCGGTCCCACCTTCGCCCACGGCATGACCAAGACCATGCTGTCGCAGGAATGGTCGATGACCATCGACCAGGCGATCGAAGCCGAAGCGCAGGCGCAGGCGATCTGCATGCAGACCGAAGATTTCAAGCGCGCGTACGAGGCCTTTGCGAACAAGCGCAAGCCAGCCTTCCAAGGCGACTGAGATGGCACGGAGGAATGCGGACTTGACCGTACGCAAAGGTCGCGAAGAAACGCAAAGGACGCGAAAGATGCGCACAGCCAGTTGCCATTTTTCGGTATTCCTTTCGCGTCCTTCGCGGAACCTTCGCGTCCTCTGCGTCCGGCTGTCGGCATTCGCTTCCGTCCTCGCCCCCGCTCCCGTTTTCGCCTCGGGATCCACGCCCGCTTCGGCCTGCATCCCGACGCCCCTCGTCCACCCCGTTCCCGTCCCCGCTTTCCTGACGACATGAACACACCACCGCCTACCCCGCCATCGATCGCGCATCTCGCGCTGCCCTTCTTCGACGACGCCCATCGCGCCCTCGCGCAAGGCCTTCTGCCGTGGGCCGCCGCACAGGACGTCGACGAGAGCGACGACCGCGCGGCATGCCGCGACTGGGTCAGACGCCTCGGTGACGGCGGCTGGCTGCGCTACTGCGTGCCCGCGGCCTCCGGCGGCGCGCTGGAGCGCCTCGACTCCCGCGCCCTCGTGCTGCTGCGCGAGACGCTCGCCTATCACTCGCCCCTCGCGGACTTCGCGTTCGCGATGCAGGGCCTCGGCAGCGGCGCCATCACGCTGGCCGGCAGCCCCGAGCAACAAGCGGCTTACCTCCCGGCGGTCGCCAACGGCAGCAAGATCGCCGCCTTCGCCCTGAGCGAGCCCAACGCCGGCTCCGACGTGGGCGCCATGGCCATGCGCGCCGACGCCACGCCCGACGGCTGGAAGCTCGACGGCACCAAGACCTGGATCAGCAACGGCGGCATCGCGGACTTCTACTGCACCTTCGCCAAGACCGACCCCACGGGTGGCACGCGCGGCATCACCGCCTTCATCGTCGACGCAACAAGCCAAGGCCTCGACACCTCGGGCCACATCCACGTGATGGCGCCGCACCCCTTGGCCACGCTGAAGTTCAACGACTGCATCGTGCCCCGCACCGCCCAGTTGGGCGACCTCCACGGCGGCTTCAAGCTCGCCATGCGCACCCTCGACATCTTCCGTGCGTCCGTCGCCGCCGCTGCCCTCGGCATGGCCCGCCGCGCCTTGGCCGAGGCCGTCGCCCACGCCCAGCGCCGCCAGATGTTCGGCCACCCGCTCGCCGACTTCCAGCTCACGCAGGCCAAGCTGGGCGACATGGCCGCGCTGGTCGACGCCGCCGCCCTACTCACCTACCGCGCGGCCTGGATGCGCGACGAATCCGAGCGCAGCGGGCAGAGGCCTTCCGGCGACCTCACCGCCGCCGCCGCCATGGCCAAGATGACCGCCACCGAGAACGCCCAGCGCGTCATCGACATGGCGCTGCAACTGCACGGCGGCATGGGCGTACAGGTCGGCACCAAGGTCGAAAGCCTGTACCGCGACATCCGGTCGCTGCGCATCTACGAAGGCGCGACCGAGGTCCAGCAACTCATCATCGGCAAGTCCGTCCTGAAGCACGCCTGAGCGCGCGCACAGCACAAAGGTGACGCAATGACCGCACAGATCGACCGCTTCGTCCACGACCGGCTGCCCCCACCGGATCAACTTCCGATCTTCCGCTACGACCTGCCGGAACTGCAGTTGCCCGACCAGTTGAACCTGGTCGAGGAACTGCTCGACAAGGCCCCGGCCAAGGGCTTCGCAAACAACCCCATGCTGCGTTCCCCCACGCGCACGCTCAGCTATGCCGAAGCGGCCGTCGAGGTCAACCGCATCGCCCAGGTGCTGACCGAGGACCTGCACCTTGTCCCCGGAAACCGCGTGCTACTGCGTGGCGGCAATTCGATCCAGATGGCCTTGTCCTGGCTCGCCGTCGTCAAGGCCGGACTGATTGCGGTCGCGACGATGCCGCTGCTGCGCGCCAAGGAACTTGGCGACATTATCGACAAGTCGCAACCCGTGGCCGCCCTCTGCGACGGCAAGCTGCTGGCCGAGCTGGAAGCCGCGCGCGCGGAGCATCCGGTGCTGAAGACCATCATCGCCTTCAACCGACCCGACCAACCCAGTTCGCTCGAGGCACGCGCCGCTTCCAAGGCCGGCACCTTCGAGCCCTGCCCCACCGCCGCAGACGACATTGCCTTGCTCGCCTTCACCTCCGGCACCACCGGCAAGCCCAAGGCGCCGATCTCCACGCACCGCGACGTCCTAGCCATTTGCGAGACCTGGCCACGCCACGTCCTGCGCGCACGCCCGAGCGACATTGTGCTGGGCTCGCCCCCACTGGCCTTCACCTTCGGCCTGGGCGGCCTGCTGATCTTCCCGATGTGGGCGGGCGCATCCGTCTTCTTCCCCGACGGCAGCTACACGCCCGAAGGCATGGTCAAGCTGATCAACGATTCCGGCGCCACCATCACCTACACCGCGCCCACCTTCTACCGCCAGGTCGCCCCCTTCGCCAAGAAGATCGGCGTCCCCAGCCTGCGCATCAGCGTGAGCGCTGGCGAAGCATTGCCCGATGCCACGCGCCAGCTGTGGAAGGACGCCACCGGCATCGAGATGCTCGACGGCATCGGCGGCACCGAGGTCTTCCACATCTACATCTCCGCCGCGCCCGAGGAAGTGCGCCGCGGCGCCATCGGAAAGGCCGTGCCCGGCTTCACCGCCAAGGTGGTCGACGACGATGGCAACGAGGTGCCGCGCGGCACCGTCGGCAAGCTCGCGATCATCGGCCCGGTCGGCTGCCGCTACCTGGACGACGCTCGTCAGGCCAACTACGTGAAGAACGGCTGGAACTACCCGGGCGACGCCTTCATGGAAGATGCCGACGGCTACTTCTTCTACCAGGCACGCGCCGACGACATGATCGTGTCGGCCGGCTACAACATCGGTGGCCCCGAGGTCGAGGACGCATTGCTGCAGCACCCTGCCGTCGCCGAATGCGGCGTCATTGGCAAGCCCGACGAAGAGCGCGGAATGATCGTCAAGGCCTTCTGCGTGCTCAAGCCCGGCCAGACCGGAGACGCCGAACTGGTGAAAGCCTTGCAAGACCACGTCAAGGCCACCATCGCCCCCTACAAGTACCCGCGCGAAATCGCTTTCGTCGACGCCTTGCCACGCACCGAGACCGGCAAGCTGCAACGTTTCAAACTGAGGAGTCTTTGATGACCATGATGCAAATCCTGCAACCCGCCGGCTGGTTGCCCCCAAAAGGCTATGCCAACGGCATCGCCGCGCGCGGCACGCAAGTGTTCGTGGGCGGCCAGATCGGCTGGGATGGGCAACAGCAATTCGTCTCCGACGATTTCATCGAACAGACCGGCCAGGCCCTGCGCAACATCGTCGAGGTCCTGCGCGAAGCCGGCGCCGGCCCCGAGCACATGGTCCGCATGACCTGGTACATCACGGACCGCGACGAATACAACGCCCGCCTGCGCGAGCTCGGTCCTGTCTACCGCGAAGCCATGGGCCGCAACTTCCCTGCGATGACCTGCGTGCAGGTGGCGGCGCTGGTGGAGAAGCGGGCGAAGGTGGAGATCGAGGTGACGGCTGTCGTGCCGGACTGAAGGACGGGCGTCGCTGAGGCTGAAGAATTCGGACAGCCGACGCAGAAGCCGCAAAAGAATGCAAAGAAATCTTTTGATTTTCTTTTGCGACTTTTGCGTAACCTTCGCGACCTCTTCGTTCTGCGGTCCGCTTCCGTATTCCACCCGGAAATGAAAAAAGCCCCTGATTCGAAAATCAGGGGCTTTCAATTGGTTGCGCGAGCAAGATTTGAACTTGCGACCTTTGGGTTATGAGCCCAACGAGCTACCAGGCTGCTCCATCGCGCGGCAAGATGGAATTATATACTATTTATTCGCCGGCTGCTTGGTCTTCAGCAGCTTCTTTCACTTCGGGGCGATCGACCAGTTCGACGAGCGCCATCGGGGCGTTGTCGCCCACGCGGAAGCCCATCTTCAGGATGCGGGTGTAGCCGCCCGGACGCGTCGCGAAGCGCGGGCCCAGGTCGTTGAACAGCTTCACGACGCTGTCGCGGTCGCGCAGGCGGTCGAATGCGAGGCGCTTGTTGGCAACCGTCGGCTTCTTGGCCAGCGTGATCATCGGTTCGATGACGCGACGCAGTTCCTTGGCCTTGGGGACCGTGGTCTTGATGGCCTCGTGCTCGATGAGCGAGTTCATCATGTTCTGCAGCATCGCGAGGCGGTGCGAGCTGGTGCGGTTGAGTTTGCGGAGGCCGTGACCGTGACGCATTTTTGATTTCCTTTTTCGAGGTTTGTAATAAAGGCAGCCGTATCAGGTACTGCCCTTTGCGGTTCAGCGCTGAATCAGCGCTTGTCGAGGCCGGCCGGCGGCCAGCTTTCGAGCTTCATGCCCAAGGTCAGGCCGCGGGAGGCGAGCACTTCCTTGATTTCGTTGAGCGACTTGCGACCCAGGTTCGGGGTCTTGAGCAGCTCGTTTTCGGTGCGCTGGATCAGGTCACCGATGTAGTAGATGTTTTCGGCCTTCAGGCAGTTCGCAGAACGCACCGTCAGTTCGAGTTCGTCCACAGGGCGCAGCAGGATCGGATCGAATTGCTGTGCGCTGCGCGGTGCCGGTGCATCGAATGCAGCCAGTTCGCCGCCTTCGAGCTGCGCAAACACGGCGAGCTGTTCAACGAGGATTTTAGCCGAGGCGCGGACTGCGTCTTCAGCGGTGATCGCACCGTTGGTTTCGATCTCGACCAGCAGCTTGTCCAGGTCGGTACGCTGTTCCACGCGGGCGCTTTCGACCGTGTAGCTCACGCGCTTGACCGGCGAGAACGACGCATCGAGGACGATGCGGCCGATCGACTTGGTCGGCTCGTCAGCGTAACGGCGCATCGTGCCGGGCACGTAGCCCCGACCCTTTTCCACCTTGATCTGCATGTCGAGCTTGCCGCCTTGCGACAGGTGCGCGATCACGTGATCGGGGTTGATGATCTCGACGTCGTGCGGCGTCTGGATGTCGGAAGCCAGCACCGGGCCTTCGCCGTCCTTGCGCAGGCTCAGCGTGACTTCATCGCGGTTGTGGAGCTTGAACACCACGCCCTTGAGGTTCAGAAGGATGTTGACCACATCTTCCTGCACGCCGTCGATCGACGAGTACTCGTGCAGAACGCCAGCGATGGTGACTTCGGTTGCCGAATAGCCAACCATCGACGAGAGCAGAACGCGACGCAGCGCGTTGCCGAGCGTGTGGCCGTAGCCGCGCTCGAAAGGCTCGAGCGTGACCTTGGCCTTGTTCGGCGCCAGTTGCTCGACCTGGATGGTCTTGGGTTTCAGCAGGGTGGTTTGCATGCAGGACTTCCTCTCAATACCCCCGGTTCGTTACACCGGTAAGGCTGGTGAAGCGCCCGGCGCACTTTGCGGGGCACGCCGAGAACGGGATAACAACTAAAAAAACAGCAACCCGCACCACGCGGTGCGGGCCATTCATCAACGCGAATACAGTTCGACGATCAGCGATTCGTTGATGTCGGCTGCGAATTCGTCGCGATCCGGCACCTTCTTGAACGTGCCTTCGCCCTTGTCGGCGTTCACTTCGACCCATGCCGGCATGCCGACTTGCTGGGCCAGTTGCAGTGCTTCGGCGATACGCGTCTGCTTCTTCGACTTGTCGCGCACAGCGATCACGTCGCCGGTCTTGACCAGGTACGACGGGATGTTGACCGACTGGCCGTTCACCGTGATCGCCTTGTGCGACACGAGTTGGCGTGCTTCAGCGCGGGTCGAGCCGAAGCCCATGCGATAGACCACGTTGTCCAGGCGCGATTCGAGGATGAACAGCAGGTTGGCGCCGGTGTTGCCACGACGACGGTCGGCTTCTTCGAAGTAGCGGCGGAATTGCTTTTCCAGCACGCCGTACATGCGCTTGACCTTCTGCTTTTCGCGCAGTTGCAGGCCGAAATCGGAAGTGCGCTGACCCGAGGTGCGGCCGTGCTGGCCGGGCTTCGAATCGAACTTCGACTTGTCCTGGATCGAACGACGGGCGCTCTTCAGGAACAGGTCGGTGCCTTCACGGCGGGAAAGTTTGGCCTTGGGGCCGAGGTAGCGTGCCACGTGATCTTCCTTTGTGTCATCTGCCGCAGTGGTTTCCTGCGGGAGCCGTCAGCGGCGTGCCAACGGCGGTGGGCTTGTTGAAAAAACAAAATGCGCAGCCGCCGTGAAGCGGGCTGCGCCGGGCGTCAGCGCTTAGATGCGACGACGCTTTTGCGGACGGCAGCCGTTGTGCGGCACGGGCGTCACGTCGGCGATCGAGTTGATGCGAATGCCCAGTGCGGCCAGGGCGCGCACCGACGATTCACGACCAGGACCGGGGCCCTTTATCTCGACGTCGAGGTTCTTGATACCTTGCTCGACCGCAGCGCGGCCAGCGACTTCCGAAGCGACCTGGGCTGCGAAAGGCGTCGACTTGCGCGAGCCCTTGAAGCCTTGGCCACCCGACGAAGCCCACGACAGGGCGTTGCCCTGACGGTCGGTGATCGTGATGATGGTGTTGTTGAACGACGCATGCACGTGGGCGATACCGTCGGCAACGTTCTTGCGAACCTTCTTGCGGACGCGCTGTGCAGCGTTGTTTGCAGGTGCTTTAGCCATGCTGTTCTATCCTTATTTCTTCAGGGACTGCGCAGCCTTGCGCGGACCCTTGCGAGTGCGGGCGTTGGTGCGCGTGCGCTGGCCGCGCATCGGCAGGCCACGGCGATGACGGAAGCCGCGATAGCAGCCGATGTCCATCAAGCGCTTGATGTTCATCGTCGTTTCGCGACGCAGGTCGCCTTCGATCGTGAAGAGAGCGATCTGGTCGCGGATCTTCTCGAGATCGCTGTCCGTCAGATCCTTGATCTTCTTCGAGTAGTCGATGCCGGTTGCTTCGCAGATCTTGCGAGCGCGCGTGCGACCGATGCCGAAGATGGCCGTCAGGCCGATTTCAGCGTGCTTGTGCGGCGGAATGTTGATGCCAGCAATACGTGCCATGTGCGTCCTCTGATGTTTCTCTAATCAACCCTGGCGCTGCTTATGGCGCGGGTCGGTACAGATCACACGCACCACACCCTTGCGGCGGATGATCTTGCAATTACGGCAGATGGTTTTGACCGAAGCCGAAACTCTCATATCAATTCTCCTAAAACTTTTCGTTGACCTGGCTTACGACGTCTTGAAGTTGGCCTTCTTCAGCAGCGATTCATACTGCTGGGACATCAGGTAGTTCTGCACCTGGGCCATGAAATCCATGGTCACCACGACGATGATCAAGAGCGACGTGCCACCGAAATAGAAGGGCACGTTGTACTTGAGGATCAGGAACTCGGGCAGCAGGCAGACGAAGGTGATATACACCGCGCCAGCCAGCGTCAGGCGGACCAGGATCTTGTCGATATAGCGAGCAGTCTGGTCACCCGGACGGATGCCCGGAATGAACGCGCCACTCTTCTTCAGGTTGTCTGCCGTTTCGCGGCTGTTGAAAACCAACGCCGTGTAGAAAAAGCAGAAGAACACGATGGCTGCTGCGTACAGCAACACGTAGATGGGCTCGCCGGGGCGCAGTGCGCTCGCAACGTCCTTGATCCAGCGGAAACCGCCTTCACCGGTACTGAACCAGCCGACGACGGTGGCGGGCAGCAGGATGATCGACGACGCGAAGATCGGCGGGATCACGCCAGCCATGTTCAGCTTCAGCGGCAGGTGCGACGATTGACCGCCATACACCTTGTTGCCGACCTGACGCCGCGCATAGTTCACGAGGATCTTGCGCTGGCCGCGTTCGACGAACACCACGAAGTAGGTCACCAGCACGACAACAGCCACGATGAACAACGCCACCAGCGGATTCATCGCACCTGTCGACACCAGCGAAGCCAGGCCACCGATCGCACCCGGCAAGCCGGCCGCGATACCCGCGAAGATCAGGATCGAAATCCCATTGCCCAGTCCACGTTCAGTGATCTGTTCGCCGAGCCACATCAGGAACATCGAGCCAGCCGTGAGGCTGACCGCTGCCGTCAGACGGAAGCCGAAACCCGGGTTGATCACCAGGCCAGCCGACGATTCCAGCGCCACAGCAATGCTGAACGACTGGAACAGCGCCAGGCCCAACGCACCGTAGCGCGTGTACTGCGTGATCTTGCGACGACCTGCCTCGCCTTCCTTCTTCATCTGCTCGAAGGTCGGCAACACGTAGGTCATCAACTGCATGATGATCGACGCGGAGATGTACGGCATGATGCCCAGCGCGAACACGGTGAAGCGCGACAGCGCCCCGCCCGAGAACATGTTGAACAGGCTCAAGATACCGCCCTTCTGGTCCTGGAACAACGCCGCCAGCTGGTCCGGGTTGATGCCCGGAACAGGAATGTGCGCGCCGATCCGATAGACCACGAGTGCGAGCAGCAAAAACACGAGCCGGCGACGCAGGTCACCGAACTTGCCAGTCTTTGCGAGCGTTGCCGCGTTGGTTGCCACTACAGCCTACTTTCCAGTGCCTGAGATTTACGCGACGCTGCCGCCGGCTGCTTCGATCGCAGCCTTGGCACCTGCCGTTGCACCGATGCCGGTCAACTTGACGGCCTTGGTGAGTTCACCGGTCTTGATGATCTTGACGACCTTGGCAATCTGGCCGACGAGGCCAGCTTGCTTCAGTGCCAGCAGGTCGACTTCGGCCAGGCCGAGGGCTTCCAGCGCGGTCAACGTGACTTCGGCGTTGTACTTGAGCGATTGCGACTTGAAGCCACGCTTCGGCAGGCGACGCTGCAAAGGCATTTGACCGCCTTCGAAGCCCACCTTGTGGAAGCCGCCTGCACGCGACTTCTGACCCTTGTGACCGCGACCCGCGGTCTTGCCGAGGCCGGAGCCGATACCACGGCCGACGCGACGCTTGTAGTGCTTCGCGCCGTCTGCCGGCTTGATGCTATTGAGTTCCATGTCAGTCTCTCTTACAGAACCTTGACCAGGTAGCTGATCTTGTTGATCATGCCGCGCACTGCGGGCGTGTCCTGCAACTCCGACACGGAGTTGAGCTTGCGCAGGCCCAGGCCGCGCACGGTGTCGCGATGTGCCTGCTTGGTGCCGATCGGGCTCTTCACCAGCTGCACCTTGACGGTTTGTTGTTGCGTCATGACGTTGTTCCTCAGGCGAAGATTTCTTCGACCGTCAGGCCGCGCTTTGCAGCGACTGCCGAAGCGGTGGTCGAGTTCTTCAGGCCGTCCAGGGTGGCGCGGACCATGTTGTAGGGGTTCGACGAACCATGGCTCTTGGCCACGATGTCGGTGATGCCCAGGACTTCGAAGACGGCGCGCATCGGGCCGCCGGCGATGATGCCGGTACCCTTGGGGGCCGGGTACATCACGACCGACGAGGCACCGTGGTGACCGGTCACCGCGTGGTGCAGCGTGCCGTTCTTGATCGAGATCTTGAACAGGTTGCGACGGGCTTCTTCCATCGCCTTTTGCACGGCAGCAGGCACTTCCTTCGACTTGCCCTTGCCCATGCCGACCTTGCCATCGCCGTCGCCGACCACGGTCAGTGCTGCGAAACCGAGGATACGACCACCCTTCACCACCTTGGTGACGCGGTTGATCGCGATCATCTTCTCGCGCAAACCGTCCTCAGGTCCTTCGTTCTGCGTTCTTGCTTGGATCTTTGCCATTTTCGAATTCCTTAGAACTGCAGGCCGGCTTCGCGGGCTGCATCAGCCAGCGCCTTGACGCGGCCGTGGTAGGCGAAACCTGCGCGGTCGAAAGCGACCTTCTCGACGCCGGCAGCCTTCGCCTTTTCAGCGATGCGCTTGCCGATCAGCGTGGCGGCGGCGGCATTGCCACCCTTGCCCGACGCGCCGAGCGAGCTGCGGACTTCGGCTTCGGCCGTCGACGCAGAGGCGAGCACCTTGGCGCCGTCGCCGGAGATGACGGTGGCGTAGATGTGCAGGTTGGTCCGGTTCACGGTCAGGCGTGCAACGCCTTGCGTAGCGATCCGGATGCGGGTCTGGCGCGAGCGACGCAGACGTTGTGCTTTTTTGGTCAACACCATTTTGCTGCCCCTTACTTCTTCTTGGTCTCTTTGATCACGATCTTCTCGTCCGAATATCGGATCCCCTTGCCCTTGTAGGGCTCGGGCGGACGAACAGCGCGGATCTCGGCGGCGATCTGGCCGACACGTTGACGGTCGGCACCCTTGATCAGGATTTCCGTCGGCGTCGGGGTGGCGACCGTGATGCCTTGCGGCATGTCGATGTTGACCGGGTGCGAATAGCCGACCTGGAGGTTCAGCTTGGCGCCCTGGGCAGCAGCCTTGTAGCCCACGCCGACCAGGTTCAGCTTCTTCTCGAAGCCCTTGGTGACGCCGACAACCATGTTGTTGACCAGCTGGCGCAACGTGCCGCTCATCGCATTCGCTTCACGCGAATCGTTGGCGGGAACGAAGCTCAGCTTGCCTTCTGCGTTGGTGACGTTGACCAATGCGTTGCGGGTCAGTGCGAGCGTGCCGCCCGTGCCCTTGACATTGATCTGGTCATCCTTGATCGACACATCCACGCCTGCGGGGATGACGACCGGTGCTTTACCTACTCGGGACATTTCTTGATCTCCTCGATTAGGCGACGTAGCACAGGACTTCGCCACCAACACCGTTGGCGCGGGCCTTGCGGTCCGTCATCACGCCCTGGGGCGTGGTCACGATGGCGACGCCAAGGCCGTTCTGCACTTGCGGGATCGCAGCGCTGGCCTTGTAGACGCGCAGGCCGGGACGGCTCACGCGTTCGATACGCTCGATGACCGGACGGCCAGCGTAGTACTTCAGCGAGATTTCGAGCTCGCTCTTGCCGGCTTCCGTCTTGACCTGGAAACCGTCGATGTAGCCTTCGTCCTTCAGGACTTGTGCGATCGCGACCTTCACCTTGGAAGACGGGACCGACACGGTGGGCTTCGCCACCATCTGCGCGTTACGGATACGCGTCAGCAGGTCGGCAATGGGATCACTCATGCTCATGTTGTTTGCTCCTGCCTGGCTTACCAGCTGGCCTTGGTGACACCGGGGATGTCGCCGTTGAAAGCCAGTTCACGGATCTTGGCGCGGGCCAGACCGAATTGGCGGAAGGTGCCGCGGGGACGACCGGTGATTTCGCAACGGTTGCGCTGGCGCGTGGGGTTCGCGTTGCGCGGCAGCTTTTGCAGGCCGAGGCGTGCAGCAGCGCGTTCTTCGTCGCTCTTCTTGGCGTCGTTCGCAATCGCCTTCAGTTCGGCGTGCTTGGCGGCGTACTTGGCGACCAGGTTGTCGCGCTTGAGTTCGCGCTGGATCAGGGATGCTTTTGCCATTGTCTCGCCTCAGTTCTTGAACGGGAAACGGAAGCCCGCGAGAAGCGCCTTGGCTTCTTCGTCGGTCTTGGCCGTCGTCGTGATGCTGATGTTGAGACCGCGCAGGGCATCGACCTTGTCGTATTCGATCTCGGGGAAAATGATCTGCTCTTTGACGCCGATGTTGTAGTTGCCACGGCCGTCGAAAGCGCGACCGGAGATACCACGGAAGTCACGCACGCGCGGCAGGGCCACGGTCACGAAACGGTCCAGGAATTCATACATCTGGACGCCACGCAGCGTGACCATGCAGCCGATCGGCTGTTGTTCACGGATCTTGAAGCCGGCGATGGCCTTCTTCGACTTGGTGACGACGGGCTTCTGGCCGGCGATCTTGGTCAGGTCGCCGACGGCGTTGTCCAGGACCTTCTTGTCGGCGACAGCTTCGCCCACACCCATGTTCAGGGTGATCTTGGTCAGGCGCGGGACCTGCATCGGCGAGGTGTAGCCGAACTTCTCGGTCAGGTCCTTGGCGACCTTTTCGCGGTAGTGTTGTTGGAGACGTGCCATGTGATTACTCCTCAGGCGATCTTGATTTCTTCGCCGCTGGACTTGTAAACGCGCACGCGCTTGCCGTCCGTGACCTTGATGCCCACGCGATCGGCCTTGCCGGTCGCGGCATTGAAGATCGCCACGTTGGATTGATGAATCGGCATGGTCTTTTCCACGATGCCGCCGGTCGTACCCTTCATGGGGTTCGGCTTGGCGTGCTTCTTGACGATGTTGATGCCTTCGACGACGACGTGCGAATCGTCCTTGCGCAGCGTCACGACGCCGCGCTTGCCCTTGTCACGACCGGCCAACACGATGACCTGGTCGCCTGTGCGAATCTTGTTCATGGCGTTGAATCCTTAGAGAACTTCGGGAGCCAGCGAGACGATCTTCATGAACTTCTCGGTGCGCAGTTCGCGGGTCACCGGTCCGAAGATGCGGGTGCCGATCGGCTCCAACTTGGCGTTGAGCAGCACGGCGGCATTGCCGTCGAACTTGACGAGCGAACCGTCGGCGCGACGGATGCCCTTGGCGGTGCGAACCACCACGGCGCTGTAGATTTCGCCCTTCTTGACGCGGCCACGGGGTGCAGCTTCTTTGATGCTGACCTTGATGACATCGCCAACGCTGGCGTAGCGACGCTTCGAGCCGCCCAGCACCTTGATACACAGGACGGATTTCGCGCCCGTGTTGTCGGCCACTTCGAGCCGGGATTCAGTTTGGATCATTGTTCGTAGTTCCCAACTTGTACCGTTGCCTTTCCCACCTTTTCAAAGTAGGTCAGCGCCAGTCAGTCTTGGGCCCGTCGTCCGCACCTCAAACCATTTGAGATGCATCCGTATGGGCGGAAAGCCTCGCCTTTTCAAGCGAAGCCCGCGATTGTGCCATGGTGTTTACGGTCCGTCAACTCACCTGCTTCGACTATTTCAAAGTCGCCTAGACTCGCGGGCGTGCCGACGCACCCTGATTTACCCCTATTTTCACGCCGGCGTCTGCTGGGCGGTGCCGCGGCGCTGGCGGGCGCGCTGGCCGGGTGCCATGCCCAGACCCCGCTTGCGGCGCCGGCCAGCCGGCTTCGGTTGCTGGCGGAGGCGCGATTGGCGCATTGGCAGCGATTCGAAGGCACCACCATCGGCGGGCTGTCCGGGATCGACTTCGATACCGCAAGAGGTGAGTACCTGCTTCTGTCGGATGACCGATCAACCCTGGACCCCGTTCGGTACTACAGCGCGCGATGGTCGGCCAACAGCGCACAGGCGCCGACCTTCTCCCAAGTCACTTCGCTGTTGCAGGCGGACGGAACAACCTGGCCCAACCGCCGCAATGCCCGCGACGGCATGCCGGTGCCCGATCCTGAAGCCTTGCGCCTGCGGCCCGACACTGACACCCTGCTCTGGGCGTCCGAGGGCGACGAGGGCCGCGGCTTCGGCCCCGCACTTTATGAAAGCCGGCGCGACGGCCGCCTGGTGCGGCAATTCGCGCTCCCCCCGATGTTCGAGCCAAGCAGCGACGGCCGGCGCGGCGCGCGCGACAACCTCGCTTTCGAAGGACTGGCGCTGACGCCGGACCATCGCACGGCCTGGCTCGCCATGGAAAACGCGCTGATCCAAGACGGCGCCAGACCGACCCTGGATTCTCCCGGCGGCCCCTGCCGCTTCACGGCGCTCGACCTGGACAGCGGTCGCGTGCTGCGCCAGATCGCCTATCTCAACGATCCCGTGCCGCTGCGGCCGCTGGTGCCCGGCACGCATGCCGAGAACGGCGTGAGCGAGATCCTGATGCTGGATGCCCACCGGATGTTGGTGCTCGAACGCGCCTATGCGGTGGGCACCGGCAATTCGCTGCGCCTCTATGAAATCGACACGCGTGGCGGCGACGACGTGCAGGCCATCGACGCGCTGGCGCCGGGCAAGCATCGCCCGGTCGCCAAGAAGCTGGTCGCCGACTTCGCCGCGCTGGGCCTGTCGCGCCTCGACAACACCGAGGGCATGTGCTGGGGCCCGCCGCTCGCCAACGGCCGACGCCTGCTGGTCGTGTTGAGCGACGACAATTTCAATCCGCTGCAGATCACGCAGTTCGCCGCCTTCGAGTTCACCGACCGACCATGACCCTCCAATCCACCCCTCCCTCCGACACTGCAGCGCTGCCACCGATCGGCTTCATCGGCGGCGGCAACATGGCCAGCGCGATCCTGGGCGGGCTGATCCGCCAGGGCGTGCCGGCTTCGGCGTTCGAGGTCGTCGAGCCTTTCGAGGAAGCGCGCCAGCGGCTGGCCCGTGACTTCGGCATTGCGGCGATGGCGCAAGCGGGTGCGGCGCTGGCACGCTGCGAACTGCTGGTCTGGGCGGTAAAGCCGCAGATGTTTGCCGAGGCCGCCCAGCCCGTGCGAGAACATGCCGCGGGCGCGCTGCACCTGAGCGTCGCGGCCGGCATTCCCTCGCAGAGCATCGCCCGCTGGCTCGGCAGCGAGCGCATCGTCCGCGCCATGCCCAACACGCCCGCGCTCATCGGGCAGGGCATGACCGCCCTCTTTGCCCGCGACGGGGTCGAAGGCGCCGCGCGGGGAATGGTGGAACAGGTTCTGGCGCCAACAGGCCAATTGCTCTGGGTCGATGCCGAAGGCGATCTCGACGCGGTGACGGCGATGTCCGGCTCCGGGCCGGCCTATGTGTTCTATTTCATCGAGGCGATGACGGAGGCCGGCATCGACATGGGCCTGACGCCGGAGCAGGCGCACCAGTTGGCGGTCGGCACCTTCACCGGAGCTTCCGCGCTGGCGAGCGGATCGGACGAACCGCCATCGGTATTGCGCCAGCGGGTGACATCGAAGGGCGGCACCACCTACGCCGCGATCACCTCGATGGAAGGCGCGCAGGTCAAGGAGAAGTTCAAGGACGCCATGCGCGCGGCGCAGGCGCGGGCGCGGGAGTTGGGCGAAGAGTTCGGAAAGTAGGACAGCTTCGGAATACGAGCACGTGCTGCCGCCGGCCATTGGCAGCTGTGGGCTTGCCGCACGTTGGGTCCATCAGCGCAACGCGTAGCCGATCACAATCCCAGCGAACACCGAGAAGCCCAGCCAGTGATTGAGCCGGAAGGCCTTGAAACAGCCTTCTCGTGTTCGGGTGCGGATCAGCCGCCAGTGCCAGGCCGCTTGCGCCACGGCCACAGCGATCGCCAGGAGAAAGGCGGCGCCGAGTTGATGGCTGTAGCCAATCCAGCCCCAGACCGCGATGAACACCGCGTAGCTGAACATTACCGCCGCCACGTCGAAGCGGCCGAAGGTGATGGCCGAGGTCTTCATGCCGATCTTCAGGTCGTCGTCGCGGTCGACCATTGCGTATTCGGTGTCGTAGGCCAGCACCCAGAACAGGTTGCCCGCCAGCAGCCACCAGGCCAACCCCGGAACGCTGCCCTGCACCGCCGCGAAGGACATCGGGATGCCGAAGCTGAAGGCAATGCCCAGCACCGCCTGCGGGATCGACACGAAGCGCTTGGCAAAGGGATATATCAGCGTGATTGCCAGCGCGCCGAAGGACCAGAGCACCGTGATGCGGTTGGTCGTGAGCACCAGCCCGAACGCCGCCAGCGCCAGCAGTGCGCCGAAGCCCAGCGCCTGCTTGACCGAGATGGCGCCGCTGGTCACCGGCCGCTGCGCGGTGCGCTTCACATGCCGGTCGAAGTCGCGGTCCGCCACGTCGTTGATGCAGCAGCCCGCGCTGCGCATGAGGATCGTGCCGAGCACGAACACGATGAGCAGGTGCCAACCCGGCCAGCCGTCCGCCGCAAACCACAGCGCGCCCAGCGTCGGCCAGAGCAGCAGCAGCCAGCCCGCGGGACGGTCCCAGCGGATCAGGTCCAGGTAGAGAGCAAGGCGACCACGCGCCGGCGGGGTTGACGACATCTCAGTCTTCCATGGCGCAGGACGCTACGACAGTCGCCGCACGCCCGGCAACTCGCACGCATAGATCGCGTTGCGCACCGCGGCGATCGCCTCGTAACGCGTGAAACTGCGTCGCCAGGCCAGCACCACGCGCCGCGTGGGCGGCTCGCCGCCGTGGGCATCGACGATGGGCAGGTAGCGCACGATGGGGTTCTGGTCCCGGGCGCGTGTCTTGCCCTTTGCGGGTAGCGCATCGGCCGGCACCGAGAGGCGCGGCACCAGGGTCACGCCCATGCCCGCGGCCACCATGTGCTTGATGGTTTCGAGCGAAGAACCCTCGAAGCTCTTGCGGATGCCTTCGGCGTGGCTCGAGAAGCGCGCGAACTCGGGGCACACCTCGAGCACATGGTCGCGAAAGCAATGACCGGTGCCGAGCAGCAGCATGGTCTCGTTCTTGAGTTCGTCCGAGGTGATCGATGCGCGCGAGGCCAGCGGATGGTGCGCCGGCAGCGCGGCCATGAAAGGCTCATCGTAGAGCTGTGCCATGGCCAGGCCGGTGTCGGGGAAGGGCTCGGCCATGATGGCGCAGTCGATCTCGCCCGCGCGCAGCATCTCCAGCAGCTTGGCGGTGAAGTTCTCCTGCAGCATCAGCGGCATCTGCGGCGTGCGCGCGATGTTCTGCCGGACCAGGTCGGGCAGCAGGTAGGGCCCGATGGTGTAGATCACCCCCAGCGTCAACGGGCCGGCCAGCGGGTCCTTGCCGCGCTTGGCAATCTCCTTGATGCTCGCGGCCTGGTCGAGCACGCTCTGCGCCTGCTGCACGATCTGCTCGCCCAGCGGCGTCACGGTCACTTCGCCGGCGCTGCGCTCGAAGAGCTTGACCTCCAGCTCGTCCTCCAGTTTCTTGATCGCCACGGACAAGGTCGGCTGCGACACGAAGCAGGCTTCCGCTGCCTTGCCGAAATGCCGCTCGCGCGCAACGGCGACGATGTACTTGAGTTCTGTCAGGGTCATGGGTCTTGCGATTATGCGCAGGGCCCGGAGGCCGGAATTTGGACAGCCGCAAACAGAGGACGCGAAAGAACAGCCGAAAGAATTACTTGGTATTCCTTTCGCGGCCTTTGCGTATCTTCGCGACCTTCGCGTCCGGTCAAGTCCGCTCTTTCAGGCTTTGAGGTATTCCGACTTGCTGCCCAGCCAGCGATCGACGTGCCGCTGTGCCAACTCGGGGTGCTGGTCCAGCATGCGAGGCGCGAGTTCGCGCGCCCAGTCGAGCAGCAGCGCGTCCTGCGTGAGATCGGCAAAGCGCAGCAGCGGCGCACCGGATTGGCGGACGCCGAGGAATTCGCCGGGGCCGCGGATCTCCAGGTCGCGTCGGGCGATCTCGAAGCCGTCGCTGGTCTCGGCCATGGCCTTGAGCCGCGCGCGGGCCGCCTCGCCGACGCGGCCGCCTTCGTTGGGCGCGTAGAGCAGCACGCACGCAGACGCCGCGGCGCCGCGCCCCACGCGACCGCGCAACTGGTGCAGCTGCGAGAGGCCGAAGCGCTCGGCATGCTCGATCACCATGAGCGACGCATTGGGCACATCGACGCCGACCTCGATCACCGTGGTGCTGACCAGCACCTGCATCTCACCCTTGGTGAAGGACTCCATCACGGCCTGCTTCTCGGCCGTGGGCATGCGCGAATGCAGCAGGCCGACCTTCGCGCCCTCGCCCAGTGTCCCGGCCAGTTCATCGCGCGTCTCGGTGGCGTTGCGCAGGTCCACGGCCTCGCTCTCCTCGATCAGCGGGCAGACCCAGTAGACCTGCCGACCCTGCTCCAGTTGCGCCTGGATGCGTGCGATGACTTCGTCGCGCCGGTGGTCGGCCACGACCTTGGTCACGATCGGCGTGCGCCCGGGCGGCAGTTCGTCAAGCGTGGACACGTCGAGGTCGGCGTAGTAGCTCATCGCGAGCGTGCGCGGGATCGGGGTGGCGCTCATCATCAGCAGGTGCGGCTCCTGGCCCTCGACCGCCTTGCCGCGCAGCGCCAGCCGCTGGGCCACGCCGAAGCGATGCTGCTCGTCGATGATGGCCAGCGCAAGGTTCTTGAAGCGGACCTTCTCCGAGATGACGGCGTGCGTGCCAATGACCAGCGCCGCCTCGCCGCTCTCGACGGCGGCGGACATCGTGTCGCGTTCCTTCTTCTTCTGGCTGCCAGTGAGCCAGGCCACGCGCATGCCGCGTTCGAGCAGCAGCGGATCGAGCCAGCCGACCAGCTTGCCGAAGTGCTGCGAGGCGAGGATCTCGGTCGGCGCCATCAGCGCGCATTGATGGCCCGCGTCGATGCACAGCGCGGCGGCGAGCGCGGCCACCACGGTCTTGCCGGAGCCGACATCGCCTTGCAGCAGCCGGTGCATCGGCACCGTGCGCGTCAGGTCGCGGGCGATCTCCTGGCCCACGCGGGCCTGTGCGCCGGTCAGGGCAAAGGGCAGCACGGCCAGCAACTGCGCATGGAGCGACGTGGGCGACTGGACGGCGTCGAGCTGCGGTGCACGCTGGGAGGCACGCTCTCGGCGGGCCTGCAGTTGCGAGAGTTGTTGCGCCAGCAGTTCCTCGGCCTTGAGCCGTTGCCAGGCGGGGTGGGTGTGGTCTTCCAGCGTGGCCATGGCCACGTCGGGCGTCGGGTAGTGCAGGAAGGTCAGCGCATCGCGCAGAGGCCACGCGCGATGCGGCAGGTGCTGGTGCGGAACGGTCTCGTCCAGCACCGCACGCGCGAGCCCGGAGCGCACCTCGCGCCGCAACACCGGCTGCGCCAAGCCGGCGATGGTGGAGTAGACCGGCGTCAGCGCCTGCGGCAGTTCGGTGCCCGCGGCCTTGACATTGGGCTGCATCATCTGCCGGCCCAGGAAGCCGCCTTTCATCTCGCCGCGCACACGGACGCGCGCGCCGACTTCGAGCTGCTTCTGTTGCGACGGATAGAAATTGAAGAAGCGCAGGATGCAGGTCTCGCTGCCGTCATCGAGCGTGACAAGCAACTGGCGGCGCGGCCGGTAGGTCACTTCGCTCGCGACCACCACGCCCTCGACCTGCGCCAGGTCGCCTTCGCGCGTGTCGACCAGGCGCACGATGCGCGTCTCGTCCTCGTAGCGCATCGGCAGGTAGAGCGCGAAGTCGATGTCGCGCAGCAGGCCGAGCTTGCGCAGGGCACGTTGCACGGCACTCAGGCCGGAGCCCGGCGGTGCGGCGGCAGGCAACGGGGTGGCGGCGGACTTGGCGGCGACGGGCATGGGACAATTCTGCCCTCCCACTTGGCACGGGTTCGTCCAACCCTCAAGCGCATGCGCAACTTCACCCTCTCCGATTTCGATTTCCACCTGCCGCCCGAGTTGGTGGCACAACACCCCGCTTCCGAACGCACCTCTTCCAGGTTGCTGGATGGCACCGGCCCCGAGCCGATCGACCGCATCTTCAAGACCCTGCCCTCGCTGCTGCGCACGGGCGACCTGCTGGTGTTCAACGACACGCGCGTGGTCAAGGCGCGCCTCTTCGGCGAGAAGCCGACCGGCGGCAAGCTTGAACTGCTGGTCGAACGCGTCTTGACCGGGCATGAAGTCGTGGCCCACATGAAGGTCAGCAAGAAGCCGCCGATCGGCACCGTGCTGCAGATGGTCGGCGGCTTTCGCGCCACATTGATCGGGCGCTGGCCCGATGCCAACGGCGCGCTGTTCCACTTCGCCTTCGAAAGCGATGCGGGCGAAGACCCCTACGCGTTGATGAGCCGCTGCGGCCATGTCCCGCTGCCGCCCTACATCACGCACACCGACTCAGCCGAGGACGAGAGCCGCTACCAGACCGTGTTCGCACGCGTGCCCGGCGCGGTGGCCGCACCGACCGCCGCGCTCCACTTCGACGAAGGCCTGCTGGCCGAACTGGATGCACGCGGCGTGCAGCGCGCCAACGTCACGCTGCATGTCGGCGCCGGCACCTTCCAGCCGGTGAAGGTCGAGAACATCGCCGAGCACGAGATGCATGCCGAGCGCTATGAGGTGCCCGAAGCGACGCAACAAGCGATCGCCGATTGCAAGGCCCGCGGCGGACGCGTGGTCGCGGTCGGCACCACGACCGTTCGCACGCTCGAGTCGTGGGCGAAGAGCGGCGAGGCCACCGGCGACACGCGCATCTTCATCACGCCAGGATTTGCCTTCGCGCACGTCGACCTGCTCATCACCAACTTCCACCTGCCCAAGAGCACGCTGATGATGTTGGTCAGCGCCTTCGCGGGCTACACGCGGGTCATGGCGCTCTACGCGCATGCGATCCGCGAACGCTATCGCTTCTTCAGTTACGGCGACGCGATGCTGCTGGCACGGGGAAGCACCTGCTGACCATCTCGATCATGCGAGTGCCCTCACCCTTCATGGCCGCCTTCATCCTCGGCGCATTGCTGCCGACAGGGGCCAGTGCGCGCGGCTACACGAGCTCATCGCTGTGCGGCGACTACGCCCGCCTCGACATCGCGACGCCACCCGGCCTGTGCGTGGCCCTGCTCGCCGACGAGGCCCAGGGCCTGCGTGCGCCGCGCCGCATCCTGGAAGTCTCGCCGAACCGCTATTGGGTCATCGACATGGGCTCATGGGAGCCGGATCGCGGACGCTTGCTGGAATGACGCTGCCCACCGAGGGCAATCCGCCGCGGCGCGCGAGCCTGAAAGTCATGGCCGAAAAATTCGACCGCCCCCTGGGCCTGGCGCTGGGGCCGGACGGCAAGGTGTACGTCGGCGAAGCGGGTCGCATCTGGCGCACGCCGATTCCTTCGCCGGGCGGTGCATTGCAGGCAGAAACCGTGATCGACGGCCTGCCGAAGGAAGGCACCCATCCGCTCAAGGAGCTGGCCTTCGGTCCCGTCACATCGGGCAAGCAGCAGGTCAGCCTCTTTGTGAACCTCGGCTCCGAGACCGATGCTTGCAAGGACAGCGCGAAGCAATATCCGGCGCCTTGTCCGGAGCGCGAGGGCGCGAAGCCGCGTGCTGCCGTCCATGAAGCCATCTTGGGCGGCGCGGACTATCGGCTGCAAAGCTTCAAGCCCTTCGCTATCGGCTTGCGCAACTCGGTGGCCTTGACCGTCCTGCCTGACGGCCCGGCCAAGGGCACCCTGCTGCAAGGCGAGAACTCGATCGACTACGAATCGCCTGCCCAGCCGCCCGAAGAACTCAACCTGCTCAAGGCCGGCCACGACTACGGCTGGCCCTATTGCGTCGGCAAGCAGCAGGCTGCCCAGGGCTACGACAACAGGCGCTTCGACTGCCGCGGCACCGACGCACCCCTGATGCTCTGGCCGGCCCACGCAGCGCCGTTGCAGATGATGGTCGGTCCGCCCGGCACGCTTTTCGCCGGCCAGTTGCTCGTCGCCTGGCGCGGCCACCAACCACCGGGCCACCGCATCGTCGGATTCAAGCTCGATGCACGCGGCCTGCCAGCCGGCAAACCTATCGACTGGCTCGCAGGCTGGACGCCCAAGGACGGCGTGCGCCCGATGGGCAAGCCCACCGGCATCACCGTCGACCGCCAGGGCCGGTTGCTGGTGGTGGAAGACTTCAACCGCAGCATCCTCATGCTGCTGCCGCAATCACCTGCGATGCCCGCCGACGCGCCGGCTCGCACGCCTGGAACCAAGCCATGACCGACACGACCACCTTGCCGCGCCTGAAATTCGATCTGCTCAAGACCGACCCGGACAGCCATGCCCGCCGCGCCACGCTCACGCTCAACCACGGCGTGGTGCAGACGCCGATCTTCATGCCCGTCGGCACCTACGGCACCGTCAAGGGCGTGATGCCGCGCAGCCTAGACGAGATGGGTGCGCAGATCATTCTCGGCAACACCTTTCACCTGTGGATGCGTCCCGGCCTCGACGTGATGGCCAGCTTCGGTGGCCTGCACCAGTTCGAGAAATGGGACAAGCCCATCCTCACCGACTCGGGCGGCTTCCAGGTGTGGTCGCTCGGTGCGATGCGCAAGATCAGCGAGGAAGGCGTGAAGTTCGCGTCGCCGGTGAACGGCGACAAGCTGTTCCTCACGCCCGAGGTCTCGATGCAGATCCAGACCATCCTCAACAGCGACATCGTCATGCAGTTCGACGAATGCACGCCCTACGACACCAAGGGCCACGTCACCACCGAGCGCGAAGCACGCACCTCGATGGAGCTGAGCCTGCGCTGGGCCAAGCGCTGCCAGCATGAATTCGCGCGGCTTGAAAACCCGAACGCGCTGTTCGGCATCGTGCAAGGCGGCATGTTCGAGAACCTGCGTGAAGAGTCGCTCGCGCAGCTGGTCGACCTGGACTTCCCCGGCTACGCGATCGGCGGCGTGAGCGTGGGCGAGCCCAAGGACGAGATGTTGCGCATCATGTCCCACACGCCGCACAAGCTGCCCGCGCACAAGCCGCGCTACCTGATGGGCGTCGGCACGCCGGAAGACCTGGTGCAGGGCGTGGCCGACGGCGTCGACATGTTCGACTGCGTCATGCCCACGCGCAATGCGCGCAACGGCACGCTGTTCACCCGCTTCGGCGACCTCAAAATGCGCAATGCCCGCCACAAGAGCGACCCGCAACCGATCGACCCCAGTTGCACCTGCCATGCCTGCGCGGGCACCTCGGGCGTGTCATGGAACGATGGCGGCCGCGAAGGCTTCAGCCGCGCCTACCTGCATCACCTGGATCGCTGCGGCGAGATGCTGGGCCCGATGCTCACGACCATCCACAACCTGCATTACTACCTGAACCTGATGGCGGAGATCCGCGCCTCGCTGGAGGCCGGCGAGTTCACCGCCTTCCGCGCCCGCTTCAAGGCCGAACGGGCGCGCGGCGTGTAGCCCGCCGCGCGCACAAAAAAGCCCGGATCGCACAAGGCGAACCGGGCATCGACGTCGCAGCGTCAGTCCGCTGCGATCAATCGCGCAATTCAGCCGGCACGGTTCCGCCGTTGGCGGCCAGCTTGGTCATCACCTGCCGATGCAGCCAGATGTTCATCTTGGCGCTGTCGCTGGTGTCTTCCGCGTAGCTCAGTTCGGCCGCGAGTTCCTTGCGTGCGGCCAGGCTGCTATCGAGGCCGAGCAGTTTCATCAGGTCGACGATCGAGGTACGCCAATTGAGGTTGGCGGCCCCGGGCATCGCATCGAGGATGGCCGGAACGTCACCCAGCGAGATCGCAGGCGGCGGCGCGGGAACGGCGGGTGCGGGCGGTGCGCCCGGCGTTGGCGCTGCTGCGACAGGCGCGGGTGCCGGTGCTTCCGCGGCCTTGGCGGATGGAAAGATCTTGGAAAAGATGCTGCCGAAAATGCTCATGGATGGATTCCCCGGAAATGGTTGGTCAACGCGGTTGAGGCACCGTGGGGCGGAACGCCCCCGGCTCGGATTGCCCGCCTTTGCGTGCAAACCAAGGTTCTATCACGCGATGGCCGGCACGGATGTGACGGGATGTGATGGCGGCGGCTCCTTTCCATGCGCCGCAGTGCCGCAACCATGGCAGAAGCGCGAGAACGCACTCTTGCGCGTGTCGCAAACCTTGCAACTGTCGATCAAGCCGATACCGCAGTGCGGGCAGAAGTCGATCGTCGTGTTCTTCAGGTCCACCGGCCGCTCGCAACCTGGGCACACGCTCTTGGCCAGGCGTGCCAGTGCCGTGTCGTAGCTCAGCTCTTCACGCCGCACCTGGTCGGGCTGCGCCTCCGCCAGCTTCTGTCGCGCGAGATAGCGGTTCAGCGCCAGGATCGCATAGCGCCCCACCAGCACCGTGATGACAATGCCCACGATGTAGCGCACATAGCCGCCATAGCTCGGCAGGTACGGCACCAGTTCGACGAAGAACGCGAACAGCGCAAAAAAGATGAAACCCCACACGAAGGGCCAGTACGTGCCCTTGCGCTTCTTCACGAACAGCCAACCCGCCACCACCAGCAAGGGCAGCGTGAGCGCCAGCCGGTAGCCGAACACCCGCAACTCGACACGTCGGTATTCGGCACGCAGTTTCTCGCGTGCATCGTCTTCGAGCACGAACAGCTTCTGCTGCGCGCGCTCCAGCGCCTGGCGCGCATCCAGCGCAACCTTGCGCTGCGCGTCCACGCTGCGTTGCTCGGCATCCACCTTCGCCTTGAAAGCATCCAGCGCCTTGGTGCGAGCGATGAGCTCGGCGTCCTGGTCCGGCTGCTGCGTGGCGCGGCGCGTGGCGAGCCAGTTGGAGAAGGTCTCGCGTGCGTTTTGGCTGACTTGCGACGCGGCCTGCAGTTGAAGTTCGGCCTGGTCCAGGTCGCGCCGCGCCTCCTGGCCGGCGCGCTGCGCTTCGGTGATCGCCGCGCGCAAGGGTTCGGCCGCGGCCTTGTCGATGAAGTCCTCGGTCGTCGATTGCCGCTCGACTTTCGGCAGGTCGCCCACCAGCGTTCCGCCGAGCCCGATCAGGAAGCCCGCGAACACCAGGGCCACCAGCCAAAGGCCCCGGCGAAACCATTTCTCAGACAAACGCAATGACTTGCTCATGTTCTCCTCACGTGATGAATGTTCAAAGCTTCAGCCGCACCGGCTGCGAGGCGAGTCCGGCCCGCGGCAACCAGGCGAACACCGAATCCACGCTGACCGTCTCGATGCGATCGCTGAAGCGCTTTTCGTTGGGGTGGTCGTCGAAGGCCACGTTGGCCGAACTGAGTCGCCCACCGAGCCGCGTCAACGCGCCAAGCCGCAGGGTCGTCGGCTCGTAGCCCTTGAACTGCAACCAGGCCTGCGCCTGCGCGCGGTTGCGGATGGTGGCGGGCTCCATCGCCGCGGCCATCGTCTCGATGGCCCACTGGTTCGACTGCTGGTACTTCTGCCCCCATGCATAGCTCACGATGCTGTAGGCCGGCGTATTCAGTCGCACGATGCCGGCCGAGGGACCTTGCAGCAGCGCCAGCAGTTGCGCCTGCACGGCGGGCGTCGGGATTTCCCAGGCGGCTTCGTAGTGCCAGAGGTCGTCCAGGAAGAACTCGCCAAGGCCCTGGCGATAGAGCGATGCGACAGCGGTACCGCACTGGTTCAGCTTGTGCACCACGCGCCAGGCGCCGTCGTTCGTCTTGTAGGCCAGGCCGAGGTGCGAATACTGCAAGCGATAGCGTTGCAGGTCCTGCCCGGCCCGGGCCAGCAACACCACGCGGGCGCCACTGGCGTCCAGCGCCGCCGACGTGCGTTCGGCCAGCTGCATGCCCTTGGTGATGACTTCTGCGGTCGGCTTGCGCGTTTCGCACGAGCGGCCGGCATGGGCATGCAGCGGGAGCATGCCCACGACGACGGTGACAACCGCCATCGCGACTGCGTTGACGAGACGCATGGACATTGAACGCGAGGCCACGTCAGCTCATCCGCTCGTTGTACAGAAGGGCCCGCCCGAGCGCATTCGGCACAAAGGCCAGCACTTCGCCCGCCGCCGACAGGATCACGCCACTGGCCATCACCGTGACGACCACCGTGCTGCCCACCACCACCGATGCGCCTCCCACTGCACGGCTGGCCACCTTGACGCTGGCACGCGCGCCGTCGGCGGCGCGTTCGAGCAGGTAGATGGTGCCGTCCACCGAGGCCTCCACGGCCACCACCGTGAGCACCGCGCCGCCGACCGACAGCGCAGCCGGCACAGCGACCACTGCGGCAGCCGCCGTGCTGGCCACCGAAGCGGTGCCGACCACGGAGGCGACCGGCAGCATCGAAAGGGCCAGCGAGGCTTCGCTCTGTGCGTGGGCCTGCATGGGTGCAGCCAGGGTCGCAAGGGACAAGCACGCGGCTGCTGCCAGCGTCGCGACGGACTTGTGGAACCGGTGGAACGGGAGGAGAGTCATGAGAGCCTCGCGGCGTAGTGAAGGTGTGCGGATGTTGTTCCGCATGCACTTCAAAGGCCTCGAATAACTGCACCAGTGGCGAGGCGCTGCGCCGGAGGTATCGCGCTTCGATACCGTGTGCAGGGATTGCCTATTCGCCTGGATTCAGGCGATGCAACGCCGCCGAATGGCCCTGCAACAAGTGCTCGCGCGTGTACACCTGATCCGTGTCGGCCAGCCACATCGCAATGACTTCGAGCATGCTTTGCGTGGGCGCCGGCGTGCCAGGCGACAGCATGGTCAACGGCAGCAGCAGGCCCAGCGCGACGAGGTAGGCCGGAATGCGCGAGTGCGGCCGCCCTTCCTGCAAGAGAAGGAAGGCCGCACTGGTCGCGACACCCAGCACCAAGCCGGTGATCACTTCAGACGCCGAGTGCGCGAACAGCGCGAGGCGCGACACACCAATGGCAAACGCCAGCCCCCAGCCCGCGAACGCCGCCGCAACCCGCACGCGATGGGTGCGTCGCGACGCCATCAACCAGAACACCACCGGCCAGACACTGCCCGACAGCGAGGTGTGCCCGCTGAAACCGGTGAAGTTGAAACGCGCGCTGCCAATGCCCCAGCCCAGGAAGGCCAGCTTGGAGCACATGACGACAAAGCCCGTCGTGCCGAACAGCACCACCCACAAGCGCGCGGTCGGCCAGGTGCGGCGCGAAAGCGAAAGCCACAGCGTGACCGAGGCCGCGGCGGGCAACAGCAGGCCGCTGTCACCCAGCCAGGTCAGCGCCAGCCAATACGATTGCGGAATGCGCTCGATGAACGCCCAGACCAGATCGCGCAGGAACCCCATCAGGTGGCGAGCAGCGTGCGAACGCGTTGCTGGAGTACGTCAGGCTGCACGTCCGCCGCCGCCACGGCAGGGCCCACATGCAGGCCCACGCTGCTGAAGAAACCACGGCGAAATGGCTTGGCCATCGCGATGGGTTTGCCGCCGCGCTGTTCGACGCGGCTGAAGAAGGAGCCCCAGAGATTGCTGAGCGCCATCGGAATCACCGGCACCTCGATGCCCTCCGTTCGCGCGCGCTCGACGATCTTCACCACGCCGCCCTTGAAGGGTGCCATCTCGCCGTCACGCGTGAGCGCACCCTCCGGGAAGATGGCCAGCAGGTCACCTTCGCGCAGCACCTGCGCCGCCTGGTCGAAGGCCCGGTCGTAGGCCACCGGGTCGTCCTTCTGCGGCGCGATCGGGATTGCCTTGGCCAGCTTGAACAGCCAGCCGAGCACCGGCACCTTGAAGATCTGGTGGTCCATGATGAAGCGGATCGGACGCGGGCTGGCGGCCATCAGCAGCACCGCATCGACCATGCTGACGTGGTTGCAGACCAGCACCGCCGCGCCGTCGCCGGGAATGTTCTGCTCGCCGCGCACCTTGAAGCGGTAGATGAAGTGCGACAGCACCCACGACACGAAGCGCAGCAGGTACTCCGGCACCAGCAGGAAGATGTAGGCGGCCACCAGCGCATTGGCGATGCCAGTGAACAGGAAGATCTGCGGAATGGTGAAGCCGGCCTTCAGCAGCGCGCCGGCGATGACCGAGCTGCCGATCATGAACAGCGCATTCATGATGTTGTTGGCCGCGATGATGCGGGCGCGGTGCGTCGGCTGGCTGCGCAACTGGATCAGCGCATACATCGGCACGCTGTAGAGGCCGGCGAACAGGGAGAGCAGCCCCAGGTCGGCCAGCACGCGCCAGTTCTCATGCATGTGCATGAAGGTGCCCAGCCCCATCTCCGCGACCGGCGGCAACGCGCGCGAAGCAAAATACAAGTCGATCGCGAACACGCTCATGCCGATCGCGCCCAGCGGCACCAGGCCGATCTCCACCTGCCGCCGCGACAGCGTCTCGCACAGCAGCGAGCCCACGCCGATACCGACCGAGAACACCACCAGCAGCAGCGAGGCCACATGCGCGTCGCCGTGCAGCACGTCCTTGGCGAAGCTCGGGAACTGGCTGAGGAAGGTCGCGCCGAAGAACCACATCCAGCTGATGCCCAGCAGCGAGCGGAACACCACGATGTTGCCGTGCGCCAGCTTCAGGTTGCGCCAGGTCTCGCTGACCGGATTCCAGTTGATGACCAGATTCGGGTCGGTGGCGGGCGCCGCCGGAATGGCCTGCGCGACGCCCCGGCCGACCAGCGCCAGCAGCACGCACCCCACCGCCACCGTCGTGTGGCCGATGCCCGGGATCGCAACCAGCAGCCCCCCCGCGACCTGGCCGAGCAGGATCGCCACGAAGGTCCCCATCTCCACCATGCCGTTGCCGCCGGTCAGCTCGCGCGAATCGAGCACCTGCGGCAGCAGCGCGAACTTGACCGGGCCGAACAGCGTGGAATGCAGGCCCATGAGGAACACGCAGCCCAGCAGCACGACGGCATCGGCCCGGATGAAGCCCCAGGCCGCGAGCAGCATGATCGCGATCTCGAAGTTCTTGACGAAGCGGATGATCTTCGTCTTGTCGAGCTTGTCGGTGAGTTGCCCGGCCGTGGCCGAGAACAGCAGGAAGGGCAGGATGAACAGCGCGCCGATCGCCAGGCCCGCCATCGCGGGCGGCATCCAGCTCAGTTGCAACTGGTAGGTCACCATCACGGTGAAGGCGAACTTGAACAGGTTGTCGTTCGCGGCGCCCGAGAACTGGGTCCAGAAGAAGGGAGCGAAGCGGCGCTGGCCGAGCAGCGCGAACTGGTTGGCGTGAGCTTCCGGCTCAGCGGTTCCGGGGGAATGGGCGGTAGCGACGGATGTGGTCATGCGAATGTCCCTTCCGGGCTCCTCAGGCCGTCGAGACGGCAGCGCCCGGATTGTGCCGCAGGGTTCGCGTTCCCACAGACTGCAATGCCATCAACACCGGCAAGCCGGCCAGCGCAGCCGTGAAATGTTTCAACGTGTGACCGGAAATCAGGTGATGCGTCGCCTCGTAAACGGCATGGTCGCCCAGTTCGAACAGCTTGGCGATCGCGTAGAAGAAGATGACCCAGCCCAGCTTGAGCCCGATGGCATGGGGCATCGGCTTGGCCAACGCCAGCGTGAGCACCAGCGCCATGCCACCGAACTGGACCACTGCCCAGGGGGTGACGTTGCCGGATTCGTGCCATGCCGCCACCGCGAGCAAGCCTGATGCCAGGGTGGCCCATGCGGCCACCCAGCCGGCGCGCGGGCTCACCTTTTCGCAGGCGGCGAGGCCGATCAGCCCGGCGAACGCGATGGCCATGCCGGCCCGGTCGGCGGCCAGCCGGAGCACGTCGGGTTGCAGGTGATAGAAAGTCGAGCCCGCGGCACAGGCCACCAGGCCGGCAAAGAAGATCCAGGCGCAGTCGAGTGCATTGGCATGTGGTTCCTGCGCCACAGAAGCCGCCGGGTCGTTCGAGCGATCGAGTTGGTGCAGCCACCGCAGGCCCCACAGGCCGATCGCCAGGAAGGGCAGGTTGCTCAGCACGTCCATTGCATTGGGCAACTGGTGCCAAGCGCGGTCGTCGGCAAACACCGACGCGCCGGCTTCCGCGCCCGTCAAGGCGGGGGCGAAGATCGCCACCAGCAGGAGCAGGAGAAAGACGGATAGAAGTCCGCGTTCGCGTCGGCTGAGGGTGGGTAGGTGCATGACAAGCTCCGGGGTTGGGTGGCTGAGGCGCGCAATTTAGGTTGGCAACCGGCCCCGGGGCATCGAAAATTGATACGGAGCATTTTCACACTCCTTTCAGTACCAGATTCCTATACCAAACACCGAGCAATGAGCACGACTGTCGACCTGGTCCTCGCCCTGAAGGCCGAACTCAAGAACGCCAAGATGACCTACGCCGACCTGGCGCGGTCCCTGGACATGGCCGAATCCAGCGTCAAGCGCATGCTGGCCAAGGGCGACATGCCGCTGTCGCGGGTGGATGCGATCTGCCGCGCGCTGAAGATCGACTTCGCCGAACTGGCGCGCCGGGTGGCCGATGCGCAGCCGCTCATCAAGGAGCTGACGCACGAGCAGGAAAAGGCCGTGGTCAAGGACAAGAAGCTGCTGCTGGTGGCCATCAACGTGCTGAGCCAGTGGACGCTGGAGCAGATCACCAGCGCCTATCGCATCACGGAGGCCGAATGCATCAGTTGCTTCGCGCAACTGGATCGCATCGGCATCATCGAGTTGAAGTCGATGAACCGCTATCGGCTCAAGCTGGCCAAGACCTTTCGCTGGCGGCCGAACGGGCCGTTCATGGAGTTCTTCCGCGACCATGTGGTGCTGGACTACTTCCGCGGCGGCTTCGACGGGCAGGCCGAGGGGCTGATGCTGGTGCATGGCACCGTGAGCCGCGCACTGGCGCCTTCGTTCCGCGAGCGCTTGCAGCGCGTGGCGCAGGACTTTGCGCAACAGCACCAGACGGACCAGAAGCTGGCGCCGAAAGACCTGGAGGGGTACACGCTGGTGCTGGGGATGCGGAACTGGGAGTTCGAAGGGTTCACGCGCCTGCGTCGCTGAACCGGCGCCAGGTCTACTCCGTCGTGAAGACGGTCAGCACGCCGGTGTAGCCATACAGGTGGTGCCGGGCGATTTCACCGGCGGCAAAGAATCCGACCAGCGGCACGTCGCCAAGGGCGTGTCGCACGATCTGCAACTCCGCGCCTGGCGCGCCGAAGTGCGGCCCCCCGCGTCCTGAGCAACTGACATATACCGCGCCCGCAATGCCGCGCGCCGGATGCGGTGCGGCATCGGCCTCGCCGGCCGCGATGGCAGTGGCGGTTTCCAGCGTTTGCTCCTCGGGTTCGAGTTCCTCGCGGATCTCGGCGCAGATGCGCATCAGGTCGGCCCGTGCGGCCTGGGCATTGCGGCGGCAGAAGCTCATGCGCATGCCTGCCTCGACATGGTCGGCAATCGCGATGCCGCGGCGCGTCGGGTCGAGGCCGATGATGTGGCGCACCACCACGTCGGCGCCGAGATCGCCGGTACGACGCACGCCGTCGCTGCCAGCGTCCACCAGGCCGACCAGCGTCGCGCGCACCGCGTCGATGGCCTCCTGCGGCTGGTCCAGCGAGACGGCGAGTTCGGCCAGCAGCACGTCCAGCGCCGGTTCGCCGTCGAGCATGAAGATCACGTTGCCATCGGCGTTGGTGATCTCGCGCTCGCGGCCGGCGCCGCCGCCCAGCGGCTGGCAGCCTTGCGTGACGCGCGACACCACGCGCACGCCCTGGCCGAACACCACGCCGGACAGGCCGCCACTGAACACGCCGCCGGCCGCGCCGTGGCCCTTGATGTTGCCGTTGCCGCTGATCGCGAACTGGAGCGAGCCGGCGCGGCCTGAGGAGAGGCCGCCGAACAGGTAGCCGGTGTCGGTGCGTACCGCGAGGTCGCCGATGAGGTCGGGCAGGTCGGGCGTCTCGGGGTCGGCATGCACCAGCGCGGTGTGCGCCTCGAAGCCGGCCATCTCGGAGCCGGCCAACGGCGACACGCCGGAGAACACGCGGTACTGGTCGCTGGGCAATTCGCAAAGCATCACGCTCAAGGCGGGCTCGTCGAAGTACTCGGCGTTGTTCGCCGAGACGCCGACGCCGACGGTGCCGGCCCAGTCGGTGACCTCGGGCAATTCGGCGCCGAGGTGGTCGAGGATGTCCTGCGCCTCGGCGCTGTAGTGGTCGGTGATGTAGAGAAGGCCGAGCGTCGGCGACTGGGCATAGTCGCCCAGGGCCATTTGCGCGCGCAGCTGGGCCAGCACGAGGCCGGCCGCCATGCGCCATTGGGGGTGGGTCGCGTGACCGGATGGAAAGAGCTTCATGTCATTGCTCCTTGCCGCTGAGCATCCTCGGGCCGATCTCCGGGCCGCGACGCGCGCGGCTTCAGCGTCTCTTCGGGGCAGCAGCGCGCTTGGCACCCGCCGAGCCACGCTTTGCAGGAGCCGCGGCCTTCTTGCCCGCAGCCTTGGTCTTGGTGGCGGCCTTCTTCGGCGCGGCGGTCTTGCCGGCGCTCGCGACCACCTTCTTCGCCGCGCCGGTGGCCAGGTCGACGGTCGACTGGAGCGGCGTGGGCACCTTGATGTTGGCAGCCTCGCGCAACGCGCTGCTGGCGATCTGTTCGAACTGCTGCGTGAGCGCGCCCCACCATTGCAACGGGTCGACGACGCCGGCGGTCGATTCCTTGGCCGCCTTGGCCTTGCCGGCTTTCGCGCTCCTGGCGGGGGCCGGGGCTTCCGCTTCTTCCTCGACCTCCTCCGCCTCGACCTCTTCTTCCTCTTCCTCCTCGTACGCCTCCTCGGGCTCAGGCGCGGGCTCCGGGGCAGGCGCCGGGGCGGCCGGCGGGGGCGGCGGCGTCATCGAGGGGGTCATCGAGGCGGCGCGCGTGAACGAGCTGGCCAGGTCTTCCATGCGCACGTTCATCCCGCGCAGGGTCGACAGCGTCATCTTCTGGACTTCGAGCGCCTGGATCGTGGCCTTGAGCGCGGTGAGGTTCTGCTCGAGCCAGAACTGGACCGTCTTCAGTTCCCGGATGCGCTTGTCGACTTCCTCGACGCTCAGCGTGGGTGCGACCCAACTCGCGAGGCCTTGCAATCCGGGTACGGCGGCGGACGCACTGCTTGCGCTGCCGGCGGCGAGATTCTTGAGAAAGTCGAAACCGGGCACGAAGCTGCCGAAGTTGAAGGGCTTGCCTGCGTCGCTCATGAGGGCATCTCCTGGAGAGGTTTTCTTGTGTGCTGGCAGCTTACTCCAAGCAAAGCGCGATTTGGCCGGGGGTCAGCGCGTATGCGTATGGTTGTGCGCCCCTGCATCCGCGCCGGCGCCGCCGGGCGGCATGCCCACAGGCACCTGCAGCGTGAGGCTGCTCTTCACGCCCTTGGCATCCTCGAACTGCAAGGTCATGGGCGCGACGCCGCCAGCGGTCACCGGCTGCTTCAGGTCCATCAGCATGAGGTGGTAGCCGCCGGGCTTGAGTTCGACGGTCTGGCGCGCGGGCAACTCGAGGCCGCCGGCCACGGCGCGCATCTTCATCATGTCGCCTTCCATCTTCATCTCGTGGACTTCGGCAACGCCGGCCACGGGCGTCTGCACGCCGACCAGGCGCGCGCCCGAGGGTGCGCTGAGCTTCATGAAGGCGCCGGTGCCGCTCTGGCCGGGCACGGCCGGGCGCACCCAGGCGTCCTTGACATCGACGGCGGCCACGCCGGGTGCGAGCACGTCCAGTCGGGCGGCCGGGTATTCGAGCTTTTCGCCCGCGGCGCCGGTGGGCAGTTGGGCCCAGTCGGCGCTGCCGTTGTCGCAGGTCTGCAGCACCTTGAAGTAGAGCGGGCCCGGCGTGGCGGTGAGCTTGCCGCGCAGGATGAATTCGGTGCGCTCGGCGGTGGGCAATGCGGTGTCGGCGCTGTCGGCGGTCCAGCGCACTTCGGCGTCGCCGGACTTGCGCACGTCGAGCTTCCAGCCCTTGCGCGCCTGCGCATCGGACAGGGTGAAGCCCTTGGGCAGGCGCACGGTCACGCCGGTGGTGGCCTTGGCGCCAGCGCAGGCATGGCCGACGCGGAAGGCGGCTTCGTAGTCGCTACCGGCAGTGGCGCCGCCCGGTGGCAGGGTGATGTGCGCGAAGGATGCCGAGGTGCCGGCGAAGGCCGCGACGGCGGCGAGGGTCTTGAGGGTGACGGTGGTGTTCATGATGGCCTTTGCGAATGTCAGAGGTCGAACTTCAGTTCGGCGACGAAGGTGCGTTGCGGGTACGGGTGGAAGGCCCAGTACTTGTCGTTGTTCAAGTTGTCGATGCCGACGGCGGCGCTCCACTGGCGGTCGATGCGGTAGCGCACGCGGATGTCCGTGACGAAGTACTTGCTGAAACCGGTGTAGGTTGCGCCGTTGGGGTCGCTGTTGTCCAGCGTGCCGTATTGCGTGCCGCTGTAGCGGGCGCCGAAGGTGTAGGACCAGTTGGCATCGGGCCTGTACGTGGCCAGCAATGCGGCGCGCACGCGCGGCACGCGGGGTTGCTGCTTGCCGACGCTGGCGGGGAAGCCGGTGTTGGCGGTGATCTCCGAATCGGCCAGCGTGAGGCTGCCGCCCAGTTCCAGGCCCTTGATGCCGACGTCATAGCCGTTGAACGCCAGCTCCAGTCCCTTGGTGCGGATGGCATCGACGTTCTGGATCGTCGTGATGTTGTTGGCGGAGGTCTGGCTGTAGAGCGCGTCCTGGGTGCGCTCGAAGAACAGCGTGGCGCGCAGCAGGCCGTCGACGCCCCAGTTGCGGGTGTCGCGCTCGGCGGTCAGCTCGGTGGTCCAGGACTTTTCCGGCTTCAGCAACGGGTTATTGTTGATGATCGTGTTGCCGAGGATCTGGCCTTGGTAGAGCTCGCTGACCGTGGGGTAGCGGACGGCGCGGCCGACGGAGGCCTTGAGCAGCCAGTCACCGTTGGCTTGCCATGCGATGGCGGCCTTCGGCGAGATGTCGTTCTGATGGCGCTCCGGAAAGCCGAGCAGCGTGGCGGCACTGCCCAGTTGGCCGCCATAGGCCTTCCAGTCCTCGAAGCGCAGGCCGAGCGTGGTCTTCCAGTCGGGGGCGAAGCGCCAGGTGTCCTGGGCATAGAGCGACTGCAGCCGCGTGTTGCCGTTGAACTGCGAGAAGGGCGTGAGGGCAGGGCCGGAGAACCAGTCCGCCGTGTTGCTGACCTGCGTGCGCAGCTTGGCGGTGTCCTGCTGCGCGCCGAAGTCGACCACGTGTGCGCCCACGCCTTCGGCGCTGCCCGTCGGACGCCAGGTGCCGGCGAGCTTGAGCGTGTTCCAGCCTGTGCCGTTCATGTCGGTGGTGCGGCCGGGGGCGCCGAAGACGCTTGGGGGTGTTCCGAGCGGGAGCCAGTACGGCGCGGCGGTGGCCGGGTTCGTCGACACGATGGGCGTGCGCAGCGTGTCCTTGGCATAGTCGTAGAGGCTGCCCGACACCTCCCAGTCGAACACGCCGCCGGTGTGGCTCTTGACCGACAGGCCCTGCATCGTGTGCGTGATGTCGTTCTGCGTCGGCGCCAGCGCGGGGCTCGGCGAATCGAGGTTGTAGACGCGGCCGGCGATGTTCACCCGGCCGCCATATACCGGCAGTCCGTTGCGATCGCGCAGGTAGCTGTCGACCGAACCATAGGTGCTGTTGTTCCAGGCGCCCAGGATGTAGGTGGCACGGATGGTGGGCGTGAAGTCGTAGGCGATCTTGAGCTTGGCCTGCTCCTGGGTGGTGTCGTAGATCGTCGCGCCGCCGACCAGCCACCAGGGCTGATTGCTCGGGTTCAGGTCGGGGACCGCGCCGGTGACGGGCGTACCCGCATTGCCGACGGTGCCCGCGCTCAGCAGGCGGTTGCCGAAGGTCAGCGCCTGGCCCACGCTGTGCATGCGGCTGGCGCTGAGCCACCAGGACCAGTCGCCGTTGCGGCCGCCCAGCGACATGTCGACCTGGTTGGCCGATGGCGTCGAACTGCTGCTGTACTGGTCGAAGTGGCTGTAGGCGCCGCCCAGCTTGATGTGCGCCTCGAACTTGTCGGGCACGCGCGTTACGTAGTCGACCACCGCACCGACCGAGTTGCCCGGATAGGCGGCCGAGAACGGCCCGTACAGCACGTCGACGCGGTCGATCTCCTCCGGCGACACCATGCCCCAGCGCGGCGCGAAGGTCGCGCCGTTGCCCAGCAGGTTGGACAGCGGAATGCCATCGGCAAAGACCATCGAACGCGCGCTGTTGCCGGTGCCGGAAGCGCGCGTGGCCAGCACGGCATGGTTGTAGTCGCCGATGTAGCGCTTGCGCACGACCAGGCTGGGCAGGTACTTGAGCGCGTCCTCGGCGTCGGTGGCGTTGACCGTGGCCTCGATCTGTTCGCGCGTCGTGCCTTCGATGACGGTCGGGATCTGGGTCGGCAACGAGGTCGGCCGGCCGCCGGTCACGGTGATGGTGCCGAGCATGCGGGCGTTGGTGTCGTCGCCGAGTTGATGGTCGGCCCAGGCGGGCGCGGAAAAGGCCATGGCGACTGCCACGGCGGTGCGTGTTCTTGTCATCGAGGGGTTCCTCCGGGACTTCTTGGCCAGGACGGCCAGCAGCGCCCGCGCTTTCGGCGCGGGCGTCTGCAACCTGATCGAATTCAGGCGAAGGCGGGAGGTCCGCGCGCCGGCAGCGGCGCACGGGTGGCCGCGGCAATGCGCGCGGCGGGGATGGACTGGACGGCGTGTCCCAGCGGCTGGATGACGGGGAGATTGGCCAGCGGCGTGGCGGGCGGGGGCGCGCCAGTCAGCACGCAGAGCGGGCAATCCATGTGGCTGGCGCCGAGTTCCTGCGCACCATCGTCGGTCTGCACGATGACCTTGATGGCGCCGACGCTGGAACACACCAGTTCCACCACCTGCGGATGCACGATGGGCGAGGCGATGGCCGCGCCCATCGACAGCATGAACCACAGCAGCACGCCGCGACCGACGAGGCCGAGGGAGCGGGTGTGGCGAAGCAGGCGGAACATGGAACCCGGGATTATGGCTCGGGCACCACGCGTGTGACGGTGAAGCCGCGCGCCGCCATCAGGGCGGGCAGGCCATTGGGGCCGATCATGTGCAGGGCGCCGACCGCGCCGAACACGCGCTGGCCGAGCTTGTGCAGTGTGGCGATCCCGTCGGCCAGGCCGGGGTTGCGGTCGTCGAGGTAGCGGCGCATGCGACGCTTGTCGTCGGGGCGGTCCACGCACTTGCACCACTGGAAGTAGGTCTCCAGCCTCGCGGCGTCGCTGCGCGCCCAGGCGTCGGCCAGCGCGACGGTGCTGGCGCGGGCCTCGCCGCGCTCGAGGTCTTCCAGCGAAGCATCGATGTCCTCGGCCTGCTCCGCCTCGGAGTCGCCTTCGAGCATGCGCAGTTGGCCTGCCGCGGTTTCCAGCGCGATCACGGGCTTGCCGGCGCCGCGCGCGATGCCGGCCAGCACGCCTTCGATGCCGAATTCCGGGTACAGGCCGTCCGCGCGCATCGACAGCGAGCCCAGCGCGGCCACCTGGATCACCGGGCGCAGCTTGCGTTGCGATTCGCTCGGCAGGCAGGCCAGGGCGCGCTGGCGCTCGATGCGGCGCAGGCGCTCGGATGTCAGCACCCGCGCGGCGCTACCGGGATCGGGCGGCGAGAGCAAGGTGCGCAGGGTCTCGGGGTCGCTCAGGTCCAGTTCCAGCGCGACGGTGTCGCTCTGTTCGAGGGCCTGCGTCACCTTGGGGCCCGGGAACAGCCAGGTCGGCTTGCCGAGGTGCAGGGTGCCGTAGAGCCACGAGACGCGACCGTCGCGCTCGATGCGCCACAGCACGCCGCGGTCGGACGCACGCTTGGCCGCGCGCTCGGCACCGCCGGGCACGAAGGTCGGCACCTGTGGGGGCGGCGGACAGACGATCGGTGGCTCCTTGATCGGCGGCGTCTTCGCTGGCGTCACCGCGCCCGCGGGCGCCGCTGCGAACAGTGCGCAGGCCGCGGCCAGCAGGAGCCGCCCGATCACGCCAGCGCCGCCTCGAAGTCCGCGATGAGATCGCTGGCACGCTCCAGCCCGACCGACACGCGGATCAGGCCTTCGGCCACGCCCACTTCGGCACGCTTGGCCGCGCCCATTTCCCAGAAGATCGTCGGTGCCACGGGAATGATGAGGGTGCGGGTGTCGCCCAGCCCGGTGGCCTTGATCGGCAGTCGCAGCTTGTTGATGACCGGGACGAGGGTATCGGCATCGCGCAGTTCGAAGGAGAACAGCCAGGAGCCTGCGCTGAAATATTCCTTGGCGAAGTGGTGCTGCGGATGCGAAGGCAGCATCGGGTAGTAGACGCGAGCGACGGCCGGATGGCTTTCGAGGAAAGTCGCGAGCGCAAGTGCCGTCGCGCTGGTCTGCGCGATGCGCAGCGAGAGGGTTTCCGCACCGACCGAGATGCGATGCGCCGCATCGGAACTCAGCGTGCCGCCCATGTCGCGCAACGCCTTCTTGCGGATCTGCGTGAGGCCCCACTGCTTCACGTCGCCCTGGCGATAGCCGGCGAAGATGTTGTCGTAGCGCGTCCAGTCGAACAGGCCGGTGTCGGTCACCGCGCCGCCCAGCGTGTTGCCGTGGCCGGCGATGGTCTTGGTCAGCGAGTTGATCGACAGGCTGGCGTTCACGCATTTCGGCAGGAACAGCGCGGGCGAGCTGATCGTGTTGTCGACCACGTAGACCAGGCCGCGTTCCTTGCACAACTCGCCGATGCCGGCCAGGTCGGGGATCTGCGTGCCGGGATTGGCGATGGTCTCCACGAACACCATGCGCGTGGCGGGCGTGACCGCGTCGGCCACGGCCTGCGTCGAGGTTGGATCGACCAGCGTAACGCCCACGCCCAACCCTTGCAGTGTGGTCAACAGGCTCAGCGTGTTGCCGAACAGGTAGCGGCTCGCGACCAGGTGGTCGCCCGCGCGCAGCAGCGTGAAGAACACCGCCGTGACCGCCGCCATGCCGGTCGCGAAGCAGACCGTGCCGACGCCCTCCTCCAGTTGCGTGATCTTGGATTCCAGCGCGGCGGTGGTCGGCGTCCCTTGGCGCGCGTAGTTGAACTTGCCCTTGAGCGTGCCCTGGAACACGCCGATGAGGTCCTCCACGCGTTCGTAGCCGTACTGCACCGAGGTATGGATGGCCATGTGGACGCCGCCCTGCTCTACACCGAAATGGCGGTCCGCATGGACGAGGCGGGTGGTGGGGTCGGGCGATGTGGTGTCTTCGGGGGTCATGGTGGTTCCGTCGGTGCGGCGCGGCTATGCTGCGCGGATGCACAGCATATTTCACCTTGCCTTCAACGTCCGCGACCTCGACGCCGCACGCCGCTTCTACGGTGGCCTGCTCGGCTGCACCGAGGGCCGCAGCACCGACACCTGGGTCGACTTCGACTTCTTCGGCCACCAGATCTCGCTGCACCTCGGCGAGCCCTTCGCCACCGCGCCGACCGGGCGCGTGGGCGACGTGATGGTGCCGATGCCGCACTTCGGCCTCGCACTGGAATTGCCCGACTGGCGCGCCATGGCCGATCGGCTCGAGGCGGCCGGGACGGAGTTCGTACTGAAGCCGCAGTCGCGCTTCGAAGGCCAGCCCGGCGAGCAATGGACCATGTTCTTCCGCGACCCGTTCGGCAATCCGATCGAGGTGAAGGGGTTTCGGTCGCTGGAGACGGTCTACGAAAAGTAGGGTGTCGATTGAGACAAGAGTCGCAAACTTGGCGCATTCGATCGACACCCAGGTCAGCCAACCCACCATCCGGAACGCGCAGTAGACGATGGCCGTAGATGAAAAGTTGTCGGCGCGGGCGAGTGCGATCCTCAATGTATTAATTGCCCAGCGAGAGGGTCACGACCTTGAGTTCAAGCGTGTCAGCGGGAAGATGGTGGGCAAAGCACTGGAGACCGTGTGCGCGCTTGCCAATAGTGCGGGTGGCTTCCTGGTGCTTGGAATCGCGGACCTGAAAGATTTTCAGGGGAATGCCCGAATATTCGGGCAGGAAGAGAATCCCGAGGCCGTCGATGAGTTGGAACGCAAGTTGCGAACCGAATTTCAGCCACCCATTGAAGCAATTCGGCTACGGCGCTTGCCGACCTCGCTACACAACGGCCCCTGCAAGGGGCAAGCGGGCCACGTGATCCTGCTTCAGGTGGCCCGCAGCGATCGCGTTCATTCGATCGTGAATAGCGGCACTTTCACGCGCCTGGGAGCGAGCAATCGGCAAATGTCGGCGAGCGAGGTCACGGAACTCTCGTACCAACGCGGTGTGCGCAGCGCGACCTCCGAGCCTGTCGCCATCTCGCTTGAGCGCCTTCAAACTGATACGTGGAAACGCTTTGTAGCTGCACGTGGGCTTCGTACCGGCACACCTGCCGAACAGCTGCTTCGCATCGGTCTGGCCGTGGAGATTGAAGGCATCGTGCGACCGACGCGCGCGGCGGTGCTATTGTTCGCGGATGAGCCTGGCAGCTTGCTTGCGGCGCATGACACGCGCGCTGATGTTCGTCTCATGGTGTATGACGGCAAGGCCGTGGTTCCAGGCGCGACCCCTAACCTGCGCAAGCAACCCAAGACAATTCGCGGGCCGCTGGTAACCCAGATCGATACGACAGTCTCTGTCCTGCTGGACGAACTCGCGCATGGCCTTACGCTGTCTGGCAGTGGGTTCAAGACCGTGCATCTGTATCCCGAGCGCGTCATCAAGGAGGCGATCGTCAATGCGGTGATCCATCGCGACTACCGCCTGAACCGCGACATCTTCGTGCGCGTCTTCGACGACCGGATCGAAGTTGAAAGCCCCGGCCTGTTGCCGGGCAGCATTACGCCGGCCAATATCGCGAAGGCCGGCTCCAAGTCACGCAATGCGTTGATTGCAAGCAACCTGCGAGAGTTTCCGCTCGCGCCGAACATCGACGCCGGCGAGGGCGTGAAGATGATGTTTGCCGAAATGGCGTCAGCCAAGCTGTACCCACCCCAATACCGGCAGAGCACAGAGGCAGCGGTCGAAAGCGTGACGGTGACTCTGTTGAACCTCCATCGACCAAGTGCTTGGGATGAAGTCAGCAACTGGATCGATCTTCATGGCTCGATCGCGAACGCCGACGTGGTCAGGATCGCCAAGGTCGACACGTTGAAAGCATCGAAGATGCTTGGCGCCTGGCGCGAGCAGGGGCTGCTCGAGGCGCTTCCAGGCCGAGGAAAAAGGAATATGGCCTATGGGCGGCCAGCGCAATCCGGGGAGCAGGGTTTGTTATCCGAGCTCGCAGATAACAACGCCATTTCTGGGAATTAGTTCTTTCAAATCAACCACTTGGCGCTGACGTTGTTTTCTTTGACAGCAGGAAAACAAAAAACCAAGGCTGGTTTTTTCATTTTTCTGCTTCGCATGGAAGCCCCTGGTTCTTGCGGTTGAAGTGACAGGCCGCCGGTGCCGGCCCGTCACTGCCGGCGGATCGGTTGTCCGCTGCACCAGCGCGGCGATCTTGGGGATCGCCATCAGCCCCCCGACCCGCACCGAAGGTGGGAGAGGCTCAAAGTCCCAGCTTCAATCCAACCGAATCCCTTGGGCCTTGATGATCGGCCCCCAGCGCTTGGCCTCGGCGCGTGCCAGTGCTTGGAATTGCGCCGGTGTGCCCGGCAGCGGCTCCATGCCGAAGTCGTCGAAGCGCTTCTGCACGGCGGGATTGCTGAAGGACTTGTTGAGCTCGGCGTTGAGCCGGGTCACGATCGGCGCGGGCATCCCCGCCGGGCCAAGCACGCCCTGGAAGGCGAACACCTCGGTGTTGGGCACGCCCACCTCGGCCAGCGTCGGCACGTTGGGCAGCAGCTTGCTGCGCTGCGCCGAGCCGATTGCCAGCACGCGCACCTTGCCGCTCTGCATGATCGGCAGGCCCGAGGCCAGGTCGAGGAACATGCACGGCACCTGGCCACCCATCACGTCGGCCATGGCCGGCGCGGCGCCGCGGTACGGGATGTGGGTGATGAAGGTGCCGGTGCGGTTCTTGAACATCTCCATCGCGAGGTGATGCGGCGAGCCGTTGCCTGGCGAGGCGTAGTTGAGCTTGCCGGGGTTGGCCTTGGCATAGGCCAGGAACTCCTTGAAGTCCTTCGCCGGGAAGGCGGGGTTGACCACCAGCGCCATCGGGAAGCGGCCGATCGCGCCGATGTAGCTGAAGTCCTTCTCGGGGTTGAAGGGCAACTTGCTGAAGAGGAACTCGTTGAAGGCGAGCACGGCGTTGTCGGCCGACATGAGGGTGTAGCCGTCGGGCTTCGACTTGGCGACCAGTTCGGCACCGATGTTGGTCGACGCGCCGGGGCGGTTGTCGATGACGATGGACTGGCCCAGTGACGGGCGCATGGCTTCGGCGAGCGTGCGGGCGATGACGTCGGTGCCGCCGCCAGCCGGATAGGGAACCACCCACTTGATGATCTGGTCGGGATAGTTCTGCGCGTGCGCCCACGGTGCGAGCGTGGTGGCGCCGGCAGCGGCCAGGCCGGTGAGGAGGGTTCTGCGTTGGATGTTCAAGTTGCGGTCTCCGGGAGAGGATCAGGGGTCAAGAGGAAAGGGATTCCGACAGCGAAGGCATCGGCAGTTCATGCAGCGCATCGGCCAGCGCCTGGTTGCATCGGGTCTCGTCGCCGACCTGCTCGAACAGGAGCAGGGCGAGGCGTGCGAGGAACAAGGATTCGCGCGCGGCGCCGGCTTCGCTGATGGCGTGTGCGCATTCGGCGTAAAGGCGGTCGCGGGCGTCGGCGGGCAAGGGGGTTGCTGTTGTCATGTCGTCTCCAGGATGTCGGCGCGGGCGTTCGCTGCGCGGGCCAGCGCCTTCGAGATGGTGTCGGCCGAGGGATGGCGCCAGCGCGCGGCGACGTGGCCGTCGGGCCGCAGCAGGTAGACCGCGCCGGCCTCGCCGGCACCGAGCGCAGCGAAGGCGGCGGCCGTGCTGTCGGTGTGGCGCAGCTTGTGGCGCACCAGCGGCAGGTTGTGGGTTTCGATGTCGAGCGTCGCGTCGGCCGTGGTGCCGGCGGCTTGCAGAACGAGCAGCGTGAAGGCCGGCTTCGTCAGGAGGTCGCTCAGGTGCAAGGTGGGACCGAGTTGTTGCTCGGGCATCGCCTCGCCTGGCTTCGGGCCGGCGGGCAGGTCGTCGCTCTCGCTGGACAGGGCAGAATCGTCGTAGCGCACCGCCTGCGTCTGGCGCGGATTGATCAGGTTCGCAATCTCGCGATGCTTGCCCGACAGCGACAGCGCCGCTTCGCGCAGTAGGTCGAAGCCGCGCGAGGGCGGCGACATGAACTCGGTGCTGCGCATCGCGCTTTCCGCATTGATGTGGAAGGCGGCGATTCGCTCTTCCGAATAGCTGGCCAGCAGGGCAGGCTCCGACAGGCCCTTGGCGACCAGCGCCAGCTTCCACGCGAGGTTGTCGGCATCGTCGAAGCCCGAGTTGAGCCCACGCACGCCGAAGATCGGCATCGCATGCGCGGCATTGCCGGCGAACAGGATGTGGCCGTGGCGATAGTTCTCCAGCGTCATCGCGCCGGCGCGGTAAACGGAGGTCCAGACCGTGTGCCAGGGCAGGTCGCCTTCGCCGATCGCCTCGAGGTGACGCTGCACGAACTCGGTCACGGCCTCGGGCTTGAGCGCCTCCTCGGTGCTTTGGCCGGCGCGCAATTGGTAGTCGATGCGCCAGATGTCGTCGGGCTGGCGATGCATCAGCACGGTGGAGCCGGGGTTCCACGGCGGGTCGAACCAGGCGCGGCGCTCGGTGGGGTGCTTGCTCTTGAGTTCGATGTCGATGATGACGTAGCGGCCTTCGTAGCCGGTGCCGTGCAGTTCCAGGCCGAGCGCCTTGCGCACGCTGCTCTGGCCTCCGTCGCAGGCGGCGAGGAACTGGCCGTGCAGCGCGTAGCTCCCCTCCGCGTTGCGGACCTGCACGGTCACGCCGGCATCGTCCTGTGCGAGCGACACGAGTTCGGTGCCCCAGCGAATGTCGATGAGGCCCGGCGTCGCCGCATTGCGCCTGACGATCGCATCGAGCAAATATTGCTCGATGTAGTACTGCTCCAGGTTGATCATCGGCGGCAGCTTCTGCGTGTCGTCGTGCGGCATCTCGAAGCGGAACACCTCGTCGGTCTTGTAGAAGCTGCGCCCGCCCGTCCATGCCAGGCCCTTGGCCAGGAAGGCCGGCAGCGCGCCGAGGCGCTCGATGATCTCCAGGCTGCGGCGCGAGATGCAGGCGGCGCGGCTGCCGACGCAGACGGTGTCGTCGGCTTCGAGGATCACGCTGCGCGCGCCGTGGTTGGCCAGGCCGAGCGCGAGCGCCATGCCGACCGGTCCACCGCCGGCGATGACGACGGGGTGGCGGCCCGGCTCCATGCCGTGCTCCAGCGGCGGCGTCCAGGTGTTGAAGCGCGTGTAGTGGAAGGCGCCGACCGGTGGCGGCAGGTCCTGGTAGGCCGAGGGCGGCAACGGGCCGGAGGCGGCGCTGCCGAGGGTTGCGGAAGGCGGGTTCTCAGTGCTCACGACGACCTCTCAGACTTTTTGCAGCCACGCTTCCATCGCGTCGGCGGATTGGCGGATCAGGTCGGGCTGCCCGGCCAGGTAGTGATTACCGCCCTTCACCGGCACCTCGGTCAATCGGTTGCCACCCGCCTCGCGCCACAGGGCGGCGGTGCTGGGGAAGGTGGAACCGTCGGCGGTGTGCGTCATCAGCAGGACCGGCACCGACGTTCGTGCCAGGCAAGCCGGGCCATCGGCCTGCGAGCCCGAGGACCATTGCGACAGCCACGAGCGCAGCGTGTTGAAGCGACCCATCGCGTTGGCCGCGTAGTTGACGGTGCGCGCGTCGCCCCAGATCGAGCCGACCGGGCGGTCGTTGGCGTCGAGCGTGGTGTCGAGGAAGCGCGGGTCGCTGTGCGTGCGGTAGACGAGGAAGGTCTGGTCCGAGGGTGCGCCGGGCGTGGCGCGCAGCATGCGCAGGCGGGCCCAGACCCAGGCTTCGATGCGGTCGCGGCGGGCCAGTTGCGCCGCGCGGAACTGCGCGACGAAATCGGCGCTGAAGGGCACGGGTTCCTTCATGGCGTAGAGATCGAAGGCCGGGTCGGTGGCGAGCGGATCGGCCTCGTCGATGACCGACGGGTCCAGCCATTCGGCCAGCAGGCGCGAGCGGCCCGGATGCGCCGCTGACAGCATGAGCCCATCGACCGGCGGCAGGTCGGCCGCGGACAGGTGCGTCGGCAGGCCATCGACAAAGTGCGTCGCGGTCAGCAATTCAGCCTGCGACTGGTAGAACGAGGACAGCGCGGCGCCGCCCGAATTGCCGATCAGCACGACCTTCCTGTAGCCCTGCGTGCGCAGCCACTTCACGCCGGCGCCGAGGTCCTGCAACACCGTTTCCATGAGCAGCATGGTGTCGTTGCCCGCATAGCGCGAGTTGAGGCCCATGCAGGCGATGCCGCGTTCGGCCAGAGGCTCCAGCAGGTAGTGGCCCATGAAGTTGCTGGTCGGGTGCATCACGATCGCGGCGACGCCCGTGCCCTGCCCCTTCGGCCGCTTCAATGCGCCGAAGATGCGCGGGCGCAGCGCCTGCAGGCCCGACTGGCTTTCCATGGTGACGCCCGGCTGGACGTCGATGACGACGAGTTCGAGATCAGACACGGGTGGCCTTTCTGAAGGTCGTCCACTCGGCGAGCGCGGCATGCGCGTCGCGCTTGTAGCCATCGAGTTCGCGTTGCGTCGCGAGTTCGGTCGTCAGTTCAAGGCGGAAGCCGTTGGGGTCGAAGAAGTAGATCGAGTGGATGTAGCCATCGTGGTCCGTCACGCCGATGACCTCGATGCCGTTGGCCTGCAGGCGCGCCTTCATGTCCTCCAGCGCCTGGTCGGAATCGACGCGCAGCGCGATGTGGTTGACCCAGCCCGGCGTGTTGGGCGACGGCTCCGCCGCGGTGTCGTCGCCGAGATCGAAGAAGGCCATGTGCGAGCCATCGGCCATGCGGAAGAAGATGTGGACGTACGGGCAGTGCTCGCCGGTGGAAGGCACGGTGTCCTTCTTGATCACATGCGTGAGCGGCAGGCCGAGGATGTCCTCGTAGAAGTGCCGGGTCTCTTCGGCGTCGCGGCAGCGCCAGGCGAAGTGGTGCAGGCCGTGGATGGGATGGAGGGGTGCGGGCGTCATGGTGGAGGGATTGTCCCGATGGCCTCCGATGCTGCGTGTCGTAACTTTGTACGAAGCGTTTACCCTAGCGAGTTCATGAAGCGCCACCGTATCCACCCCGCCACCCAGCCCGAGGGCGTGTCGGCCACCGTCGCCGTCGGCATCGTCGCAGGCATCGGTACGCCGCACCTGGCCGACGGCTTCCTGGTGGCGATGCAGAAGGTGCTGCCGCTGACCTTCTGCACCGTCTTCGCACTCGGCGCCAACGGGCGCGTCGTGACGGTCTCGACCGCGAGCAACTACGGCGATACGGCGCTGCAGACCTCCGAGCGCTACATCGAGAACCGCTTCGACCTGCTCGACCCGAACATGGTGTGGCTGTCGGCGCGCAAGCTGCCGAAGCATGCGCAGCTTTGGCTGAGCCACCAGCATGCGGACGAGGTGGCCGACCCGGCGTATCGCGCGGCCTGCTATGGGGATGTGGGGATTCGGGAGCGCACTTCGGTACTGCTGCTGTTGCCGGGTGGGCAGCGCGCGGCGGTGAGTTTTTATCGGAGCCTGGCGTTGCCGGAGTTCACCGAAGGGGACTTCGCGGCGATCGAGGCGCACGCGGCGCTGCTGGCGGAAGCGACGGCGGCGCACAGCCGGGGCTTGGTGGGGGCGGCGTCGCGGGCTCCGGGGGCCGCGGCGTCCTCACGGCTGCTGTCGCTGAGCCTGCGCGAACGCGAAGTCATCGACCACCTGCTGGCCGGCCGCACGGCCAAGCAGGCCGCGCGGGAGATGGGCGTGGAACTCAGCACCGCGCGCACCCATCAGTACCGGGCGTTCCGGCGATTGAGCATCGGGAGTTTGAAGGAACTGCTGGTGCGGGAAGACTTCAGGCCGTCTTGAGGTCCAAGCCGCCCGGCACGGCGAACAGTTCGTCCACCTTGGCGGGTGGCGAAGACACCCCTAAGTTTTGCGCCATACCGTACAGCATGCGTTGCGAAAAGTCGGCAAATCGGACATGTTGGCCGTTCATGTCGTCCGCAGCAACACGTCAGGACAACATGTCGTCAAAATCAAAAAATTGCAACACGTTTCATTGACCTGTCGCGTCGGGCGACATATGCTGAAAACATGTCGCAAAAACAAGGTTTCGACAACACGACGCCCCCACTCTCCTCTTGGCAAGCAGATCGCCCCTACGACGCCCTGCCGCCGCTCCCCCCGGCGATCGACCTCGAAAGCAAGCCGATCCTCAAGCAATGCATCACGGCGCGGGCCGCGTTGGCGGAACTGAAGCAGGCCACCGAGTTGATCCCCAACCCGACGGTCCTGATCAACATCATTCCCTTGCTGGAAGCCAAGGACAGTTCCGAAATCGAGAACATCGTCACCACCACCGACAAGCTTTTCCGGCATGCCGACGGCCACGACAGCCAGGCCGACCCCGCCACCAGGGAGGCGCTTCGCTATCGCACTGCCTTGCACCAAGGATTCCAGTCTTTGAGCAGGCGCCCACTCTGCACCTCCACGGCGGTGGAAATCTGCACCGCCATCAAGGGCGTGGAGATGGACATCCGGAAAACGCCGGGCACCCAACTGATGAACGAACGCAGCGGCGAAAGCATCTACACCCCGCCCGAAGGCGAGGCCCTGCTGCGCAAACTGCTCGCCAATTGGGAACGCTTCCTGCACGAGACGGTCGACCTCGACCCGCTGATCCGAATGGCCGTGGGGCACTACCAGTTCGAGGCCATTCACCCCTTCACCGACGGCAACGGTCGCACCGGGCGTGTCATCAACATCCTCGTGCTCATCCAGGAACGACTGCTAGCGTTACCGGTGCTGTACCTGAGCCGCTACATCATCGCGAACAAGACCGACTACTACCGCCTGCTGCAGGACGTCACGCGCCTGCAGTCGTCGGATGGTTGGGAGGCCTGGGTGCTCTACATGCTGCGCGCAGTGGAAGACACCGCCCGCTGGACCACGCAAAAAATCGCGGCCATCCGCACCTTGGCCGAACACACCACGGAGTACGTGCGCGAGAAGCTGCCCAAGATCTACAGCCGCGAACTCATCGAGACGATCTTCGAACAACCGTACTGCCGCATTGGCAACCTCGTGGACAAAGGGCTCGCCGGCCGGCAGGCCGCATCACTGCACCTCAAGAGCCTGGCCTCGCTTGGCGTACTGAGTGAAACGCAGGCAGGCAGGGAAAAGCTGTTTGTGCATCCGAAGCTGATGCAGTTGCTGATGCGGGATGGGAATGGGTTCGCGCGGTATGCCTGAAGCGGGAGCGCACCCGGCGAGCGCGCGCAGGAACAGCAGGTAGGTGCTCGTTGACTTCGAGCGGGTTGGCGAAGCCGCCGGACCAGAAGGCATTCCAGACCTGGTCGACCTTGTTCTTCAACTCACCGGTGAGCATCGGCATCTTTTCTGTTAATGGACGCTAATTGCGGCGCCACGATCTCCTGATCAATCGCCCCGAACACCGAGTGCCCGTCCCTGCCCTTCATCTCGATCCGGATCGTGTCCCCGAACTTCATGAACTCCGTCGTCGGCTGCCCGTCCAGGATCGTCTCGATGCAGCGCTTCTCCGCGATGCATGAATAGCCCTTGGGCCAATCCATCTTCCCGTTCTTCTCCACGCCCTTGTTGCTCACCGTGCCGCTGCCGACGATGCTGCCGGCGCGCACGTTGCGCGTCTTGGCGATGTGCGCGATGAGCTGGCCGAAGTGGAAGGTCATCTCCTCGCCGGCATCGCACAGGCCCACCTTGCGGCCATTCCAGGTGCTTTGCAGCGTGAGGTGCACGCGCCCGCCGATCCAGGCCTCGCCCAATTCATCCGGCGTAACCGCCACGGGGCTGAACGCCGTCGCCGGCTTGCTCTGGAAGAAGCCGAAGCCCTTGGCCAGTTCGGCCGGGATCAGGTTGCGCAGGCTCACGTCGTTGGCCAGCATCAAGAGGCGGATGCCGTCGAGCGCTTGCTCGGCGCTCGCGCCCATCCGCACGTCGCCGGTGATGACCGCGATCTCGGCCTCGAAGTCGATGCCGAAGGCCTCGCTCGCCACCACCACCGGATCGCACGGCCCGATGAAGTCGTCGCTGCCGCCCTGGTACATCAGCGGGTCGGTGTAGAAGCTCTCGGGCACCTCGGCATTGCGCGCCTTGCGCACCAGTTCGACGTGGTTGATGTAGGCCGAGCCGTCCGCCCACTGATAGGCGCGCGGCAGCGGGGCCATGCACTGGGCCGGGTCGAAGGGGAAGGGATGGCGCGCGCGCCCGGCGCTGAGCTGGTCGTACAAGTCCTGCAACTGCGGGCTCAGGAAACCCCAGTCGTCCAGCACGTCCTGCAGGCGGTTGGCGATGCCGGTGGCGTAGTGCGCGGTGCCGAGGTCGCGCGAGACGACGACGAGTTGGCCGTCGCGCGAGCCGTCCTTGTATGTTGCGAGTTTCATGGCGTGTGCGAGACGATGTGGAACGCAAGCGCCCCGCATCGCTCTACTAAACTGATTGAACGGGCGGCAGTGTACCGATGTACCCCTACGGCGCTGGGTGCCCCGCCCGCCTTTCCACCCTGCCATGACGCCCTTGCCGCCGCCGCGCAATGCTGATGCCGCTTCCTTGCCGGCGGATGGGTCGCAGCACGCGCGGCGCATGCTCGCGCTGTTGACGCTGGCGGTGCTGGCTGCGCATCTGCTCGTGTTGGGACTGATTCCGACCGGCGTAGGGCCCGAACAGTTGCCGCTCGAGAACAAGTTCATCACGCGCACCATCGTGATCACGCCCCCGGCGGCCAAGGCCGAAGCGCCCGCCCCGGCCGCGGCCACGCCGCCCCCGCCGCCGCGCGTGGCCAAGCCCGCGCCACCCAAGCGCCCACGCGCGATCACGCCACCGCGCACCGAACCCGCGCCCACGCCGCCGCCCATCCTGGCCGCCGAGTCTTCCGCCGACCCGATTCCGGTCGAGCCAGCACCCGAGGCACCCGTTGCCGAAGCGACGCCCGCGCCGGACGGCGCATCGGCGGGTGCAGGTTCCGGCACAGCATCGGCAGGCGGATCGCCCGATGGCAGCGCAGGCGGCGTCGGGAGTGGCGCAGGCGAGGTCACGACCGGCGCGACACAGCCGCTGGTGGTCCCTGGCTCGGTCAAGCTCTCGTTCGAAGTCGGCGGCCAACGCGGTGCGCAGCCCTACTCCGGCGGCTACGGCGAACTGGTCTGGCTGCAGAACGGCGACGAATACAACGCGCGCCTCTCGCTCAAGGCGCTGTTCATGACCTTCCTGAGCCAGACCAGCGTCGGCCACGTCGACGCCAGCGGCATCGCGCCCACGCGCTATTCCGAAAAGCGCAAGAGCGAGGTGGCCTCGCACCTGGTGCGCGACAAGGGCGAGATCGTGTTCAGCAACAACTCGCCGAGCGTGCCCTTGCTGCCCGGCGCGCAGGATCGCCTCAGCGTGGCGATGCAATTGGGCGCGCTGCTCGCAGGTGACGCGGGCCGCTTTCCACAGGGCAGCAAGATCCGCATCCAGACGGTCGGGCCGAAGGATGCCGAGGTGTGGGTCTTCAATGTCGAAGGCGAGGAAACCATCGAGGTATTGGCCGGCGAATTCAAGGCGCGCAAGCTGTCCCGCGCCCCGCGCCACGACTACGACTACGAACTGGACCTCTGGCTCGCGCCGGAGATCGGCTACCTACCGGTGCGAATCCAGCAGCGGCAGACCAATGGCGACATCGTCGACATGCGCTTGCGTGCGAAATCCGTGCCATGACGGATTCCTGCAAAAGTTCCACGAAAGCGCGCGCCAAGGCGGTGCATTGCGCTGAAAACACGTTCAAAACCGCCTGAATGCCGAATTGATCACACTCGTGTGGGCGAAATGCCCGCAAGAATTCGGCCATCTTGAAACTGGCGCGTTGATTGCTGTCTAACCATCATGAATGCAATCGACTACCGGAGCCACCCAGCCATGCAAATGCTCTATGACTCGGAATCCTTCGTTGTGGTGCACATGCACTCCAACGAAGACGATGCACCTGCGGCGCCCAACATTCCCGCGTTGGCGCGGCACGGCTTTGAAATCGTCGACAAGCGCTCCGGCAAGGAGGTTTATCTCGACGGCTCCTGGGCAGAACTGTTCCAGCAGAAGATCACGGCTTGGCAATTGAATACGCCGACGCAGGAAGAAGTCGAGGACACGCTCGAAGGCTATGCCGAACTGGCACAGAACCCGGTGCTGATGCACTGAGCGCTTGCTACGCCTCATGCCCTCAGGCCGCGTTTCGACGCGGCTTTTTTTCGTCTGGCCGGCGCGTCAACCGTCTTTCTCCGACAGCCCGAAGCGCCAGAACATGGGGCGCTCGGCGCAATCCCCTCGCGTAGTATTCCGCGATGCGAATCCCGCGAACGCCCTTCCTTTCGATCTCCTTGCTTGCCGCCACGCTCATGCTGGGTGCGTGCACCAGCATGCGACCCGCGGCGGACGTGCCCATTGCGACCCGCGTCGCGGCCCTGACGCCGGCCGATGCCTTGTTGCTGGGCGAGCAGCACGACGCCGCCGACCATCACCGTATCGAGCGCGAGACAGTTCAGGCGTTCGTCGACAGCGGCAAGCTCGCGGCGCTGGCATTGGAGATGGCCGATGACGGCACCAGCACCGCCACCCTCCCCACCAGCGCCACCGAGGCCCAGGTCCGCACCGCATTGGCCTGGCAGGAGAAGGGCTGGCCCTGGGAGAACTACGGTCCGGCGATCATGGTCGCGGTACGCGCTGGCGTCCCGGTGCTCGGCGCCAACCTGCCGCGCGCGCGAATGAAGGATGCGATGGCCGATGTCTCGCTCGACGTGCAACTGAACGACAAGGCCCGCGTCCAGCAGCAGGACGCCGTGCGCGACGGACATTGCGGCCTGCTGCCGGACTCCCAGATCCTGCCGATGACGCGCATCCAGATCGCACGCGACCGCTCGATGGCGCAGGTGGTGGTGAAGGCGCGTCAACCCGGCAAGACAGTCCTGCTGATCGCTGGCGGCGCGCATGCGCTGCGCACGCTGGGCGTGCCGCAGCACATGCCGACCGATGTCAAGGTGGTGTCGGTGCAGATGCTGGCGTCGGCCACGGCCCCGTTGCGCGCCGGGCCGGAGTACGACGCGATCTGGCGGACGCCGCCGCTGCCGGAGAAGGACTATTGCGCCACCTTGCGCAAGCAGTGAGCGCTCGCGGGGGACACCCTCACCCCGGCCCTCTCCCGCTGGCGGGAGAGGGAGAGGTACCTCAGGCGAACTTCTTGATGGCGTCAGCCAGGGTGTTGACCAGCTTGTCGATGTGCAACTTCTCGACGATGTACGGCGGCGCGATCACCAGCACGTCGCCGGCCGGGCGCACCAGCGCGCCGTTGTGGAAGCACTCCAGGAAGATGTCGTAGGCGCGCTTGCCCGGCGCACCGGCGATCGGCGCCAGTTCCACCGCGGCGGCCAGCCCCAGGCTGCGGATGCCGATGACGTTCGGCAGGCCCTTGAAGGTGCTGTGGAAGGCGTCGCCGAGCACCTTGCCCATCTCGCCGGCGCGCGCGAACAGGTTCTCCTGCTGGAACAGGCTCAGCGTGGCGATCGCCGCCGCGCACGCCACCGGATGGCCCGAGTAGGTGTAGCCGTGGAAGAACTCGACCACATGCTCCGGCGCGTCGGTCTTCATCATCGCGTCATAGAGCTTGTCGCGGCAGATCACGCCGCCTAGAGGAATCACGCCGTTGGTCACGCACTTGGCGAAGTTCAGCATGTCGGGCACCACGCCGAAGTAGTCCGACGCGAAGTTGGTGCCCATGCGGCCGAAGCCGGTGATGACCTCGTCGAAGATCAGCAGGATGCCGTGCTTGTCGCAGATGGCGCGCAGCTTCTGCAGGTAGTCCTTCGGCGGGATGTACCAGCCGGCCGAGCCGGCGATGGGCTCGACGATGATCGCGGCCACGTTGCTCGGGTCGTGCAGCGGCAGGATGCGCTGTTCGAGGTCGGCCAGCGGATCGTCCGCCCACACCGGTTGCTCGTTGTGGACATAGGCATGGTTCACCGGGTCATGGATGAAGCGCATGTGGTCCACGCGCGGCAGGAAGGCCGAGCCGAACACCTTGCGGTTGCCCGGAATGCCGCCGACCGACATGCCGCCGAAGCCGACGCCGTGGTAGCCCTTCTCGCGGCCGATGAAGAGGTTGCGATGGCCTTCGCCGCGGGCTCGGTGGTAAGCGAGCGCCACCTTCATCGAGGTGTCGGCGGCTTCGCTGCCGGAGTTGCAGAACAGCACCTTGTTCAGGTCGCCGGGCGCCATCGCGGCGATCATCTCGGCGGCCTTGAAGGCCTTGTCGTTGCTGACCTGGAAGGCGGTGGCGTAGTCGAGCGTGTCGAGCTGGGCCTTGATGGCCTCGTTGATCGGCTTGCGGTTGTGGCCCGCGCCCACGCACCACAGCGAGGAGATGCCGTCGATGACCTTCTTGCCGTCATGCGTGGTGAATTCCATGCCGTCGGCGGCCACGAAGACGCGCGGGTCCTTCTTGAAGTGGCGGTTGGGCGTGAAGGGCAACCACTGGTTGTCCATGCTGAAGTCGGTGTAGGCCATGTGTCTCTCCTGTACGGCATGCGGGTTCGAGCCGTACATTCTGTCACTTCGGGCGGCTTTGCATGGGCGGCCGAGGCATCGGCCGTTTGGGGGAGTCAGGCCGATCCGGCGATGACGATGTGCAGGTACTTGGGGCCGTGCGCGCCGAGCACCAGGCTGCCTTCGATGTCGGTCGTGCCGCTGGCGCCGGTGATTATGTTCACGTTGCGCGGCGGTGGCCGGCCAGTGGCCTGGGCGGCGGAAGCGTAGTCCTCCAAATGGCGCACGATGGTCGCGGCACGCACCAGCACGATGTGGTGCAGGGGCAGGAAATTGGCGAGGATCGGTGTTTCCGGACCGGAGTGGAAAACGAGCGAGCCGGTTTCCGCGATGCCCCAGAGCGCCATGCCGACGCCCACCGGTTCGTCGGCCGTCAGGGTGTCGGGCCGTTCGAAGCCGGTCCAGTCCAATGCGCGCAGCGCCACCGCGGGTTGCAGGGCGATGCGGTGCGGCAGGCCCCTGGCGTCGAGGTAGCGGGCCACGGCAGCGGGCATGTCGTGCAGGTCCGGGATGTGGTCGACGGAGGCGGAGACCTTGGGCGAAATGACACGCGCGGCGAACAGATCGACGACCGGGCCGGTGGCTGCGTAGGCGGGCCGCGCGGCTTCGGAGCCTTCGAGCAGGCTGGCGGCTTCGCGCCGCACGCGCTCGGCGTCGACGGTCTGTCCGCCGAGGCCGGCGCGCACGGCGGCGAGGATGGTGTCGCGTAGGGTCATGGACGTGCCTCCGTCTTCTGCGCCGCGTCGCGCTCGCTCATCATTTCAAGGAAGGTGCGCTGGGCCGGCGCCGGGAAGTCCCGGTACTGCGTCCACCCGCCCACCATCGGCAGGCCGCGCAGCTTGCCGTCGCGCTTGAACAGCTTCATCGCCCGCACCGCCAGCGCCGTGCCCCATCGGTACAACCAGGGCCGCGACGTGACGAAGGTGTAGACCCACAACCCGGCCCGCACCGATGCCGGCTCCAGGCCCTCGCGCCAGGACTTGTCGCGCCAGCCGCGCAGCAAGGTCGGCAAGGGAATGTCCACCGGGCACACCTGCTGGCAGCGGCCGTTCATGGTGCAGGCATGCGCCAGCTCGCGGCCCTTTTCCAGCCCGTCGAAGACAGGGGTCAGCACGGCGCCCATCGGGCCGGGATAGGTGCCGCCGTAGGCATGGCCGCCCACCTGCCGGAACACCACGCAATGGTTCATGCAGGCGCCGCAGCGGATGCAGCGCAGCATCTCCTTGAGGCCATCGTTCAGCATGCGCGAGCGGCCGTTGTCGACCAGCACGATGTGGAACTCCTCCGGTCCATCACGGTCGCCGGGCTGCTTCGGGCCGCAATGGAAGGTGGTGTATTGCGTGATGTCGCCGCCGGTGGCCGAACGCACCAGCAGGCGCAGCAGCGCGAAGGCGTGCGTGGTGCTGGGCACGAGTTTCTCGATGCCGGCGGTCACGATGTGCACGCGCGGCGGCGTGGTCGTGAGCTCGGCATTGCCTTCGTTGGTGACGGTGCAGGTGGCGCCGGTGTCGGCCACCAGGAAGTTGGCGCCGGAGATGGCCACGTCGGCCGACAGGAACTTGTCGCGCAGTTCGCGCCGCGCGCTGTCGACCATGGCCTCGATGGTCTCCTCGCGATGCGGTGCGCGATGCGACTGGTGGAACATCTCGGAGACCTGCTCGCGCGTGCGATGCATCGAGGGCCAGATGATGTGCGAGGGCGTGTCGCCGCCGAGTTGCACGATGTGCTCGGCCAGGTCCGTCTCGACGCGCTCGATGCCGGCTTCGTCAAGCGCATGCGGCAGGCCGATCTCCTCGCCGAGCATCGACTTGACGCGTGTCACGCGCCTGGCGCCGGCGGCCTTGCAGAGGTCGACCACGATGCGCGATGCCTCGCTCGCCGTGGCCGCCCAGTGCACCTTGGCGCCGGAAGCGATGGCGTTGCGCTCGAACTCGACCAGGTAGTGGTCGAGGTTGGCGATCACATGGTCCTTGATGCGCTTGCCCAGGCGACGCGCTACCTCGAATTCGGGGAAGCTCTCCAGTGCGATCGCGCGCTTGCGTTCCGCGGTACCGGTGGTGCGCTCGATGGCGGTCTTGAGCGTGGGGTCGGCCAGCGCCGCCGCGGCGCGCGCCTTGAAGTGGATGGGCTGGGCTTGCATGGCTGTGCTACCGCGCGCGTTCGGACTCGCCGATGGCGGGCGCATCGGCCATGCCGGCGAGCACTTCGACGGTGTGCATCACGCGCACGCTCGAATGGCGCCGGCTCAGCTTGCCGGCCATGTTCATGAGGCAGCCGAGGTCGCCACCCAGCAGCAGGTCCGCGCCCGTGCGTTCGACAGCCACGGCCTTCTCGTCGACGATCCCATTGGAGATCGCCGGGTACTTCACGCAGAAGGTGCCGCCGAATCCGCAGCACACGTCCGAGCCTTCGAGCTTGCGCATCTCCAGGCCACGCACTTGCTGCAGCAGCGCTCGCGGCTGGTCATGGACGCCGAGTTCGCGCAGGCCGGAACAACTGTCGTGGTAGGTGGCGGTGGCTTGCAGCGAGCGGTCGCGGGGCGCGAAATGCATCACGTCGGTGAGGAAGCTCGTGATCTCCCAGGTGCGCACGGCCAGTTGGCGGGCGCGCGCAGCCCACGGTGGGTCGTCGGCCAGGGCTTCCTCGTAGTGGGCCTTCGTCATGCCCGCACAGGAACCCGACGGAATCACCACGTAGTCGTATTGCTCGAAGGTCTCGATGAACTGGCGCGCCAGCCGCGCCGCGCCGCGCGTGTCGCCGCTGTTGAACATGGGCTGGCCGCAGCAAGTCTGGGCCAGGGGTACTTCGACGCGGCAGCCGGCTTCTTCCAGCAGTTGCAGCGACGCCATGCCGATGCTCGGGCGCATGGTGTTGACCAGGCAGGTGGCGAACAGGCCGACGCGGGGATTCACGGGGGGCGCTTGCATGGTTTCTGCTCCGTCGATCAGTGAACCACCATCAAGGTGAACGGCCACACATAGGCCTGCATCGTCACGTACAGCCCCACCAGCGCGGCCAGCGCGATCGAGTGGAAGAACACGTAGCGCAGGATGTCGCCCTCATGGTCGAACCAGCGCGTCGCAGTCGAGGCCACCACGATCGACTGCGCATCGATCATCTTGCCCATCACCCCGCCCGAACTGTTGGCCGCACCCATCAGGTTCGGGCTCAGGCCGAGTTGCTCCGCCGCCACCTTCTGCATGCCGCCGAACAAGACGTTCGATGCGGTGTCGGAGCCCGTCATCGCCACGCCGATCCAGCCCATCAGCGTGCCGAAGAACGGGTAGAACGCACCGGTGTTCGCAAAGGCCAGCCCCAGCGTGGTGTCCGTGCCCGAGAAGCGCGTCAACGTGCCCAGCGCCAGCATCAGCACGATCGTCAGCAGCGAATAGCGCACCAGCCAGAGCGTGCGGAAGAAGGTGCGCACGATCTCCACCGGGTTGTACTTCATGAACAGCGCGCTCACGATGGCCGACAGCAGGATGCCCGTGCCCGTGGCCGACAGCAGGTTGAGCACGTAGACGGCCGACTCCTTGTGCGGCGTGGGCACCACCGGCGGCATCTTGTCGATCATGTTGTGCAGCCCGGCCATCGGGAAGGACGGAGCGAAGATGCCGTTGAGCGCGGCCTTCACCGGCGGCAGGCCCCAGACGAAGACGAACACCGAGAGGATCAGCCAGGGTGTCCAGGCCCGAACCAGCTCCGCGCGCGGATGCACCACGATCGGCGCAGGCGGCTTGGCCTCATGCGCGCTCACGTCCTTGCCGCGCAGGGACGGCGAGTGCCAGATCTTCTTCGGCTGCCAGACGCGCAGGAATAGCACCAGGCTGACCATCGAGACGATGGCCGCGATGATGTCCACGAGTTCCGGGCCGATGAAGTTGGAGACCAGGTACTGCGGGATGGCAAACGACAGGCCCGTCACCAGGATCGCCGGCCAGATCTCCATCATGGCCTTGCGCCCGGCGAAGGCCCAGATCAGCCAGAAGGGCACCAGCAGCGAGAAGAAGGGCAACTGGCGGCCGATCATCGCGGTGACTTCCATGAGGTCGTAGCCGTGCACCTTGGCCAGCGTGATGACCGGGGTGCCCAACGCGCCGAAGGCGACCGGCGCGGTGTTGGCGATGAGCGAGAGGCCGGAGGCGGCCAGCGGCGAGAAGCCCAGGCCGATCAGGATGCCCGCGGTCACCGCCACCGGCGTCCCGAAACCCGCTGCACCCTCGAAGAACGCGCCGAAGCAGAAGGCGATCAGCAGCAGCTGGATGCGCCGGTCCTCGGTGATGCCGGAGAGCGAATCCTGCAGCACCTTGAAGCTGCCGTTCTGCTCGGCCAGTTGCTGCAGGAAGATGATGTTGAGCACGATCCAGCCGATGGGCAGCAGGCCGGTGAAGCCGCCGAAGAGCGCCGCACGGCCAGCCATGTCGGCAGGCATGCCGTAGGCGAACACGGCCACCAGCAGCGCGGCCAGCAGGCCCAGGCCCGCGGCGATGTGCGCCTTGATGTGGAAGAAACCCAGGCAGGCCAGCATCACCACCACCGGAATCGCGGCCAGCGCGGTGGAAATGATCATGTTGCCGAACGGGTCGTAGATCTGCTGCCAGGTCATGGGGGGGTGTCTCCTCGAAGGTTCTTCTGTGGGGTCCCACGCGCCGGAGCGCCGGGCGGGGGCGATCCGCCACTGTAGAAATGCAGCGCACATCACCGCGTGAAAAGCGCAGCCCGCCGGCGTGAAAACTTTTCAATCGGCTTGCCGAAGCGCGCCCATGCGGCTCAGCGCACGCGGGGACTATTCCCGCAATGCCGCGCGCAGCCAGTCGACGAAAGCCGCGCACTCCCAGCGCTGCAAGGTGCCCGGCTTCCAGCAGAGAAAGTAGTCGTGCGGCGAGCGCACGCTGTTGCGTGACAGGCGCACCAGCCGGCCGCTGTCGAGCCAGGCCTGACCCAATCGCAGGCGCAGCAGCACTACGCCAAAGCCGGCCACTGCCGCATCCAGGGCCAGGCCCAGGTCGTTGAACTGCGCACCGGCACTGGGCTCCGCCTGCGTGATGCCGCAGGCCTTGAACCAGGTGCGCCAAGGCTCCAGCGGCGAGCGGATCAGGCGCGCCCGGGCGATCGAAGCGGCGGTGTCGAAGCCGTCAAAGGGGCCGGCCTCGTTCAGGTAGTCGGGGCTGCACGCCGGGCACACCTCGTCGGACAGCAGGTGCATCGACTCACGATCCGCGAAGGGGCCGCTGCCGAAGCGCAGCTCGATGTCCGCCTCCTCCGCCGTCACGTTCTGCACCGGGATGGCCACTTGCAGCGTCAACTCGATTTCGGGGTACGCGTGGCGGAACAGCGCCAGCCGGGGCAGCAGCAACTGGCGCGAGAAGGTCGGCGTGACCGCCACGCGCAGGCGGGTGACCGGCGCCCGGCCCGCATCGGCCCGACCCGGCACCTGCTGCAACGCGGCCAGCGCCTCGCGCACCCGCGCCAGATAGGCCGCGCCATCCGTGCTCAGGCCGAAGTCGTTGCGCGCAAAGAGCTTGAGCGCGAGTTGCGATTCCAGTTGCTTGATGCGGTGGCTGACCGCGCTGGGCGTGACGGCCAGTTCCTCGGCCGCCAGCGTCACGCTGCGCAGGCGCGCCACCGCCTCGAAAGCCAACAGGCCCTGGATGGGCGGAATGCGGGGCGGTGCGCTGCTCATGTTGTGGCTGACATTGTGCAGGCGCGCGCCGGCGCCCGTTGCAGGCGCTCATGAATTCGGACAACCGGACGCAAAGGCCGCCCGGCCACAGCGCCAAGCCTCCCCTGCGACAATCGCCCGCTCCATGAATTCCGCCTACATCCTCACCCTCTCCTGCCCCGACCGCACGGGCATCGTGCATGCCGTCTCGGGTTTCCTGCTGGAGCGCGGCGCCAACATCGAGGAGGCCGCGCAGTACAACGACCACGACACCGGCCTGTTCTTCATGCGCGTGCGCTTCGCCTGCGAGACGCATGACGAGGCCACGCTGTGCGCGCAGATCGGCGTGCTGGCGACAAGCTTTGGCATGAATTGGCAGTTGCACGCCGCCGCCGTACCGATGAAGACGGTGATCCTGGTCAGCAAGGACGGCCACTGCCTCAACGACCTGCTGTTCCGCTGGAAGAGCGGCCACCTGCACATCGACATCCGCGCCATCGTCTCGAACCACCGCGACTTCTACCAGCTGGCCGCGAGCTACAACGTGCCCTTCCACCACATCCCGGTGACAGCCGCGACCAAGGCGCAGGGCGAAGCGAAGCAGTACGAGATCATCGAATCCGAAGGCGCCGAGCTGGTGGTGCTGGCCCGCTACATGCAGATCCTCAGCAACGACCTGTGCCAGAAGCTGGCCGGCCGCGCGATCAACATCCACCACTCCTTCCTGCCCAGCTTCAAGGGCGCCAAGCCTTATTACCAGGCGCACGACCGCGGCGTGAAGCTGATCGGCGCGACCGCCCACTATGTGACCGCCGACCTGGATGAAGGCCCGATCATCGAGCAGGACGTGGCCCGCGCCGACCACACCGACACGGTGGAAGACCTGACCGCCCGTGGCCGCGATACCGAAAGCCAAGTGCTGGCGCGTGCGGTGAAGTGGCACAGCGAGCATCGGGTGCTGCTGAACGGGCACCGGACCGTCGTGTTCCGCTGAGCGAAGCGCCGCGCCCCGCCACGCTGGCGGCGATTTGTATCTTTGCGTAACATCGCGCCTCCATTCTTTCCTGGAGAAGGCGCAATGCGACGTAGGGCAATGTGGCTGCTGGTGTCCGCCTGGACGCTGTTTCTCGTGGGCTGCGGTGCCACTGGCCCGCGCTATTCCGAAGTCGAAGGCAGCCTGCCCTCCCTCGGCGACAACCAGGGCCGCATCGTGTTCCTGCGCGACTCCGGCTTTGGCGGGGCGGTCCAGCCCGAGGTGCGCCTCGACGGCCAGGTGGTCGGCAAGTCGCAACCCAACAGCTTCTTTTTCGTGGACCGGCCGGCCGGAACCTGGCGCGCGAGTGCCAGCACCGAGACCGAAACCAGCATCAGCGTGCCGGTGAAGGCCAAGGCGTCTTCGTATGTGCTGATGGGGGTGGATATGGGCCTGCTGGTGGGACGTCCCTCGTTCCAGGTGCTTGGCGAGTCCGAAGGGAAGACACGGGTGCGCTCGCTCGCCTACGGCGGCGCGGTGCCGGTGGCGCCCGGCAGCGCCGCCGCAGTTGCTGTGGCACCGGCACGCCCTGCCCCCTCCGCGCCGGCATCCGCGGTATCGCCTTCGCCACCGAAGGCGACGCCACCCGGCCTGCAGGTCGTGGAATACACGCTGCGCGACAGCTACAGCCTGCGCGAGCGCAGGGTGGTCTACCGCGTCGACGAATCGACGCCCGAGCGGCGCAGCTTCAACAACGGCGGCTGGGTCGAGAAGCCCGATGGCGAGGTCATCAGCGTCGACGCGCCGATCGCTGGCGAGTTCGACCTCGCGATGCCGCCGGGTGGCTGGATTCGCGGCGACCTGGCCGATGGCTCGGGCTGGTCCGCCGACTACCGGGTCGAACGCAGCGGCCTCCTGATCAAGATGGACCTCCAGGCCAGCGTCGTCGAGCGATCCAGGATGACCGTCGCCGGACGTGAACTGCAGGTGGTGCAGGTCGACTATCGCGGCTTCACGCAACGCATCCCGAGCGGCGGCAACATCGGCGCCGCGCAGCCCGGCAGGTTCCGCGCCAGCGTGTGGTGGTCGCCGGAGCTGGCGCGCGTGGTGCGCTTCGAGGCCAGGAGCCAGGGCGGTAGCGGCGGCAATGCGTTTCGGGTGGACGAACGGCTGGAACTCGCGGCATTGCGCTGATGCCGCGCAGGTGTCGCGGCGTTGACGTAGAGTCTTTCGCCATGAACGCACCCGCCACCTCGCTGCGGCCATCGCAGCGGAAGAGATCGAGATGCCGGCAAGGCACGCACATGTCTCGTGCCAGCGCCGTCAGGGCGTTGACCGACCGGGCCGCATCCGAATGAACGGCCTGCGCGGCCTGGCCTGGTTGCTGGTGTTCCAGTCGATCGGCGAGGCGCTGTCGCGCGGCCTCTCGCTGCCCTTGCCGGGACCGGTGCTCGGAATGATGCTGATGCTGGTGGGTCTTCGCTTCGAGCGGGTGCGCGGGCCGGTCGGCGAATGCGCGACTTTCCTTTTGCAGCACCTGTCGCTGCTGTTCATCCCGGTGGGCGTGGGCGTGATGACGCATCTCGCGCTGGTGAGCCAGTACGGCGGGCGCATGCTGTTCGTCATCGCAATCTCGACATGGATCGGCCTGGGCGTGACGGCGCTGGTGCTGTACTGGCCGGATCGCCGGAAGAAGGCGGAGGGCTGAATGCCGCGCTTCGTCGAGCTCTGGATCTATCTCTCGGCGACGCCGCTGTTCGGCCTGACCGCGACGCTGGTGGTCTACCTGCTGGCGCAGGCAGCGTACAACCGGCTCGGCGCCGCGCCTTGGGCCAATCCGGTGCTGTGGTCGGTGCTGGCGATTGCCGGCGTGCTGCTGGCCACGGGCGTCGACTATCCGACCTACTTCGCCGGGGCGCAGTTCATTCACTTCCTGCTGGGGCCTGCGGTGGTGGCGCTGGCCTGGCCCTTGTGGCTGCGGCGGGCCGAATTGCGGGCGCGCTATGGGCGATTGCTGATGGCCGCCTTGCTCGGCGGCATCGCGGCCAGCGGATCGGCCATTGCGCTGGGATGGGCGGTCGGACTTCCGCATGACGTGGTGCTGTCGCTCGCGCCCAAGTCGGTGACGGCGCCGGTGGCCATGGGCATCTCCGAGAAGATCGGCGGCATTCCCGCGCTGTCGGCCGTGTTCGCGGTGCTGACCGGGATGGTCGGTGCGCTGACGGGCAAGTACCTGTTCGACCTGCTGCGCATCGCGACCGACTCCACCGGCATGTCGGCGCGCGGCTTCGCGCTGGGGACCGCGGCGCATGGCATCGGTGCGGCGCGTGCTTTGCATGTGAACGCGGACGCCGGCGCCTATGCGGGGCTGGCGCTGGGAATGCAGGTGGTACTGGCCGCGCTGCTGATGCCGCTGGCGTTTCGGTTGTTGTAGCGCACAGCAAGACGCCCGCCATTTCCAGGCGGGCGTCCAGTGTCACACGGGGGTGCTCCCGTATCAGATTTTCATCGCGCTATCGCATGACCCGCGAACTTCGTGGGCACCCGCGGAACCGGCTTTGCCGGGCCGCTGGGTGCGCCCCCTTGAGGGGCTGAGGGCCGCGGCTCCAAGCCTGCCTGCGCAGGCTTGGACGGTCCCGCAAGAGCAGCCGCCTCTGGTGGCCGCCCCGGCGCCGCAGGCGCTTCGGGGGTGGGCTTCATTTCAGCTGCGGTTCGGATTGTCCGGACGGCGGTCGTGCTGGTTGGGAACGCCGTCATGGTCACGGTCCCACGAGCCGCTGCGATAGACGTAGCGGCCACCTTGCTCACGCCATTCCGGTGCGTGGTACGCATAGCCCGGGCGTGCGCGAACCCAGGTGCCGTTGGTCCATGCGTAGCGGCCGTGGCGTGCTTCCCAATGGCCCGGCGCCCAGACATAGCCCTTGCGCGGCGGCGGCACGTGTTCCACGCGCGGCGGCGGTGGCGGTTGGCCGATCTGCACGCTGATGCCCTGGGCCTGCGCGGCCGTCGGGATGATGAAAGCGCCAGCGCTCAGCATGGTGGCAACAGCGGTGGCGAGAATGATCTTTTTCATGGGGTACTCCTCATGAGTTGCAGGAGCCTTCATGGTGCAGTCGCCCTGTAAACGCACTGTCAGCCATCTACCGGCACGCACGTAAAGGGTCGCCACCGGCAGTTACAGGACTGTGCCCCTACTGCAACAGCGCGCGTGCATCGATCGCGGCCGCCATGGCCGCATTGCCTGCTTCGCCAGGGTGCAGGTGGTCACCGCTGTCGTACAGGGGGTTGAGCGCCTGCGGATCATCCGGGTCGCGCAATGCGGCATCGAAGTCCACCACCGCCGCAACGGCATGCTGGCCGCGGATCCATCGGTTGACGGCCTGCCGGATCGCTTCGTTCTGCTCACTCCAGTAGCCGCTGCCTTTCACGGGCAGCAAGGTGCCGAGCATCACCTTCACGCCGCGTGCGCGGGCCATGTCGAGCAGGCGTTGAAGCCCCGCGATCAGGCGCTCGGAGTTCACCGTGCGGGTGGTGGAAGGCAGACCGCTGCCCGGTGCGCCGATGAAGGTCTCGAAGCCGATGTCGTTGATGCCCAGGAGGATGATGGCCTGGGTCACGCCGCTCTGGGCGAGCACGTCGCGCGTGAAGCGGTCGATGCCCGACGGGCCGATGCCCTCGCTGAGCAAGCGGTTGCCTGCGATGCCGGCATTGAGCACCGACACCACGGGAGCGCCCGGCGTGCCGTCGCGCAGGCGCTCGGCCAGCCGGTCGGGGTAGCGGCCCAGCACGGGCACGAAAGCATTGACGCCTTCGGTGATCGAATCACCGAAGGCGACCACGACGCGCGCCGGTCCGCGGCTCATTACGTCGAGCCCGGTCACGATGTGGTTCCAGTCCGAGGGCACGGCAGCGGGAAGCGTCGAATCGCCCACCACGTTGCCGGGCGCGACCCAGCTCGCGCCGGCGGGCATGCGGTGCACCGTGCCGAAGGGCGTGCGCTCGTCGAGGTAGAAACTGACCGACATGGCTTGTCCGGCGCGTACCGCCACCGGGACCGCGTCGCTCCAGGCGTCGGCGCCGGGGGCGATGGTGATGTCGCGACGCCCGCCGAACAGCAGCGGCTGCAGGGAAGCGGGCGAGATGGCGCTGCCGCCGGTACCCAGTGCGATGGTGGCTTCGGCCAGGTGCAGCGGAACGGCGCCGAAGCGGTTGGAGAAGCGCACACGCGCCTGCTCGCCGCTGATGGTGGGGAACACGCACTCGCGCACGGTCTGCGCGCGAAACGAGGGCGCGGGTGCAGGCTGCGCCCCATTCGCGACCGGAAACACCGGCATGCCCTGTGACGCAGCGGCCCAGCTGGCGATCCAGCGCGGCGCATCGAAACGAGGCTGCGCCATCGCCGGCGAACAAAGGATCGCCAGTGATGCGAAGGCGGCCAACGCGGGACGCAGCAGGCAGTCGAGCCAGGATGTCATGCGACTTTCTAGGCGGCGGAAACGATGCAGTTTATGGCCTGTTCATCGGGGCCTGTCCCACGCGATTCCGGCATTGCGACGACCTGTCCGCTCTCTTGGACCGCGGCGCGAAACGCACGCCACGGTCCGCCGCGCTACCAGGTGTCGACGTAGGCCACGGCCGGCTCCGGCGTGCGCGATGCCGAAGCCAGCCCGCGCACCAGCCAGGCCCGCGTCTCGGCCGGGTCGATCACCGCATCGATCTCCAGCGTCTGCGCCATGTTGATCGCCTCGCCATTCGCATATTGCTGGTCCACCAGCTTCTTGAACAAGGCATCGCGCTCGGCGCCTTCGGCCACCGCTTCGAGCTCCTTGCGGAAGCCCAGGCGCACCGCGCCCTCCAGCCCCATCGCGCCGAACTCGCCGGTGGGCCAGGCCACGGTGAACACCGGCGCATCGAAGCCGCCCGCCGCCATCGCCTGCGCGCCGAGGCCGTAGCCCTTGCGCAGCACCACGCAGAAGTACGGCACGCGCAGGTGCGCGGCGACCATGAACATGCGGCAGACGTGGCGCACCTGTGCCTGCGCCTCGATCTCCGGGCCGACCATGAAGCCCGGCGTGTCGCACAGCGAGACGATCGGCAGGCCATGTGCATTGCACAACTGCATGAAGCGCGCGGCCTTGTCGGCGGCATCGACGTCGATCGCGCCGCCGAGGTGATGCGGGTTGTTGGCGATGAGGCCGATGGGCTTGCCCTCGATGCGCGCCAGCGCGGTGAGGATGCCCGCGCCGAAGCTCGCGCGCAGTTCCAGCAGCGAACCGCTGTCGACGATGCCGCGCATCGCAGCGCGCACGTCGTAGACGCGCAGGCGGTTCTCGGGGATCGCATGGCGCAGGGTGCGCTGGTCGGCGCAGTGCCAGTCGGCGGTCGCGCCCTGGAAGTACGAGATGTACTGCTTCGCGACCGCGACCGCTTCCGCCTCATCCTGCACCAGTACATCGATCACGCCGTTCTTCGACTGCACGCCGCTCGGGCCGATCTGCTCGGGCGCGAAGGTGCCGAGCCCGCCACCCTCGATCATCGCGGGGCCGCTCATGCCGATGTTGCTGCCGCGCGTGGCGATGATGACGTCGCTGCAACCCAGCAGCGCCGCATTGCCCGCGAAGCAGCGGCCGTGCACGATGCCGACCACCGGCACCTTGCCCGACAGCGCCGCGAACTGGCTGAAGGTGTGGTTGTTCAGGCCGGCGACGATGGGCATGTCGGTGTCGCCAGGCCGGCCACCGCCGCCTTCGGCGAACAGCACGACGGGCAGCTTGAGTTGGTGCGCAATGCCGAGCAGGCGATCGGTCTTGGCATGGTTGCGCATGCCCTGCGTGCCCGCCAGCACGGTGTAGTCGTAGGCCAGCACGGCGCAGCGTGATTTCTCGGGGCCGAACTGCTTCGCATTGATGCTGCCGACGCCGGTGACCATGCCGTCGGCCGGCGTGTTGGCAATGAGGTCGTCGAGCTTGCGGCGGCGCGTCTGCGCGGCGATGGCGAGGGCGCCGTATTCGAGGAAGTTGCCGGGGTCGGAGTCCAGGTCGCAGAGGTCGGCGATGTTGGCGCGGGCCGTGCGGCCGCCTTGGGCGTGCCGCTTGTCGACGGCCGCCTTGCGGTTGATGTCGAGCGTGGGGGCGTGGCGGTCGATGACCTTCTGCAGGTCGGGGCGGATCAGCGACAGGTCGTGCGCGGCCTGCGCCTCGGCCTCGACAGATTGGGCGTCGACGGCTTCGAGTTGCACCAGCGGCTGGCCTTCGACCAGGTAGTCGCCCGGTGCGGCAAGCAGCGCGACGACGCGGCCGGCCTGCGGGGCGTTGAGCAGGTGCTCCATCTTCATGGCTTCGAGCACGCCGAGTTGCGCACCGGCGGGCAGCACGTCGCCGACGGCAACTTCGAACTGGACGAGTTTCGCGGCCATGGGGGCGCGGACGACCAGCGCATCATCGGTGTCGTCGAATTCGATGACGGGCTTCACGGCCGTCGCATGGACGGGTGCGGCCGACTTCTGCATTGCCGCATCGAGTTGGGCAGCGCTGGACAACAGTTCCGCGAGGTGCTGTTCGACGAAGCGCGTGTGCACACGTTGCGACGCGAACTCGGGGCGTGCCGCAATGGCGCGCAGCAACGAGAGGTTGGTCGCGATGCCCTCGACGCGACACTCTTCCAGAGCGCGCAAGGAGCGGCGCAGCGCGTCCGCGAAATTCCTGGTCGAAGACTGCACGATGAGCTTGGCCAGCAGCGTGTCGTAGTGCGGCGATGGCGCGAGGCCCGCATAGCCGTGGCTGTCGACGCGCACGCCCGGCCCTTCGGCCAAGTCGAAGCGCGAAAGCGTGCCGCTCGCGGGCCGCGCGTTGCCTTGCGCATCGAGCGTCTCCGCGTTGATGCGCCATTGCACCGCGAAGCCGCGCTGAGGCGCCGTGCGATCGGCCTCGATGCCGAGTGCATCCAGGCGCTGGCCTGCGGCCACCGCGATCTGCAGTTGCACGAGGTCCAGCCCCGTCACGGCTTCCGTCACCGTGTGCTCGACCTGCAGGCGCGGATTGGCTTCGATGAAGACCCAAGGCAAGGAGGTGGCCTGCTCGTCGACGAGGAACTCCCACGTGCCCAAGCCGCGATAGCCCACCGCCTTGGCCATGCGCAACGCGGCAGCAGTGACCTCGGCGCGAATCGATTCGGGCAACGAAGGGCTTGGCGCAATCTCGACCAGTTTCTGGAAGCGCCGCTGCAACGTGCATTCGCGCTCGCCGAGGCTGGCCACTGTTTGGCCATCGCCCAGCACCTGCACTTCGATATGCCGCGCATGAAGCATCAGGCGCTCCACGTAGACGCCATCGACACCAAAGGCCGCCTTCGCTTCAGAGACGCAACGCGCGTGCGCTTCGGCCAGGTCTTCGGCACGCAACACCGCGCGCATGCCGCGACCGCCGCCACCGCCGATGGCCTTGACCATCACGCCTGCTTGCGACCCATCCGCCACCTGCGCCGCAAAGAAGGCCTGCGCCTGCGCCAGCGTCACCGCGCCTGTGCTGCCCGGCATCACCGGCACATCGCATTGCGCGGCCAATTCGCGTGCACGCGCCTTGTCGCCGAACAAGGCCAACTGCTCCGGCGTCGGTCCGACGAACACCAGCCCCGCGTCCGCGCAGGCCTGCGCGAAATCCGCACGCTCGCTGAGGAAGCCGTAGCCCGGATGCACTGCATCGCAGCCTTCGGCCCGCGCGACCGCAATGAGCGCGCCGATGTCGAGGTAGGCCGAAGGCCCGGTCGCATCCAGCGCCACCGCCTTGTCTGCCAGACGCACATGCAGCGCCTGCGCATCGTCCTTCGCGAACACGGCCACGCTGGCAATGTCGAGGTCACGCAAGGCGCGCACCAGCCGCACCGCGATCTCGCCGCGGTTGGCCACCAGAATCTTTTGGAACATCGGAACCCTATTGGTCTTTGAGCAAACGGCGCAGCACCTTGCCCGCGCCGGTGGTCGGCAATGCGTCGATGAAGCGCACGCTGCGCGGCGCCTTGTAGCTGGCCATGTTGTCGCGCGACCAGGCGATCAGCGCCTCCGCCTCGACATCCGCGCCGGCCTTCTTCACGATGAAGGCCTTCACGACCTCGCCCTTCTCCGCATCGGGCTGCGCAATCACCGCGGCCTGCGCCACGGCGGGATGCTTGATGAGGATGGTCTCCACCTCCTCCGGGAACACGCTGTAGCCGGAGACCTTGATCATCTCCTTGAAGCGGCCGATGAAGGTGAGGTAGCCCTCCGCATCGATCTTGCCCATGTCGCCGGTGTGCACCCAGCCGTTGCGCAAGGTGGCGGCGGTCGCCTCGGGCTTGTTCCAGTAGCCCTTGAAGGAGCCGGCGCTGGTGAGGATGATCTCGCCGATCTCGCCCGTGGGCCGGTCTTCGCCGGTGTCGGTGTCGATGATGCGGATGGTCACGCCCGGTGCCGGGATGCCCTGCGTGCCCCAGCGCGGCGCATGGTGCGGGGTGTAGGTGTCGCAGGTGTGGGTTTCGCTGAGCCCATAGGCGGCTTCGAAGGAACTCGCGTTCTTCGCGAAGCCTTTCCACTGGTTGGCCAGGCCTTCCGTGAAGGTGATGCCGAAGCTGGTCACCGGGTTCATGCGCAAGCTCGACAGGTCGAAGGACGCGATGTCGGGCAACTGCATGACGGCCACGTTCATCGGCGCGATGCTGTACCACCAGGTGCACCTGTACTTGTCGATCGCCTGCGGCACCGCATGCGCGTCGAAGCGATGCAGCAACACCGAGGTGGCGCCGGTGAGCACCGGAATGTTGACGCCCATCAGCATGCCGGCAATGTGATACAGCGGCGCGATGGACAGCAGCACGTCGTCTGCGCTCACGCCATTGCAATCGGCCGCCGTCGCCGTCTTGAACAGCGCATTGCCGTAGCTCAGCATCGCGCCCTTGGGCAGGCCGGTGGTGCCGGAGGTGTAGGTCATCAAGGCCACGTCGTCGAGGTCGAAGGCCACGGGCTGCGGCTTCGCGTCGGTGTGCATCACGGCCCAGAAATCCTCGCAGCCGGTCGGCACCTCGCGCGGCGCCTTTTGTGCGGCGGCCAGTTCCGCGGGCAGGTCGATGGTGGCCGTGGCGGGCAGCCAGTCGGCGTAGTGCACCGTGAACACATGTTCCAGCGCGCTCTGCGGCCGCACCTTCTCGACCACCGGCAGCAGCGAGGACGCGGCCACGATCACGCGCGCCTTCAGGTCACCGACCTGGTAGGCCAGTTCATGTTCCTTGTTGAGCGGACCGCTCGGGCAGACGATGGCGCCGATCTTCTGGATGCCGAAGTGCGCGACCAGGTATTGCGGGCAGTTGTTGAGGAAGAGCACCACTGGCTCGCCCTTCTTCACGCCCAGCGCTTGCAGGCGTGCGGCGAAGGCATCGCTGGCGCGGTCGAGTTCGGCGAAGCTGATGGCGCTGCCGTACCAGATGCATGCGGGATGGTCGCCGCGCTCCCGCGCATGTGCGCGCAGGAACTCGTGCAGGGGCTGCTGTGCACGCACGGGGGCGTTGGCTTTTGTTGTTGTCTCCATGGCGTCTCTTTCTGAGGGTTATCGATAGCCGCTTCAGCCGCATCGTGCCCGAACAATCCTACCGATGGGTATAACTTCGGCGACACCGCACAAACCCGCGCGAGCTTCCAACGACGCGCGCCTGCCGCGCGGCAATGGCAGGCAGCGCGCCGTCACGGCCGCCACCGACATGCAGCGCGAGCGCATCCTGCAGGTGGCGACGCAGCTCTTCGCGAAGCAGGGCTATGCCAACACCACGATGGCGCAACTGGTGCGCGCGCTGGGCGTGACCAAGCCCTTCGTGTACTACTACTTCCGCGACAAGCAGGAGATCTTCGAGGCGCTGTCCTGGCCGCCCGCGGTGGAGTGCCTGACCTCGATGGACTTCGCGCCGGACGACACGCGGCCCGCGCGCGACAAGGTGCTGGAAGGCATCGAACGGCTGATCCGCGCGACGGTGGCGCATCATCCCGCGGCCTTCTTTCCGTACCGCGATCCGCAGGCCTACCGCCCGGAATACCGCGCCGCGCAGGCCAAGCTGGCACACCACTTCTACGACCAGTTGTGTCCGCTGCTGGAACAGGCGCGGCGCGATGGCGACCTCGACTTCGACGACACGCGCATCACCGCCCTGGCCGCCTGCAGCCTGCCGGGCTTCCTCTACAGCTGGTATCGCCCTGACGGCCGGCTGTCGCCCGACGAAGTGGTGGCCGCGCTGAACAAGCTGGCCTTGCGTGTTCTTGGCCTCAAGAGCTGAAGCACATCGGCACGCCCGCATCTCGAATTCCAACACGCACAACACCCAAGGAGACACCATGACCTTCTTCAAGCGCGCGCCGCTCGCCGCAGCCGCCCTGTTCATCGCCGCCACCGCCGCCCAGGCGCAGCCAGCCACTTACAAGGTCGCCTACATCGACCCGCTCTCCGGCGCCTTCGCCAACGTCGGTGAACTGATGCTGGCGCACCTGCGCTTCGCGGTGGACGACCTCAATGCCAAGGGCGCCTTGCCGGGCGGGCAGAAGATGCAGTTGCTGCAGTTCGACAGCAAGCTCTCGGCGCAGGAGAGCCAGAGTGCGTTGCAGGCTGCCATCGACCAGGGCGCGCAGGTGATCGTCACAGGCGGTTCAGGCTCGTCGGTGGTGGCGGCGCTGGTGCAGTCGGTCAATCGCTGGAACGAGCGCAACCCCGGCAAGGAATTGATCGTGATGAATCATTCGTCGATCGACCCCGACCTCACCGGCAAGAACTGCAGCTTCTGGCACTTCCAGACCGAGGCCAACACGGCGATGAAGATGAAGGCCATCGCCAACTACATCAAGAAGACGCCGGACATCAAGAAGATCTACTTGCTGAACCAGGATTACGCACACGGCAAGCAGTGGGCCAGCTACGGCCGCCAGATGGTGGGTGCGGCGCGACCCGACATCCAGTTCGTCGGCGAGCAATTGCACCCCATCGGCCGCGTGAAGGACTTCGCACCCTACGTCACCAACATCAAGGCGGCGGGCGCCGACTCGGTCATTAGCGGCAACTGGGGCCAGGACATGACCTTGCTGCTCAAGGCCGCGGGCGATGCGGGCCTCAACCTGCGCTACTTCAACCACAGCGCGGGCTCGGTGCCCGGCACGGTGCTGGCGGTGTCGCAAGCGAAGATCGGGCAACTGACCTGGGTCGCCGAATGGCATCCGGGCGAGGCCGACACGCCCAAGGTCGACGCACTGGCCAAGGCCTACAAGGCGAAGATGAAGCAGGACTTCCTGGCACCCCGCATCGAGATGACGCTGCGCCTGCTGGCCGCCGGCGTCAACAAGGCCGGCAGCACCGACTCGATGAAGGTCGCGAAGGCGATGGAAGACATGACCTTCGAATCCGTGGTCGGACCGGTGCGCATGCGCGGTGAAGACCATCAACTGCTGTTGCCGCAGGTGGTCAACACGATTGCGCCGGTGGACGGCAAGACCGTGCGGGTCGGCTGGGACGGCACCAACTACGGCTTCCGCACCGATGCGGTCTACACCGGCAACGAGTTGGCGCAGGGCACGGAATGCAAGATGGTGCGGCCCGCGCAATAGGGGCCGGTGGGAGGGCACGGGCGCCTGGCGCCCGGCCTTCCTGTGACGATTGCTACGAATGGCCCGTGAGGCGCCGCAACATCAACGAGCCCACCGCGAGCGCGCTCGAATAGCTGTCTTGCGGCTGCTCCGCCGCACGGAGCCGGCGGTACACCATCCGGTCCTGTGAATCGTCGGTGATGGCTTCGAGCACCACCCAGTAAAACTCTCCCTGCGCGCGTTCCTCTACCGTCAGCGCCAAATCACCCATGCTGGACACAGCAAACTCCTTGTCGTTGTAGTCGTTCTCCCCATGACGTTTTCAGTCAAATCGAGGCATCCGGGGGTTATGGCACGCCCGGAAAATATCGCCGTGTAGGACAAGCCTCGGCGCGTGGCGGAATGCACGTCGCGAGGGCTGTCCTACAAGCCGACGTGAAATTTGTCCAGGGCCCTGCGGGTCCGTCGAGGCGCACACGATTCATGTATTAATAGGACCCGATCCAGCGCGGGAACTCGCATGACGAACACCACCACACTCGAATTGATCGGCGCACCCACCGACGTCGGCGCCAGCGTCCGCGGCGCCGGCATGGGCCCCGACGCCTTGCGCGTGGCGGACCTGCCCGGCGTGCTGGCGCGCATGGGCTTCACAGTGCGCGACGCGGGCAACCTGCACGGCCCCGCCACGCCGTGGGCCGCGCCGCAGGAAGGGCTGCGGCACCTGGCGGAAGTGGTGGCCTGGAACCGCGCGGTGTACGAGTCGGTCGACGCCGCGTTGGGGGCAGGACACACGCCGCTGCTGATGGGCGGCGACCACTGCCTGGCCATCGGCTCGATCAGCGCGGTGGCCTGGCACGCGCGGCAGCGCAAGAAGAAGCTGCGCGTGATCTGGCTCGACGCGCACACCGACGTCAACACCAACACCACCAGCCCCAGCGGCAACATCCACGGCATGCCGGTCGCGTGCCTGCTGGGCCATGGGCCGGCTGCGCTCACCGGATGGAGCGGCGAGCAAGCCGCCATCGAGCCCGACGGCATCCGCTTCATCGGCATCCGCAGCGTCGACAGCGAGGAGCGCGAGGCCATCCGCGACCAGGGCCTGCGCGTGTTCGACATGCGCCATGTCGACGAGAACGGCATGCGCCTGACCATGGCCGATGCACTGCATGACGTCGATGAGGAAACCCACCTACACGTGAGTTTCGACCTTGACTGCCTCGACCCCGACTACGCACCCGGCGTGGGCACCGGCGTGCGCGGCGGACCGACCTACCGCGAGATGCAGCTCTGCATGGAAATGATCGCCGACACCGGCCGGCTCGGCTCGCTCGACGTGGTGGAACTCAACCCCGCGCTCGACGTGCGCAACCGCACCGCCGAAGTCGCGGTGGAACTCATCGAAAGCCTGTTCGGCAAGTCGACGCTGGTGCGCTGACCAGACCCTGACGCGTCGGCCACCGCCCGGAAGGCCACGCGGACAAGCACTCAGGGGCAATTGCGCGCGCGGCAAGCGTTGCGCAATGATTCACTTTTGTCGCCAAAGGTGCCTAAACTCGCGGCGCTCTGAAGTCGAGGCGGCGTTGTCGTCTCGACTTCGATCCCCTGGGGAACATGCCAATGAGCTGGATCGGTGAGCTGCTTCGCGCGCATCCCGAGATTGCATTGTTTCTGGCCTTGTCCATCGGCTACGCCGTCGGACAGATCAAGTTCGGCCCGATCCAGCTGGGCGGCATCTGCGGGACGCTGATCGCGGCGCTGTTCATCGGGCAACTGGGCGTGACCTTGCCGTCCAGCGTGAAGAACGTGTTCTTCATGCTCTTCATCTTCGCGCTGGGCTATGCGGGCGGGCCGCAGTTCTTCGCCAACCTCAATGCCAAGGGCCTGCGCATCGGGCTGCTGTGCCTGATCGAGGTGGTGGTGGTGCTCGCGCTGGTACTGGCAGCCACGCGCTTCATGGGGCTGGACCAGGGCACGGCGGCGGGCCTGATGGCCGGCGCCGCCACCGAGTCGGCCGTGGTCGGCACGGCAACCGACGCCATCTCCAAGCTGGCCCTGCCGCCGGACCAGATCAAGCAGCTGCAGGCCAATGTGGTCACGGCCTATTCAATCACCTACATCTTCGGGCTCATCACCATCGTGGTGGTGACCAGCCAGGTGTTCCCGCTGATCCTGCGCATCAACCTGCGCGAGGAGGCCGACAAGCTCTGGAAGGCGATGGGCGGCAGCGCCGACGACGAGAGTGCGACGCCCGCCGTGCCCGAGATGGTGGGCCGCGTCTACACGATCACGGCCGGCGCCGGCCTGCCGGTGCGCAACGTCACCGCCCACCTGCGCTTCAACGGCAGCGTGCAGGGACTGATGCGGCACGGCCAGCCGATCGCCTTCTCGCCCGGCACGCCGCTGGAGGCCGACGATCACTTGCTGGTGGTCGGCCATCGGAAGGCGGTGCTCGAATGGGCGCATGCGAACGCGGACCTGGGCCATGAGATGGAGGACGCCAGCGAGTTCGACGTGGTGCTGGATACGGCCGACGTGGTCTTCAACCATCCCGCGGCCGGCACGATGACGCTGCGCGGCCTTCACCTCGGGTCTGCCCCTGGCGTGCCCGCGCCGCTGCCGGAAGGCGTGCTCGTGGCCGACATCGAGCGAGGCGGCCAGCGACTGCCATTGCTGCCGGAACTGAAGCTGGAGCGTGGGGACCGGCTCAAGCTGTACGGCCGCGCCGAGGACATCGCGATGGCCCTGCCGCGCATCGGCGAGAGCGTGATGAAGTCCACCCGCAGCAACATCGCGCTGGCGTCGGCGGGCATCGTGCTGGGTGTGTGGATCGGGCTCTACAGCGTGAAGCTCGGCGGCATTCCGTTCTCGCTCGGCACCGGCGGCGGCGCGTTGCTGAGCGGGCTGGTGTTCGGCTGGTACCAGGCGAAGCATCCGAGCCGGCTCAGCGTGCCGCACGATGCGCTTAACCTGCTGAAGGACCTCGGGCTGTCGACCTTCATCGCCTGCGTCGGCCTGGCCTCGGGGCCCAGCGCGATGGAACTGATCATGAAGTACGGCATCTCGCTGCCGCTGATGGGCGTGGCCATTGCCGTGATTCCGGCCACCGTGTCGCTGTTCGTCGGGCGCTACCTGCTCAAGTTCGAGGCGCCCGTCCTGCTCGGCGCCATCGCCGGCCAGCAATGCAGCACGCCCGCCCTGAGCGCGATCCAGGCCGTGGCCGGCAACACCACGCCGCTGCTGGGCTACACGATCACCTATGCGATCTCCAACGTGGTGCTGCCGCTGATGGGGCCGCTGATCGTCGCGCTGGCCGGCCTGGTGCGGGCGCATTGAGGAGTCGACCGTGGACTGGCTGCACGACATCTTCAAGCGCTCGCCGGAGATCGCGGTGTTCCTGTCGCTGGCCATCGGGTACGGGATCGGCCAGGTCAAGCTCGGCAAGTTCCAGTTGGGCGGCGTGGCTGGCTCGCTGATCGCAGGCGTGGCACTGAGCCAGGTCGGCGTGGAGATCGACTCGGGCGCCAAGGTGGTGCTGTTCGCGCTGTTCATCTATGCGCTGGGCTTCGAATGCGGGCCGCAGTTCTTCGCCTCGCTCGGCCGGCAGACGCTGCGGGAGCTGGCGCTGGCCATCGTCGCGGCGGTCTCGGGGCTGGCCACTGTGCTGGTCATGGCCAAGCTGTTCTCGCTCGACAAGGGCATGGCGGCCGGCGTGGCAGCGGGTGCGCTCACGGAGACGGGGATGCTCGGCACGGCGGGCCAGGCCATCGATGCGCTGGGCCTGGCGCCGGCTGCCGCGCAACAGTTGCAAGCCGGCATGGCGGCGGGCTATGCCGTGACCTACATGTTCGGCGTGCTGGGCGCGATCCTCCTGTGCGTCTATGTGCTGCCCTGGATGATGGGCCGAAGCATCCGCGACGACGCCATCCGCGCCGAGCAGGAGATGCAGCCCGGCGTGCAGTTGCGCGCGCCGGGACAGGAGGCGGTGGTGACCGAACTCATCGGCCGGCTGTTCCAGGTCTCGGCCGGCGGCGGGCACACGGTGGGGCAGATCGAGCATGCGGAGCGCGACACCACCATCTCCATCGAACGCGTGAAGCGCAAGGACCAGTTCATCGAGGTCGCGCAGCAACTGGTGCTGGCGCAGGACGACATCGTGCTCGTGGTGGGCCGCCGCGCGGAGGTGATCCGCTGCGCCGGGCTGATCGGCAAGGAGGTCTATGCCGTCGACGGCATGGAGCTCACGATGCAGCGGCGCGACGTCGTCATCTCCAACCCGGAGTTCCACCGCAAGACGATCGGCGAGATCCGCCGCGCCACCGCCGCCGGCGTGCGGCACGGCGTGTTCGTGGTGAAGATCAGCCGCATGGGCCGCCTGATGCCGATGAGCCCCGAGCTGGCCCTGGAGACCGGCGACACGGTCACGCTCTACGGCGTCGAGGCCGATGTGCAGCGCGCGGCCGGGGTGGTCGGCGACCTGGTGCAGCTCGGAGACAAGACCGACTTTGTCTACCTGGGCGGCGGCCTGGTCGCGGGGCTGTTGGCGGGGCTGGTGAGCGTGACGATCGCGGGCATTCCGCTGAGCCTGGGGAGCGCCGGCGGGGCGATGCTTGCGGGCCTGGTGGCCGGCTGGTACCGGGCGCGGCGGCAGACCTTCGGCGCGGTGCCGCCGGGGGCCCTGCGGATCATGAAGGAGCTGGGCCTGGCCGGATTCATCGCGATCCTCGCGTTGCAATCCGGACTGCTGGCGGTGCAGACGGTGCGGACGCACGGCATCGGGCTGTTCTGTATTGGTGCGGTGGTCACGCTGGTGCCGCTGCTGGTGACGATGGCGGTCGGCCGCTTCATCCTGCGCTACGACAACACCGCGTACTTCGCCGGTGCGCTGGCGGGTGCGCGCAGCGCCGGGCCGGCCTTTGGCGAGGTGCAGGAGAAGGCTCGCAATGCCGTGCCGACGGCGCCCTTCGCCATCACCTATGCGCTCGCGAATGTGTTCCTGACATTGCTGGGGCCGGTCATCGTGGCGTTGGCCTGAAGACCCCAAAAGAGAGACAGAAAAAAAGGATCGCCATCTCGCGCGTGCCCGCTTCCCCGATGCGACACGCATTTGCTCAATGGGCCGGGCCGCGCAAGCGGCGCTGAAGGATTTCTGGAAAGGACTCTCCATGGAATGGCTGCATGACATCTTCAAGCGATCACCGGAGATCGCGATCTTTCTCTCGCTGTCGCTGGGCTACCTGCTCGGCAGCATCAAGTTCGGCAAATTCCAGCTGGGGGGAGTGGCCGGCTCGCTGCTGGTGGCGGTGGTGGTGAGCCAGGTCGGCGTGGAAGTCGACTCGGGCGTGAAGGCGATCCTGTTCGCCCTCTTCATCTACGCCGTCGGCTTCGAGAGCGGCCCGCAGTTCTTCACCTCGCTGGGCAAGCAGTCGGTCAAGGAGATCATCCTGGCCGTCGTGCTGGCGGCGACCGCGCTGGCCACGGTGATCGTCATGGCCAAGCTGAGCGGGCTGGACAAGGGCCTGGCCGCCGGCGTGGCGGCAGGCGGCCTGACGCAGTCGGCCATCATCGGCACCGCGGGCGATGCGATCGCCAAGCTGGGCCTGGCCGCCGACGAGACCAAGCGGCTGCAGGGCAACGTGGCCGTCGGCTATGCGGTGACCTACGTGTTCGGCACCTTCGGCGCGATCATCGTCTGCGTCAACATCCTGCCCAAGCTCATGGGCACCAGCATTCGCGACGATGCGATCAAGGCCGAGGCCAGCATGCAGGCCGGCGTGCGGGTGCTCGGCGCCGACCAGCAGCATGCCGCGCCGGACCTGGTGGGGCGCCTCTACAAGGTCTCGACGGGCAGCAAGCACACGATCGGGCAAGTCGAGAAGGCGGCCCCCGGGTCCTTGATCACCATCGAGCGCGTCAAGCGTGGCCAGCAACTGCTCGAGGTCGCGCCCGACATGCTGCTGGAGGCGGATGACATCGTGCTGGTCGTCGGGCGGCGCAACGCCGTCGTCGGCAGTGCCGGCCTCCTGGGCAAGGAGGTCTACGGCATCGAAGGCATGGAACTCATCGTGCAGCGGCGCGATGTGGTCGTGTCCAACAAGGATTTCGAAAAGAAATCCTTCGGCCAGATCCGCGACGCGATGGGCTTGGGCGTACGCCACGGCGTCTACCTGGTGGAATACCGGCGCATGGGCCAGGCGCTGCCGATCACGCCGGACCTGGTCGTGCAACTGGGCGACACGGTCACGCTGTACGGCGCGGACCTGGACGTGCGGCGCATGGCCAGCGCGATCGGCCAGGTGCTGGTGCCCAGCACCAAGACCGACTTCGTCTACCTCGGCGCCGGCCTGGTCGCGGGCCTGCTGGTCGGGCTGCTCAGCGTCAAGCTGGGTGACATCCCGCTGACGCTGGGCAGCGGCGGTGGCGCGCTGCTGTCGGGCCTGCTGTTCGGCTGGTACCGCGCGCGGCGCCAGACCTTCGGCGAGTTCCCGGCCGGGGCGGTGCAGATCATGAAGGACCTGGGCCTGGCCGGGTTCGTGGTGGTGGTGGGGTTGCAATCCGGGCTGCAGGCCGTGACGACCATCAAGGAGCATGGCATCACGATCTTCGGCGTGGGCGTGGTCGTGACCATCGTGCCGCTGATCCTCACGATGCTGATCGGCCGCTACGTGCTGCGCTACGACAACACGGCCATCTTCGCCGGTGCGCTGGCGGGTGCCCGCAGCGGCAACCCCGCCTTCGGCGAAGTGCTGGACAAGGCGCAGAACTCGATTCCCACGGTGCCGTTCGCCATCACCTATGCGCTGGCGAACGTGCTGCTCACCTTGCTTGGCCCGCTCATCGTGGCCTTGGCCTGACCGCTTTCATTTCGTCCCCCTCGCCTCGCGACGCGGGGCTTTTCAATCAACCCTGCAGGAGACTTTCATGGATTTCAAGGACATCGAGAAACTCGGTTCACTGAGCCCGTTCGAACTGAAGGACGCATTGATCCAGGTGGCCAGCGAGAGCGACCGCGTGATGCTCAATGCCGGCCGGGGCAATCCGAATTTCCTGGCGACCACGCCGCGCTACGGCTTCTTCCAGTTCGGCCAGTTCGCGATGACCGAGGCCGAGCGCTCCTACATCTACATGGAGGACGTCGGCGGCTTCCCGCAGCGCGAAGGCATCGAGGACCGCTTCGAGATCTACGTGGCCCGCAACAAGAACGTGGAGGGCGTACGCTTCATCGCGGCGGCGGTGTCCTATGTGCGCGACCAGATGGGGCTGTCGGCCGGCGACTTCATCTACGAGATGTGCGAGGCCATCCTAGGCTGCAACTATCCGGTGCCGGACCGCTTCCTGCGGCTGTCGGAAATCATCGTGGGCAAGTACATCCACGACGAGATGATCGGCTCGCACCCGTTCCAGGGCAACTTCGACATGTACGCAGTCGAGGGCGGCACGGCGGCCATGACCTACCTGTTCAACAGCCTGCGCGAGAACCACATCATCGAGAAAGGCGACACCATCGCGCTGGGCATGCCGATCTTCACGCCCTACATCGAGATCCCGCACCTGAATGACTACATGCTGGAGGAGGTGTTCATCGACGCGCCGCCCGAGAACAACTGGCAGTTCACCACCAAGGAACTGGACAAGCTGCTCGACCCGAAGATCAAGGCCTTCTTCCTGTGCAATCCGAGCAACCCGCCATCGGTCAAGCTCAGCGACGAGGTGCTGGCGCACATCGCCGGCATCGTGAAGAAGCGGCCGGACCTCATCCTCCTGACCGACGACGTGTACGGCACCTTCGCCGACAACTTCGTCTCGCTCTTTGCGATCTGCCCCTACAACACCATCCTGGTGTATTCGTACTCCAAGTACTTCGGCGCGACCGGCTGGCGCATGGGGGTGGTGGCCACGCACGAGAAGAATGTGCTCGACGAGAAGATCGCCGCGCTGCCCGAGCCGCTGCGCAAGGAACTCGACCACCGCTACGAGTCCATCACCACCACGCCGCGCGCGCTGAAGTTCATCGACCGGCTGGTGGCCGACAGCCGCACCGTGGCGCTCAACCACACGGCGGGCCTGTCGACGCCGGTGCAGGCGCAGATGGTGATGTTCTCGCTGTTCTCGCTGATGGACGAGCCGCAGAACTACAAGGCCGCGATGAAGCGCATCGTGCATCGGCGCAAGGAGGCGCTGTATCGCGCGCTGGCGCTGCCGATGCCGGTCGACCCGAACTCGGTGAGCTACTACCACCTGCTCGACTGGGAGGAGGTCGCGACGCAGATGTATGGCGCCGAGTTCGCCGCATGGGGCGTCAAGCGCATGAAGCCGAACGAAGCCTTGTTCGAGATCGCGAAGGAGAGCAGCGTGGTGCTGCTGCCGGGGCGCGGCTTCGGCGGCAATCACCCCTCGGGGCGGGTGTCACTGGCCAACCTCAATGAATACGACTACGCCAACATCGGGAGGGCGGTGCGTAACCTCGCGGACAAGTACTTTGCGCTGTACCAGGCGGAAGGGGGCAAGGCGGGTGGGCAGGCGGCGGAGGCTGCTTCCAAGGGGAAGACGGGAAAGAAAGGCAAGAAGTAGCTTGCGTCTGATTGCGCGCCGTTCTCGACGCGCCAGTGTTTGATTTGCGAGGCCTTGCGGGCACATGCTCCCATCGCGTTTCTCGGCACGACGGACGCCGGCCATGAGGCGCGACATTGGCGTGGCACCTTGGTTCGCGACGAATACAGCGCGTACGACAGCGTAGCGGGCGCGCGACCCGGACGCCTGCCTGCAGGGTGCCTTGCACACGCGGGACGCAAGTTTGATCAACTGCTGCTGGAATCGGGCAGGCGCTCCTGAGCCGGCTGCCCAGGCAGTTGAACAGACGCATCGACGAACTGGCATGGGCCTCCGGCGAGGGTCCCGTCCCTCACCGCAGAGAAATTGTCGTTTGCACACTTCACACATAGACTCTTCCCGACTGGTCGCGCATGGCGCGGCGTCTCACCTTTCATTTTTTGAAAGCGAGTGAATCGATGACGTTCGGAAATGTCACCCAGGTCGCACGCGCCGTATCAGTCTGCGCTGCATTGGCGGGCTTCGGCAGCGCTTCGTTTGCACAGGATCCTCCGATTCCTGACCGCTTCAAGCAGCTCGCCAATTCGGAATTCAAGAACGACTATCCCGTTCCGGCGACGACCAACTCCTTGTTGGACGAGCTCTACTTCCAGCGCGCAGTCATGGTCTACCACTGGGCACTTCCGGCCGTGAACATGTATGCCATGAAGGAGGGCGCCGACAAGGCCTACGGCCAGGGCTACAACGTGATGAGCATCTGGAAGAAGCGCCTGGACGCCAAGACCCTCATCACCACGCCAAACTCGGACGTGATCTACGGCGTGGGCTTCCTCGATGTGGCGAAGGACGGCCCGATGGTGATAGATGCACCGCCAAACTTGCAGGCCATCCTGGACGACTACTGGCAGCGTCCCATCGAGGGGCCGACTGTCGATGGCCGCAAGTACCTGGGTGACGTGGGTCAGCCGGGTCCGGACAAGGGCAAGGGCGGCAAGTACCTGGTGCTTCCTCCGGGCTACAAGGGGCAGGTGCCGAAGGGCTACTACGTCTATCACAGCCGCACGAACGGCGTATTCGTCTTCCTGCGCGGCTTCTTCGACCGGCCTGACAACCTCGGCCCGGCTGTCAAGAACATGGAAGGCATCAAGATTTATCCGCTTGGCAAGTCGGCCAGCGCCAAGCCGATGCAATTCCCTGACGTCTCGGGCATAGCAGTGAACATGGTGCCGCCGCCGGACGGCTCTTACTTCGACATGCTCAACCGATTCATCCAGAGCGAGGTGACCGACTATCCCAGTTCAGAGTACATGCGCGGCGTGGCCGCGTCCATCGGCATCGTGAAAGGCCAGGACTTCGCACCCACCCCGCGGCAGAAGGAAATGCTGGACCTGGCTGCGCGCACGGCGTGGAAGATGGCCAAGGTGGTGGCGACCGAACAGTTCCCCAAAATGCCAGGCGCCAAGTGGTACAACAACCGCCAGTGGTGGGGCCATATCCGCGACGGCGGCAAGAACTTCGGCAAGCCCATCGACGACTTCAACTACATGGTGCCCGGCGCGGACTACATCGACATCGATCCGCAGTTGCACATGTTCATCAACTACTACGCGATGAGTCCGGGCATGGGCACGAGTGTCCCCGGTGTCGGCTCCAAATATCTTGTGGGCGCGAAGGATGCGGACGGCGACTACCTGGTGGGCGATGGCAACTACACGCTTACCCTGCCGCCCAACATCCCGGCCAAGAACTTCTGGTCGGTCACGCTGTACGACCCGGTGACGGCAGCAGGCCTGGACAACGGTCAGCCCTTCCCGTCGCTCAATTCACGTGACAACCCGGTGAAGAACGCCGACGGGTCCACCACCTTGTATTTCGGCCCGGCGGCACCGGCAGGCAAGGAGAAGAACTGGATGAAGACCGTGCCGGGCAAGGGCTGGTTCACGCTACTCCGCCTGTACGGGCCAGAGAAGCCCTTCTTCGACCAAGCTTGGGTCCCGGGAGACTTCCAGAAGGTGAGGTAGACGCTACGTGATGTCGGCCTCTGAAACTGGTCGCTGCGTGTCCTCGCCCACGCAGCGACCATCGCTTCAAGCTGATCGACTCAGCCGGCGTCAAGACGGGTGCACGGGACGCCTACATTTCCCGATTCCACTCTCGCCAAGTGCCTGCAATTGATAAGAGGACTTCTCTTGTCATCGGTGGCTTGCTACAACAACCCTGCCCGCTTTACCGCGTGATACCGATTGACCAAGGCCACCGCGAGCTGCGCCGGCTCCACGTCGATCGACAGCGGATCGTTCCCCACCACCCGCGCAAACGCGTCGTGCCGTGACTGGTCGAACAGATGCGCGGCGGCCACGTCGACCGCGTCGCGCGCACGCACAATCGGCTGCCCGGCGATGCGGCCCAACACGCGCTCGCGCAGGCTCGCCACCAGCACCAGGTGATTGCGACGCAGCAGCTTGATGGCAGGGCGCAACTCCGAAGCGTCCTCGTCACGGAAGTTGGTCAGCACAATCACCAGCGCGCGGCGGCGCTGCACGCGCAGCAGCTCCTGCGCGGCCACTTGATAGTCGGAATGCGTGGCGCCGGGCTGGATGTCGTGCAGCCGGTTCATGAGCGCGTTGAGCGTGGCGGTGCCCTTGCGCGGCGCGAAGTCGCGGCGCTGTTCCGGCGAGCCGCCAAAGGTCATCGCGCCGACCTCGTCGCCTTCCTTCAGCGCCACATAGCTCAGCAACATCAAGGCGTTGAGCGCCTCGTCGAAGTGACTGCCACCGCGTTGTTGTTGCTGAGTTTGCATGCCTTCGTCGGCGCGCATGCGGCGGCCGCAGTCGAGCAGGAAGTAGACGCACTGGTCGCGGTCGTCCTGGAACTCGCGCACGATCGGGCGCTGGTGCCGCAGCGTGGCCTTCCAGTCGATGTGGCGCAGCGAGTCGCCGGTGCGGTAGTCGGCAAGCTGGCGGAAATCGGTGCCCTGCCCGCGCTGCTGAAAAGTCTTGATGCCGATCTGCGCGAGGCGCCTGTCGCCCGACAGCCATGCATAGCGCGCCAGCGCGGCGAAGTTGGGATACACGCGGATGCGCTGCGGCTGGCCCAGCGGCTGGCGCACTTCGAAGCAGCCGGCGCGCGTGCGCCAGCGCAGTTGCGTGACGCCGAATTGCGCGACGCCGCGCGTCAGGGCCGTGGCCGTGTAGCGCAGCTCCACCTTGGCACTGGCCGGCACCACCACGTCTTGCGGCAGGCCTTCGAAGCTGAAGTGCGGATCGACCTCGTCGAACACCGCCACCTGCCAATCGACGGTGCCTTCGTTGACCAGCGTCAGCGACAGCACGGTCGGCACGCCGAGCGAGAACGCGCCGGGCAGTTGCCGCTCGACGCGCAAGGGTGCCGCGCGCCAGTCACGCCAGCTCCGCCACAGGTCGACACCCGCATAGCCGATGCCAGCGGCCAGCAACACGCCACTCGCCAGCCCCACCCACTCCGACGGCGCGCCGGCCATCGACGCCACCGCGGCGAGCACGGCCAGGCCGGCCAGTGCCTGCACGGTGCCTCGCGTGGGGATCAGCAAACGGCGCATCGCGTGACTTGTCCGAAGGCTCAGAGCCGCGGGGCCTCGACACTGTCGAGCGCCCCGCGCAACAGGTCGTCCACGCCGCGGCCTTCCAGTTGCGCATCGGGCGAGATCATCACGCGGTGCCGCAGGGCCGGCAGCGCCTGCTTCGCCACATCGTCGGGCGTGATGAAGTCGCGGCCTCGCATCAGCGCCGTGGCGCGCGCGGCGCGGATCAGCGCCATGGTGCCGCGCGGACCGGCGCCGGAGGACAGCCCCGGCCAGTCACGCGTGGCGCGCGCGATGCGCACCGCATAGTCGACCACGCGCGCATCGGCATGCACCAGGCAGGCGAGGCGTTGCAGCTCGATCACATGCGCCTCGGCCAGGCAGGGCACGACCGCGTCCAGCGGGAACTGGTTGCCGGCGCGATGCTGCGTGGTGAGCTGCACGATCGCGTTCTCTTCCTCGTGGCTCGGAAAGCCGATGGCGATCTTCAGCAGGAAGCGATCGAGTTGCGCCTCGGGCAGCGGATAGGTGCCTTCGGTATCGATCGGGTTCTGCGTGGCCATGACCATGAAGGGCTTTGGCAATGGGAGCGCCTGGCCTTCCAGCGTGACCTGGTACTCCTGCATGACTTCGAGCAAGGCGCTCTGCGTCTTGGCCGGCGCGCGATTGATTTCATCGGCCAGCAGCAGGCTGGTGAACACCGGGCCCTGGTGCACACGCAAGGTGCCGATGCCGCTTTCGCCGCGCCCGGCCGGGTCGAGCACGGAATGGCCGGTGATGTCGGAGGGCATCAGGTCGGGCGTGAACTGCACGCGGGCATAGCGCAGCGACATGGCCTGCGCGAGCGCGCGTGCGAGCAGCGTCTTGCCGAGCCCCGGCACGCCTTCGATGAGCACATGGCCGGAGGCGACCAGCGCGACCAGCACCTGGTCGATGGCCTCGGCCTGGCCGACCACGGCCTTGCCGACCTGCGCACGCAAGGCGTCGAGCCAGCCGGCCGCGCGGGTCAATTCGTCGGGGGTGATTTCTGACATGGGGATCTTTCGAGTGATCAGGGTGAAGTGGATGCGTGCGGGATCGCATACGCATCGAGGCGGCGGCGTGCCGTCTCCAGCAGTTCGAGGTCGGCCGCCAGTGCGCCAGGACCGCGCTTGCCCAAGGCCATCGCCTGCGACAGGGCGCGGGCATCGAGGCCGGTGGCTTGGGCGATGGCGGCGGTGCGTTGCCCGGCATCGCCTTGGGCATGGCGGCGCAGGTGTCTGCTCGCCGATTCGTCGAGTGCGCGCACCTGGGCCGCATGCAAGGCATCGCCACCGTGCATGTGCAGGAACTCGGCCGTGCCGCGCACCTGCTCGGCCATCGAGCGGCGCTGCGTGCCCGCCGCGGCGATCAAGGGCCCGAAGCGCACGCCCGCACGCCACAGGGCGAAGGCCAGCGCCAGTGCGCCAAGCAGGATGGCGGCCTGGCCGTTGTGCCAGAGCCAGGGCAGGAAGGATTCGCGCGATTCCTCGACGACGAACCAGAACTCGGCGCCGGATCGCGCCTGCAATGCGGCTGCCACGAGCAATGGGTTGTCGGCGCGCAGGAGGTTGAAGTTCTGAAGCGCGGACCAGCCTCCGAGGACGGTGACGCTGCCTTTGCCCATCGGCATGCGCAGCATCTCGGTGCCGCGCGGTCCTTGCATGGACCAGAGCGGTGCTTGCTTCTTGTCGCGCGACAGGAATTCGGAACTGCCGTTGTAGCCGCAGACGCGCAAGCTACGCGCACCGGCATGACTCGCGGGCGAACTGTCGGCCTCCGCCAGGGTGCGGCAATCGGCATCCTTCACGGGTGCGCCGGGAGCCGGTCTTGGCACCGGCGCGGCCTTGGGGTCGACCTTCATGGTGCGGCTGTTGATCGGCAGCCAGTCCTTCAGCGCATCCTGGTCGACGAAGTGACCGGGGATGACCAGGTGCCCGCCCTGCTCAACCCATTCGCGCAGCCGCGCTGCGCGGTCCGGGAACAGGTCCCAATGCCGCGACGCCAGCACCAGCCGGGCCTGCGCGGTCGGCATCTGGTCGAGGCCCGGGCGTTTGACCACTGTGCCGCCCAGTTCGCGCAGCAGCCTCTGCGTCGCATAGAAGCCATTGGTCGCCGCCTCGCCGCGTGCGGGCGTGCGGGTTTCGGTGTCGGCCCATTCGGTGGCGCTGACGAGCCATGCGCCGGCGGCCACCAGCAGCAGCGCGATCAGGATGCGGACCAGGTTGTCCTTCATCGCGCGGCTCCCGTCGATGCCGCATCCGGCAGGTGACGATCGAAGTCCCCACACAGTGCGAGCACGCCGGCCGTGGCAGGCAAACGTTCACCATAGGCCGCGAGTTGCCAGGCATCGACCAACTGTGCAAAGAAGGCCTGCGGCGCGGGCGCCAGCACGCGCGATGCCAGCGCGACACATTCGCCCTCGGTGCTGGCCGCGCGCACCGGCACGGACTGCACATGCACCAGGCGCGACAACGCACCGCGATAGAGCAGCGACAGGGCCGCGCGTTGCTGGCCGCGCTGCCAGAGGCCGGCGGCTGCATCGCCGATGTTGGCGGGCAGGGTCTCCGGCCGGATGTCCAGCACGCCGACATGGCTGGGCAAGGGGTCCATCGCATGACGCGCCCCGTCGGCGCGCACTTTGACCCAGCGGTGCAGGCTGACCGCGACCCAGGCGAACAGCAAGGCGCCCAGCACCCACACCAGCACGCGGCCGCCTTCGCTGATCGCCCGGAAGAAGTCGACCAGCCACGGGGCGATTTCGTCCTTCTTCGCCTCGGGCTTGTCCTTCTTTTCGCGGTCCTTGAAGCGCAGTTCCTTGGTGGTCTTGGTACCCGGCAGGTTCGGATCGGCGCGAACGACGTCCGCCGCGGCCTGAACCTGCTCGCGCGTCGGCGCATCCGTGGAGGGCGCGGCCTGCGCCACCCCACACGCGAAGGCGCAGGCCAGGACGACAGCAATGAAGCGGTCCCGCATCCGCTCACTCCGCGAAGTCACGCCGAAACTCCTGCTCGATGTCCCAGGCCTCGAGCTCGACGCGGCGGTTCAGGTACATCGCGAATCCCGCCCCTACATAGAAGGGCTCCAGCAGCCCGACCACGGTGGCATAGGCGCTTGCGACGATCACGCTGGACAGCACGGACTCGCCGTTGCCCAGCCAGCCGAACACGTTCCGCAAGCTGCCCTCGGGCGCGAACCACAGCGCCAGCGACAGCAGTGCCATGTACAAGGCCATCTCGGCATTGGCAAACGCGAACTGCAAGCCGGTGGCGGCGCCGCGCCGGCCGCGCAGCATCTGCTCGCGACGCTTGCGCCGCGCGCCGCCGCGCTGGCCTTCGAGTTGCTCGATCGCCTGCGTGTAAGAGCGCCACGGCGACAGCCGGCGCCAGAACAGGCTGCGCAACAGTTGCCCGCCCCAGACGGCGCGGCGCTGATCCCACAGGTCGGCCCATCGCGTGGCCTGGCCGAAAACAGCGCGCGACAGGATGAACAACAGGCTGCGGTCCAGCCAGGGCTTCAGCATGAAGATCAGCGTGGCCGGCAGCCAGGTCGCGAACTCGGCCGTGCACAGCGCCAGCAGCACGACCACCGCATAGAGCGGCAGGAAGCTGCGCCATACCGAGGCCGCATGCTGCCGGACCAGCGCCGCGCCGAGGTCGGCGGCCTCGGCCATGGGGCGCGGCCGCAGGGCGATGGCGAGTCCGTCAACGCGCATCGCTTCCTCCAGTGTCACGCTCGGCACGGCGCGGCCGTCCCTGCCAGCCGAGGTAGCCCAGCACCAGCAGCCAGCAGGCCGCGCCCACGCCGTATTTCACCCCGGGCGCGACCCAGCGCGCCGAGGACCAGAAGGCCTCGATCGCCGCGGCCACCAGCAGCATCCCCACCACGCCGTAGATCACCACCACCGCATGGTGCGCAGCCAGCCGCAAGGACTCCAGCCGCGTATGCCGCCCCGGCGCGATCCATGCGTAACCGAGTCGCAGGCCCGCCGCGCCCGACAGCACGATGGCCGTGAGCTCGAACGCACCGTGCGTGACGACGAAGGAGCAGAAGTTCTGCGCGTGCCCGGCCTGGATCAGGTAGCCGCCGACGGCCCCTGCCTGCACGCCGTTGTAGAGCAGGAAGAACGCACTGCCCACGCCCGCGAAGATGCCCGACGCGAAGCAGCGGAAGCCCACGCCGATGTTGTTCATGATGTAGTAGCCGAACATCGTCCAGTCGTCGTCGGCATCGCGCTTGCGGCCGAAGGCGTCGGCATCGTCGCCATACATGTGCTCGAAGTTCTGCACCTGGTCGGCATCCAGCAGATGCAGGATGAAGCCGGGGTCGTGCCATGCCGCGAAGCCGGCCAGCAGCAGCGGCAGCGTGAACAGCAAGGTGGCCGCGAGCAGGAAACCGCGATGTGCGCGCACGGCTTGCGGAAAGTCGACCAGCACCAGCCGCCCGAGGCGCGCCATGCCGTAGTCGTGGCGGCGATAGATCAGCCGGTGCGCGCCCTGCGTCAGCGTCTCCAGGCGCTGCGTCATGTGCACCGGATAGGCGCGTGCCTGAGCCAGCGCCAGGTGCTCGCAGACGCGGCGGTACAGCGTGGCGAGGCGCGCGCCGTCGAACTTGCGCTTGCGCTCAGCCATGCGGAGTTCGTCCTCCAACTCGGCCCACAAGGGCGCGTGCATTTCCTCGAACTGAAGCGGCGTCACGGACGCGCTCCCCGGTCGTTGGCGTTGGCGTTGCGACGGCCCATGACCCACTGCGCGACACCGAGCAATCGCGCGGTGGCCTTGGCGCCGGGCGGGGCGGCCGGCAGCACCGGCTGCGCGATCAGTGCCAGTTCTTCAAGACGTTCAGGCGTCAGGCGGCGCGCGCGGCCAGCCCAGGACACGACGGCCGCCTGCTCGCGCATGCTGAGCGGGCGCAGGGGCGCGAGCGGCTCGGCCGCGGGCACTTCGCCATGCAGGCTCACGCTGTCGGTGAACACCACCAGCGTGCCGGCCGCCAGGTCGCCCAGGCGCTTGCTGTCGCGGCGCAGCAGCATGCTGGTCAGGCCGGCGCCGTAGAACGCGGGCAGGAAGTCGGCGGTGCGCAGCAGGTTGCGGATGAGCGCGGCAGCGGGCGTCACCGGCAGGCCGGAATCCATCACCACCCGCAGGCCCATCACCCGTTTGCCGGGTGTCGCGCCACGGCGCGAGAGTTCGAACACCACCGGGTACAGCCACTCCAGTGCGAAGAAGCCGATGAGCATCAGCGCGGTGCCGACGCCGCCCATGAACCGGGTGACGATCGAAAGGACGATGAAGAACACCAGCCGGATCGCCAAGTCGATCATGTACGCCAGGCTGCGCGCCATCAGGCCCGCCGGGCGCAGGGAGAGGGCAATGCCTTCGGGCGTTTCCGCGGTGTGGAGCGTGTCGAGGCGCACGGGAGGGATTGTCGGGCTCAGGCGCGAACGACGACCGTGTCCGCGATGCTGTCGTGCAGGCAGCGGCGGGACTTGCGGAAGATGAACAGCGCGTCGATGAAGGCGTAGAGCAGGAGCGAACCTGTGGTCACGCCCGTCACCGCGTCAATGCAGCAGCGCAGGCCGATGACGCGGGCCGCCGACACGCGCGCGCCATCGGGTCGCGCGATGCGGATCCTGAAGAGGGCCTTGCCGATGGTCTGGCCGCGCATGACCAGCAGGTAGCCGTTCAGCAGAAGGAAGAGCACGAACTCCATGCCGAACTCCTCGAGACGGAGTGTCCAGAGGCCGCCCGTGTCGGCGTTCGGATCGACCAGCGGCGAGAAGTTGGCGAGCAGATGGGTCGCAACACTCAGGATGACGCCGTCGACGATGTAGGCGAACAGACGCGTCCAGCGCCCCGCCAGTTCTCCCCTGCGATCGTCTGACTGCACGTCCTCGACGTGCGATTGCGGCGGCGCATAACGCTCGTCTTGCGATGTCGGCTCCATGAACCCTTCTCCCCTCCCGCGGTGCGGGCCTTTGATTGATGTGCGGAAGGATTCTATGGAGTTGTTTCAATTTGTCAGAACGGAGTTTTCACGTTCTGGCAACGTTTGATACGCACGCGCTCAACCTTGGTTCGTTGAGGCGGGAATCGGGATATTTGTTGCGGACGCGGGCGATGTGACGGCGCCCGGAGAACTGGCAGCGGATGACGGTGACGCCGGCGCCGCCGGCGCGGGCGATGGTGCAGGCGCGGGCGGCTGCGCGGCGGCGGGCGTGGCCGCGGGAGCCTGCGCGGGTGGTGCTGCGGGTGGGGTCGCTGTTGCCGTTGCCGTCGCTGATGAGGTTGCAGGCGTCGCGGCCGCTTCCGATGACGGCGATACGACCAATGACGCTGCCGACGGCACCGCCAGGGGCGCGGGCGCAGGCACCGCCACGGGCTCCGGCTCCTGCGCCGCCGCCTCGATGTCCCCCGCCAGATACTGGTCCAGCAGCACGAAGAAGCGGTCGTAGAAGCGGTTGTCCGTCACCGTCTCGCTGGCGACCTTGACCATGGCGTCATCGCTCGCGGAAATCGGCAGGGACAGCGACCCGAGCACGCCGACGCCGACGCTCGCGGAGTTGTTGGTCTTCTTGAGGCTGTAGCGGTCCTGCAGCGCGGTGACGAAGGCCAGCGTGCTCTCGCGCTTCGGCTTGCCCTTGCCAGCCTGCGCCTCCTTGGCGCAGACCACGCGCACCTCGACCTCCAGGTGCACCTCGTTGGCCGGCTGGAAGTTCTTGCGCCCGGTCACCAGGTCGGCGTTGGCCGCCGTGATCAGGTAGCCCTGGCTCAGCAGCGCGCGCCGCGCCGCCTCGCAGGTCTGCGCCGTGGTGGTCGGGAAGGTGCGCGTGTGCGTGGTGGTGGAGTCGAACTCCTCGGTGTCGTAGGAGGTGCGCTTCGCCGAAAAGGTGGTGCACCCCGCCAGGGTCAGCGCCGACAACAGGGCAACGAGGCCCCACAAGCGGGGCTTCGAGACAGGATCGAGGAAACGGGAACGCTTGGACTTCATGGAACGGGAATGCTACCCGGCGGATCGCCGGCCCCGTTTCAAGCACGCACCGTGCCCAAGCGTTCCCCGGACTTCAGGGGTAAAGACCGCGTTCCTGGCGCGCCATCAGGATGCGCTCGCAGGCCACCGCATAGGTCGCGGTGCGCAGCGTGATCTTGTGCTTGTCGGCCGTGTCCCAGATGTGGTTGAGCGCATTCATCATGATGCGGTCCAGCCGCACGTTGATCTCGTCCTCGTCCCAGAAGAAGGACGAGAAGTCCTGCACCCATTCGAAGTACGACACCGTCACGCCGCCGGCGTTGCAGATCACGTCGGGCACGACCAGCACGCCGCGCTCGGCCAGGATGTCGTCGGCCTCGGGCACCGTCGGACCGTTGGCGCCTTCGAGCACCAGCTTGGCCGTGGTCTTCTTCGCGCGCTCTGCCGTGATCTGGCCTTCCAGCGCGGCCGGGATCAGGATGTCGCAGGGCACGTCCCAGAACTTGTCGTTGGGAATCACGTCGCCGCCCTTGAAGCTCACCGCGCCGGCCACCGTGCGTGCGATGGGAATGAGCTTGCTCAGGTCGAGGCCGTTCTCGTTGACGATGGTGCCGGTGTGGTCCTGCACCGCGACGATCTTCGCGCCCGCCTCGGCGAACAACTCGGCCGCGACCGAGCCCACGTTGCCGAAGCCCTGCACCGCGATGCGCGCGCCGCGCAGGTCCAGGCCGATGCGCCGCGCGCCTTCGCGTCCGGTGACGAACACGCCCCGGCCCGTGGCCTTGACGCGGCCGAGCGAGCCGCCCAGGTGCAAGGGCTTGCCGGTGACCACGCCGGTGGCCGTGCCGCCGACGTTCATCGAATAGGTGTCCATCATCCACGCCATGATCTGCGCGTTGGTGTTCACGTCGGGCGCGGGGATGTCGGTGTGCGGGCCGATGATGATGCCGATCTCGCTGGTGTAGCGACGCGTGACCTTCTCAAGTTCCTGCAGCGACAGTTTCTTCGGATCGACACGGATGCCGCCCTTGGCGCCGCCGTACGGCAGGTTCACCGCGGCGGTCTTGACCGTCATCCAGGCCGACAGGGCCATCACTTCTTCCAGCGTCACGTCGGGGTGGAAGCGCACGCCCCCCTTGCCCGGGCCGCGCGACATGTTGTGCTGCACCCGATAGCCCTCGAAGTGCGCAACGGTGCCGTCGTCCATCTCGATCGGCACGTCCACGATCAGCGCGCGCTTGGGGCGCTTCAACGTCTCGGACCAGCGCGCGAGGTCGCCGAGGTACGGGATCACACGATCGACCTGCTGGAGATAGGTGCCCCACGGGCTGTTGGGAGTGGGACTGACGAAGGAGAGGTTTTCGCTCATGACAAAGCCTTTGGTGCCTTGGGTGGATGGATGGGCTGCACGATAGACCTGTCGGGGGCGAAGCGCCATGCCTTATGCGCGTTGGCAATGGCAGTTATGCGAAAGGCGTTATGCGGCGGCGGCCAGCAAGGCTGCGTTGCCCCGGCGACGGTCTGCCGGCACGGAAGCAATGAAGTCGTGTGCCCGCTCGCCTTCGCCCGATTCCGCTAAGGCCCTCGCCGCCGAATCGTTTATGCACAATGCGCGGTGTTCGAGATGCGCGCAATCGCACAACCTGTCGCCCCCGCCTTCCCGTGATCTAGCTAGTTGCTCAAACTGGAGCTGAACATTGAAGATTGAATCCATTCGCCTCAAGAACTTCAAAGTCTTTCGTGACGTTCATCTCAAGGACATTCCCCCGTTCCTGGTTGTCGTAGGCGCCAACGGAGCGGGCAAATCCACTCTGTTCGACGTTTTCGGATTCCTTCATGATTGCCTGAAAGGAAACGTCCGACAAGCGCTGGACAGTCGCGGCCGCTTCCAGGAAGTCAAGAGCCGGGGCTCCAACGACGATGCGATCCTCATTGAAATCCAGTACCGCATGCCCATTACGGGTGTCGAGCGGCTGGTCACGTACTCGCTCGAAATTGCCGAACGAAACGGTGTCCCCTTCGTCAAGCGGGAGATCCTGCGCTACAAGCGCGGTCGATACGGAAGTCCGTTTCGCTTTCTTGATTTTTCGAATGGCGAGGGCTATGCAATCACCAATGAGGAGGACTTCAAGAAGTCGGACGAGGACTTGGAGCGCGAGTACCAAAAGGTGACGCCTGACACACTGGCTATCAAGGGGCTCGGGCAGTTTGAGCGATTCAAGGCCGCAAACGCTTTCAGGCAATTGATTGAGTCTTGGCATGTGTCCGACTTTCATATCAATGCTGCCCGAGGAAGAAAGGAAGCTGCGGGGGATTCTGAGCACCTTTCAGAGACAGGAGACAACTTGCCGCGCGTTGCTCAGTACCTGTTTGAACAGCATCCTTCGACGTTTCAAACGATTCTTGACACCATGGCGCATCGCGTCCCGGGAATAGCCAAGGTGGAACCCGTCTTGATGGAGGACGGTTATCTCACCCTTCGCTTCCAGGATGGTTCCTTCAAGACCCCCTTTCTCGACCGGTATGTCTCAGACGGAACGATCAAGATGTTTGCCTATCTGGTTCTGTTGCACGACCCTGGCCCACACCCACTGCTCTGTGTGGAAGAGCCCGAAAACCAGCTCTACCCGAAGCTCATGGCGGAGCTGGCAGAAGAGTTCAGGATGTATGCCATGCGTGGCGGCCAGGTGTTGGTGTCGACACACTCTCCGGACTTTCTGAATGCGGCCGAACTGGACGAAGTTTGCTGGCTTGTGAAGAGGGAGGGCGGGACCGACATCCGGCGCGCAAGAGATGACCCACAACTGGCTGAGTACATGGCAGATGGAGACAAGATGGGCTATCTCTGGAAGCAAGGGTTCTTCGAAGGCGCAGATCCCGAATGAGAGAGTTGGTTTTTCTTCTTGAAGAGGAATCCGCCGCTGCCATGTTGAAGACACTCCTGCCGCGCATGTTGAACCCAGGGATCACGCCGCGCTACATGCCCTTCGAAGGCAAGCAGGATCTGGAGAAGCAGTTGCCAAAGCGCCTCAAGGGCTATCTCAATCCAAATGCCCGCTTCATCGTTTTGCGAGATCAGGATCGCGATGCCGATTGCAAGGCTCTCAAGGCAAGACTCGCCACCATGTGCGCTGAGGCCGGGAGGTGCGCCACCTCGTCTGTACGAATTGCATGCCGCGAATTGGAAGCGTTTTATCTGGCCGACCTCGAAGCGGTGGGCCGCGCGTTGGGCATACCGAACTTGGACCGCCACCAGCGTGCAGCCAGGTTTCGAAGTCCCGACACGGTCGTCAGCCCCAGCAGCGAGTTGGCCAAACTGTGCAAGCAAGTCGGCTACAAAAAGGTTGGCGACTCAAGAAAGATCGGAGCGGTACTGAGCATCGACAACGAGCGTTCTCCAAGCTTTCGGAACCTCCTTGGCGCGATACGCCGACATGAGCGGGAGTTGCTGGCGCTACCTGACTCGAGTTAAGGGCTTGCCAGCAGCGCCGCGTTACCACCCGCCGCCGTCGTGTTGATCGTCACGGTCTGCTCCGCGCAGAAGCGATAGAGATAGTGCGGTCCACCCGCCTTCGGTCCCGTGCCGCTCAGGCCCTCGCCGCCAAAGGGCTGCACGCCCACCACCGCGCCGATGATGTTGCGGTTCACGTAGATGTTGCCGACATGCGCCTGCGCTGCGAGCGCGGCGGCGCGTGAATCGATGCGGGTCTGGATGCCCAGCGTCAGGCCGTAGCCCAGCGTGTTGATGTGCTCGATGACGGCCGAGGGCTCGCCCGACCAGCGTGCGATCTGCAGCACCGGGCCGAAGATCTCGCTCTTGACACTGTCGATCGCATCCACCTCGTAGGCCGAGGGGGCGATGTAGTTGGCGGACGCTGAGGTCGGCACATCGGGCGCCAGCAGCACCTTGTGTTGCGAACCCAGCTTCTGCGCGGCGCGCGAGATGTTGTCGAAAGCCTCGGTGTCGATGACCGGGCCGACATCGGTCGCGAGCAGCGAAGGGTCGCCGCCTCGCAGTTCGGCCGCGGCCCCACGGATCATCTCGATCACATGGTCTGCGATGCCCTCGTGCACGCACAGCAGGCGCAACGCGGAACAGCGCTGGCCGGCGGAACGGAAGGCGCTTTGCACCACCGCATCGGCCACCTGTTCGGGCAGCGCGCTGGAATCGACCAGCATCGCGTTGATGCCGCCGGTCTCGGCGATCAGCGGGACGATCGCGCCGTCCTTCGCGGCCAGGGCGCGGTGGATGATCTTCGCGACCTGCGTCGAGCCGGTGAACACGACGCCAGCCACGCCGGGTGCGGCGACCAACGCGGCACCGACCGTCTCGCCGGGACCATGCAACAGTTGCAAGGCATCGGCGGGCACACCGGCCGTGTGCATCAGCTTCACGGCTTCCAGCGCGATGGCCGGGGTCTGCTCGGCGGGCTTGGCGAGCACCGTGTTGCCGGTGGCCAAGGCCGCCGCGACCTGGCCCATGAAGATCGCCAAGGGGAAGTTCCACGGACTGATGCAGACCCACGGGCCGCGCGCGGTGAGGCGCAGTTCGTTGCTCTCCCCGGTCGGGCCGGGCAGTGCGACGGGTTGCATGATGCGTTCCGCCTCGTCGGCGTAGTAGCGCAGGAAGTCGACCGCCTCGCGCACTTCGGCGATGGCGTCGCCCCAGGTCTTGAAGGCTTCCTTCACGAGCAGTGCGCAGAAGCGCGGCAACTCGGCTTGCAGGGCGTCTGCCGCGCGACGCAGCATCGCCGCGCGCTCTGCCACGGGGGTCTTGCTCCACTGGCGGTAGCTTGTGGCGCTCACCGTGAGCGCGCTGTTGGCGCGGCTGGCGTCGAAGGTCGGTACCGCGGGCACGACCGTCCTGGCATAGGCATCGAGCAAGGGTGCGCGCATCGTCTCGACGGCCAGGTCCAGGCCGGTGCTGTTGCGCCGTGCCGGCGCAGGACCGTAGAGCCATTCGGGCAGCGGCAATGTCGATTCGGTCGTGAGGTGCAGGGGCGAGGCGAGCAACTCGTCCATCGGCACATGGTCATCGCCAAGCTGGTTGACGAAGGACGAGTTCGCACCGTTCTCCAGCAGGCGGCGCACGAGATAGGCGAGCAGGTCCTTGTGCTGTCCGACCGGCGCATAGACCCGCACGGGCGCATTCGTCGTCTTCATCAGTTCGCGATAGACACCCTCGCCCATGCCATGCAAGCGCTGCAATTCGAATGGGGTGCTCCCCGCCATCTGCAGGATCGCCGCAATGGTCCCCGCGTTGTGCGTCGCGAACTGCGGATAGATCGCATCCGGCACGGCCAGCAGCGCCCGCGCGCAGGCCAGGTAGCTCACGTCGCTGTGGTGCTTGTGCGTGAAGACGGGGTAGTGCGGCAGGCCGAGTTCCTGCGCGCGCTTGATCTCGGCATCCCAGTACGCGCCCTTGACCAGCCGGCACATGAGCCGCAGCTTGTGGCGACGCGCGATGGCCGTGACGTGCTCGATGAGGTCCAGCGCCCGCGTCTGGTAGGCCTGCATCGCCAGGCCGAAGCCCTGCCATTGCGGCCGTTCCGCCGCGACCTTGGCGGCCAGCGCCTCGAACACGTCGAGCGAGAGTTCCAGCCGGTCAACCTCTTCCGCGTCGATGGTGAGGTTGAGGTTGGCATCGGCCGCGCGCTGGCAGAGTTGCCACACAGAGGGCACCAACTCGCGGAGCACGCGCTCGCGCTGCGCGTCCTCATAGCGCGGATGCAGCGCGCTGAGCTTGATCGAGATGCCGTCGTTGCTGACCGGCGCGCCGGACTTGCTGGAAGCGGCGGCGATCGAGTCGATCGCGTCCAGGTAGCTTTGCAAATAGCGCCTGGCATCGGCCGCCGTGCGCGCGCCCTCGCCCAGCATGTCATAGCTGAAGCGCAGTTGCGGCTGCCTGCCACGCGCCGACTTCGCCTCCTTCATCGCCTCGCCGATGGTCTGGCCGAGCACGAACTGACGTCCCAACAATTGCACCGCGCGCAAGGTGGCCGCGACGACGGTGCGCGCGCCGAGCTTGGCCATGAGGCCGGGCGGATGGTCGCTCTCGGGCAAGAACTTCTTCGACAGCGCAATCGCCGACGAGGACAGCCGGGCGAGTGCCGAGTCGGCGGCGCCCTCGAAATCGGCGCGGCCCAGTTGGTCGGCGGTGAGCGCGATCGCGGTCTCGGCATCGGGCACGCGCAGCAGCGCCTCGGCCAGCCGCATCAACGCCAAGCCTTCGGCGCTGGAGATCGGGTATTCGCGCAGCAGGCTTTCCATGGCCCAGAACGGCGGCGGGTGCTTGCGCACTTGCGCCACCCACGGCTTCGCGACAGCAGCAGCGGCATGCCAGTCGAGCGCACCGGCCAGGGAGGCGAGGCGGTGGGAGACGATGTCCGATTCGGGGCGGTAGGGGGTGGGCAGGCGCACGGCGATTTCTTCCTGAATTGTTTTGATCTCGCTATGTTCCGAGGCTTTAGGCCGAATTACCCACCAAAAATTGACCTTTGAACTGGATAATCTTCGGATGCTCGACCTGGACCGCATCGACCTCAAGCTGCTGAAGCTCCTTCAGCAGGACGGCCGCATCTCCAACCAGAAGCTGGCGGAAACCGTGTCGCTGTCGCCCACCGCCGTGCTGGCGCGCGTGCAGCGGCTCACGCGCGACGGTTTCATCGTCGGCTACGAGGCGCAACTCGACCCGCAGAAGCTCGGCCGAGGGCTTACGGTTTTCGTGGAGGTCCTGCTCGACCGCACCACCCCCAACGTGTTCGACCAGTTCAAGGCCGCCGTGCAGGTGCGCGACGAGATCATGGAATGCCACATGGTCGCCGGCGGCTTCGACTACCTGCTCAAGACCCGCATGGCCGACATGGCTGCGTACCGCGAGTTCGCCGGGACCGTGCTGTGGCAGCTGCCGGGGATCCGGGAGACGCGGACTTATGCGGTGATGGAGGAGGTGAAGTGCACGACGCGGTTGGCGTTGCCGGGGTAGTGTGAGGACTGCTCGTCAGCCCCGCCCCCCAAAGATCGCCGTCCCGATCCGCACCATCGTGCTGCCTGCGGCAACCGCCGCTTCCAGATCTGCGGACATCCCCAGCGACAGCACGTCCAGCGCGATGCCGTCCGCCCGGATCTGCTCGTAGACGGCAGCAGCCCGCAAGAACAGTTCGCGCTGCGCCTCGAAACCCTCCGCCGGTTCCGGAATCGCCATCAGCCCCCTCAGCCTGAGCCGTGGCAGCTTCGCCACGGCCCGCGCCAGCCCAAGCGCCTCCTCCGCTGCCACGCCCGACTTGTTCGCCCCGCCATCCACATTCACCTGCAAACAAACCTGCAACGGCGCCAGCCCCGCGGGCCGCTGTTCGTTCAGCCGCTCGGCAATCTTCAGCCGGTCGATGCTGTGCACCCAGTCGAATTGCTCGGCCACCGGCCGCGTCTTGTTGCTCTGCAACGGGCCGATACAGTGCCACTCGATGTCGCCGCGCAGATCGGCGAGCATCTCGATCTTGGCCAGGCCCTCCTGCACGTAGTTCTCGCCAAACGCACGCTGGCCCGCCGCGTGGGCCTCGCGCAACGCCTCCGCCGGAAAGGTCTTGGACACCGCTAGCAGGCGCACACTGGCAGGATCACGCCCAGCCGCCGTGCAGGCCGTCACAATCCGCGCCTGAACTTGCTGGAGCTTGTTCGCAATCATCGTCATAATCGTCAAAAATCGTATCAAAACGTCACCGGATCGTTTCCGCCGACGCACTACTGCTGATTGAGGAGTCTCGTGGACATTACCCAATTGCTGGCATTCAGCGTCAAGAACAAGGCATCGGACCTGCACCTTTCCTCGGGGCTGCCTCCGATGATCCGGGTCCACGGCGACGTGCGGCGCATCAATGTCGACGCGCTCGACCACAAGCAGGTGCATGCCATGGTGTACGACATCATGAGCGACACCCACCGCAAGCACTACGAAGAGTTCCTGGAAGTCGACTTCTCCTTCGAGATCGAAGGCCTGGCTCGCTTCCGGGTGAATGCCTTCAACCAGTCGCGTGGCGCGGCGGCCGTGTTCCGGACCATTCCGTCCAAGATCCTCTCGCTCGAGCAACTCAACGCACCGAAGATCTTCGCCGACCTGGCCCTGCGTCCGCGCGGCCTGGTGCTGGTGACCGGCCCGACCGGCTCGGGCAAGTCGACCACCCTCGCGGCGATGGTCAACTACCTCAACGAAACCGAGTACGGCCACATCCTCACGGTGGAAGACCCGATCGAATTCGTGCACGAGTCGAAGAAGTGCCTGATCAACCAGCGCGAAGTCGGCCCGATGACGCTGAGCTTTGCCGCCGCCCTGCGCTCCGCGCTGCGTGAAGACCCGGACGCGATCCTGGTGGGCGAAATGCGCGATCTGGAAACCATCCGCCTGGCCATGACGGCGGCGGAAACGGGCCATTTGGTGTTCGGCACGCTGCACACCTCGTCGGCGGCCAAGACCATCGACCGGATCATCGACGTGTTCCCCGGCGAAGAGAAGGACATGATCCGCGCGATGCTGTCGGAGTCCCTCCAGGCCGTGATCTCGCAGACGCTGTGCAAGACCAAGGACGGCCAGGGCCGCGTGGCGGCGCACGAGATCATGCTGGGCACCCCCGCCATCCGCAACCTGATCCGCGAGGGCAAGGTGGCGCAGATGTATTCGTCGATCCAGACCGGCCAGGGCCAGGGCATGCAGACGCTGGACCAGAACTTGACCGACCTCGTTCGCCGCAGTGTCATTTCCGCAGCGGAAGCGCGCGGCAAGGCCAAGATTCCCGAGAATTTCCCCGGCTGAACTTCAGACTGAACGGAGCCCGACATCATGGAACGCGATCAAGCCAGCCAGTTCATCAACGACCTGCTCAAGCTCATGGTGAGCCGCAACGGCAGCGACCTGTTCATCACGGCGGACTTCCCGCCGGCGATCAAGGTCGACGGCAAGGTGGTCAAGGTCTCCGGCCAGGCGCTCGGCGCGCAGCACACGCTGGCCCTCGTGCGCTCGATCATGAACGACCGGCAGACGGCCGAGTTCGAGCGCACCAAGGAGTGCAACTTCGCGATCTCGCCCACCTCGATCGGCCGCTTCCGCGTGAACGCCTTCGTGCAACAGGGCAAGGTCGGCATGGTGATGCGGACCATCCCGCAGAAGCTGCCGACCATCGACGGCCTGGGCATGCCGCAGGTGCTGAAGGACGTGGCCATGACCAAGCGCGGCCTCACCATCCTGGTGGGCGCGACGGGCTCCGGCAAGTCCACCACGCTGGCGGCCATGGTCGACTGGCGCAACGAGAACTCGCAGGGCCACATCGTGACGGTGGAAGACCCGATCGAGTTCGTGCATCCGCACAAGAACTGCGTGGTGACGCAGCGTGAAGTCGGCATCGACACCGACAGCTGGGAAGCCGCGCTGAAGAACACGCTGCGCCAGGCGCCGGACGTGATCCTGATGGGCGAAATCCGCGACCGCGAGACGATGGACCATGCCATCGCCTTCGCCGAGACCGGCCACCTGTGCCTCGCCACGCTGCATGCCAACAGCGCCAACCAGGCGCTGGACCGCATCATCAACTTCTTCCCCGAGGAACGTCGCACGCAGTTGCTGATGGACCTGTCGCTGAACCTCAAGTCGCTGGTGTCGCAACGCCTGATCCCGACCGAGGACGGCCGTGGACGCGTGGCGGCGGTGGAGATCCTGCTGAACACACCGCTGATCTCCGACATGATCTTCAAGGGCGAGGTCGGCGAGATCAAGGAGATCATGAGGAAGAGCCGCAACCTCGGCATGCAGACCTTCGACCAGGCGCTCTACGACCTGTTCGAATACAACGCGATCTCGCTGGAAGACGCGCTGCGCAACGCCGACTCGCAAAACGACCTGCGGCTGCAGATCAAGCTCAACAGCCAGCGGGCGAGGACGACCGATCTGTCGGCCGGGACGGAGCATTTCGCGATCGTCTGAGGCTTGTGGTCGTTCAACGGCGCGTTGAGTGCGGACTGCCGGACGCAGAGGGCGGCCAAGTCCGATCCCGCATTTGCGTAGCTCCCACAAGGCCGCAGTCATCGGGCGTTGATAAGCTCGCCGGATGACTTCCCTTATCTCCTCCAAGACCTACGACGCCATTCCCCCACGCAAGCTCGCCTTTCTCGGCCTGGGCGTGATGGGCTATCCAATGGCGGGTCACCTGGCCCTCGCGGGCCATGACGTCACGGTCTACAACCGCACCGCCGCCAAGTCGGCCGCGTGGGTTGCGCAACTCACCGAAGCCAAGGCGCCCGGCGCGCTGGCGCATGCGGGCACCCCGCGCGAAGCGGTAGTGGGCGCCGACATCGTGTTCTGCTGCGTCGGCAATGACGACGACCTGCGCTCCGTCGTGCTCGGCGACGACGGCGCGTTGGCCGGCATGCGCGAGGGCGCGGTGTTCGTCGACCACACGACCGCCTCGGCCGACGTGGCGCGCGAGCTGTCCAAGGCGGCGCTGGCTGCGGGCCTGCAATTCATCGACGCGCCCGTGTCGGGCGGCCAGGCCGGCGCGCAGAACGGCGCGCTCACGGTGATGTGCGGCGGCGACGCGGCGGCTTTCGAGGACGTCAAGCCCGTGGTCGCGCACATGGCGCGTGCAGTGACCCTGCTGGGCGAGAGCGGGGCGGGCCAGCTTGCCAAGATGGTCAACCAGATCTGCATCGCCGGGCTGGTGCAGGGCCTGAGCGAGGGCATCGCCTTCGGCCAGCGCGCGGGCCTGGACATGGAGGCGGTGCTCGCCGTCATCGGCAAGGGCGCGGCGCAGAGCTGGCAAATGGACAACCGTGGCAAGACCATGATCGACGGCAAGTTCGACTATGGCTTCGCGGTCGACTGGATGCGCAAGGACCTGGGCCTGGTGCTCGACGAGGCGCGGCGCAACGGCTCGAAGCTGCCGGTGACGGCGCTGGTGGATCAGTTCTATGCCGACGTGCAGCAGGCCGGCGGCCGGCGCTGGGACACGTCGAGCCTCATCACGCGATTGAAATAGCCTTTAACGCACCGGCGAGGTCACAACACCGTTGTTTGCGGGCGCAGGTGCGGGCGCCGGCGACACATTGCTCTGCGGTAGCGGCGCCATCGGCGGCAGCGGCACGCGGGACGACGACGAAGAGCCACCCGCGCCCGCATCCTGCACCGGTGCCGGTGCGGTCGGCGTGGCGACGGTGCCGTTCGAACGCTGCGCATTGGCCAGGTCGGCATCGGTGACGATGTCCATCACACGCACCACCTTCGCGACCCCCGCCACGCCCCGCGCGACGTCGCTGGCGCGGTCGGCTTCACGCCGCGTGGCGATGCCCATGATGTAGACCACGCTGCGCTCGGTCACGATCTTGAACGAGGTGCCGAAGATGTCCTTGGCGTCGAGCAGCGAGGCCTTGACCTTGCCGGTGAGGTAGGTGTCGTTGGACCGGTCCGCCAGGGTGCTGCCCGGGCCGACCGTCACCTCGTTGACCACCCCGCGCACGTTGTCGAGGCGCTGCATCTCGGCGCCGACGCGCTGCTTGTCGGCCTCGCTGCCGACCGTGCCGACCAGCAGCACCTGGCGGTTGTAGCTGATCACCGTGACGTTCATGTTGTCGTTGGCGATCTGGCTGACGCGCGCGGCGCCGCGCAGTTCGATGGCCTGGTCGTCGAGTTGCACGGCAGAACTGCGGCGGTCCGTCGCGACCATGCCCGCGCCAGCAACCACCGTGCCGCCCACCACCAGCGGCACGCAGCCCGGAAGGCTGGCGGCGAGTGCGGCGACAGCCGTGAATGCGATGAGGAGGCGCTGGGCGGAACGGGTCTTCATGGACGGTTTTTCCTGTGCGTTTTGTTGTGCAAGCGGCGGTCTGCCGGTCAGTTTAGTCGACGGTTTTTCGTGTGCGTCAGGCACTCAGACGGCCAGCTGCGATGCGTCGGTTTCCTGTTCGCCCAGCAGTTGGGCGTCCACGCCATCGCAGAGGCAATGCAATGCCAACAGGTGGACTTCATGGATGCGCGCGGCGCGTTCATGGGGCACGCAGACTTGAACATCGGTCTCGCGCAAGGCGCGTCCGACAACGCCGCCATTGCTCGTGCGCCCGCCGCCGGGCGCGAGGCCGAGCAGCGCCACGACGGTCATGTCGCGTGCATGCGCGGCCTCCACCGCGGCCAGGATCGCGGACGACTGGCCGCTGGCGCTGAGCACCAGCAGCACGTCGCCGGCCTGGCCCAGTGCGCGCACCTGGCGCGCGAAGCGGTCGGCATCGGCGGCCTGCGGCGTGTCGGCCAGCGGATCGGCACTGTCGCCCGCCAGCGCGATGGCACCGAGCTCGGGCCGTTCGCGTTCGAAGCGGCCGACGAACTGCGCCGCGAACTGCGCGGCCAGCAGGCCGGACACGCCTGCCCCGCATGCGAGGATCTTGCCGCCGCTGGTGACGCACGCAAGCAGCGCCTGCATTGCCTGGGAAATGGGCTTGCTGAGGACAGGGCCTGCCTGGTACTTGAGATCGGCACTGTCGATGAAGTGCTGCTGGATGCGTTGCTCGAGCATGGTCCGGGATGATAACGATGGGTATGCGATTGAAAGAGGAGAAGCCCGCAAGTTCCTGATGCCGGCCCGCTGCTCAGGCTGCGTCGAATGCGGCTTGGAGCCACTCGATCCGGCCGGCTTCGACAAGAACCACATCGAAGCGACAAGGCGGCAGTGTGCGAAGCTTCATGAGGTAGTGCCGCGCGGCAAAGATCACGCGATGCTGCTTCAGGCCTGTGATGCTGCCACCCGCGCCGCCATGCGAGCCGCTCGCGCGACGCCGCACTTCGACAAAGACCAGCGTGCCATCGCGCGGATCGCGCATGATCAGGTCGATCTCGCCGCCGCCGCGACCGGGGGTTCGATAATTGCGCGCGACGAATGCGAGGCCGGCTTCGAGCAGATGCGAAAGCGCCGCGTCCTCGCCCGCGTCGCCGCGCTGCTTGGTCGTCACGCCGGCGCGCGTGGCGCCTGCCCTTCCTGATGATGACTTGTTCTGGAGAAACACCTTTGAGCTCCCTGATACCCGCCTCGTTCGGTGCCACACTGCAGGCGGCACGCGATGCCGCGGGTGCGCAGCATTATCCGCAAGGCACGCTGTACGTCGTCGCGACGCCGATCGGCAACCTCGCCGACATCACCCTGCGTGCCCTGCATGTTCTGGAGATCGCCGATGCCATCGCCTGCGAGGACACGCGCCACACCCAGGGCATGCTGCGCGCCTATGGCATCGACCGGCCGGGTGCGCGGCTGCTCGCCGTTCATCAACACAACGAGGCCGAGGCGGCGCAGGGCGTGATCGCGCGGTTGGCGCAAGGGGAGCGCATTGCCTATGTGAGCGACGCCGGCACGCCGGGTGTCAGCGATCCGGGCGCGCGCCTTGCGGCTGCGGTGCGCGAAGCGGGTCATCGGGTGCTGCCCTTGCCGGGCGCGAGCAGCGTGACGACGCTGCTGAGTGCGGCCGGACTCGTGGGCGCCGAGGACGATGGCAGCGCCTTCGTGTTTGCCGGCTTCCTGCCGACCAAGGCCGGCGAGCGCGACGCGGCGGTGCTGCAGCTTGCAGCGGAGCCGCGCGCGGTGCTGCTGCTCGAGGCGCCGCATCGCATCGAGGCGATGGCGCGCGCCTTGGCGGTGCTGGGGGCGCGGCGGGTCACGCTGGGCCGTGAACTCACCAAGCAGTTCGAGGAGATCGCGACGGTTGCCGCACGGGACCTGGCCGGCTGGCTCAACGCTGGCGCGCAACGCACGCGCGGTGAATTCGCGCTGGTGCTGCACCCTGCCCCCCCGGGAACCGACAGCGCCGGCGATGGCGAGCGCGTGCTGAAACTGTTGCTGGCCGAACTGCCGGTGAAGACCGCGGTGAAGCTCGCCGCGGAAATCAGCGGCGCGCCACGCAATGGGCTCTACGAGTTGGCGTTGAAGCTGCGGGCCGGCGAGTCACGGGAAGACTGAACGGAGCGCGCGGCCCCTGTCCGTTTTTCACCACGATCTCGCGTGACCTGCGACGCATGAAACCAGTGCGAGCAATGCCTCTTCGTGGGCACCCGCGGAGCCGGCTTTGCCGGGCCGCTGGGTGCGCCCCCTCGAAGGGGGTAGCGCCGCAGGCGCCTCGGGGGTGGGCGTCATTCAGCCATCCAGTTCCGGATACCGCCTGAAGATCCCCTCCTCGTTGAACGCGATCCGCCGCGGGCTCTTCAAGTACTCGTGGACGCGCTGCCGCCGTGACACGTTGTCATGCAGCTTGACCACCGCCGCCGTCGCCGCCAGCGCGCGGGCCGTGGCCTTGGGGAAGGCGTAGCGCAAACCGTCCACCAGCTGGAACAGCGACAAGTCGGCATAGCTCAGCGCGTCGCCGACAAGGTGCGTGTCGCCGGCCGGGTTGCGGCGCAGCACCTGCTCGAACCAGTTCAGGTACTTCGGGATGCGTTCCTCACGGAAGGACTGGGCCACGCGCGCCGCCTCGGGCTTCTGGTCCTCGTAGTAGAGGCCGGTGCCGACCGGGTGGTGCGTGTCGTGCGCCTCGGCCACGATGTCGGCGATGGTGAGCTGGATCTGGTGTGTCCAGACGCGGTCCTGCTCGGAATCGCCGACGAGGAAAAGGCGCGGACCGAGGTACAGCAGGATCGCCGCCGTCTGGCCGATCACCACGCTGCCGTGGACGAGAAACGGTGGAGCGAAGGGCGGCCAGGGGTTGTGCGGATCCCTCAGCCGGCGCATCAGCGCGGTCTCGCCGCCGCCCCGCTTCGGCGATTTGCGCGCCACGTCCACATAGTCCACGCCGGCCGCCTCCAGCGCCAGCCGGACAAATTCGCCTCGGCCCTGGATGGTGGGCCAGTAGTGCAGTTGGTAGGTCATCGGGAAGGCCTCGTCGTCTCTTGTCGAGGTGCTCGCAAGCTTCAAGCCAGACCCAGGCCGCCAAGGAAACGCCGGCCACGCATTCCAGCTCAAGGCACGGGAAAACCCGAAGAAATGGACTTAGATCGACCATCGAACTAATCCTGCTTCGCCGCTACAGTCTCCTACCTCCCTCCCCTCCTCAATTTCCTTGAAAGAGTCGCGATGTCCCATGCCATCTATCCCTCGCTGAAGGGCCGTACCGTTTTCATCTCCGGGGGCGCCTCGGGCATTGGCGCCGACCTGGTCAGCGCCTTCGCGGCACAGGGTTCGAACGTGGGCTTCGTCGACATCGACGACAAGTCCGGCGAGGCGCTGGCGCAGAAGCTGGGCACGGACACCGTGTTCTATCAACACTGCGACATCACCGACACCGAGGCCCTGCGTGCGGCCATCGCCGCGGTGCGCGCCCGCTTCGGCCTGATCGGCGCGCTGCTCAACAACGCCGCCAACGACACGCGCCACACGGTGGCCGACGTGACGCCCGAGTTCTTCGACCGCACCGTGGCCGTGAACCTCAAGCACCAGTACTTCGCGGCCCAGGCCGTGGCGCCGGACATGGCGCAACTGGGCGGCGGGAGCATCGTCAACTTCGGCTCGGTGAGCTGGATGAACAAGAACAACGACCTCTCGGTCTACGCCACCTGCAAGTCGGCCGCCCAGGGCCTGAGCCGGACGCTGGCGCGCGATCTGGGCAAGCAGAACATCCGGGTGAACACGATCGTGCCGGGCTGGGTGATGACCGAGCGGCAGCTCACGCTGTGGGTCAAACCGGAATCGGCGGCCATCATCGACGCCGCGCAATGCCTGCCGGGCCGTGTGATGGGCTCGGACATCGCCGCGATGGCGCTGTTCCTGGCGGCCGACGATTCGCGCATGTGCAGTGCGCAGAACTTCATCGTGGATGCCGGCTGGAGTTGAGCGGCGCTGTTGGGCGGGCCTCGCCGGCCGCCCTCCGGCGCCGGACTGAAACACTCTCCGCCCCGCGCCTCCCCACTTTTGGGGATAATTTGTTAACTTTTGTGTGCGCAAATTACTGGCGCCCCTCGTGAAATGTAAGCACAATCGCTTACATGTCACAAAGAGCACACACTTCTCACGAATGGTGGAAAGACAAGTCCGACCCGACGGAGTTGGCGGCTTTCCGGGAGTCCTACCTTGCCGGCGAACGCGAACGGCGCAAGGCCGGGTGGCGCCGCAACGTGATGCTGCTGGTGCTGGCGCTGGCAACGCCCTTGTTGATCCGCCTGGTGGTTGCCTTGTGAGCATTGCAGACTCCTTGCGCGATCGTCTGGACGGCTCGGCGGCCGGTGCGCCGCGCCTGAGCGTCGACCAGCTCTTCCAGATCGCCCACAGCTTGCGCTCGCAGCCCCAGATCGACGCCCGGACCGCCCAGGCCGTCGCCACCGCGCTCGAATCCGTCGCGATGCGGCGCGCCACGCGCGAACGACTGCGCAGGGAATTCAGCACCTTTCCGTCGTTTCGCAAGGCGGTGACCTGGGCGACTTCCACGTTCTGAGCCCCAGCTTCCTCCCCGCCCGACCTTCGCCGTCACCTTTCGCCCAAGCAAAATAGGCGATGGGCTGCCTTGGGCGCCCGCCGAACCCGTTTAGCCAGGTGCGTCACTCGTCCATGCAACAGTTGTCCTGGGCCGATCGAATCTGCTCCGCCGTCCTGGGCGCCCTTTTCGGTGCCATCGTCGGGTTGGCGATCGCCTGGCTCGTCGGGGTCTACTCGAACACGCTTGGCGCTGCCGCCGGTCCGCTTTGCTTCACCTGCTGGTCATCGGGGTGTGCCGCTCTTTTCGGTGTCATCGGCCTGGTCTTTGGCCCCGCTGTGGCCACTGTGCTGGGCCACGTCATCACAGGCATTTTCGAGTTCGAGCGTCTTGCGCTTCCTCTATGGGTCGTCATCGCCTCGCTTTTGGCAGCAGCGGCATGGTTCCTTTGGTGGCCGGGATAGGCCAGGCATTGCGCAGCGACACCGCCACGGGTCAGATCAACGAAGGCATCACGACTTGTGCACGAGCCCCTGCTCACGGGTCGCCAGGACGTACGCCCAGGCGAGCGCCGCCGCCAGCCCCAGGCCGGCCTGCGTGAGCGCCAGCCCGGCCGGCCCCCACTGCTCGACCGCCAAGCCCACGCCCATCGTCAGCGCCGCATAGCCGATGGCGGGGCGCAAGGGCGACGTGCCCTGGCGGCTGCGCCTATCGGGCGACCAGAGTTGGCCAGTCCAGGCGAGCGACCAGGCGGTGCCGTGCGCGAGCGCGACGCCGAGCAGGTTCCACGGTGCGCTCGCCCAGATCGCCGCAACCGCACCTGCCGCCAGCAGCAGCGTGCAGGCCAGCGCCAGCACGCGAGCGGGCCAGTGGCCGACCGATTGCCGCAGCATCAGCGCCGGCAGGAACATCGCGGCGAAATGCAGCGCCACCATGCCCTGCGGCGCCATCGCGTCGGTGCGGCACCAGGCGACCATCAACGGCAGCGTCGCCATCATGGGCAGCATCCCGAGGCCGGCGAGCAGCACCGGCCATTGCTGCGGGTCATGCCACGCGCCGACAGGCCAGGCGGGTAGCGAACAATCGAACAGGCCGGCCCGGCAGCGGCTGGCGGCGACACCGGGGCGGTCGTCGATCTGCAGCAGCGCCAGCGCGAAAGCCGCCGCCAGCACCAGCACGCCGAGCCGCAATGACAGCGCTCGCGCATCGGACGGATCCCCGATGGCGATGCCTGCGCACAGGGCGCCCAGGGTCGCGGCCCCAATCGGCGGCGCGGGGCGCAGGCGCTGGGCCAGCCGGACGCTGCGCACCACGCCGGAAGCCAGCGCGGTGAGGCCGGCCCATCCGCCCAACGCGACCAGCACCGCGGGCACGCCGCCGCCGTGCGTCGCCCCCACCAGCGTGGCCGCGGTGAGCACTGCGCAAAGTCCCAGCCCGATGCGCCGCGAGCGTGCACGCAGGCTGTCGCGCGTGGCGACCAGGGCGGCGACGCCAAGCGCCAGCAGCCAGGCGGCCACCAGTGCATGCACGCCCTCCAGCCTCGGCGTCAGCGACAGCGCCACGCCGCCCAGGCCGACCCAGCCCGCCAGCAGCAGCGCCCAGGCCATGGCGCGCGCGAGGGTCAATCGCGGCGAGAAGGCGTTGGCGTCCGGTTCGTTCATGGCGTTGCGGCGAGTGCCATCGATGCGGGCCATGCCAGGCGATGGCCGGTGGTCGCGGCGAAGCGTTCGATGTCCTCGGGCGTGTCGATGTCGATGCGGTAGCGGCGGTTGTCGGTGTCGAACCAGCGCACGCGATCGGGATGCGACTGGCGCCATTTGCGGCAGGCAAGGTTGGCGTCGCCGGCCAGCCATTCGTCGCGCAATGCGGCGTCGAAGATGACGGGGTTGCCGGGCGCCGTCTCGCCGTCTTCGCCACGCACGCGCGGCACGACCATGGCCGCGTCGCCGCGCTTCTTGAAGGCGCCGATGAGGTCGATCACGTCCTGCGCGTCGATCAGCGGCTGGTCGGCCAGCGCGACCATCACGGCATCCAGCTTGGGCGACAGGGCCTGAAGGCCGATGCGCACCGACGAGGGTTGGCCGTCATCGGGATTCGGGTTGCGCACCAGCGTGATCGGGAAGGTGCGCACGGCTGCCTCGACGGCATCGGCGTGGTGGCCGAGGACCACCGCGACTTCATCGACGCCGGCGCCCGACAGCGCGATCAGCTGACGCATGATCAGCGGCACGCCGCCGAGTTCGAGCAGCGACTTCGGCCGCCCGCCCAGGCGCGAGCCCGCGCCCGCCGCGAGCAGCACGGCGCCGACCGTCATGCGGCTGTACAAGCCGCTGTTGCCTTTGAGGATGCAGCCCATGGTCAGCTCCTTTCACCGGAGTGCGTCGATGAGGCCCGGCAACACCGCGGCGATGCTCGCGAGGTCCGCGCCGGGCGCGAGCAGGTCGAGATGCGGCAACGCGGCCTGCATGCCCTGGCTGACCGGCGCAAAGCCGGGCCGGTTGCAGAGCGGGTTGAGCCAGACGATGCGGCGGGCGCGGCGGCGCAGTTGCACCAGCGCGTCCGACAGCTGCGCGGGCTCGCCGGTGTCGTAGCCATCGCTCATGACGATGACGGCGGTACGCGAATGCACCATGCGCGGCGCATGCTCGCGGTTGAACTGGGCCAGGCTTTCGCCGATGCGCGTGCCGCCGGCCCAGCCTTGTGCGATGAGGTGCAGTTGCTCCTGTGCACGCCAGGGGTCCGGGTCATGCAGCGCGCGGGTCACGGCCGTCACACGGGTGTGGAAGATGAAGCTGTGCACATCGGTCAGCTCGGCGCCGAGGGCGCGGGCCAGGCGCAGGTAGAAGAAGCTGTAGGCGGCCATCGAGCGGCTCACGTCGATGAGCAGCACGATGCGCGGGCGCACGCGGCGGTGGTTCTTCCATGCCAGGTGGAAGGGCGTGCCGCCGCTGGCGACGCTGCGGCGGATGGTGGTGCGCAGGTCGAGGCGACGCCCGTGCAGCGCGTGTGCCTCGCGGCGCAACTGGATGTGCTTCAGGCGGAGCGCGAAACGGCGCATCAGGGCCTCGATGTCGAGCGTGTGTTCGCGTGCGACCAGGTCGCGGAAGTCGGCGGAGCTGAGGACGTCCTGGCGACTCGCGGTGTCGCGGCGCTGCGAACCCTTGTCGTCATCGTCGTTGGCCGCGTCCCCCTCGCGCGGATGGCTGGCGGAACGGTCGCCGCTCAGGCCTTCGGCATTGGGGCCGCGGCGTTCGGGGCGTTGCCACTTGTTGGCGGGGAGGAACCAGGCATCGAACAGTTCGTTGAAGCGATGCCATTCGTCGCGCCGGCCGCACAGCAATGCTTGCAGGCTCCAGCGCAGCACGTTCTGGTCGAGCACATCGATGCGCTGCGCGGCCTGCAGCACTTCGACCGCATCGGCGCCGCCGATCGCAAAGCCGTTGGCGCGCAGGAAGCCGGGGAAGCCTGCGAGGCGTTGCGCGGCCCGGTCGCCGACATCCGGCGCTTGCAGCGTCAGCATGCGGCCGCCAGTCGCGCGACCGCGGCGCGCGGGAAGGCGGCGCGGTCGTCGCGGGTCTTGATGAGGGCGCTGAGCGTTTCCATGATGCGATCGGTGCCGTCGATGTCGATCACGGAGATGTCCAGGCGCAGCAGGGCCGCCGCCCAGTCCAGCGTCTCGGCGATACCGGGCTTCTTCTGCAGGTCCATGCGCCGCACGGACTGCACGAAGGCCACGATCTGCTGCGCAAGCTGGGGCGCGGCATCGGGCGCCTTCCTGCGCACGATGGCGAGTTCCTTCTCGTGGTCGGGGTAGTCGATGAACTGGTAGAGGCAGCGGCGGCGCAATGCATCGGAGAGTTCGCGCGTGCCGTTGGAAGTGATGACGACGATCGGGCGGCTGGTGGCATGCACGGTGCCGAGTTCGGGGATCGAGAGCTGGAAGTCGGAAAGCAGTTCGAGCAGGTAGGCCTCGAAGGCCTCGTCGGCGCGGTCCACCTCGTCGATCAGCAGCACGGGCGGCTGCTCGCAGCTGATGGCTTCGAGCAAGGGGCGCTTGAGCAGGTAGCGCTCGGAGAAGATGTCCTGTTCCTTTTGGGCCATGCCCCGCTCATCGTGCTCCAGCAGCTTGATGGCGAGCAACTGGCGCTGGTAGTTCCACTCGTACATGGCCGCGTGGGCGTCAAGGCCTTCGTAGCACTGCAGGCGGATGAGGCGCGTGTTGCGGACCTGCGCCAGCACCTTGGCCACCTCGGTCTTGCCGACGCCGGCATCGCCTTCGAGCAGCAACGGGCGGCCGAGGTCCTGCATCAGCAGCAGTGCGGCGACGAGGCCCGGCTCGGCGATGTAGCCCGCGTCGCCGAGTTGCTGTTGCAAGGCGGCGAGCGCGAGGGAGCGCCCCTGGGTTGTCATGTGCGTTTGGCTGCGAACAGCGAATGCAGCCAGTCCTTGAAGGCGCCCCAGAGGAGGGAGGTGGCGTTGAGTTGGGCGGGTTCGGTAGGTGCGGGCGAGGCGGTGGGTGCGGGCGCGGATGTGGCCGTGGCTGCGCGCGTGACTTGGGCGGCGGTTGCGGCCGAGAGCGCTGAAGCGGATGGGTTCGGGACCGGTGCATCGGGCCTTGCGGCCGAGTGCGCCGAGGCAGTCGCGCCGGATGCTGCCGAAGTCGATGCGGTAGCCGTCGTGGCCGATGCGACGGTGCCGGGCGTTGCGAGAGCCCCAGTTGAATCGTTTGCCGCGACGGGAATCACCGTCGACTCCGCAGGCGCCGCAGTCGCCGCCGCCTCCTGCACCGCGCTCACCCGCTTCGCGAAGTTCGCCGCGAACTGCTTCAGGACCTGGTCCGCGACCGAATCCATCATGCGTCCGCCAAAGGCCGCCGCCTTGCCGCTCATCGCGACCTCGCTCGTGCCGACGAGCTGGCTGGACGCCGCGTCAATCGCGTCGATGCGCGCCGTCAGGTCCATCGACGCGCCCGAACTGCCGGTGCTGTCCGTCCCCTTGCCCATCAACCGCAGCGTCTTGCTCGCCGCATCGAGCGACAGAATCTCCACGTCCCCGCGAAAGGCCATGTTCGCCGGCCCGAACTTCACCGCCACCGTGCCCTTGAAGTGCGTGGCATCGATGCGCTCGGTGATCTTCGCGCCAGGCATGCAGCCTGCGACCGCATCGATGTCCTGCAAGACCGTCCATGCCGCGTCGGCGGACCCGGGCATGGGGAAGGTCTTTTCGAGCGAGACTTTCATGTGCGTTGGTCGATGCCCAGCGCGTGGCACTGCTTCCACACGCGGTACGAGGTGTGCGGCATGTCCATGTGCGTCACGCCGAGGTGGGAGAACGCATCGATCACCGCATTGCTGAAGCACGGGATGCCGCCCACATGAGGCGATTCGGCCACGCCCTTCGCGCCGATGGGATGGTGCGGACAGGGCGTGACGGTGTGGTCCGTCTCCCAATGCGGCGTTTCCATCGAGGTCGGCAGGAAATAGTCCATCAGGCTGTTGCCGAGGTGGTTGCCGTTCTCGTCGAAGGGGATCTGCTGGCCCATCGCGACCGCGAAGGCTTCGGTGAGGCCGCCGTGGATCTGGCCTTCGATCACCATCGGGTTGATGCGCGTGCCGCAGTCATCCAGCGCATAGAAGCGGCGCACGCTGACCACGCCGGTGAACTTGTCGACATCGACCACGCAGAGATACGTGCCGAAGGGGTAGGTCATGTTCGGCGGGTCGTAGTAGGCGACCGCGTTCAGGCCCTGCTCCATGCCCGCCGGCAGGTTGCCGGTATGCGAGACCATGCAGATCTCCTTCATGGTCTTGGCCGCTGTCGGGTTGCCCTTGACCTTGAAGCGGTCGATCTCCCACTCCAGGTCGCCCTCGGCCACTTCAAGCAGATGGGCCGCGATCTTCTTCGCCTTGTCCTTGATCTTGCGTGCGGCCATCGCGGTGGCGGCACCCGACACCGGCGTGGAACGCGAGCCCCAGGTGCCGGCGCCGTAGGGTGCCTTGTCGGTGTCGCCCTCCTCCACCACGATGTCGCTGGCGGGCAGGCCGAGTTCGGTCGCGATGATCTGCGCGTAGGTCGTCGCATGGCCCTGGCCCTGCGTCATCGTGCCGAGCCGTGCAATCACGCCACCGGTGGGATGCACGCGGATCTCGCAGCTGTCGAAGAGGCCGATGCCGAGGATGTCGCAGACCTTGGTCGGGCCGGCGCCGACGATCTCGGTGAAGGTCGCGAGGCCGATGCCCATGAGCGTTTCCGAATTCGGGTCGGCACGGCGCGCGGCTTGCTCCTTGCGCAGGCCTTCGTAGTCGCAGGCCTTGAGCACCTTGTCGAGCGCGGGTTCGTAGTTGCCGCTGTCGAGCGTCCAGCCGAGCGAAGTGGTGTACGGGAACTGCTCCGTCTTCACGAAGTTGCGGCGCCGGATCTCCGCCTTGTCGACGCCGAGCTTGAGCGCCAGGATGTCCATCATGCGTTCAATGAGGTACACCGCTTCCGTCACGCGCAGCGAGCAGCGATACGCCACGCCCCCGGGGGCCTTGTTGGTGTAGACCGCATCGACGCGGCAGTACGCATTCGGGATCGCGTAGGAGCCGGTGCAGATCGAGAACAGCCCCGCCGGCAGCTTGGTCGCCGATACATGCGAGTTGAAAGCGCCATGGTCCGCCAGCGCGGTGAATCGCAGGCCCTTGATGCGGCCCTGGCTGTCGGCCGCGAGTTCGCCGACCCCGTGATAGTCCCGCGCAAAGCCCGTGGTCGAGATGTTGTCGATGCGCGATTCGATCCACTTCACCGGCACGCCCGTGACGATCGACGCCACGATCGCCACCACATAGCCCGGATACACCGGCACCTTGTTGCCGAAGCCGCCGCCGATGTCGCCGCCCACCACGCGGATCTTGCTTTCCGCGACGCCGGAGAGCATCGCGAGCACGGTGCGCACCAGGTGCGGCGCCTGCGTCGTCATGTAGACAGTGAGGTAGCCGGTGGCTTTGTTGAAGGAGGCGACGCAGCCGCAGGTTTCCAGCGGGCAGGGATGCACGCGCGGATTCAGGATCTCCTCGCGCACTGTGATTTCGGCGTTGGCGAAGGCTGCATCGGCCGCCGCCTTGTCGCCCGCTTCCCAGGTGAAGATGTGGTTGGGATGCGTGCGCGGGCCGTGGCCCACCTCGGTCTTGTCGGCGATGTCCTCGCGGATGATGACCGCGTCGGGCGTCATCGACTTCTTCGGGTCGACGATGGCGGGCAACTCCTCGTAGTCGACCTCGACCAATGCCGCGCCATCGGCCGCGGCATAGCGGTCGGTGCCGAGCACCATCGCCACTTCCTGCATCTGGAAGCAGACCTTCTTGTCGGCCAGCACGGCCTGCACGTCGCCGCCGAGCGTGGGCATCCAGTGCAGGTTGACGGGTTTCAAATCATCGGCCGTGAGCACGGCCACCACGCCCGGCGCCGCCAGTGCCTTCGACTTGTCGATCGACTTGATGCGTGCATGCGCGTACGGGCTGCGCACCACCGCGCCGAAGAGCATGCCCGGCAGCTTGATGTCGTCGACATAGCTGCCCTGGCCGCGGATGAAACGTGCGTCTTCCTTGCGCAGCAGGGACGTGCCCATGCCTTGCAAACCAAGCTCGCGCTGCTGGAGTTCGGACATGTCGCCCATGGAAGTCTCCGGTGAAGATCGTGAGGAAGGAGGATTGGAATCGGCGCTCAGGCCGGCACGGCTTGCGGTGCCGGTGCTGCGGACTCGGCAGCGGGAGCTTCGGCGGCAGGCGGCGCGGCCCTGGCGGCGGCGAGCTTCTTCGCGGCGGACTGCACCGCCTTCACGATGTTCTGGTAGCCCGTACAGCGGCAGAGGTTGCCGGCCAGGCCGTAGCGAATGTCCTGCTCGCTCGGGTCGGGGTTCTCCTGCAGCAGCCGGTAGGCGCGCGTGATCATCCCCGGCGTGCAGTAGCCGCATTGCAGGCCGTGCTCTTCATGGAAAGCCTGTTGCAGCGCATGCAGCACGCCGCCCTGCTCCATGCCTTCGATGGTGACCATCTGCGTGCCTTCGCACTGCACGGTGAGCACGGTGCATGACTTGACCGACATGCCGTCCAGGTCGACGGTGCAGGCGCCGCAATGCGAAGTCTCGCAGCCAATGTGCGGGCCGGTGTGCGCGAGGCGCTCGCGCAGCGTGTGGATGAGCAGTTCGCGCGGCTCCACCATCACGGCGACGGGCTTGCCGTTGAGCTGGAAGGACACGGTGTGGGTGTTGGCCATCGTGGGGCTCCGTTGTTGTTCAGCAGCGTTATTCAGTGCGGGGTACGTTCGTACGCGGCCAGCAGCGCGCGGCGTGTCATCTCGCCGCACATCGCGACCTTGTATTCCGCATCGCCGCGCTGGTCGGGTGTCGGGTCGCAGATGCCCATGGCCAGGCGCGCGGCGACGTTGACGCTGGCGTTGTCGATCGCCTGGCCAAGGAGCGACTGTTCCGCCGCGTTGGCCTTCAGCGCCGTGGCGCCCGCATTGGTCAGCGCGATGTTGACCTTCGAGACGACCCCGCCGCTCATCTGCAGCAGCACGGCGGTCGCGGCGGTGGCGAAGTCGCCGGTCTTGCGCTTGAGCTTCTGGTACGACCAGCCGGTGCCCGGCGGCGGGATCGGGATGCGGATTTCCGAGAGCACTTCATCCGGCTCCAGCAGCGTCGAATACATGCCGAGGAAGTAGCCATCCGCCGGCACGACGCGCTCGCCCTGCGGCCCCACGAGCACAAAGGACGCATCCAGCGCCAGCATCAACGCCGGATGGTCATTGCCGGGGTCGCCGTGCGAGATGTCGCCGCCGATCGTGCCCTTGTAGCGCACCTGCGGATCGGCAATCCAGCCCGCGCCTTCGACCAGCAGCGGCAGCTTCTCTGCGAGCAGGGATGACTTGAGCAGGTCGGCCTCCGTCGTCATCGCGCCGATGCGGATCTCGTTGCCTGCCTGCGAGATGCCGCGCAGCCCCTCGATGCGGCCCAGGTCGATCAGGTGCGAGGGCGTCGCGAAGCGCAGCTTCATCATCGGCAGCAGGCTGTGGCCGCCGGCCAGCAGCTTGGCGTCCGGCCCCAGTTCACCGAGCAGCGCAACGGCATCGGCCACCGAGCGCGGCGCGTGGTATTCGAATCCGGCAGGGATCATGGCGACTGTCTCCAAATGCAACGACTCGGACCTTATCGACAGTGCGGTGCAGCAATTACGCGCGATGCACGAAGCGCTTGCGCCCCTGCACGAACGGCGGTCTTCGGTGCACGAAGAGCGCGTCGCGCCCCGGATTCACATCTTCTCGGTCTCCGCGATCCCGAGCCGCTCCAGCAAGCGCGGCACGCTGGCCCGCGCCACCGGCAAGCCGTGGTCATCCCCACCCGCCAGCTTCAGCATCACCTTCCCGTCGTCCCGCACGATCTGCTCCGCATGGTCCAGGTTGGCGACGTAGCTGCGGTGAATCCGCAGGAACGAGCCGCTGTCGAGCCGGCCTTCCAGGTCGCCGATGTTGAGGTTGCAGAAGCTTGACCCCTGGGCCGTGTGCACCCAGGTGTAGTGCCCCTCGGAGCGGATGTAGCGCACGGTCGCCGCGTCCACCAGCACGATGCGGTTGCCCGACACGGTCGGGATCTTCAACAGTTGCCGCTTCTGGCCCGGCCGCTGCGCGGCGCCGTCCTCGCGCGTCACCGCGTCGGTGATGTCGTAGAACACCAGCGTGTAGCCGGAGGTGTCGCCTCGCGCATCGGACATCTTGCTGACCTTGATCAGCAGCACGCGCTCGGGGATGTTGATGATCATCGTCATCGGCGGCGGATTGCTGACCGGGCATTCGGCCTGGTCGAGCAGGAACTTGACCTTGCTCTGCGACCGCTCCGGATGGAAGGACAGCACCATCTTCTCGAAAGGCTGCTTGTCCTCCACCGGCAGCGCGCGCCGGGCGAAGCTGTTCATCGCCACGACCTTCAAGTCGCGGTCGAGCTGGACCAGCCCGACATCGCTGCGTTCCAGCAGGTAGAGCGGGCTGTTGTTCGTCACGCGTGCATCCACGGTCGAACCCTTGTTGAGCAGAAAGTACTATTTAAACGCTCGGGTCCGGGAGACGCATCGGGTAAAGCCCAAGGGCAGGTTCGGCGAAGGGCAATCTTTTTGGGCCGGGCTCATGCAGTGGGCCTCGCAGGAACGAAACTCCACCCCCATCTCCGACACGGCCCACCGCCCTTCCAACGACGCAATGACCGAATCCGCAGCACTCCCCCCCGGCTTCATGGCCGTGCACGGCAACCACCCGGAAGCCCTGCGCGACCTGATGCTGGCCTGGATGGCGCGCCATCCGCTCGCGCCGCTGGAAGACGAGTTCGTGCTGGTGCAGAGCAACGGCGTGGCCCAGTGGCTCAAGCTCTCGCTGGCGCGCGACGCGGGCCAGGGCGGCGTGGGCGTGGCGGCAGCGATCCGCACCGAGCTGCCCGCCAGCTTCATCTGGCAGGCGTACCGGGCCGTGCTCGGCGCGCAGCACGTACCGGCCGCCTCGCCCTTCGACAAGACCCTGCTGACCTGGCGCCTCATGCGCCTGCTGCCCGCGCTGCTGGCCGAGGAGGTGTTCGCGCCGCTGTCGCGCTTCCTCGTCGACGACCGCGACCTGCGCAAGCGCCACCAGTTGGCCGAGCGCTTGGCCGACCTGTTCGACCAGTACCAGGTCTACCGGGCCGACTGGCTCGCCGACTGGGCAGCGGGCGAGGACACCATCTCGACCTCGCGCGGCGGCAAACAACCCGTGCCGCCCGAGCTGCGCTGGCAGCCACGTCTCTGGCGCGCACTGCTGGAGGACGTCGGCCCCGAAGGCGCCGCGAGCAGCCGCGCCGCCGTGCACCAGCGCTTCATGGCCGCCGCATCCGACCGGCAAGGCGAGCGGCCCGCCGGCTTGCCGCGCCGCCTCGTGGTCTTTGGCATCTCCTCGCTGCCGCAGCAGTCGCTCGAAGTGCTGGCCACGCTCGCGCGCTGGGTGCAGGTGCTGATGTGCGTGCACAACCCCTGCGAGCACGACTGGTCGCACATCGTCGCCGACAAGGACCTGCTCCGCGCCGAACGCTGGCGCCAGCAACGCCGCCCCGGCAGCGAAGGCCCCATCGCCGACGAGGCGCTGCACCTGCATGCACAACCCCTGCTCGCCGCATGGGGCAAGCAGGGCCGCGACTTCATCCGCCTGCTCGACGTGCATGACGAACAGGAAGCCTACGCGCAGCGCTTTGAGGCCATCGGCCAGCGCATCGCCTGCTTCGACGCCAACCCGCAGGGCACCGTGCTGCGCCAGTTGCAGGACGACATCCGCGACCTGCGCCCGCTCGCCGAGACCCGCGCCACCTGGCCCGCCATCGACACGCGCGCAGATCGCTCCATCGCCTTCCACGTCACGCACGGCCCGCAGCGCGAGGTCGAGGTGCTGCACGACCAGTTGCTCGCCGCCTTCGCCGCCGACCCCACGCTGCACCCGCGCGACGTGATCGTGATGGTGCCCGACGTGGCCACCTACGCGCCGCACATCCAGGCCGTGTTCGGCCTGCTCACGCCCGACGATGCGCGCCACATCCCCTTCACGCTGGCCGACCAGGGCCAGCGCCACCACGACCCGCTGCTGGGCGCACTGGAAAAGCTGCTCGCGCTGCCGCAGTCCCGCATCGCAGTGAGCGACGTGCTGGACTGGCTGGAGGTGCCGGCCCTGCGCGCGCGCTTCGGCATCGAGGAAAGCCAGTTGCCGCTGCTGCACCGCTGGATCTCCGCCGCCAACATCCGCTGGGGCCTGCATGCCGAGCAACGCCAGTCGCTCGACCTGCCCGAAGCGCTCGCGCAGAACAGCTGGGACTTCGGCCTGCAACGCATGCTGCTGGGCTATGCCGTGGGCTCCAGCGAGGCCTGGGCCGGCGTGGAACCGCTCGACGAGGTGGGCGGTCTCGATGCCGCCCTGCTCGGCCCGCTGGTGCAACTGCTGGCCACGCTCGAAGCGCACTGGCGCACGCTCGCCACGCCGGCCGCGCCCAAGGTCTGGGGCGAGCGCCTGCGCGCGCTGCTGGCCGACTTCTTCGAGACGGGCGAAGACGCCGACGGCTTCACGCTGATGCGCTTGGGCACCTCGCTGCAGGACTGGCTCGCCGCCTGCGAGAACGCCGGTCTGGTCGAGGAACTGCCGCTGTCGGTGGTGCGCGAACACTGGCTTGCGCAGATCGACCAGCCCACGCTTAACGCCACCTTCTTCGCCGGCGCCGTGACCTTCGCGACGCTGATGCCGATGCGCGCCATTCCCTTCCGCGTGGTCGCGCTGCTGGGCATGAACGACGGCGACTATCCGCGCAGCCGCGTGCCGATGGACTTCGACCTCATGGGCCACGACTACCGCCCCGGCGACCGCTCGCGCCGCGAGGACGACCGCTACCTGTTCCTCGAAGCGCTGCTGTCAGCGCGCGAGAAGCTGCACATCAGCTGGGTCGGCCACAGCATCCTGGACAACTCCGAGCGACCGCCCTCGGTGCTGGTGGCTCAGCTGCGCGACCACCTGGCTGCGGGCTGGCGACTGGCGGGTGACGAGGACTTGGCGCAGGACAAGGCGGGCAAGCAACTGTTGCATGCGCTGACGGTCGAACACCGGCTGCAGCCCTTTCATCCGGCCTACTTCACGCAGGGTGGCGACGACCGCTTGTTCAGCTATGCCACCGCATGGCGCGCTCAAGCCGCGACATTGACCGACGACGCGCCCGACCCGGAACTGCCCCCGCGCCCCTTCGAAGGACCGCTGACCCTGCGCATGCTTTCGGACTTCCTCAAGGAGCCGCCACGCGCCTTCTTCCGCTTGCGCCTCGGCGTCTTCCTCGACGACCGCGAGAGCGAAAGCGAAGACCATGAACCCTTCGACCTCAATGCGCTCGAGAACTGGAAGCTGCAGGACGAGTTGATCCAGTCGCAACGCAGCGCGCTCGAAGCCGGAGAAGCTCGCGAGGACGCGATGAACAGCAAGCTCGAACGCATCGCCGGTCGCGGCGCGCTGCCGGCCGGTCCCTTCGGCGTGCTGCAGCAGCAAGCGCTCGCCGAACCGATGGAAGCCATGTTCACCGAATACGCGAAGGCGCAGGACGAATGGCCCATCGTGCTGCCCGACGAAGCGCTCGACCACCTGCCCGAAGGCCTTCATGAATCGCTGCGTCTCGCCGACTGGCTCGGCGGCCTGCGCGCCAACGCGAACGGCGAGCGATGCCGACTGGTGCTCCACAGCAGCAGCCTTGTCAAGGACGACCGCTACCGGCGCGACAAGCTGCACCCGTTCTGGATCGCCCACGTCGCCGCGCATCTGGACGGCGGTTCGATGACCACGCGCATCATCAGCAAGGTGGGCACCGTGACCCTGCAACCGCTGGACCCTGCGGACGCACGCGCCTGGTGGTCCAGGCTGCTGGACGCATGGCAGCAGGGCCAGTGCCGACCGCTGCCACTGGCACAGCAGACGGCCTTCGCCTGGCTCGACGCCGGCGGCACGAACGCCGATGTGCCCCACGAAGCCGCGTTCGAAGCGGCGCGCAAGTGCTATGGCGACGCGCGGGTTCCGGACAGCGGCGAAATCCAGTTCAGTGACTACCTGCTGCGCGCCTTCCCCGACTTCGACGCGCTCTGGTCCGATGGCGAATTCGCGCGATGGACAGTGGACCTGCTCAAGCCGATTGGCGATGCCGTGGGCAACGCCCGCATCAAGGCTGCCAAGGGCGCACCCGCCGCCATCAAGGAAAGCGCATGACCACCACGCCCCCCTTGCTTCAACCGCTCACGTTCCCACTGCGCGGCAGCCGCCTCATCGAGGCCAGCGCCGGCACCGGCAAGACCTTCACCATCGCCGCGCTGTACCTGCGCCTCGTGCTCGGCCACGGCGGTCCGGTCGCTTTCACGCGCGCGCTGACGCCACCCGAGGTTCTCGTCGTCACCTTCACCGAGGCCGCGACCAAGGAGCTGCGCGACCGCATCCGCGCACGCCTGGCCGAAGCCGCCGAAGCCTTCGCCGTCGACCCGGCCACGGTGGACCTGGCAAACCCAGGCAACGACCTGCTCCACCAATTGCGCGCAGACTATCCGCCCACCGAATGGCTCGCCTGCGCCCGTGCCCTGCGCCTGGCCGCCGAGTGGATGGACGAAGCCGCCGTGTCGACCATCCACGGCTGGTGCAACCGCATGCTGCGCGAGCACGCCTTCGACAGCGGTGCCCTGTTCACGCAGACCCTCGAAGCCGACCAGGCCGAACTGCGCGCCGAGGTGCTGCGCGACTACTGGCGCACCTTCTTCACGCCGCTGTCGCTCGAGGATGCGAAGCAGGTCAGCGAGTGGTGGGCCACGCCAAAAGTGCTGGCGGACTCGGTCCGCAACCTGCTGACGCTGACGCAGTCGCTCGCTGCGGGAACGGAGCCCGCCGTTGCGATGAAGGCCGCACGCGATCAAGCAACGCGCGAACTCGCCGACATCAAGGCACCGTGGAAGAAGTGGGCCGACGAACTGGAAGCCATCTTCGACAAGGCTTGCGCGGCCAAGCAAGTCGATGGCCGCAAGCTGCAAGCCCGCTTCTATCAAGCCTGGCTGGGCGATCTGCGCGACTGGGCTCACGGTGAAGCGGTGCAGCCCTTGCCCAAGACCAGCACCGCCTGGACCCGCCTCACGCCCAACGGCATGGCCGAAGCTTTCACCAAGGGCGCGCCAGCCCCCGACCATCCCGCACTCGACGACATGCTCACCCTGCGCGACCGCCTCGCCGCGCTGCCCGATGCCCACGACGACGTCCTGCGCCACGTCGCCCACTGGTCCGCCGCCCGCCTCGCGACCGAGCAGGCCCGCCGCGCCGAGATGGGCTTCGACGAACTCCTCACCCGCCTCGACGCCGCCCTGCAAGGCCCCAACGGCCAACGTCTCGCTGCCCTCATCCGCACCCAATTCCCGGTCGCCCTTATCGACGAATTCCAGGACACCGACCCGCTGCAATACCGCATCTTCGATGCGGTATACGGCGTCGCGGCCAACGCGCAGGACACGGCCCTGGTGCTGATCGGCGACCCCAAGCAGGCTATCTACGCCTTCCGCGGCGCCGACATCCACACCTACCTCGCCGCGCGCCGCGATGCCGCCGACCGCCACTCGACGCTCGGCACCAACTACCGCTCGACCACGGCGATGGTCGATGCGGTCAACCGCGTGTTCCAACTGGCCGAGGATCGCGAGCAAGGCCAAGGCGCCTTCCTGTTCCGCACCGCGGAAGAGAGCCCCCTGCCCTTCCTCTCCGTCGAAGCCCAGGGTCGCAAGGAACACTGGACGCGCGACAACGCGCCCGCCCCCGCCCTCACCTGCTGGACCGTCGAAGGCGGCGAGACCGTCGGCAGCACCGAAGCGATGCAGTCCATGTCGTCAGCATGCGCCACCGAGATCGTGCGCCTGCTGGCCGAGGGCCAGGCCGGCACCACCGGCTTCACCGACGACGCCACCGGCACGCTGCGCCCCGTGCAACCGGGCGACATCGCGATCCTCGTCAACAAGGGCAGCGAAGCCGCAGCCGTGCGCCAGGCCCTGAGCGCCCGCAACGTCCGCAGCGTCTACCTCTCCGACAAGGGCCTCGTGTTCCAGAGCGCCGTCGCCGTCGAACTGGAACGCCTGCTCACCGCCTGCGCCGAACCCGATGACGACCGCCCCCTGCGCGCCGCCCTCGCCTGCGCCGTGCTCGCCCTGAGCTGGCATGAGCTGGACCGCCTCAACCATGACGAACTCGCCTGGGAAGAGCGCGTGCTGCAGTTCCGCCGCTACCAGCAGATGTGGCAGCGCCAGGGCGTGCTGCCGATGCTGCGGCAACTGTTGCAGGACTTCGCCGTGCCGCAGCGCCTGCTCGCCGCCGGTGACGACCGCACCCTCACCGACCTGCTGCACCTGGCCGAACTGCTGCAGCATGCCAGCGTCCAGGTCGAGGGCGAGCACGGCCTGATCCGCTGGCTGTCCGAGCAGCGCGGCGAGAGCGAGACCGACAACGAGAACGACGCCCGCAAGCTGCGCCTGGAAAGCGATGCCGACCTGGTCAAGGTGGTGACGGTGCACAAGTCCAAGGGCCTGGAATACCCGCTGGTCTTCCTGCCCTTCGCGACCGCCTTCCGCCCCGCCAGCCCGAAAGATCTGCCGCTCAAATGGCACGACGACGAGGGCCGCCTCGTGGTGGCCCTGCAGGCCGACGACGAAGCCGTCGCACGCGTGGACGCCGAGCGCCTGGGCGAAGACCTGCGCAAGCTCTACGTCGCACTCACGCGCGCCCGCTACGCGACCTGGGTGGGTGTGGCGCCGCTGTCCGGCGTGGAGCGCAGCGCACTCGGCTACCTGCTGGGCGGCGGCCTGCCGATGCCGCCCTCGGCACTCAACGCGGCACTCGATGCACTGGCAAAGGATGGCGCCTCCTGCATCGCCGTCCAGCCCGCCCCCGCGCCCGACGACACGCGCTACCAGCCCCCAGCCACCACCGTCCTGCCCGCCCCCGAACCACCACTGCCCGCCGGCCCGCGCGAGAGCTGGTGGATCGCCAGCTACTCGGCCCTGCGCAGCACGGGCACCACCGACGACACGCCCGTCGACGACACCACGCCCGCGCTGCCGCCGGCCATGCTCCCCAGCCCCGCCACGGCCGCCGAGGACACCTACGCCGAGAGCCGCGCCGGCAACGAGTCCCTCTCCGAAGACGCGGATGCGGCACCAGCGACCGACACGCCCATCGGCGGCCTGCACGGCTTCCCGCGCGGTTCCGGCCCGGGCACCTTCCTGCACAGCCTGCTCGAATGGGTCGGCCGCAAGGGCTTCGCCCGCGTGCATGCCGATGCAGAAGCGCAAGCCGACCTGGCCGACCTCATCGCGCGCCGCTGCAACCTCAACGGCTGGAGCACCTGGATCGAGCCCCTGCGCAGCTGGATGCTCGACTGGCTGCGCACGCCGCTGAAGCTCGATGCGCTGCACGCGGATGCAAAGCCCGTCAGCCCCTCATCGCTCGGCCGCGTACAGATCGAGATGGAGTTCTGGCTCGCCGCGCAGCAGGTCGACACGCGCGCACTCGACGCACTCGTCACCCGCCACACGCTCGACGCCGCGCACCGGCCGCAGCTGCTGCCGCAGCAGGTCAACGGCATGCTCAAGGGCTTCATCGACCTCGTCTTCGAGCACGAGGGCCGCTACTACGTGGCCGACTACAAGTCCAACTGGCTCGGCCCGCGCGATGCCGACTACACGCCCGAGGCCCTGCGCAGCGCCGTGCTGCACCACCGCTACGAACTGCAATACGTGCTCTACATCTTCGCGCTGCACCGCCTGCTGCGCTCCCGCCTGCCCGACTACGACTACGAGCGCCATGTCGGCGGCGCCGTCTACATCTTCCTGCGCGGCCATGCGGCACCGAGCCAGGGCCTGCATTGCGAACGACCGCCGAAGGTGCTGATCGATGCGCTCGATGCGCTGTTCAGCGGTGCGGCTGCGGAGGTCGCAGCATGAACGCGACAGTCTTCCTCCGCCCCCTCCCCACCCGCCACGCGCCGCTGCTCGCCGATCTCGACACCTGGGTCACCCAAGGCTGGCTGCGCGCGCTCGACCGCAGCTTCGCCGCCTTCCTCGCGCAGCAGGCGCCGGACGCCGACCCGCTGCTGATCCTCGGCGCCGCGCTCGCCAGCCATCAACTCGGCCGCGGCCATTCCTGCCTCGACCTGCGCGCCGCATTGGCCAATGCCGGCCAGGCCCTGTCGATGCCGCCCGAAGGCGTGGCCCGCGCCACCACCGAAGGCTCGCCGCCCACACCGCCATCAGCCCTGCTCGCAGGCGTGACCCTGGCCAAGTGGCACAAGGCGCTCAAGCATCGCACGCTGGTATCGGCCGGCCCGGGCACGACCCCGCTGGTCCACGTCGGCGACCGCCTCTACCTGCGCCGCTACTGGCAGTACGAGCAGTCCGTCAGCGAGGCCATCGCCCAGCGCGTGGCCATGCCCACGCCGGCCGCGGCGCCCGAGGCGCAAGCCAGCCTGGCCGAATCACTCGACGCCCTGTTCCAGCACCGCGACGGCGCCAACACCGACTGGCAGAAGGTCGCCTGCGCCATCGCCGTGCGGCAGGGCTTCAGCATCATCACGGGCGGCCCCGGCACCGGCAAGACCACCACCGTCGTGCGCCTGCTGGCCGTGCTGCAGCACCTGGCACTCTCAGAGGGAGGCGATGGCGACAAAGGCCGGAGGCTCCGCATCCGCCTGGCCGCCCCCACCGGCAAGGCCGCGGCGCGCCTCAACGAATCCATCGCCAGCGCCGTCGCCAACCTGCCCCTCGCCGCGCTGGCCGATGCCGAGGCCGTGCGCGCCGCCATCCCCACCGAGGTCACGACCGTGCACCGCCTGCTCGGCAGCCGGCCCGACACGCGGCACTTCCGGCACAACGCGCACAACCCGCTGCCGCTCGACCTGCTGGTGCTCGACGAAGCCTCGATGCTCGACCTGGAGATGATGGACTCCGTCTTCGCCGCCCTGCCGCCCCAGGCCGCCCTGATCCTGCTCGGTGACAAGGACCAGCTCGCGTCCGTGGAAGCCGGCGCCGTGCTCGGCGACCTGTGCGCGCGCGCCGACGCCGGCCACTACACCGTCGACACCGCCGCATGGCTGCAGGCCGTCACCGGCGAGCTGTTCGACGCGGCGCTCTGCGACGCCAAGGGCACGCCGCTGGACCAGGCCGTCGTCAAGCTGCGCGTGAGCCACCGCTTCAGCGCCAGCAGCGGCATCGGCAAGCTGGCCGAAGCCGTCAACGCCGGCGACGGCCCGGCCGTGCGGCGCATCTTCGACAGCCGCAAGCACGCCGACATCGCGCACCGATGGCCGATCGACGACGCGTCGCTGCGCCGCCTGGTGGTCGACGGCGCGCCGGAGGGCTTTGCAGGAATGACAACAGGCCAGGGCCCAGGGCGCCAGGACGCCAACAGCAACAAGCGGCCGGTGCCGCCCCCCGTGGGCTATCGCCACTACCTGACGCTGATGCGCGAGCGCCAGCCCGCCATCGATGCGCCGCAACCCGCGTTCGACGCATGGGCGCAGCAGGTGCTGGCCGCCTATGGCAAGTTCCAGCTGCTGTGCGCCCTGCGAAGCGGCCCGCAGGGCGTGGAAGGCCTGAACCCGCGCATCGCAGGACTGCTGCGCGCCGAAGGCCTGCTCGAAGCCGAACACGGCGGCTGGTACCCCGGCCGCCCGGTGCTGGTCACGCGCAACGACTACGGCCTGGGCCTGATGAACGGCGACGTCGGCGTGACGCTGGCGCTGCCCGCCACCCTCCCCAGCGAGAAGCGCCCCCGCTGGACCCTGCGCGTGGCTTTCGCGACCGGCGACGGCACGGGCAGCATCCACTGGGTGCTGCCGAGCCGGCTGCGCGCGGTGGAGACCGTGTTCGCGATGACAGTGCACAAGTCGCAGGGCTCGGAGTTCGCGCACACGGCGCTGCTGCTGCCCGACCGAGCGAGTCCGATCGTGACGCGGGAGCTGGTCTATACGGGGATCACGCGGGCGCGGGACTGGTTTACGTTGGCGGCTGCGCCGGAGGTGTTGGAGGGGGCGATTGGGCGGAGGGTGGATCGGGTAGGGGGACTCGCTGCGCGGCTGGCGCGGTTGGATTACTGAGCCTTTCGGGTCCCAGCCTCGCACAGCTCCACGCGACGTCGACGCACTGCGTGGCCCACAACAAGCAACCGGTTTCCCCGTCACGCGCGTAGTTTGTGCCCAATCCACTTGGCAACATTGACCAATAACTGTGTCGGCGCCGGTTGAATTCTGACCCACCCTGCCGGTTGAACTTTGACCCGGGGACGGAGGCCGGCATCGTGAACGCCGACTGTGGATAACTGTAGCTCGTTCCCCCTTTC